>NZ_QHJF01000040.1 GCF_003259225.1 Marinomonas arctica | reverse complement strand
AGGCTTGACCATATAACACCAAAGTGGTTTTGACACACAAAAGACACAGATTACGATAAAGCATCAGTCATGATGCGCATCGGTTTGATACTTGGTTATCGCTATTTCAAAAAAGAATTGTTAAAGATCCAAGCACGTCTTCGCGTGTTTTGAGACAAGCTAGCTGTAAAAGGCAAGCAGCACAACAGAGTGCCACTCAAAACAAACGCAACAGAATTGCTTGACGATCATAGAGGCGTTGAACCACCTGATCCCATCCCGAACTCAGAAGTGAAAAGCGCCATCGCCGATGGTAGTGTGGGAGATCCCATGTGAGAGTAGGTCGTCGTCAAGCTTTATATTTAAGAAGCCCTGATAGCTAACGCTGTTGGGGCTTTTTTTTGCCTCAAGGAAAGGCCTTTTGACGGCCTGAAGGCCGACCTACACGTGATTGGTTTTGTAGGTCGTGCTTTAGCGCGTCAGAGGGGTTGCAAAGGCCCAATTGCTTTTTGACGGCCTGAAGGCCGACCTACACGTGATTGGTTTTGTAGGTCGTGCTTTAGCGCGTCAGAGGGGTTGCAAAGGCCCAATTGCTTTTTGACGGCCTGAAGGCCGACCTACACGTGATTGGTTTTGTAGGTCGTGCTTTAGCGCGTCAGAGGGGTTGCAAAGGCCCAATTGCTTTTTGACGGCCTGAAGGCCGACCTACACGTGATTGGTTTTGTAGGTCGTGCTTTAGCGCGTCAGAGGGTTTGCAAAGGCTGAATGCTTTTTTACGGCCTGAAGGCCGACCTACACGTGATTGGTTTTGTAGGTCGTGCTTTAGCGCGTCAAAGGGGTTGTAAAGGCTAAATGCTCTGTATCGGCCTGAAAGCCGCCGACCTACAGTTTGGTTCAGGTTCAGGTTCAGGTTCAGTAGGTCTTGGCTTGTGTCCCTTTCACACGTCCAACACCTAATACTAAGATCAGCAGCCTCTGCCATTTCTCGAAAGATCGGTAGCTGTTTTCAGCTAATCTTGCGTGAAGATACTGTAAGTTGTGGCATCAGATAAAATATAAGGGTGTTATTGGTGCAGTCGATTGCCTTTTATTTAGGTGCTTCTTTAGATGTTGTTGTAAGAAGTTAGATATTAAGTAATATTTATTTTTCATCGTTTTATGATGATAAAGCTATAAAATACAATGAGATAGATGTTTCTTCTGGGAAGTAATTATTTTTAATGTGCGGTTTTATTAAAAATTGTTCAAAACTTGATTGACCCAGCGACTCAAAGCGGACTACAATCAGTTTCGTTTAAAAGAGTTGGCAATATTTATGTCCAGAGTTGCGAATATTACGTCATGTATGTTCGGTCCTGTTAAGTCATAAGTAATACCGAGTTTTTTTAGCACTATAACGTAAGCGATTAACGCTTGCGTATAAATTAACTTAACCTACAGGATAAACAGACATGTCTGACGTAGTAACTGGTACAGTAAAATTTTTCAACGAAACTAAAGGTTTCGGTTTCATCACTCAGGATTCTGGTCCTGATGTTTTCGTTCATTTCTCTGCAATCAACACTTCTGGTTTCAAAACTTTGGCTGAAGGCCAAAAAGTTGAATTCCAAGTAGCTCAAGGCAAAAAAGGCCCAGAAGCTCAAAACGTTACACCTTTATAAGGTAACGTTGCTGAGATTATACTCAGCAGTGCGAATGCTAAAAAGCGACTTCTAAGTCGCTTTTTTTGTTTTTGTAGGCTGGACTTTTTAAGTACAGTATTGATTTGAACTATTGATTTTAGAAACGTGAGGTGACGTTTTATGGCTGTTAAGTCATTGCAAGAGCAGTTATTGGGTGTTGGGCTCGTTGATAAAAAGAAAGTTAAAAAGCTAAAAGCTGAGACGCTTCAGCAGAAGCAAAAAATTAAAAAAGGCAAGATGCTTGCCACTGACGATACTGAGCGACAGGAGTCTCTAAAGCAACAAAGACTTGAGAAAGCAGAGAAGGATAGGGCATTAAATTTAGAGCGTCAAAAACTTGCTGAGCATAAGGCAGTTCAAGGTCAGATTAGACAGATGATAGAGCAAAACCGTATCCGAAAAGAAGACGGTGACATTACCTACCATTTCACTGACAGTAAAAAAGTAAAGCAGATATATATTAGCCAAACCATGCATGACGATTTAAGTAGAGGCCGTTTGGCTATTGTTAAGCTGGATCAGCAGTACGAAATTGTGCCTGAGCCTGTGGCTGTCAAGATTAATGAGCGTGATGCTTCTTACGTACTTGTTTGTAATAATCGTGTTGAAAGTGTTGATGACGACCCCTATGCCGATTTTAAAATACCCGATGATTTGATGTGGTAAAAGCATTTTTCTTCCTCTAAGAGGGTTTTTTAGCCCTCTTTGTCTTTATTTTTTCGCTTCTTATTCTTCTTAATTTTCTCTTAAAACGAGTTATCCCTCCTTTATTGACGAAAAATTTTCGAATCAATGTGCCAGTGTGTTTTTATAAGTGCACATTTAACCCACGACATTTTCATAAGGTGTTGTTATTTATTAGTTTTTTTATTTTCTTTGTTCAAAAAAACGATAGTAAATCCTTTTTATATGTAATGTTTCACAAAAAAAGCACGTATAGCGGATACTTGATGCAATTAGCTTGCACTAGGTTGTCAATTTCTGTGGAAAGTTTAGATTGTTTGACTGTTGCTTGCACATATCAAGCGCCTACAAGAAAAAGCGTACAAACATTTAAAAGGGAAACGAGAATGAAAAAATCGATTATTGCTATTGCTGTATCAAGTGCAGCTCTTGCGTCTGTCTCTGCTTATGCTGCTGAAGGCTCTACAGTAGATGTTTACGGTAACATCCAATATGCTTACGTTGACAAAGATGCTGGCGGCAACTTTGAAGATAACGGTTCTACTATTGGCTTGAAAGGCGAGACTAAAATCAATGATGATTTGACTGCTTTTTTCAAGTACGAATTAGAATTTGATGCTGACCAAAAATCTGGCGCTGATGACAACGGTAAAGCAGATCTAGACCAAGCTTTTGTTGGCTTGCAAGGTAACTTTGGTAAAGTGCAAATTGGTTCATTCGACACCATCTACAACAATGCGATTCAAGATGCAGTAGATCAATTTGAGAACTTTAGTGCTACAAATGCGGCTAAAACAACTGAAGGCGATACCATTGCTTACTTCTCTCCTTCAATAAACGGTTTTGAAGTACAAGCGGCAGTGCAAGTGAAAGGCGACGCAAGCGAAGGCCAAGCTACGAATGCTAACTATGACAAATCTTCTTCTATGATGGTTGTTAAGTATTCTACTGGTATCGTGTCTGCTGCATTGGGTTATGACACTCGTGACAATACTGCTGATGCGGAAGCGACTACGGGTCTAGCTATCACAGTGACTCCTTTGGAAAACTTGTCTGTCACGGCTAAATACGAAACAACTGAAGATACTCGTGATATTCTTGGTCTAGCAGGTCGTTACGGTTATGGTGCTGGCGATCTTTACGCTTCTTATCAAAATGTTGATCCTGAAGCCGCTGGTTCTGATGACTTCAATGAATACGCTGCAGGCGTGACTTACAACCTAGCGTCAAATGTTTATGTTTTCGCTGAAGTAGGTCAATTCACTTCTGCAGAAGATGACCAAACAGCGGTTGGTGTTTACTACGGTTTCTAAGATCCTCTTATAGACGATTTTATTTACTCTAAGGCTCCTCCCTACTCCCAATAAGGTGGGAGCCTTATGTTAAGTACGATCATTCAAGGTTCCATATATCTCTCTTGTAGGCGGATTGTTGGAACATTTTTGGCACCAGGTGGCAGCACCCGGTGCTTTTTTTTGCTTTGTACTTGTTGCGTAATGAATTTACGAAAAACTTGATTGTTATTTGACCAAACCGTTACACTTATTTTTCAATTATTTGGTGGCGGTTAACCATGCTTAACATGAACTTTGCTCAAACGGTATTCATTGAAACAGATAAGGTCGATTGGGTTGCCAGTCCTATGTCTGGTGTTCATAGAAAGCCATTAGCCAGAGAAGAGGCTGAACGTGGTCATGCGACTAGCTTAGTCCGCTACGATGCTGGTTCAGTTTTTCGTCCTCATCCACATCCTCTAGGAGAAGAAATCCTTGTCCTGAAAGGGGTTTTTTCTGATGAAAAAGGCGATTTTAAAGCCGGTAGTTACTTTCGTAATCCACCAGGTAGTAGCCATGCTCCACACAGTGTTGATGGTTGTCTTTTGTTGGTGAAGTTACATCAGTTTCAAACTTCCGATCTTAATCAGGTGTACATTAGTACGCCTAAGATTTGGTCTTCTACAGCGTCTGAAATATTCCCTCTTTATCAATTTGGTAATGAGCGGGTTTGGCTTGTTCGTATTCAGAATAGTGAGAATCTGTTAAGTGAATTAGACTTATCTGATTCGGTTGAGTTATTTATGATATCGGGCCAAGCTAATTACGACGGTTTGTTAATCTCCTCAGAGGGATGGTTGCGAGAGCCTAATTTTTTACTGAGTCATTGGCGTGTCGAATCCGATTGTTTTATTTGGATTAAGTCAGGGCATTTTTAGTCTTTATTAAGCTGTATATTGGGGTTTCTGTGAAGCATATTGTACCCGAACAAAAGCGAGTATTTTTACCTGTAGTAGACAATAATCAGTTATTTCCTGTCGGCCGAGTGTTTTGTGTTGGTCGTAATTATGCGGAGCATTCTAAAGAAATGGGAGACGATCCCGAAAGAGATCCACCTTTCTTTTTTATGAAGGATGCGTCGTGTGTCGTGCCTGTTACTTATTCAAATGTTACGCCTATCTCTTACCCGATGGCCACGTCACAGTTTGAATATGAAGTTGAGTTAGTTGTTGCTATCGGTAAAGGTGGTCGTCATTTAACGATGCAGCAAGCGAATGATGCCATTTTGGGTTATGCCGTCGGGTTAGACATGACTCGTCGTGATTTGCAAACGCAAGCCAAGAAGAAAAGTCGTCCATGGGAGATAGGTAAATCTTTTGATGAGTCCGCTCCGATAGGTCCCATTTCTTTAAAAAATGCTCAGCTTACTGCTGATATATCAACAGCGGAAATTGGCTTAAAAGTAAATGGCGATACAAAACAAATTAGTCACATTTCTAATTTAACTTGGTCTATAGAAGAAGTGATTTGCAAAATATCTGAGGTCTTCGAATTACGTCCAGGTGATTTAATTATGACAGGCACCCCTGAGAATGTTGGCGCTGTTGTTGTGGGTGACATCATGCAGGCTTGGGTTGCACATTTGGGAGAAATCCGAGTAAGTATTACTGGTTAAATTCGGTAAATTTCTCTAAGAGGCTTGATGCTGCTGGGTGTTTGTATTCGGTTAACAAGTGAATGGCTACTTCAGCAGTACATAAGCCTATATCTTTTTGATTACGACGCTTTTGGTACAAAGATTTGATGCCTTTAATTTCGTAATGTGCGAATGCTTTTAGGTAAGGCGATTGGTTGTATATTTTCTTAGCTTGTTGCCAAGTACCGTCAATAATAATGATGTTGTCGACTGTGGGTGTTAGATCAGTTAAAGATGTCTGTTGCTCATTTTTACATGGATATACCAATACGGTGTTAGCAGGCGAGAGTGCTAATACTGCCGTGCTTGGATCCACTCTGGACCACACAATTATTTCGCACTCGCTTTCTATCGTCTCTTTTACTATTTTACCTGTTCCAGATGGTTTTTTTAGTTCTTCACTGTGTGTCAGTAGCCAAATCTTCATGTTTATTTCAACTTCAATTAAGTGAGTGCGTATGTTTTGGTTATTATACTGCTAGTGACATGAACTAAAAATAAAAAAGCCCAACACCAATGTTGTAGGATGGCGTCAGGCTTTTTTGAATAGTAGATGGTTATTCTTTACCAATAGAGCCTATTTTATGAATGGCTAAATCCGCTCCGTTAAACTCATCTTCCTCACTTAGTCTTAAACCACTCACGGCTTTTACGGTTCCGTATACGATGAAGCCACTCAGTATTGCAACGAGAATACCCCCTAGGCTTCCTATGAGCTGCGAGGCAAGACTAACGCCACCCAGCCCGCCAAGTGCTTCGGAACCAAAGATGCCGGCAGCGATGCCTCCCCAGGCTCCACAGACGCCATGAAGTGGCCAAACGCCAAGCACATCGTCAGTGTGCTTAAATTTCTGCTGAATAACGGTAAACAAGACAGTGAAGATCATCCCAGCAATGGCTCCTGTTGCCAAGGCGCCAATGGGGTGCATGATGTCGGAGCCTGCGCAGATAGCGACCAAACCTGCTAGTGGGCCGTTGTGTATGAAACCAGGGTCATTTTTTCCAAATAGCATCGCCGCGATGATGCCTCCCACCATTGCCATTAAAGAGTTCACCGCGACTAGGCCACTGATGCCTTCTAATGTCTGAGCTGACATGACGTTAAAGCCAAACCAGCCTATGCATAAGATCCAAGCTCCTAATGCTAAAAAGGGTATGTTTGATGGTGCAAAGGCGACAAGTTTGCCATTTCTAAAGCGTCCTTTTCGAGTGCCCAGTAATAAAATAGCAGTTAAAGCGACCCAGCCTCCAAATGCATGGACAACAACAGACCCGGCAAAATCATGAAAAGGTGCGCCATATTGTGTTTCTAGCCAGCCCTGTATTCCATAATTACCATTCCAAACCATGCCTTCAAAGAGAGGGTAGGCGACACCAACAATCACAGCGGCAGAGACTAGCATGGGATAAAATTTCGCTCGTTCAGCTACACCACCAGATATGATGGCGGGGATGGCGGCTGCAAAAGTCATTAAAAAGAAAAACTTCACGAGACTGTAACCGTGTTCCTGAGACAGCACTGCGGCGCTATCAAAGAAGTTAACCCCATAGGCTATTTGATAGCCGATAAAAAAATAAACAAGGGCTGATATGGCGAAATCAGTCATTATTTTGACTAAGGCGTTGACTTGGTTTTTATGGCGAACGGTACCGACTTCTAAAAAAGCAAACCCAGCGTGCATGGCAAATACCATGATAGCTCCGAGTAAGATGAAGAGGGTGTTTGAGCTAGATACTAGCATTTCTACTGCACTATTTGAGGGTGTCACGGATTGCTCCTAATGGCTTTTCTGCACCAAAATGGTTTTGTTTGTTTGTTTTTTTGCCCTGCAATTGGGCTCTTTTACGTGTTTTCTTTGTCAAAAATCCGTTTATTCCTGTTTCTAGCAATAAATGTTCCACTGTTGCTTTTTTTTGGTGCTTTATTTTATTTTTATGTATTGGTGCACCATTTTGGTGTTTAGGTGGGTGTTATATTGTTTCAAGAGAGATCGTCATTGATTATGGTTATCTATGGAGAAAATATTACTTTTTTTAACAATACTTGCTTTCCATCTGCTTTCTATTTTACTTTCTAAGACATATTATATTTAGAAGTGTGTTTTTTGTGCTAACGCGAATTAATATACTTAACGTTAAGTCCTCGCTTATTTAAGCGTGGTTAAAAGACTGTTCATTAAGAGCAGCGAAAAATAAAATGAGGTTGTTATGTCAGGTCAATTAGTATCAGGTATTGTTAAATGGTTTAATGACGAAAAAGGATTTGGTTTCATTGCTCGTGAAGGCGGTCCTGATGTTTTTGTTCATTTTCGTTCTATAAATGGTAATGGTCGTCGTACTCTACAAGAAGGTCAGAAAGTGACGTTTGAAGTGACTCAAGGTCAGAAAGGTCCTCAAGCTGAGAATGTCACACCAGTGTAACTGGTGCTTTAATTGACTAAAAACCATGCGTTTAACCGCTTATTTTAGGTAAGATGTTAATGATGAGCATGGTTTTTTTATGCCCATTGTTTTTCATTAGTAGGAGAATGTTTTGTTACCTGTGTTGTACTCGTTTCGGCGTTGTCCTTATGCTATCAGGGCTAGGTATACACTTGCTTTCTTAAAGGTGTCTGTTTATCTGCGAGAGGTGGTTTTAAAAGCAAAACCCGACGCACTCTTATCACTAGGCGGTCGATCTACCGTTCCTCAGTTGATTGATGTTGATGGCGCGAGATATGCGGAGAGTTCCGATATTATTTTCTGGGCGCTTTCGAAGTCCAGTATAAAAAATAGATCCCAGCAGGTGTGGCCATCAGAAATAAAGCAAAGAAATAACATGAAGGCGTGGATCGCTTATAATGATCATTTTTTTAAATATTGGCTTGATCGTTATAAATACGCAGATAGATATCCCGATTTTTCGGAAGTGTATTACCGCTCTAAAGGGGAGGTGTTCTTACAAAGACTAGAAAATCGTTTAAAAAAGCGACGTTTTTTGTTTGGGGAGAGCGAAACCTTGCCTGACATTATGATTTTTCCATTTGTTCGTCAGTTTGTGGCCGTAAACCAAAGTTGGTTTGAGTCTTCTCACTATAATAATGTAAAAGTCTGGCTGGCTCGATTTGTCAATTCTGCTTTGTTTCAATCTGTTGTGATGACCAAATATGTGGCTTGGGAAGCGGGGCAGGCGGAAGTGCCTTTCCCCGCTTAAACCGTAGGCTTTACTCTATCAAGCCAAAGGTTACCCAGTATAAGAAGCTAGGATCAGCATCACTAGGTTGTTGTATTGGAACGAACTGACCTTGCTTACCAATATAGGAAGAGTTAGGGAAGTTCTGTTTTAACACGGAAAAATTAGTATCAGCTAGATCGATTTTTTCCAAGTCGTTATAAGACTGAACACTGATTGCTAGAGCCTCTTCTATAGACTGTGAGCTTGGGTAATTTTGAATGACCTCTTGGCTGCGACGAAGTGCAGAAAGCGGTGCTTTCCTTTTTAGGTAATAGCGAGCCACTTGCAATTCATGACGAGCGACCATTTCACGTAAATAGTACATGCGCGCTTTACCATCTGGTGCATAGGCGCTGTTTGGAAAACGAGAAGTAAAATCCGCTAATTCGTTGAAGGCCTTAGACAGTTCTTTCGAGTCTCTTTCACTGGGGTCTAAGTTTAAGTAGCGAGACATTAAACTCTCTGCCCCCTTGTAAGTAGATAGGGCACGCATGTAGTAAGCGTAATCAACCGAATCATGTTCCGGGTGGTTTTTGATAAAGCGTTCAGCTGCCGCGTGAGCCGCAATGAAGTCGCTTGCTTCCATTTGGGCATAAATAAGGTCTAATTCTGCGCGTGTGCTGAATTCGCCAAATGGATAGCGTGAATCTAAGTCTTTGAGGTGTTTTATTGCAGTGGATGGTAAGTTTTCTTTCAGTGCCTGCTGCGCTTTATCATAATAAACGCGTTCAGGCAGGTCTGGCTCTTGTACTTGTTTACTTGAACAAGCCACAATTAATAAAGAAAAACCAACTATTCCAGAGAATCGGAGCAACGAGTGATGAAATCCCATGTATAATCAAAACCTTGATATGGTAGTAGATTAGCCTCAATCGGCATTTTGTAGCGTTAAATTGCGAAAGATGATGAAGTGCAAGGCGCTACACGTTTTTTCACTTTCAGACTCTATGATAAATTTAATGAGCTGAAAACAACAGATTAAAGTACATTGTATGGCAGAGCGCATAGTAAAAGAAGCCCAAGTTCCGTTCGATTTGGGTGGTAATCGATTTGATCAGATCGCAACAGAGCTGTTTAGTGACTATTCTCGCTCACGAATTCAGAGCTGGATTAAAGAAGGTGCCTTAACGGTTGATGGCAAACTGACTAAACCGAAAGAAAAATTGTTTGGTGGTGAGTTGGTGTCATTGGACATAGTGATCGAAGCTCAAGAAGAGCATGAAGCGCAAGAAATGGCGCTAGACGTCGTTTATGAAGATGACGACATTATGATCATCAACAAGCCTGCCGGATTGGTTGTGCATCCAGCGGTGGGCAATCGCGATGGTACCTTGATGAATGCGATCCTTCACCATGCGCCTGAAACAGCTCACCTGCCTCGCGCGGGGATTGTGCATCGCTTAGATAAAGAAACCACAGGGTTGATGGTCGTGGCTAAAACGTTGGCAGCACAGACCGATTTGGTTATGCAGCTGCAAGAACGCAGCATGGGACGTGAATATGAAGCCGTTTCGATTGGCGTGATGACCGGTGGTGGCGTTGTTGATCAGCCTATCGGCCGTCACCCACACAATCGCCAAAAACAAGCGGTTGAGCCTGTTAATGGTAAAGAAGCTGTAACCCATTACCGCTTGGTGGAACGCTTTAAAAACCATACGCATATTCGCTTGAAGTTGGAAACGGGTCGTACGCACCAAATTCGTGTGCACATGGCATTTATTCAGTATCCATTGGTCGGTGATCCTCAATACGGTGGTCGTCTAAAAATGCCAAAGGCTTGTTCCCCAGAATTACAAGACGAGTTGAGACACTTTCGTCGTCAGGCGCTGCATGCCAAAAAACTCGAGCTTGCTCATCCTATTACCGGGAAATGGATGGAATGGGAAATTGATTTGCCCGATGATATGAAAAAACTGTTGGATGCGCTTCGAAAAGACACGGTGGAGTCCGGTAGTAACGATTCTGAGTATTTTTAAAGCGATACGACTAAAAAAAGGCAGCTTCGGCTGCCTTTTTATTTAAAAGATAATGGTTTTAAACAAAGCGGTTTTGGAGATTTTTATGGTGTCTCATAGTGATTCTTTCATTTGTCCAAATTGGCCTGCGCCTCCTTCGGTACGGGCTTATGTGTCGACTCGCTTGGGTGGTGTGAGTGAACACCCATTTAATGAGCTTAACCTCGGGGCCCATGTTGGTGACGACATGAATCATGTGGCCGAAAATCGTCGTTTGTTTGCGAATGCCATCGGCATGCCCCAGTCTGTTCAATGGCTCAATCAAATTCACGGCACTGATGTTGTGTGCTTGCCTTGTCGTGATTTGCCTGACAGTGGTGATGCCGCGGTGTCTGAGCAACTGAATCAGGTGTGTGCGGTTTTAACGGCAGATTGCTTGCCTGTCTTTTTTTGTGATAAAGCGGGTACAAAAGTAGCGGTTGCCCATGCTGGCTGGCGCGGTTTATGCGCGGGCATTTTAGAGGCAACCTTAGAGCAGTTTGATGAGCCTGAAAACGTCTTAGTGTGGTTGGGGCCTGCCATTGGTCCTGATGCGTTTGAAGTGGGTGATGATGTTCGTGAGGCATTTATTGCTGAACAGCAAGAGGCGCAATTGGCCTTTGTGGCGACAGAGAAAGGCAAATGGCTTGGTAACTTATACCTGCTTGCAAGGCAGCGACTAATAGCCAAAGGCGTGGTTGAGATCTCTGGTGGTCAGTATTGTACCTTGACTGACAAGGATCGCTTTTATTCGTATCGCCGTGACGGAAAAACAGGACGTATGGCGTCTGTTATCTGGCTAGAGAATAAATAAAGTAGGTTTTATTGACCAGTGTCAAAAAAATGACACCCGTCTATTGAAAAGTGACTAAGCGCACTTATTAAGTGGGAAGTGTCTTTGTTTTATTATTTTTGGTCAGGAGGTTCCTATGCGAATCGATCGTTTAACCAGTAAATTACAACTTGCTCTTTCTGATGCGCAATCTATCGCGCTTGGCCACGATCATTCTTATATCGAGTCATTGCATTTAATGATGGCGTTGCTCGATCAGCAAGGCGGCAGTACTCGACCGATTTTGCAGCAAGCGGGGGTTCAGGTTGCTAAGTTTCGTGAGGGTTTAAATCATCTTTTGACTAAGCTGGCGACGGTCAAAGATCATGATGGCAACGTGCAAATGTCACCAGAGTTAGGCCGTTTGCTAAACTTGGCCGATAAAGAAGCGCAAAAGCGCAAAGACCAATATATTTCTTCCGAATTGGTTTTGATGGCGATGTTTGACGGTAAGGATGACTTAGCAAAGGCACTTAAAACGACAGGGGTTACAAAAGCCGATATTGCTACCGTGATTGATCAGGTGCGCGGCGGAGAATCTGTGAATGACCCAAATGCTGAAGAAAGTCGCCAGGCATTGGATAAATATACGGTTGATCTCACTGCAAGAGCGGCACAAGGTAAACTTGACCCTGTGATTGGTAGAGACGATGAAATACGTCGAACAATTCAGGTTTTACAGCGTCGCCGTAAGAATAACCCCGTTTTGATTGGTGAACCTGGGGTGGGAAAAACCGCCATTGTAGAAGGGCTCGCTCAACGAATTATTAATGGTGAAGTGCCTGAAGGGCTAAAAAACAAGCGGGTATTATCACTTGATATGGGCGCTTTAATTGCTGGGGCGAAGTATCGTGGAGAGTTTGAAGAGCGTCTAAAGGCTTTGCTGAATGAGCTTTCTAAGCAAGAAGGTCAAGTGATTTTATTTATTGATGAAATTCATACCATGGTTGGCGCCGGCAAATCAGAAGGTTCTATGGACGCTGGCAATATGCTCAAGCCAGCCCTTGCACGTGGTGAATTACATTGTGTGGGTGCGACAACACTCAATGAATATCGTCAATACATTGAAAAAGATGCTGCGTTGGAGCGCCGCTTTCAAAAAGTGCTGGTGGAAGAGCCTAGCGTACTGGATTCTGTCGCTATTTTGCGTGGTTTGAAGGAGCGTTACGAAGTTCATCACGGTGTCGATATTACCGATTCGGCCATTATTGCTGCCGCCAAGCTGTCTCAGCGCTACATTACCGACCGTCAATTACCAGACAAAGCGATCGATTTGATTGATGAAGCCGCTAGCCGTATTCGTATGGAGATGGATTCAAAGCCTGAAGATATGGATCGTCTAGAGCGTCGTTTGATTCAATTGAAAATTGAAAAAGAAGCGCTGAAGAAAGAAAAAGACAAGGCATCCAAACTAAGATTGGATGAATTGGACAGTGAAATAAACACTCTGCAAAAGCAGTTTTCTGACCTAGAAGAAATCTGGAATGCCGAAAAAGCAGCGGTTCAAGGTGCGCAAAAGCTTAAAGAGGATTTAGAAGCGGTTCGCCATGAAATGGAAGAGGCGCGTCGTAGTGGCAATTTGGCGAAAATGTCTGAGTTGCAATACGGTGTGATTCCTATGCTGGAGACAGAAATAGAGAAAGCCAGTCAAGCAGAAGAAAATACCGCGACGCGTCTATTGAAACGACGCGTTACGGAAGAAGAAATCGCAACCGTGGTTTCTCGATGGACTGGGATCCCTGTTGATAAGATGTTGGAGGGAGAGCGAGACAAGTTATTACGAATGGAAGACGCACTCCATGAATCGGTCATGGGGCAGAATGAAGCCGTCTCAGCGGTCTCTAACGCGGTTCGCCGTTCCCGATCAGGCTTAGCAGACCCGAATAGACCAAACGGCTCTTTTCTTTTCCTAGGCCCCACAGGCGTTGGTAAAACAGAACTTTGTAAGTCTTTGGCGAGGTTTTTGTTTGATACCGAGCAGGCAATGGTGCGTATCGATATGTCGGAGTTTATGGAGAAGCACTCTGTTGCTCGTTTGATTGGGGCGCCACCGGGTTATGTTGGGTATGAGGAAGGTGGTTATCTAACGGAAGCGGTTAGGCGTCGACCTTACTCCGTTCTGCTGCTTGATGAGGTGGAAAAGGCACATCCTGATGTGTTTAATATTCTTCTCCAAGTATTAGACGATGGTCGTTTAACGGATGGTCAGGGGCGCACGGTAGACTTTAAAAATACCGTCATTGTTATGACCTCTAATTTGGCTTCGGATTTGATTCAAGAGTATCAATCAGCGGATCAATATGAAGAGATTAAAGCCAAAGTAATGGAAGTGGTTGGCATGCATTTTCGGCCAGAGTTTATCAACCGAATTGATGAGGCCGTGGTGTTTCATCCGTTGATGAAATCGCAAATTAAAGGCATTGCAACGGTTCAACTTTCTCATTTGAATGAGCGATTGGCAGAGATGGGCATGTCTTTAGTGCTAACAGAGGTCGCAGCAGATCAATTGGTTGAAGTGGGCTACGATCCGATCTATGGAGCTCGCCCATTAAAACGCGCGATACAGAGATGGGTTGAAAACCCTTTGGCAAATGAATTGTTAGCAGGGCATTTTGTGACTGGAGACCGCATTATGGCTGATGTCTTTGAAGGAAGGTTTGTTTTTTTAAAGGCCAATTAATGATAGCTTGAATGCATCAATTTACTGTTATTAATGTAAAAAAGCCCGCTGATTGAATGTTTACATCAGCGGGCTTTTTATTGCAAATCATCTAAGGTTTAGAAATCGACGAAAGCGCCAATGAATACGCCTTTTGGTTCAATCATACCTGCAGACTTAAAGTCTTCTTTTACTGTTCTGTAACCCAACTCTAACCCAGCAAATACTAGAGGTTGGAATTTTACTTTGAATGTCGTATCGGTAATGTCGGCATCACTGCCACCGCCAGACTTAAATTCGCCACCAACGGATAAAGCAGTCCCTGGAATATCTAAAAAAGCAGAAACATATAATAGTGGATAAGTGCCATCAATGGATGAGTTTGCATGGTCAATCTTTCTAAATGTTGCACCAGCGTCCAGATTTAATAGCGTCAGCCCATCCAGTAATTCGTAATAAAGAGTGTAATCATCATAGGATAAGTCGTTTTCGTTTTTGTCTTCAATCGACTGATGTTGTAAGCGAATATTTGGAATAAGAGGGATTGGGTGCTCGATTGCAATACCAAAATAGGAGTTTAAGTCGACGTCATTTTTCCCGCTATTTGACGCATAGGTTCCGGCTTCAGCAGTTAATCCTAGTACGTCTGCATGGGCAGCGCTTGCGAGCAAAGCGGTCGAAAGTAAAAGAGCTGATTTCATAATTAGCGTCCATATATCATCAAGTAGAGTAAATTTTGTCTGATTATAAGTTGAAGAGAGACAAAAACCAATGAAATAAGGAGAAGATATGGAGTAATGTGTAGAATATTTACAGTAGATGGCTGGGGTAGCTGGATTCGAACCAACGCATGACGGGATCAAAACCCGTTGCCTTACCGCTTGGCGATACCCCAATATGTCGAATTATGGTGGCTATAACTAGATTCGAACTAGTGACCCCATCATTATGAAGGCCCAATTGCTTCCAACTGAGCTATATAGCCTTGCATATATATTTTTGCTAAAAAGCATCGATGGCTGGGGTAGCTGGATTCGAACCAACGCATGACGGGATCAAAACCCGTTGCCTTACCGCTTGGCGATACCCCAATATGTCGAATTATGGTGGCTATAACTAGATTCGAACTAGTGACCCCATCATTATGAGTGATGTGCTCTAACCAACTGAGCTATATAGCCTTGCATATATATTTTTGCTAAAAAGCATCGATGGCTGGGGTAGCTGGATTCGAACCAACGCATGACGGGATCAAAACCCGTTGCCTTACCGCTTGGCGATACCCCAACATGTCGAATTATGGTGGCTATAACTAGATTCGAACTAGTGACCCCATCATTATGAGTGATGTGCTCTAACCAACTGAGCTATATAGCCATTTGTTTGATGGCTGGGGTAGCTGGATTCGAACCAACGCATGACGGGATCAAAACCCGTTGCCTTACCGCTTGGCGATACCCCAACAGACTAACAAAAAAACAGTTTACATAAAATGATCGACTGCCTCTGTGGCGCGATATTATTCATATAACTTGTTAATGGGTCAAGTCTTTTTCTTAAAATGTTTGATTATCTCTTAAACATTAAAGCGGAAATGCATCACATCGCCGTCTTTTACGACGTAATCTTTCCCTTCTAAGCGCCATTTTCCAGCTTCTTTGGCACCGCTTTCACCCTTATATTGAATGAAATCATTGTAACTGATTACTTCCGCACGGATGAAACCTTTTTCAAAGTCTGTGTGGATCACACCTGCAGCCTGTGGGCCTGTTGCGCCTTTTTTGATGGTCCAAGCACGGACTTCTTTAACGCCTGCTGTAAAGTAGGTCTGAAGGCCTAGTAATTCATAACCTGCACGAATGACTCGATCCAGACCAGGCTCTTCCATGCCCATTTCATCTAGGAATTCTTGCATCTCTTCCGCGTCTAGCTCAGAAATTTCTGCTTCAAGCTGGTTACAGATAGGGACGACCATGGCGCCTTCTGCTTCAGCAATGGCGCGTACTTGGTCTAGATGCGGGTTATTTTCAAAGCCATCTTCTGCTACGTTGGCGATGTACATGGTTGGTTTTGTGGTTAAAAGATGAAGTGAACGAACTTCTTTTTTCTCTTCATCTGACATTTCCAGAGCGCGAACGGGTAAGCCATTTTCTAAATGTTCTTTGATGCGTTCAAGGAACGCTTTGTGGGCGATGGCATCTTTGTTGCCACTTTTCGCATTTTTGGCAGTACGGAAAAGTTGTTTGTCGATCGACTCGATGTCAGCAAAAATCAATTCAAGGTTGATGACTTCAATGTCTAGCTTTGGGTTAACATGGTTTGAAACGTGAATAACATTGTCGTCTTCAAAACAGCGAACAACATGAGCAATGGCATCGGTTTCACGAATGTTGGCAAGAAATTTATTGCCAAGACCTTCGCCTTTTGACGCCCCTTCAACTAAGCCTGCAATGTCAACAAACTCCATCGTTGTTGCCAATACACGCTCTGGTTTCACTATGGCAGCTAAAGCGTCTAGGCGTGGGTCTGGCATGGCAACCACACCCGCATTTGGCTCTATAGTACAGAAGGGGAAGTTTTCTGCACCAATGCCTGCTTTGGTTAATGCATTAAATAGAGTCGATTTACCAACGTTAGGTAGCCCAACGATGCCGCAATTAAAACCCATAGTGAGATTCCTAATAATTAAATGGTTATGCTTTGAAGCTATGAAGCTGATTCATGACGGCGTTTAACTTGCCGCATACAATGTCATCAACATAACGTAATGATTCGTCGATTGTTTGTTCTATTTTTGCATAGTCGTCTGGCGCCGCTTTCTTTAACACGTAATTGGCGACTTGGCTTGCATGGCCTGGGTGCCCTATGCCTATTCTTAGGCGGCCAAATTCTCTATTGTTTGCCAGCTTTGCAATAATATCTTTTAGTCCGTTGTGCCCACCATGTCCACCACCTTGCTTTAATTTAACTGTGCCCGGGGGAATATCAAGTTCATCGTGAATAACAAGGATTTCTTCAGGAGGGATTTTATAGAATTGACACACGGCCTGAACCGCTTTACCGCTTAAATTCATATAGGTGGTGGGAATCAGCAGATAGCACTCTTCACCAGCTATATAAACTTTGCCAAATTGGCCAAAAAACTTTTTTTCTACGCGAAGAGCGCATTGGCTCTGACGAGCCAATGCTTCAATCCACTGAGCGCCTGCATTGTGGCGAGTATTTTCGTACTCGCTGCCTGGATTTCCCAAGCCGACTAATAATCTGAAACCTGCCACAATACTGCCTTCAATGATCTTAACGTTTAGACTTACCGATACGAGCGATAGGTTGGTCGTGATCTTCGCCTTTAAGCAAAGATACAAGCTCTACGCCTTCTGGAAGGATAACATCAGACAAGTGGAAAATTTGATCAAGTTGGCCTTTGATCACGTCAACAACCAATACTTCAGGAAGATTTGCTGGTAGGCAACGTACTTCAGCCAATTTAGATTCGATAGTCAAACGACCACCTTGGCTCTTAACGCCTTCACTTTGTGCTGCATTGATGAAGCTTAAAGGAACGCGAGTAGTGATCACTTTGTCAGCTTGAGCGCGCTGAAGGTCCATGTGCATTACGGCGCCGCTTGATGGGTGGCGTTGTAGTGCTTTCACAAGAACTTGTTCCGTTTTACCTTCAACA
Source organism: Marinomonas arctica (assembly GCF_003259225.1). Classification (GTDB taxonomy): domain Bacteria; phylum Pseudomonadota; class Gammaproteobacteria; order Pseudomonadales; family Marinomonadaceae; genus Marinomonas; species Marinomonas arctica. The sequence goes on along the minus strand of NZ_QHJF01000040.1, from coordinate 18,055 downwards.
GTTACTTCAACTAGGCCAGTCAAGAAGCCAGGAGTAGCAACGGCTTTCAGTAGCTCGTTGTCTTTGAAAGAGATAGATACTGGAGCAGTATCACCGCCATAAATAACAGCTGGCACTAGGCCTTCGTTACGAAGGCGGCGGCTCGCACCTTTACCTTCTTGAGTACGTGCTGCGGCATTAATAGATAATGACATGGTATTTTCCTAATAATTAATAAAGTTTGTGCCCAGAAATGCGACCCGTTCCGAGCGTTAGTGTTTGGTTTAGGCCCCAAACATGGCACTGATAGACTCTTCGTTGCATACGCGACGAACAGCCTCCGCCATAATGTCAGACATCGACAACTGGCGTATTTGAGGGCAGTTAAGCGCCTCTTGTGTCAATGGGATGGTATCAGTCACGACCAACTCATCAAGCACGGAATTTCTGATGTTTTCAATGGCTTTGCCAGACAGTACTGGGTGAGTGCAGTAAGCAAGCACTTTAGCCGCACCGTGTTCTTTAAGGGCTTTTGCGGCGGCACACAATGTTCCACCGGTATCGCACATGTCATCCACTAAAACGCATGTTTTGCCTGCTACGTCACCGATTAAGTGCATGATTTGGGCTTCGTTAGCGCGAGGGCGACGCTTGTCAATGATGGCTAAGTCCGCATCATCTAGTAATTTTGCAAAAGCGCGAGCACGAACAACACCACCCACATCAGGAGAAACCACCGTGATGTTTTCGTGGCCTTGACGCTGCAAATCGTCAAGTAGCAAAGGTGTGGCATAGACGTTATCAACAGGGATATCGAAAAATCCTTGGATTTGGTCTGCGTGTAGATCCACCGTTAACACACGATTGATGCCTACAGCAGAAATCATGTCGGCAACCACTTTTGCTGTAATAGGTACGCGAGCAGAGCGCACACGGCGGTCTTGTCGAGCGTAGCCAAAATATGGAATAACAGCGGTCACACGAGTAGCAGATGCACGACGCAGCGCATCGGCCATGACAATGAGTTCCATTAAGTTGTCGTTACTTGGTGCACAGGTAGATTGGATAATGAAAACGTCTTTACCGCGAACATTCTCATTGATCTCGACCGTAATCTCTCCATCGCTGAACTTACCTACGGTTGCGTTGCCGATAGGGAGCCCTAGGCGGCGTACCACTCTGCGAGCGAGTTCAGGGTTTGCATTACCGGTAAAAACCATCAACTTGGACACTGTATATACCCTTTGTATTTTATAGCGATGACTATTGATTAGCCAAGAAAAGACTGGCCGAGGAAAGTGTGTTTATACAGGCACACTAGCTCCTATTTTGCTCAATCCACTGGTTTAGCGCATCGTGTGTTGGAGAAGTGTTACAGCCACGGCAAACCCAACTTTGCCACTTTGTCGGTGTAGACAATCTTACTCGCTCAGCGTCGTGCATATTATCGAAGGCGAGAAAGAGGCAAGCGCCAGTCCCCGTTAGCTTTGCATCACCATGGTTTTTCAACCACAAATACGCTTCATTAACGTCAGGATAGTGCTTTCTCACTACGTCCAAGCAATCATTATGCCCACCCAGCTTCAAGGCGTGCGATATTCTGAGGGGAGGGGTGTCTCTTGTCAAATATTTATCGGTAAAAATTTGACCAGTTGAGACATGGCAATCGGGCTTAACAAGCAAAAAATAGGGCGTGTCTAGTTCGACTTTTTGCAGCTTCTCTCCAATCCCTTCAGCAAAGGCCGCAAACCCCATAACAAACACCGGAATGTCCGCGCCTAGTTTAACACCAAGTTTAGCCAGCTCTGCTAACGATAAATGGCATTCCCAAAGGACATTTAAAGCCAGTAAAGCCGTGGCTGCGTTTGAACTTCCACCGCCGATTCCTCCTCCCATAGGTAATTGTTTTGTCAGAGTAATATCTATACCGAAAGAGGGATCTTTTTTGTATGGTGTGAGTAATTTTGCCGCTTTATAAACAAGGTTATCTTCGGTAGGTAATTGCGCAATAATCGGCGAAATAGTGATCTGATTATTGCGTGTTAAGGCGAAGTCGAGCGTGTCACATAAATCAATAAACTGAAATAGGGTTTGCAGCTCATGGTAGCCGTCTTCTCGTCGCCCTGTAATGTGTAAAAATAAATTTAATTTCGCAGGAGAAGGTAATTGCATTTTTAGTTACTGAATAGTCCATTGATTGATAATTAAATTAACTCGAAAAGGCGGATTCGATACCTGCATTCTTTGCGGTAAGGACAAACCGTCGATTTCGGTAAAGTTATTATAGGTAATCAACCAGCCATCTTGTTGGATAGTGTTGGGCAATTTGCTGATTGGGTCTTGAGATATGCGTGATGGTGAATTGGGTGCCGCCAGTCCCCTAATCCAATAAGTAACCTGTTCTACTGGGAACTCCCAACCAAGCTCCTGTTGTAATAACGTCGCAGGGTTATTGCCTGTTACGACCGTATCTTCGTAGGCCAAGGTGACAATACCATCTTGGTTTTGGTCTAGCTTGGTGGCCCCTTGGCCAAAGGGTCCTACAATACTGAGGGCGAATGTGTTTGGGTCCTTTTGCCAGTTGAAATTACCTGACACCGCGTCTTCTTTAGTTCGTATACCCACTCGACCAGATGTTTCCCATTTTGAAATAGCGCTCACACTATCTGGTGGCGGTATGACGGGGCCTGTTGGTCTGGAGCTACAGGCGCTAATAATGATAGTAAGGGCGAAAAGGCTGAGTAAGCGATAGTTCATGATGGTGTATCCTGTTGTGATTCTTCAAGTAGCGACGGTGAAAGTCGCTTGATTGTATCCAGTAAAAGGGGGGTATCTGGTGATGACTCTAAAGCGGTTTTCCATATTTCTATGGCTTCCTTGTAGTGCCTTTGTTTCCATAATGACTCGCCATAGTGTGCGGCAATTTCAGCGTCAGGTAAAATAGACCACGCTTTTTTTAAATAGTAAGAAGACTGTTCTAATTCGCCTTTCAGGAAAAACACCCAGCCAAGACTGTCAATGATGGCCGGATCACTGTCCGCCTTTTCATAGGCCGATTCTATGTAGACCATGGCTTCATCAATGCGTTGTGTGCGGACCAATAGCGTGTAACCAAGGGCATTAAGATATTGTGGGTTTTCAGGGTCTTTTGCTAATAGCGTTTTTAGTTCGCTTTCTGTCACATCCCATTGACCAAGCGCGTCTGCCAATAACGCTTTTTGATAGCGCAATGCATCAGACTCTGGGAATAAAAATAGCGCCTCGTTGAGTAATTCATAGGATAAACGAGAGTTTCCATTCTCTTCATGTATTTGACTGATTGCAGCAATTTGCTCAGGAATGTCTTCTCGGTGTGTTCGATCCAACACCATAGTATTGATGTCCGCTTCTTTGCCCTGTTCATAAAGCCATAATGCTATTTGGTTGGTCGCATTGGTGCGCAAGGTTCCCCCGACCTTTTGCATGACGTTTATGGCCTGCGAGCTTTTTCCTAGCTGAGCAAGCGCAATGGCTCTTAAAAATTCAATTTGATCTGATAAGCCGAGTTGTTCTTTGGGAAGGTCGTTCGCAATATTGATGGTTAATTGTGGTTTTTCATACTCAAGTAACGTACGCATTAAGTTGATGCCAACTTGTAACTTTTCTGGTGTCGCCAAATTGGCTTGTTGAAACGTATCGACGGCGCTTTTGGTCTGATTGTTGTCCACAAGAAAATCCATTAAAGGCACTAATATTCTGCTGTTTTGTGGGAAGCGCTCAGCGGCCGCTTGTAATGTTTTAACGGCGTTATCAATTTGCCCTAAGTTTTTTTGACTGAACGCCAGTATCAAATAGAGCGCTTCGGTTTTTTCACTGTTAACGCGGATCAGTAAACGCTCTGCGGTTTCAATAGCGGCTTTATATTCACCAGACAGCAATAAGATATGCGCCTGACTAAGCTGCACATATTGGTTGTTTTTTGACTCAGGCGGTAACTCTGCTATGGCCGCTTCTATGGTGCTCACTTGATCGTTGTCGCGAACGTTATCCTCCAGGTAAGCCGGAAGAAAACGCAAAGAAACCTTATATCGTATGGCATTTATTAGGAGCGTGGTGACTTCTTCAGTACGATTGTTCTTGGTCAGAACTTGCAGTTTTAATGCGTAGGCGGCTTCAGCGGTAGGAACTTCTGAGAGCCATAAGTTAGCACTTCGCTCTATATTAAGATCATTTTGTGAAACTACTGCGATATAGGTGAGCCTCTGGATTAGCTCTGTGTCACCTGATTGTTGGGCCAGTTCATAAAAAGGCTCAAAGGCTTTATTCGGGCCTTCCCGTTGTAGAATAAATTCCGCATTCAGCAATTCTTTTATCTTGCTGTTGCTGGCGTCTGTTTCGTCAGAGACAGATTGTGTATTTAAGGGCGTAGAAGATTGTTGAATTGCGTTGTGACTACAGGCACTTATCAAAGGAAGGCCAATAAGCGCCAAAAGGGTAAAGAGCCTTTTTGTGTACGATGTTGTGTATGTATGGCCTAAAACAGAAGGCATGTGTTTTCTCGATGCTAAATTCATATAACCCTTATGGTATCGCTAGCGGCTCGTTATGTCAGTCATAACTATAAACTAATCCTATTACTTTTATTGCTTATATGGGGTGCGCAAAAAAGTGAATTTCTCGTATAATATGTCTTCTTTATGTAAAGAGTCATGTTAGGGCAATGGATGCTCCTGTCATTACCTTAAATCTCGATCTTTGAGAAGAGCCTTTAATGCCGCTAATTACCGTAGGTGTCAATCACAAAACAGCGCCCGTTTCGATACGCGAGCGTGTGGCGTTTGCGCCTGAAAAAATGATCGATGCCTTGTCCTCCTTGATCTCTGAAAAGAGAGCCAATGAAGCTGTGATTGTCTCGACCTGTAATCGAACAGAGCTCTACTGCTCTGTTGAAGATTTTAGTAAGGTTGGTGACATCATTGCATGGCTTAGTGACTATCATGGTATTGCTTTGCCAGAGCTGCAGCAATACTGCTATACCCATGCAAATGATGACAGTGTACGCCATATTATGCGCGTGGCGTCGGGGCTCGACTCTCTCATTCTTGGTGAGCCGCAGATTCTTGGTCAGGTGAAGTCTGCTTATGCCGTATCTCAGGAAGGGTCTTGCATAGGCCCTGAGCTAGAGTCCTTATTTCAGCGTACCTTCTCGGTTGCCAAACGCGTTCGTACCGATACGGCAATTGGTGAAAACCCAGTATCTATTGCGTTTGCGGCTGTGAGTTTAGCTCAGCGTATTTTTGCTGACATCAGGAACAGCACTGCATTATTGATTGGGGCTGGGCAAACCATTGAGCTGGTCGCAAGGCACCTGAAAGAAAATGGTATTAAGCGTATTATAGTGGCCAATCGAACCTTGGCTCGAGCCCAAATTTTAGCCAATGAGCTTAATGCCGAAGCCATTATGTTAGGGGAGATTGGTGATTACTTGTCGCAAGCCGATATAGTGATTTCCTCTACGGCCAGTCAATTACCCATTATTGGTAAAGGCATGGTCGAGCGTGCCACGTCAAAGCGTCGACACTCTCCTATGCTGTTAATCGACATCGCTGTTCCTAGGGACATTGAGCCAGAAGTGGAAGAGGTTAACGATGCTTACCTCTACACGGTGGATGATCTTCATTCAGTGATTGAAGAAAACGTCAGAGCAAGGCAAGATGCAGCGAAAGCGGCAGAACAAATGATTGAAGAAGGCGTCGAGTCTTATCGTCGTGTGGTGGAATCCAGAAAAGTCTCTGATTTGATTGTCAATTTTAGGCAATCTGCTGAAGCGATTAAGAATACAGAATTAGAAAAAGCACTCAAGGGTCTTGAGATGGGGCAGTCACCAGAGCAGGTGTTGAATAAACTCGCTCATGGTTTAATGAATAAGCTCATTCATGCTCCGACGCGCTATTTGCGCGATGCTGGCGCAGAGGCCGATCAACACGCATTAACCATTGCCTCAAATGTATTGGGCATCTACGAAGAAAAAGATAACTAAAAAATGAAAGAATCCATTAAGTTAAAGTTAGAAAGTTTATCCGATCGTTATGACGAACTGTCAGCGCTATTAGGCGTGGCAGAAGTGATCATGGATCAAGACTTGTTTCGCGCTTATTCAAAAGAATACGCGGAGCTTGAGCCAGTGGTGAAATGTTTTAATGAGTTTCAGCAAATAGACGAAAATATCGCCGAAGCAGAGTTGATGATGACCGATTCCGACCCAGACATTAAAGAAATGGGGGTGGAAGAGTACAAAGCTGGACAAGCACAAAAAGAGGCATTGCAACTGGTTTTGCAAAAATTGCTGTTGCCTAAAGACCCAAATGATTCGCGTAACGTTTTTTTAGAAGTACGTGCTGGCACAGGTGGTGACGAAGCGTCTATTTTCTCGGGTGATTTGTTCCGCATGTATTCACGTTATGCAGAAACTCAAGGCTGGAAAGTTGAAATCGTCAGCGCCAGCGATGGTGAGCATGGTGGTTATAAAGAGGTCATTGCTCGTATCGTTGGCGATGGTGCTTATTCTAAACTGAAATTTGAGTCCGGCGCTCACCGAGTACAACGTGTTCCTGCAACGGAGTCGCAAGGTCGTATTCATACCTCGGCTTGTACGGTTGCTGTGATGCCAGAGATGGACGAAGTGGATGACATCATTATCAACAAATCAGACCTTCGTATTGATACATTTCGTGCTTCAGGGGCAGGTGGTCAGCACGTTAACAAAACGGACTCAGCGATTCGTCTGACGCACATACCAACTGGTGTGGTGGTAGAATGTCAAGAAGAGCGTTCACAACATAAAAACCGCGCAAAGGCTATGTCATTGCTGGCGTCTCGTTTATTGGCAGCTGAACAAGAAAAAGCCGCCAGCGAGCAATCTGAAACCCGTAAATCCTTAGTAGGAACGGGTGATCGTTCGGAGCGTATTCGTACTTATAACTACCCTCAAGGGCGCGTAACGGATCATCGTATCAATTTAACGCTCTATAAATTAGACGAAATCGTAGCAGGTGACTTGGATTCCTTGATTAACCCGTTAGTCAACGAGTTCCAAGCTGAGCAGCTTGCTGCGCTAAGTGGTGATAATTAATCGGTGGCGTAATGAGTCTCCACTGTTTCTAACTTAAGGTAATCATCGCTTATGCGAATTGATGAACTATTAAAAGGCGCTTATGAGCGCCTTACTTTTGTCTCTGATACAGCTCAGTTGGATGCCCAGCTATTGCTAGCTCATGTATTGGAGGTATCGACATCGTATTTTTATACTTGGCCAGATAAGACGGTTGAGTCTGCTAATATTGAGCGATTTGATGTTTTATTGGTGCGTCGAGAGCGTGGTGAGCCCATCGCTTATTTACTTGGGCATCAAGCATTTTGGAGTGTAGACCTCGAAGTCGCGCCCTGTACTCTGATTCCTCGTGCCGATACGGAAAGGCTAGTTGAAGTCGCTTTGTCTGTACTGGATATTAACAGAGCAAATCGTATTCTAGATCTTGGTACTGGGACGGGGGCGATTGCTTTAGCGTTGGCGGCTGAATTGCCTAACGCAAATGTGGTTGGCGTGGACTTGATCGAAGACGCTGTCGCCCTAGCTAAGCGTAATGCATCACGCAATCGCATTAGCAATGTGAGATTTGTTCAGAGTAGTTGGTTTGATGCTTTGGGTACGAGTGAGTCATTCGACTTGATTGTATCGAATCCGCCCTATATTGACTCCAATGATGAGCATTTGTCACAAGGCGATGTGCGCTTTGAGCCAAAAAGTGCCTTAGTAGCAGAGAAACAGGGTATGGCTGACATTGAGCACATCATTCAGCAGGCGTCTGGTTATATGGCACCAAATGCTTATCTAGTGTTCGAGCATGGTTATGATCAAGCTTTGGCCGTTCAGCAGCGATTGCGCGAAGCAGGGTTTGTCTCCATTGAAAGCTTCCAAGATCTTGGCGGGAATGACCGAGTCACGATAGGCCAATATAAATAACGAAGTGAGTGCTTACTGTATTGCACTCACTTCGTTTGTTCGGTCGCTATTTTTTCGGTTGCGCGCTTTCAGGGCGAATAAATACAGGGCTGTCTTTGGTTGATTGTTGTGGGTCGTAACGGTAACCCGCAAGGTCAAATGCCTTGAGCTCATCCAACGTCTCACAACGGTTTTCGATCAGATAGCGAGCCATCAAGCCGCGAGCCTTTTTGGCGTAAAAGCTAATGACCTTAAATTTGCCATTTTTTTCATCAAGAAAGTTTGGCGTAATAAGCGGAGAAATCAGCTTTCTCTTATTAACCGCTTTGAAATACTCATTTGAAGCCAGATTGACCAACAATTCGTCTTCAACAAGAGTGTCGTTGATTTTATTCACTAAGATGTCCCCCCAAAACTGATAAAGATTTTCACCTCTGGGGTTTTTTAGACTGGTGCCCATTTCCAAGCGATAAGCTTGCATGAGATCCAATGGTTTTAATAGCCCATATAGACCACTTAAGATACGCAGAGAGTGTTGTGCGTATGCCATGTCGTTCTCATTTAGAGAATACGCGTCGAGTCCGGTGTAGACATCGCCCATAAAGGTATAAATGGCAGGTCGGCTGTTGTCTTGCGTGTGTTCTTGTTGCCACTCTTGATAGCGCGATACATTTAACGTAGCAAGTTTATCGCTCAGCTTCATCAGCGAGGCGATATCCGCAGGTGAGTAGGATTTGATGGTATTTATGAGCGTTTGAGACTCGTTTAGCAGCTCTGGTTGGCTGAATAGACCAATACTGGGGGTTGAGGTCAGATCCAGTGTTTTGGCGGGTGATATTAAAAACTTCATAAGGATTCCATTTGCTTCATCATTGCGTTTGTTAAAGATTATCCATAGAGTGCCGATAAATATCCAGACAATGCACTAATAGAGAGAATTTATGAAGAATAATCTGATACCATTTCCTTCGCCTCGTCGTGGTGGTGACGAAAAAGAGGTTTCTCTTGCCTCCAGCGATGAGTTAATGGCTCTTAGGGCAGCGTTTGATGAAGCTCGTGCTGATTGGGTGTTGGAGCTTGCTGAGTTGCCTGAAAATAATAAAATCTACAGTGGCTCAAAAAAATAATGAGATAAACTTTTGTTGTTTTTATTCTGGGCTGCCCAATAAGGGGTTTAACCCATGTTAGTGTTCCTTGTTCGTCACTCCCTGCCTTGTATGTTTGTGTTTGCTATACTGGGTTTCTTGCTTCCCACTGTGTCGTTAGCGTTTTTCCCTTTCTTACCTATCGTGCTGTTTACGCTGATGTCTCTAACCTTATTGGGGATGAAGCAGAATGAATTAATTAAACGGTTAAGCAGTTGTCAAATATGGCTTTACGCTGTGCTGCATTCAGCTGTGTGTATGGGGGTTGTCAGTGTGATTGGCTGGTGGCTGTCATTTGCTGCGGATCTCTTATTGGCCGTGGTTGCCGTTGCTGCGACGGGGTCTTTGTTTGCTACACCTGCCATTGTTAGAGCGTTAGGCTTCGACAGTATGCAGGCGATGGCCATGACCATTGCAACGACACTGGTTTTACCCATCTCTATTTTTATCGCCTTAGTGTTTTTTCAAACACAAAGTGTTGCATTGGATTGGACAAGCTATTTTGTCCGCTTAGTGGTGTTTATATTTGGCCCGATGTTGTTTTCATTTCTCGTTCATCAGTTTGTTCCTAGAGATGGATTAAACCGATTCTTAATGGCGATCTCTCCTTATACTATTTTGTTGGTTTTTGCGTTTCCTTTTGGGCTTGTAGGGAGTTTTCGTATCCTATTTGACCAAGACCCGATGATGGCATTGAATTATTTTGTTATTGCGACGAGCTTGTGCTTGTTGTTTTTTGTTCTATCTTATTTTGTGTATAGAAAAAAAGGCAAAGCCATAGCTTTAACTGCTGCGATTACATCGGGTAACAGGAACGTGTTACTGACTTACAGTATTGCGGGTGTGTTATTGGGACCTGCTTTTTTACCTCTCGCTGGCGCCTTACAAATACCTACATATTTGTTACCAGTCTTTACTCGCTGGTTAAATAAAACCTTACTAAAATAAAATTGAAGATTCTATTTTCTAGTCTTATTTAGACTCTCAATGATAATGAAGAATACAAATACCCAGAGGGTTTGCTTAAGGATAATGGTTTAATGCGTAAAAATACTCCTGTTACCAATCAAGAAAAAACTTTCTCCAGAGAAGAAAAGCTGGTTTCTACAACCGATCTACAGGGCAATATCATTCACTGTAATGATGATTTTGTGAGAATCAGCGGCTTTGAAAAAAACGAATTAATTGGTAGTCCTCATAATATTGTCCGTCACCCCGATATGCCTGAGGAAGCTTTTCGAGTCATGTGGGAAACGCTAAAACAAGGTAAGGCTTGGATGGGGTTGGTAAAAAATCGCTGTAAAAATGGCGACTTTTATTGGGTTGATGCTTATGTAACACCTGTGACTGATTCAGGGAAAGTGGTGGGATATGAATCGGTAAGAACCGTCCCTAAACGTGAAGATGTAGCAAGAGCAGAAAAAGTATACAAACGTATTGCCCTTGGTAAGCGTGTTATGCCAAGCGTGTTTGGGTCTTGGAAGTTTGCTTTACCTGTCATCAGTCTTGTGGTCGCAGGGGCTCTCGCGAGCGTAAATATTGTCTACGGTGCCATGGTGGTAGGTGTTGCGAGTTTACTTGCAAATGGTCTATTTTGGCTTGACCATACTCGATTGCAGGCGGTTTTAAGAAAACGTTTATCGACGTCGTTTTTGCATCCTTTAGCCGGTGTGACGTATTCAGATAGTGCACTGGATATAGCAACATTGGATGTTGGCGTGAAGAGCTTGCTATCAAGGATGGATGCCATTCGTACTCGTTTCGAGGATGAGTCCTTAAAAGTGTCGGAACAATCCAAAATAGGTTTGGCGCTGACCGTTGAAACCACCAAAGGCATGCAGAGCCAACAGCACGAAACGCAAGATGTTGCCGCAGCGATGCAGCAAATGACTAATACTATCAATGATGTTGCCCAGCATGTGCAAATGACCGCAGACAGTGCAAAGTCTTCTTTTGAGTCGGCAAAGATTGGTCAAAGAATTGTACAAGAAACACGCCTTTCAATTAGACAATTAAGTGAAACTGTTACGGATATCAGCAGCACAGTACAGGAGCTAGCGAATCACTCCGAGAAAATTGCTCAAGTGGCACAAATGATTGATCAGATTGCCGAGCAAACTAACTTATTGGCGTTAAATGCGGCGATAGAGGCAGCGCGGGCTGGTGAGCATGGGCGTGGTTTTGCTGTCGTCGCGGATGAAGTTCGTCAGTTGGCGCAAAGAACGCAAGGGTCGACAAAAGATATTCATCATATTATTGAGACTTTACGCAGCGGCACTCAAAATTCAGTGGTGATAGCGAATCAAGGAAAGCAAGACGCCGTAGAAGGCTTAGACAAGATTGCAGAAATGGAAGTGTCATTTGAAAGCATCGTTGGCGCAGTGTCTAATATTAGTGATATGGCGATGCAAATGTCGGCTGCGGTTGAAGAGCAGGCGCAAGTATCAGAAGATATTAATAAACAAGTGGTACGCATCTCCGACCTCTCAATAGAGAGCTCTGAAAAATCTAACCTATCCAGCGAGAGCATCCGTGTGTTGCAAGGTGTAGCAGATAATATGCATGAATTGGTTGTTCGATTTAAATAACATGATGGGAGTGTGCTAAAAAAACGCGATTACTGTTTTAATCGCGTTTTTTATTGCAGGTATTTTATTTTACTAATGTTAAGGCAGTGGCAGCGGTTTTAGCAGATTACTGGCATAACGTAAATTAATCATCATTAATTCTTGGCTTGCCTTAGTATCTCCCATCGCTTTTAGTAAGCGGCTTAATTCTGCCAGCGCTTCGCTTTGTGTATTCAATGACAACGCCTGTTCGTAGTAATCTCTCGCTTTACCCCATAACATCATAGATTGACTTAGACGGCCGCAGACAAGGTATAAGTTTGCGCTGGCCGGTTCTTTTTTCAACCAATTTTCACAGTTGCTTAACAGCTTTTTAATGTTATCTAGCTGGATATTGCCGTATTCATAAATTAACGCTTCGGACCATTTATGATTTAAGCTATGGCGAATAAAGCTTTCGGCCTTTGTGTCATCACCAAAGTGAATCAAGGTTTGAGCGTACAATTGTCGCATTCTGTCATCTTGCGACAAGGTGTCTAGTTTGTTCCATAGACTTTCCACTTCAGCCACTAATTCTTTTTTATTTTGTCCTAGCTTGTTGCGGAATTTGATTTTATCAAGCAGAGCCAAAAAAGCATTTCGTTCCAGTTCAAGCATATTGTCGCCATCAAAAATACCGTCTTTTTTGAGCGTGGGAGTAAGAGACAGTAGGGCATCCCAATCTTTGAGTTGGGTGTATACCGTGACGAGCATTTTTAAGACTTGCTTGTGCTTTGGTTTTAGCTTTTGCAAACGCAAAAGTGAGGCAAGTGCGCCTTCGTAGTGTTCCTGTTTGATTTGAATTTGGCTTTGTGCAAAGCCAATTGCAAACTCCGCTTCAGGTGTGGATTTGTGTGCTAAACGAAGCAGGGCTTTTGAGCGTTCAGGTTCGTCTTGTTCACTGGCCGCATAGGCGGCACTGATATAATTTATTAATGGGTAAGGTACTTTTTCAGCGCTGTTAGTCAGCAATTTCTCGGCTTTATTCCAGTTTCCTCCCACCAGTTCTAGCATGCCTCGAATCGTATTTCGAGACGCTCTTTTCTGCGCTAAATTGCCGGTGACTTTGGCTAAGGAGTTACTGGGTCTTAGCAGAATAAATAAAATTCGCTTTATCCAGCTCATAACAAATAGCGTGATGACCATGGCGGTAATCAAAACCCATAGGCTGGTTTCAATGGTAATGCCATTATAAGCGATGAGGACATAACCACTGTCTTGACGCATTAGCAGCCCTAAGACACCGCCTATCGCCATCATGATAACCAGTAGAAAGAGAAGTGTTCTCATGAATTGTCTCCTGATTCAATTGGCGTTGTGATGGGAGTCTCTACCTCTGCTTGAGACGGTGTATTCTCAGCTGAAGAGTCATCGTTTCCGCGTTGATTCCACGCTTTCATTAATGCTTTCATGGTCATTAATGAATCTCTCGGTAAGGGAAGATCAGGGGATGGATTTAACTCTTGTAGTGCCGTTAAGCTAGCCAGAAATGAAACGACATTGTTAGATTGGGTTTCAAAGTGCTCTGTGGTGGCGTTGGCAACACGAGATAATGCCTGTTGGTAAATAACGGGTTCACCTTTTATGAGGGCGACTTGAGCGATGTCCAATTGCAGCTGAATGCCTGTCACAAGTTGCTGGTATTGTGCAGGAGGAAGTAACGCGTTGATGGGTTTGTGATGGTAGTTAATCACCACTAAGGAGCGAATAGATTGCCAAAAGCTACCCAATGCAGAGGCGATTTTTCCCGTTGCTGTGTCGATAGCTGAATTATCTGTAGCGATGTTTTCTGCCGCATTGGCTTGCCACTCTTTTGATGGCTCCCGCTGAGGCAAGGTTTTCACATTATCGTACAAAGCATTCAGTTTGAGATAAGCACCTTCTAGGTCAAATTGACTGAGAGACTTTAAGGCTTGAATGTCTTTAGCAAGGGCTTTGCGTGTTGCAAAAACAATAGGGTCCTCTAATTCATTAAGAATGTCGTCCGCGTTGCTAAGCAGTGTGACGGCACCACTGTTGTCTGACTCAAGTAATAGGCGCTGATTGGCAAGACGAATCAGATATTCTGCTTCTGCTAATTTCCAATCTTCTTTGGTGGTGTTATTAATTTGGTTTAGCTTACTCTCAAGCGAAGTCAGTTTGTCATCTTGTTGTCGTTGCGTTGCAGAAAATTGTTCTGTCTGTTTTTGGATGCTTTGTTCTGACTGAGAAATCTGCTCAATAAGCTGATTAAGTTGCGCTTTATTAACCGTGTTTGTGCTGACAGTGTTCTCTAGATTGGATTGAGACGCCACCAACATAGCGATTTCATTTTGCAGCGTGCTTTGTGTGCTTTGATAATACAGCCATCCGCTTGTCGCCAAAGCAATAAGCGAAATGCCGAGTGAGACGGAGGCAAACACTGCGTTATAAGATAAAAATTGCGCCTTTGTTTCAGTGGCCGTTGTCGTGTCACTGGACGCAGATTCTATCTCGGCCGTTGTCTGAATAGCTTCAATAGCGCCGTCTACCTGTTGATCTTGCTTGTTGTTTTCAGTCATGCTGTTTTCCTATGTGAAATTCCGTCGCTTTGATCAAGCTATTATCGTCAGCGCCATCTGCGCATGAGGCATGTATCCAGCCCATTTCTTTTGCTTGCTGATTGACTCTACTACTCGGTGTTAATATAGGGAGTGTTTTCCACTCAGGCTTATGTTGTGTTGCGTATTCTGAAAGGTGATGTAAGCCTTCTCCACTGGTTACCCATATTAAATGTATATCGGGCAACATGAAGAAAGTTTGAGCCGTGTAGTGTGGCTTTTTTCTTTCATAGAGTGACAGATAATGGACTTTTGCCCCTCTTTCTTCCAGTTTATCGCCTAATTCTGGCCGACCACCGAGACCTCGAATAATTAGTATTTTTTGGTCTTTCATTTTGGCCGGTTTCAGCCATTCAAGTAAGGCTTCTGTTGTATGCCCAGGATTTGAAATAGCTGGAATCCCGGCTTCCAGAAGCGCTTGCGTTGTGCCTTGTCCGATGCCAATCCAATGTACGCCGACAGGTAACATGGGCCAACAGGTATCCAGCCAATCCGCCGCCAGTCGTGCCGCATTTTTACTGACAAAGATGACATATTGAAACGTATCAATATCAAAAATCTGTGACCGTATGGCCGCTCGTTGTTGCGCGTCTTCTATGGGCGCTATGTCCAGCATAGGTAAAGGAACCGCCGTCCAGCCATGGGTAACAATACGCTCACAGCTAAGCGTGTTTTCTGGTTCTGGTCGAGTGATAAGAATATGACAGTCTTGCACCAATGTTTCGCCTATTTTATCTATTTGTATAAGGCGTCAAGAATGACGTCAGCGCCACGTGCCAGTAAGTCGTCGGCTAATTGAACGCCAAGCGACTTGGCATCGTCTTTGTGACCACGAATTTCGCCTTCAATCATGGTTTTACCATCAGGGCTACCCACTAATCCCCTTAGCCAAAGAGTGTCATCTTCTAAGATGGCAAAGCAAGCGATAGGGGCTTGGCAGCCGCCATTGAGACGCTCGTTTACGGCGCGCTCAGCGGTAACACGAATGGCCGTTTCTTCATGTTGTAAAGGAGCAAGTAATTGAATGGTCTGCACATCGTCAGAACGGCATTCTATGCCCATGGCACCTTGTCCACCGGCTGGTAAGCTGACTTCTGTAGGAATTTTTTGGCGAATTCGGTCAAACATTTCTAAGCGCACCAATCCCGCTGTGGCCAAAATAATGGCATCGTATTCACCGTCATCCATTTTGCGTAGGCGAGTATTGACGTTGCCACGTAAGTCTTTGATGACCAAATCAGGACGGTTCATTTTTAATTGGCAAGCACGACGTAGGCTAGAAGTACCGACAATGGCACCACTGGGTAGCTGATCAAGGGATGTCACTTTGTTAGACACAAAGGCATCGCTTGGGTCTTCGCGTTCACATATCACCGCGAGTCCAAGACCTTCAGGAAAAGCCATGGGAACGTCTTTCATAGAGTGCACTGCAATGTCGGCACGGCCGTCCATCAGAGCACTTTCGAGCTCTTTGACAAAGAGGCCTTTGCCGCCAATTTTGGAAAGGGGAGAGTCTAAAATTTGATCGCCTTTCGTCGTCATACCAAGCAACTCAACTGTCATCTCTGGGTAGAGGCTTTCTAGTTGTGCCTTGACGTTATTGGCTTGCCAAAGGGCTAGCTGGCTTTCTCTGGTCGCGATCACAATTTTATCTTTCACTGCATCTCCTCATGACGTGTCGATGGATAAATATCTTAACATTGTTTGTGCTAATGATACTCGCTAAGGCGTACTCCGTCATCTTTCAATGCTTTATAAGTCGAGGCGCTTAATGTACTCTTGGCAACTGTTTGAATTTGTGTGGGAACCAACCGAATGACTGATACTAATAAAACCACGAACCAGCAATGGGGTGGTCGTTTTTCTGAACCTGTCGATGCTTTTGTGGCACGTTTTACCGCGTCCGTTGAGTTTGATCAACGTATGGCGAAACAGGATATTCAAGGGTCGATTGCCCATGGCAAAATGCTCGCGAGCGTTGGCGTTTTAACCGCAGAAGAACGAGATCAGATCATTCAGGGATTGACTGAAATCGAGGGTGAAATTGCCCGAGGTGAGTTTGAATGGTCAATTGAGCTTGAAGATGTTCACATGAATATTGAAGCGCGTTTGACACAAAAAATTGGTATTACAGGCAAAAAACTTCACACTGGACGCTCTCGTAATGACCAAGTGGCGACGGATATCCGTCTTTACATGCGTGACGAAGTGGATTTCTTACTTGAGGAAATTACTCGTTTACAACAAGGCATTTTGAGCCTAGCGGAAAAAGAAGCACACACTATTATGCCTGGCTTCACGCATTTACAGACGGCACAGCCAGTGACGTTTGGTCACCATTTAATGGCTTGGTACGAAATGATGCAGCGTGATTACGAGCGTTTGGTGGATTGTCGTAAGCGTATTAATATTTTGCCACTTGGGGCGGCCGCGCTGGCTGGTACGACTTATCCCATTGACCGCCATATGACGGCCGAGTTGCTGGGTTTTGAACGTCCTACTTACAACTCCTTGGATTCGGTAAGTGATCGAGATTTTGCCATCGAATTCACTGCCACGGCTTCTATTATCATGATGCACATGTCGCGCTGGGCAGAAGAAATGGTGATGTGGGTATCGGCTCAGTTTAACTTCATTTATCTACCAGACCGTTTTTGCACGGGTTCCTCTATCATGCCGCAGAAGAAAAACCCTGATGTGCCTGAGTTAGTGCGCGGTAAAACGGGTCGCGTATACGGTCATCTGATGGGATTGCTAACCCTGATGAAGTCACAATGTTTAGCGTACAACAAAGACAATCAAGAAGACAAAGAGCCGCTGTTTGACACAGTGGATACGCTAAAAGGTTCTTTACGTGCCTTTGCGGATATGATCCCTGCCATTGAATCTCGTAAAGAACACATGTACGAAGCGGCGCGTCGTGGATTTTCGACAGCAACCGATTTGGCGGATTATTTAGTTCGTCATGGCGTGGCGTTTCGCGATGCCCATGAAGTGGTCGGTAAAGCCGTCGGTTACGGCGTAAAAACGGGTAAAGATTTGTCTGAAATGACCCTAGAAGAACTGCAATCTTTCGGTAGCATGATCGAAGCCGATGTGTTTGATGTATTGACACTTGAAGGTTCTGTTGCCGCTCGTAATCACATCGGTGGAACCGCCCCTGCGCAAGTATTGCAAGCGGTTGAACGTGCTAAAGCAGATCTTGCGACACGATAAATACGTCCCAGGTAGTGCCCTAAGTCGTAAATGATGTAGACATATGAACGAAAAAAGCGAGCTTCGGTTCGCTTTTTTGTTTTTGCAGGTTGGCCTTTTCGCAAATATGCATAGGTACAAGTAATGCAGCAGACACTTGGCTGTTCCAAATGTAAAGTTCTAGAGCTTTTGTCTGATCTTGATTGGTTATACTTAGATATGTAGCCATTCTCGGACGAGAGAGTGTTTTTAGAATGGAGGTATTAGGCACTTGATATCCTTATCGATGCTTATTATCCGGTTACTTTACATTCATTCATGTTGTTCGAACAATGATTGGATTATGTGTGAATAAACTTTTATTAGCAAAAATTTCTAGCAGGTCAAAGATAGGCTAGAAATTAAGAAAAAATCAAACTATACTTTCACTGTGAGCTACTAGGATCGTGGGTGAAAACCTCCCTTGTAGACAATTGAAAAAAGCCCGAATCCTTTGGATGCGGGCTTTTTTTGTTTGCCCAGCGAAGCTGGCAAACCCGTCAGGTTGAAAGAAACCTGTCTCACCCCGAC
>NZ_QHJF01000004.1 GCF_003259225.1 Marinomonas arctica | reverse complement strand
TTTTTTTGGTTTTTTTATTATTTTGTCACATTAATTTGCTTTAACAACCAGAACTGATCACTGAGTAACCAAAAGACATAAAAAAGGCCACTATTCGTATAAATAATGGCCTTTTAACATTAAAACTATCAGGCTATTTCACTATGAATTCGCGGTAAGCTCTCGACGACGCTTCACCTCATACACAATCGCTAACAAGATAGTGATAGAAATCATCACCAAACCCAGCGCATTGACCGCTGGTGTTAACCCTGTTCTCACTTTAGAAGCAATATACACAGTCAGCGTAGTATCGTAACCTTTTACAAATAGGGTCGTGTTGTAATTTTCAAACGATTGCAAAAAGGCGATTGCTGCCGCTGAAATAATGGCGGGCTTCAAATAAGGTAACAAAATACGACGAAATGCTTGCCATTGGGTCGCTCCCAAACTTAGCGCGGCATTTTCAAGTGTGCGATCAAAGCGCTGTAAACGCGCTAACACCATCAGCATAACATAAGCACTAATAAAGGTAGTTTGCGCGACAACCGTTAGAAACACCCCACCACTTACTGATAGGCCTTTCCAAAAAATAAGCGTCGATATACCAACAATGACACCAGGTGTTAATAATGGTGACATCATTAATGTATAAAGAAAGGTCTTCCCTTTGCCCTGTACAGTCGATAAAAAAAGCGCACAACAAATGCCAACAGGTACAGCAACAATCAACACACCTGCCGCAACCACAATACTTGTCCATAATGCCGTCCACATTGCACCATCTTGAGCAAGTGCCTCAAACCATTTTAGTGTCGCGCCCCGCCAAGGTGACACCGTCGGAAAACGGCTATCATTGAAGGTCGCCAATCCCATAATAATAAGCGGGGTAAACAAATAGATAAAAAACACACCAATGTAGAAACGTATTGCATATCGCATGATTGTTTCAGACTTCATTTTGCAATGTCTCCCAATCCAACTTTAAAGACACGCATCACTAACGCAATGAAACCAATACAAATCACCAACAAGAGAAACGCATAAGCCGCGCCTTGGTTCCAATCGCCCCCCTCAAAAAACCAATTATAGATAATTTGTGTAAACCATCGACTCCCCGGTGAGCCCAACAAAGCAGGCACGGCATAACTGCCTGCTGCTAGCATAAAGGTCATTATGCACCCCGTTGCAATCCCGGGCTTAGCGTGCGGTATAACCACTCGCCAGTGAGTACGAATCCAGCCTGCCCCCAAATTACGTGCCGCCTTGATTTGGTTAGTATCCAAGCTTTCAATCGCGTTATAAATCGGAAAGATCATAAATAGAATATAGGCGTACACCATGCCAATTAGCACGCCGCCATCACCAGATAGAAAACGAATGGGGCGATCAATGATGCCGACGCCCAGTAACAAAGCATTCAGCGGCCCCTTATAGGCAAGAATGATATACCAAGAAAAAGTCCGCAGAATCTCATTAATCCAGAAAGGAATAATCAATAGTAAGAGGCAAAGTGCCGCCTTTTGTGGCGTAGCAACTTTGGCCAAATAAAACGCAATCGGATAACTCACCACGAGCGTCAAGGAAGTGACTAGTACGCTCGACCATATGGTCTTGAAGAAAATAGCCAAATGTATTTTATTGCTAAACAGGGTTTCGTAATTTGTCAGTGAATAAACGTCTTCAGGTCCACCGATATCAGCCGGAAGCAAGTTCGGCCGAAGGGAGTAATCAACCATGAGAAGCTGTGGCAAAATTACCAAGCCAATCAGCCAGATAGCAATCATACCAATGATACCAACCGCCAAACCGCTACCGAATCGCGACTTTAGCTGACTAAACATGGCCGCCTCCAGCAATTACAATGGCATCTTTCTCATTATACGAAAGACTCACAGGGGCATTTTTTTGCAAGGCGTCAGAAAACTGATGAGTACCAAGCTGTATAGACAATGCTTGATTAGCTGGCGTATTGGCATTGAGTGTCAAGTACGCCCCCTCAAAATTCACTTCATCAATAGTGGCTTGCAGGGTATGCATACCATTTTCTGCTTGTAGTCTAAAATGCTCGGGGCGAACAAAAAGAGTCGCATCGGTACCAACAGCCACATTTCCTTGGCAGCGTCCTGCTAATTTACCCAGTGGCCCACAATCTAAGACAACAAACTCTGAATTCACTTCAATCACCTTGCCAGCGACAGCGTTATTTTCACCAACAAATGACGCCACAAAAGCGGTATGTGGATCACGATATAAGGTGATAGGATCAGCGACTTGCTGAATACGACCTGCTGACATCACCGCCACACGGTCTGACATGGTCAAGGCTTCCCCTTGATCGTGCGTGATGTAAATAAACGTAATGCCCGTTTTACGCTGAATTGCTTTTAACTCCGTGCGCATGTGCTGACGCAGTTTTAAGTCCAACGCTGACAAGGGCTCATCGAGCAACAAGACTTGCGGTTCGACCGCCAAGGCTCGAGCAATAGCAATGCGCTGTTTTTGTCCGCCGGATAGTTCGGACACTTTTTTGGTTCCACTGCCTTCCAAAGCCACCAACTCAAGCAAACGATCTGATGCTTTTTTACGCTCACTTTTCGAAACACCGCGAACCTCTAAGCCAAATTCAATATTTTCAGCGACTGTCATTAAAGGGAAAAGCGCGAGGTTTTGAAAAATCATCGAAGTTGGTCGTTTGTTGGCTGGTACGCCACGCATACTCTGACCACCAATTTTAATATCACCCTGAGTGGGATCTATGAATCCGCTAATCATGTTTAAAATCGTGGTTTTGCCACAGCCTGATGGCCCTAAAAAACTGAAAAATTCACCTGATTCAATTTTGAGATCGGTTTTCTGTATGGCGGTAAAGTCGCCAAATTGCATGACGGTATTATCTAGATGAACACTGCTATCCATATTTCTCTCGCTGATTGATTTTCTTGACACAATCGTCTCGATACAAAAAAGCCCCTCGTGAAAATCACAAGAGGCCTTCGAGGTTTTATGCAGACAAGTAACGGTCTTGGTACTCATTACGCAACGCTACGTACCATGGCTCTTGAATTGGCCACCACCAAAGGTTGGCAAGATCCTGCTGGCTGTAAGAGTCTTGGAAAAACTGCTTCGTTTCAGCAGGTAAAAGTGCATCAGCGCCTTTCGACGTAGAGTTGTAGCCCGTTGCTTTCACAAACATCGCACCCGCTTCAGGCGTGTAATACCAGTTGATGAACTCGTAAACAGAATCCACATTGTTAGCATTCTTAGGAATAACAAAACCTTCCATCCATGCCAATGCCCCTTCTTTTGGTGCACCGTAAGCAATTGGCTCACCTTCGGATTGCAATTTAAATGCCGTGCTGTCCCACGTTTGACCAATCGTCGCACCATTAGTCCGGAATGCACCTTGTGCCTCGTTTTCAGTTGACCAGAACTGAGCAATGGCCCCTTTATGTTCAACCGCTACTTTGAGAATGACATCAAAGTTAGCACGCATGGCTTGTTCATTTTTATAAGACTCAAGCAATGGATAAGGTAACTTGCCCGCTTTTTCTAACCACAAGCCAATCCCAACCAAAGCAGAATGGCCACGTACCGTGACACCGCCCGCATTCTCGGGCAACCAAAGATCACCGTAACTCAGCTCTTTACTTAGCTTGGCATCGTTTTTATTGTAAGCAATTGCCTCGGTGCCCCAATCAGACGGCGCAAAGTAACGCTTACCTTTTACAACACCACCAACATCAGAGCCCGATAACGCGCTTTCTAAGCAGCCGTCCCAATTAATTCTTTTCACATCAAGCGGTTGAACCAAATCATAATCCACATACCCAGGCACTCGGTCGACCGTTGGCATAATAATATCGAAGCCCGTACCATCCGTAGCACGTAAAGAGTTCATCAACTCATCGTTTGTACCATAGGGCGTAAATGTCGCATTAATACCGGTCTTCGCTTTAAAATCCGCTAGCATTTCATCGGTGATGTAGCCAGCCCAAGCATAGATACGCAATTCTTTGTTCGCAGCAATGGCTCTATTGATAGAAAATGGGGCGGCGGCAACGGCACCTGCAATAGAGGCACCTTTAACAAACTGACGACGAGAAAGGGTCATTCTTGAACTCCTTTGAGTTTATGATTTTTTTGGTCATTCATAGAAAGCGTTTTAACATGTAGAACACTCTTTTATTAAACACTCGTTTAATATCCATTTTAATTTAATACAAAATAATGACGAAAAAGTGACCATGGAAGTTTTTTTTGCTCATTAGGCCCACTTCACTTCCTACACGACGCTAATAGTCAAAAATAAAGCGTCTTTGGGCAATTAGATAGCAAGGCTCAATATCACCCCACTCATCTTTTCAGTGCCCAGCCTGTCACATTTTTGTCATCTATTCCTATTAAGGTAGTCCCATTTTCAAAATAATGTAAACAAAGTAGGTTCTGGATTGAAAATTTCCCATGTGACTCGCACAACAACCATTAGCTATTTCATTATTGCGGGGATGCTCATCGCCCTACTACTTTGGAGTTTGATGAAATTCCGTGATGCGTTTGAGCAAAGCGATGCTTATACCCAAGTTTGGTCCTATTCATCCATTGATCTAAAACAGCTAATCGAAGGGTATCTATCTTCTGGTGAAGCCTCCACATTGCAAACCACCGAGGAATTCATCCAAACTAAAATTCGTCCTGCATTAAGCACGCTACCAGATGACATAAAAGCCCCTATTGAAAAACAGCTGACGGAAATAGAAAAAAGCCTTCAGTCGGATATTAGAGCGGCGGGGAAATTATCGGGGGATCCTTTTGCTCTTATCGAAAATAATGAGCGTCAAACCCTCTTGTCCATAGATGAAGCGGCCGGAAAAATACAATCTTACCAAGCTCAAACTGATATACAGACCGCGGCACCTTATTTAGCTAGCCAAGCTGCATTATATGCAGACCTTATTCATGTCAGCAGTGCGAAGGACGAATTTTTAGCCAACAATACACCGGAAAACTATGAACGTTTAAAGCAAGCCGTACAGCTGTTTCAATCTCACATTAAAGACTTTAGCAATTTGCCCATACTGACATTGGCTGGGGAAGAAAATGGTAGTGCTAATGATGACCTCTCTGCACTAATGGGCTGGTCAACGAGTGCAGAAGAGACAGAACAAGAAACTGACCCCTTGGAAGAAGCCAAAGCCGAGCTGCATTCTTGGTCAGACAGATACCTAAAAGACGTAGACGTGAGTCTTCAGGTGATTAAACAAGCCGTTGCCGCACAGGGTAAAATACGCACTCAGATTAAACAACTTGAAGCGACCCTCAAGTCAGGTACACAAAATATTCAAGAAAGTGCTCAGGCCACGCAGCAACAAACGTTGCTGGCGTTCTCAGTGTTTGTTGTTTTAATGGTACTCACCACTATTTCAGTGCATATTTTCCAAAATAAAGTCGTTGTAAAAAGCGCGAGAGATTTATACACCGCCGTGAAAGAATTAGTGGAACACCAAAACATCAGCACACTAAAAGTTGGCAAAAACAAAAACGAACTGTCAGACGTTGCTCATTATCTAAATCGTTATTTGGAACAAATTGCTGTTCAACGACAACAAAAAGACACCGAACTTAGCAATATATCCTTGTCGCTTAATGACATGCTAAATGCCTTTGGACAAGTACATGAACTCAGCATGGCCTCGCGCCAAGAACTTGACGACACACTAAATATGTCTAATCAAGTCGAAACACTTGCCAATAAAGCCGAAGTCCGAGCTCAGGAAGTCGCCAGCTACGCAGCGGACACCAATACCGCCATGACGCACAGCGTTAATCAAGCCGCCTCATTGGCGATGGCAAATCAGACAACCATGGAACGCTTAGCCAACAGTAACAACGCCTTGACTCACTTAGCCTCCTCAGTATCAAACGCTTCTTCTATCGTTGGTGGAATCAGGGATATTTCGGAACAAACCAACCTGTTGGCGTTAAATGCAGCAATCGAAGCGGCTCGCGCAGGAGAGCATGGCCGAGGCTTTGCCGTTGTGGCGTCAGAGGTGCGCACATTATCAAGTCGGACACAGCAATCATTAGAAGAAATGACAGAAATTTTTTCATCGCTCACCTCGGCCACGAATCAACTAAAAACCAACCTAGAGCTGATTCAAAGTGCGTCAACCGAACAGGTCAGTTTAACGCACGCTCTTGGCCAATCTGCTCAAGAGATCTTAGAAAAATCCAAGCAATCGACCCACTTAGCGAAAAAAGCAACAGGGTATGCTGCAGAGCAAAAACTTGGGATGAATAAGCTAAACGCCGCCGTTGTCAAAGTCCGAGAGCAAGCCAATGAGTCCGAAGCGTTCATGGCAAATGTGACAGACAGTATCAAACAAAAGATTCAAGATATTACAACCACACTCGGTATCCGTTAATAGCCCGAGAAAGTTCGCTCCCAGCCTAGAAACAAAAAATCCAGCTTAATCGCTGGATTTTGGTATCTTACGCAGTGACGACAACGCTATTAAAACAAGACTCGTGCTTTTATCGTGCCATCGACTTCTTTCACTTTTTCAAGTGCAAGTTCACCCGCAGCAGCATCCACATCCATGACCATGTAACCAAGCTTCTCCGTTGTACGAAGATACTGACCCGTAATGTTGATGTTGTTTTCAGAGAAGATCGAGTTGATCTTAGAAAGTACACCTGGACGGTTTTCATGAATGTGGAGAATACGGTGGTTATCCGCTTGAGCAGGCAAGGCCACTTCTGGGAAGTTAACTGCCGCCGTTGTAGTACCCACATCAGAGTATTTAATCAGCTTCTCAGCCACTTCAATACCGATGTTTTCTTGAGCTTCCATCGTGCTACCGCCGATATGAGGCGTTAGGATCACATTGTCTAAACCGCGTAGTGGTGATACAAATTCTTCCTCATTACCTTTCGGCTCAATAGGGAATACGTCGACCGCTGCGCCACCTAAATCCCCAGACTTAATGGCTTCCGCCACGGCGTCTAGATCTGCAACCGTACCGCGCGAAGCATTGATGAAGATAGAACCCTTCTTCATTTGAGACACTTCTTTCGCGCCGATCATCATCTTAGTCGAATTCGTTTCAGGCACATGCAAGCTGATAATATCACTAGTAGACAGCAATTCTTTCAAGCTCTTAATTTGACGTGCATTACCTAATGGCAATTTGGTGACGATATCGTAAAAGCAGACTTCCATGCCTAAAGATTCAGCCAAAACACTCAATTGCGTCCCGATACTGCCGTAACCAATAATACCTAAACGCTTACCACGAGTTTCAAAAGACCCAGCAGCAGATTTGATCCAACCGCCACGATGGCAAGCCGCGTTTTTCGCAGGAATACCGCGAAGTAATAGAATCAATTGCCCAAGAACCAACTCAGCCACGCTACGTGTATTGGAGTAAGGCGCATTGAAAACAACAATCCCCTTCTCGCTGGCGGCATCGAGGTCTACCTGGTTCGTACCAATGCAGAAACAACCAATGGCAACCAGTTTATTCGCATGCTCTAACACACTCGCCGTTAACTGGGTACGAGATCGAATACCAATGAAATGCGCTTCCGAGATTTTCTCGATCAACTCATCTCCTGCTAACGCTGTTTTGTGATATTCAATGTTGGTATAGCCTGCGTCATGCAATGCATCCAATGCTGACTGATGAACGCCTTCTAATAACAAGATTTTAATTTTGTCTTTGTCTAGTGAGTTATTACTCATGGCTCGTTCGACTTCTCTTTGGTGGTGGGGGAAAAAGTTCGCCTATCTTAACACAGAATAATCAGCAGCCTAACGTCGCTGTGAGAATGTCTTTCATTTTAAGAAGAGCAAAACTCATAGCGATGTCAGACCAGTGACTTTTGTTACGAGTTACTTAATTTTCTTCAAGTAACGATTTTCTCTGTAAATACACACCCGTTTCCACATGATGCGTATAAGGAAATTGGTCAAACATGGCATATCGAACCACTTCATGGGTACTCGACAAAGCCTCTAAATTCGCTTTAAGCGTCTCTGGATTACAGGAGATATAAAGAATGGCGTCAATCTTACGAATCAGTTCAACCGTGGCATCATCCAAACCGGCTCGCGGTGGATCAACCAACACCACAGAGGGCGTCAGTTCACTCACGCCCGCCTGAACTAAGCTCTTAGGTAATTCGACGTCACCATTCAAAGCCGCGGACACATCTTCACTGGCCATTTTGACCACTTGGACGTTATTCATGCCATTCATGGCAATATTCAACTGCGCAGAATTCACTGACACTTTCGATATTTCAGTGGCAACCACTCGATCAAAGCGGCGGGCAAGGGGAATAGAAAAGTTGCCGTTACCACAATACATCTCTAACAAATCACCTGATGCCTCTTTTGTAACGTCTAATGCCCATTCAAGCATCTTTTCATTAATGCCAGCATTAGGCTGAGTAAAGCTATTTTCGACTTGTTGATAATGGAATTTTTGACCATTAACGGTCAATGTTTCCATCACAAAATCACGAGTCAAAATTTGTTTTTTCTTACGACTACGACCAATAAAATGACACGCCGGAAAAGCCTCATTTAACTGACGCGCCGCCGCATTCCATTCTGCATCGATGGGCTTGTGGTAAAGCAGGCTAATCAAGGCTTCGCCCGTCGTGGTCGTTAAAAAGTCCACTTGAAAAAGCTTATGACGTAAAACTGGAATATCACGAACCGCATCAAGCAGTTTGGGCATCAATTCATTAATAAGGCTCGATGCCGCTAAAAACTGATCCGTTCGAATCGGTGTTCTAGGATCAGCAGAATCAAACATGGCGTAATATAAGTCGTCGCCTTCATGCCAAATACGGAACTCCGCTCGCATACGATAATGAGAAGACTGACTCGCAAACACTTCCATCTCAGGCAATGACAAAGTCGCCATTAATTTGGCTAATTCAGCTTGCTTTTCCTGCAGCTGCTTTTGATACATTTCTGGTTGGATTTGATCCGGTCTCATAGCTGACTCTCTTGGAAGCGATCGATACTGATTAAGCGCGGCATTATACGAGTTCCCTGCATACAAATCTAATCGCACACCAACATACAATGAAATTAGCCAATCTCATTAGTAAAGGTATTTGGGCCCTAACAAAATTGCCAACGATAACGTCAGTGAAAGCTTACCCTCATAATCCTCATCCGCCTCATGGGTAAACTGAGGCTTTACCTGCCCAATCAGCCAATCTTTATACAGTAAACGCTCGTATTGAAGATTATATAAAAAACTGTCTGGCTCGATGGAGTGTTCGCCTGATTGCAAAAAGCTTAGTTGATAACTAATACGATTTTTTTCATCCAAACGATGCTGTACAAAAAAATTCTCACGAGCATAAAACTCTCCTTCTTTATCGAGCCAAGTGATACCAAAATCAGTGCCTAAGCTCAAGTTTGAACGCAGGGCATAACTCACCCCAACGCCGTAACGCGCCCCAACACCTTTTGAATAATAGGCAAAAGCTTCTTGGCTTTGCCGCCAATTCCACTGATCTTTTCCACCATGTTGATTAAAGCGAAATCGTATAAAAGGATCTAAAGGAATATCGACTCTAATCCCTGTATCAATATCTAAACCGATATCATCTTTTATATAACGAATGGCAGCCGATATATTGGACTTCAAAGCCGAATTAACCACGCTATTTTGCTGTGTAGACTCGCCTCGCAAACGTTCTGGAGCCAAAGAGTCAGGCTCTGATTCAACAATCAATCGCAATCTATCTTGAGTGTTAGGAAGTTTTAATCGAGTACGAAATTCAAAAAAACCAGAACGCTCGCTGTCATATTCACTCAATACCGAGCCAAATCGAATCTGTAAATTACTATCAGAATTTTGTTCTCTGGAGCTTTGCTTTCCTGATAAAAAGGTATCAATACTTTCAGACCAATCGCCAATTGTCTCTGAAATACTCTCATGAAAAGATAACCACCATGAAGTTTCAGCCATTTCATTATTAAAAAACTCTGCCTCGGTTTCCGCAACCCTCTCCTCAGAAAAAGCAAACAAGGGCCAACAAGCCAACAAACAAACTCCTATTATTTGACCCTCATACGACCTCATATTCTAGAAACCTTTAAGCATCTTCTGGATCATAAGAGACGAATTTTCAGCGGCGACTTGAAGGTATTCCTCAAAGCTTTGTGGTGATTCCTTACCCGCAATGTCTGATAAAGAGCGCACAACCACAAACGGCGTAGCAAATTTAAAACAAACCTGCGCCACAGCCGCCGCTTCCATTTCGACAGCAACCAATTCTGGAAACATTGCACGCACCTTATTCACTCTCTCAGGGTCGTTCATAAAGCTGTCACCTGTGCCTATCAGACCCACTTTCGCCTTCACTTGAGTCACTGACGTCAAGGCTTGTTTGGCTTGATTAACCAGCGCCATGTCAGCGGGGTAAGTCGCAGGCATATTTGGCACTTGCCCTATAACATAACCAAAAGCGGTGACATCCACATCGTGATGAACAACGTGGTCAGAAATAACCACATCGCCCACCTGCAATTCAGGGTCAAAACCACCAGCAGAGCCAATATTGATCACATACTCAGGCTTAAACTGGGAGAGCAATAAGGTAGTAGACACCGCCGCATTCACTTTACCGATACCCGATTTCAATAACACAACGTCTTTGCCTTCAAAACGTCCAACAAAAAAATCACAGCCAGCAATAGACTGTTCACGAACCTCTGTCATCCACGCTTTGATCACAGCGACTTCTTCGTCCATGGCGCCAATTAACCCAATTACACTCATTTATTGCTCCCAATATTTGTCTTTTGTTGCATAACTTTTTCAGTAAATAATCTTATCTGATCTACAGAGTAAGGCCACGGCATATCAAAAAATGACACATTATCCGGCATTTCAGACCATTGCTGTAAAGAAAAAAATCGAACTTTTGGAAAAGCGGACTGAATCGCCAATAAAAGCCTTGAAGGCTGAGGCTCCAGTAACACAATGGTCGCTTCAGCATGATACGACAAGACAACCTGATAATGAGAAAGATCTGCCAACCACTGGGTAGTCACATGGTGTTTTTCTAACTCGGTATACCAAATGGCTTTTGTTACTCGACTACCGCCAATCATCACCCAAGAACGCCCTTTTTCATTTGAACGAATAGGCAGAATGCCTTCTAGAGCGCATGCTTTAACCAACACTTGGTGCAAACTATAATCAAAGGAACACCCTTGCAAAGTAAACACATACGGATTCACTTCCACCGGTAAAATACTATTAAGCCAAACAATGGGAAGATGATCACGATTGTATTTTAGCTGCAACGCACGAGTCATATCCGCTTGCGCATTAACATCTTTATCACAGCCAATTAATACTGCATCAAACTTTCTCACCGTACTGGACTGAGTGAAAAAGCTGTCTGTTGATACATATTCTTCAACCTGCATCCCCAGTCTGATCAATGCCTCCCTAATGGCTTTTGTGTTCGGATAATCATTCACTACCCAAGCCACGATCTTATCCGCCACAAAAGAATGAAACTCCGTTCTGCTCTCGTTCTCTCCTACCAACAAATTCAACTGTACGGCATTGTTTTGTAGAATCTTTTGCTGCCCCCCAAGCGTTGTTAGCAACACCTTAATCATCCAATAAAAAAGTGGTCTAAACGCCATATCATTCATTGCGATCATTTCAAGTTCAGAATCATAAAAACGAATAGTAAGACGCCTTTCCGCCATGTCGTTTGACATGACCATCATAAGCAGTACACGAATCAAACTTCTAAAGCTGGCATCTACTGCCACCACCTTCGCTCCAGATTCAATAGAGCAATCCACTAAGGCCCTGTTTGCTTCGACGCCCATCGCGGCCATCACGCGCGCACTTTCTTGGCTAAAAACCTCACCCAGTGGCAAATAAATCACATCACTTTCCGTACAATCAATGTCATCCAATACTGAAATCAACAAAGACAACCAACCCTGAAGATGCCTCGCTTCCAACGGACCAGGCAAAGCAGACAAATACGTTAGCTCATTTAAAATCGCATCTGTATCCACTTTCCTTTGAACAACAGATGATAATGGTTGCAGCTGGGCCAGTTGCCACGTCAAACTCGTCTCTTGAGTGACATTCCGCCCCACCAGCAGCACACCACGATAGTCACTCTCATTCTGAAAGGAATAAGCACGCCATTGATATATTTGACTTAAATTATTGATAGTTAAGTCAAACACCACACCAATCCCCCCCTTTAGCGCTTCCTGAATGGATTGATGACAAGAAATAGGCATAAAATCAAATAATGTCCTAGCCTTCTCAGCATCAGGAAAAAGACGCTTGGCTTCTGCATTGATCAGCTCAATCTCGGCCACCTCATTACAAAAAATAATGGCGCTGTGTACCGATTCAGCCAGTAACATAAACTTATGCTCTTTCGCCCGAATAAAGGCTTTATACTCATTACTTTGTAACTGTATAGGTTGCAGCTCTGCATAGGGCAAAAGGTTGTCCTCACGACGATAAACAATCCTTTCTAAGGGAGAGAAAATTAACTGTCTGATCAAGCGCAACAGAAGCAAGTAACAGCAGAGCAACACCAAGCCGACACATAGAATCAAAGGCATTGCACTGCTTAGAGTCGCAGAAGAAAGCGTATACTTCTGCATAATATCTAACTGCAAATCGGCTTGAACGGGAGACACGAGAGGCAAGCGCGAATGCAGTACTGTGCCAGATAAATCCACCCCCAATTTATGCTCTTCGAGCAAAATACGGTCACGTTCATTGTCATACACACTGACGGCGCTTACCTGAGCACTTTCTAATAACTCATTCGCCAATGTTAAGTTATCGTTTAGCGAAATGAAGCCATATAAAAAACCAATGCTTTCCTGTTCGGCAGAAACCAATCTCTTTTTGTACAACAGCAGAATTGAGTTGTCCTTGGTGACAACAGACGTCCATTTATTCATCAGGCCTGCGTCTAACACAGAACGAAAATCCACCTTGGTAAATAAACGTGCCCTCGGATCCATCGAGCTTTTACCGTTTGCCCACTCAATGTAGAAAAAATCTAAGCCACCAAAAAACAGCACTTCATGATGGCTGAACAATAAGTCCAACTCCCGTCCTGCAGCATAATTGCTCAGAGAAAGGTCTTGACCTATGAATTTCATCTCATCTTCAGCGCGCGCCAAATACCCATTAAATGTCTGTTCGACCATACGGTGCTTTAACGCCAAGTTTGTTTCTAAAGCAGACTGATGCAAAGTATCAATGAAATACAAAATCGCCAAAGCGATGGTTAAAAACACCGCACCGATCAGAATTAGGGCTCTTTGCCGAAAGCGACGACGTAAACTAAAAGTCACTGCTGCCATAATTCCACCGAATAATGATGAGCCTGCAACATCATCAAACGCAAACTCTCAGCGTCTAATTCAGCAGGCATCAAAATGGCGTTGGCCACATAAAGATTTGGCATATTTCTTCCTTCAAGATCTAATTTAATCGCTTCTGCAACCGCAATCGCTAAATCGTCCTTCATGAACAAGACGCTCACTTTCACACGACGACTTTCTAAGTCGGCCAGTCCATTCTGTGCAACTCCCCAGGTATTTGTCTGCGCTTGTGAACGCTCTCCTTGTGCCTGCAATGCCGCCACGACACCATCAGAAATACCTTGAGCACAACTAAAAATAAAATCTATGTCGCCGTCGTTTAAAAGCGTGTTTGCTGCCATAAACGCTTCTTGCTTATCGTCGGGGACAACCAAAATACGCTCAACAGGACGTTTATACTTCATCATTTCATCTAAAAACAAATCACATCGCATATGACCAAGATAACTGGGCGGTAAAATCAACGCCGAAATCCTTGCCTCTGCTGGCAATTGACGATCAAGGTAGCTCGCGAGCATAGACGTCGCTTTCTTTTGGTCAAACCCTACATACATAAGCGGCGGACGATTTATCCAATGAGTTAATGGCGAAGCAAAATCGTATAAAATCACCTTAGGTTTACCAGATCGCAAAAAGCGTTCTAAAAATCGTCGCTGCACAGCCCCTAATTTGGTTACCACCACGTAATCTGGTGATGAGTCAGCTATCTTAAGGTAAGACGTCAAATCACCGTCCCATTCTGATGCGTCCGTGTATGTATCTAAGCGATAGTCTATGTTTAGTTCGCGCATGCGTTTTCTAAACGCCACTAACAATGATCTATTTTCTATCGAGTCCACATCACCAAACAGCAACAAAGCAATACGTACAGCGCTTTTTTGAGAGACACGAATAGGACTAGGAGGAGAGCTGATAATCGTAGAAAATTGCTCAGCTAAAGGACCCTGTCTGGGAATCAATTGATAAAAATCACGGCTGTCCATTAAATCAAGCGCCATACTCGCCGCTTGCGTTGGCATCACCGAACAGCCAAAAGCCACCCAAACAATAAAAGCACACAGTCTTCGCATTACTAAATCCGATCAAGCATCATGGAGAAACATTCTAACCAAATTAGCGAACTTTGATGATGACGGAAACAATAAACTGACAACAAGTACAAAAAATGTGTCTGCAAAGGCAGTAAGCACAAAACAGAAGACGATTTGATAAATTTTAGACATAAAAAAAGCCGACATAAAGTCAGCTTTTTTTAAATTTGGTGCGGAAGGAGAGACTCGAACTCTCACGCCGTGAAGCACTGGAACCTAAATCCAGCGTGTCTACCAATTCCACCACTCCCGCAAGGAATGGCGAGCATTATAGGTAATTGAATTTTCCGGTCAATAGTTTTTTTACTTTTTTATTAAAAAAAATCAAAAATAATTTCCCTGACCTATTTGCTCACCATTTTATTACGCATCAAGCATTTGCAAGCCTGACTTAAAAAACACGACCGCCGGAGTATTCTCCACGCTCATAACGAACCGCCATCTCTTCCAAATTAATGGTATGGATACGAGAAGCCTGACCCGCTGAACCAAACGCTTCATAACGGTCAATACACACCGCTTTCATCGCTTTGATACTTTCCGTCAAATACTTACGCGGGTCAAAGTTGCCTTTGTGCTCCGCCAAACTACGACGAATCGCACCAGTTGCCGCCAGGCGCAAGTCAGTATCGATGTTAACCTTACGAACACCGTAACGAATCGCTTTAACGATCTCATCAATCGGAACACCATACGTCTCAGGAATATCACCACCAAACTCATTGATGATAGACAACCAGTCTTGAGGAACAGAAGACGAGCCATGCAAAACAATATGAGTATTTGGCAATAATGCCACAATTTTGGCAATACGTTCGATGTCCAGAATGTCACCGGTTGGTGGACGAGTAAACTTGTAGGCACCATGGCTCGTACCGATCGCCACAGCCAAGGCGTCGATGCCCGTCGCGTTAACAAAATCCACCGCTTCTTGTGGATCCGTCAACATTTGCGCATGAGATAAAGTACCTTCAGCGCCCACACCGTCTTCTTCCCCAGCTTGACCAGTTTCAAGTGAACCCAATACGCCCAACTCACCTTCTACAGACACACCGCACGCATGAGCGAATTCTACCGTACGACGAGTGACATCCACATTGTATTCATAGCTGGCTGGTGTTTTGCCATCCGCCATCAAGGAGCCATCCATCATCACCGATGAGAAACCTAACTGAATAGAGCGCTGGCAAATAGCCGGAGACGTACCATGATCCTGATGCATCACCACAGGGATATGCGGATAATCTTCAATCGCAGCCGCGATCAAATGACGCAGGAAGTGTGAACCCGCGTATTTACGCGCACCCGCAGAGGCTTGCATTATTACAGGGGAATTCACTTCATTAGCGGCTTCCATAATGGCTTTGACTTGCTCCATGTTATTCACATTGAAGGCTGGCAAACCATAACTGTGCTCTGCTGCATGGTCGAGCAATTGGCGCATACTGATTAAAGGCATAAAAGGTTTCCTCTGACAATTTGTCTTGTTTTGTATTTATAACGTTTGGAGTTACGGTGTTAGTTAACTCTCTGTATTTGTAATCATGGCTTGTTCACACAGACCATGTGGCTTACGCCTTATCGTTATTGTCATACCCGACTGACATCGAGTAGGTCACTCTCTAGTTTTGTTTTCACCAACACTGCTTTCAGTGCAACTCACATCAAACTTCAAACAGTGTTAGTAAAGTAGGCTTTTCGCCTTTTATCATTTATGTCGTGCTTTAGAACGATCTTTGCCGTTCTTTAATACTAATTTTGCGCTCGTGACTCTAACATCGCAACCGCTGGCAACACTTTTCCTTCAACAAATTCTAAAAACGCGCCACCACCGGTTGAAATATAAGAGATTTTGTCAGCAAGACCGTATTTATCGATCGCTGCCAACGTGTCACCACCACCAGCAACAGAGAAAGCATCACTGTCGGCAATGGCTTGAGCGATGACCTCTGTTCCCTTAGAAAAGTTATCAAATTCAAACACGCCACATGGGCCATTCCATAGAATAGTTTTGGCATTTTTCAGAATATCAGCAAGCACTTGGGCTGAGTCCGGCCCCAAATCCATAATTTCCTCATGGTCAGCCACTTGATCGACTGGCTTAACTGTCGCGACCGCCGTTTCCGAAAACTCCGTTCCAACACGAACATCTGTCAACTCAGGAATATCCAAATCAGCCATTAGCTTTTGCGCTTGTGGAATAAGGTCTTTTTCATACAATGACTTACCGACATTGTAACCACGGGCCGCCACAAAAGTATTGGAGATACCACCGCCAACGATTAGCTGATCGCATACCTTAGACAAGGATTCTAATACGGTTAATTTGGTCGATACTTTTGAACCACCTACCACTGCCACCAAAGGACGAGCTGGATTATCAAGGGCTTTGCCCAATGCATCTAACTCTGCGGCTAACAGAGGACCCGCACACGCCACAGGCGCATATTTCGCAACACCATGAGTTGAGGCATGAGCACGATGCGCCGTGCCAAATGCATCCATCACGAATACATCACACAGAGCCGCCATTTTTTTAGAGAGCGTTTCATCGTCTTTTTTCTCGCCAAGGTTAAAACGTACGTTTTCAACCAACACAAGTTGACCTGACTCAACGTCCACACCATCTAACCAATCTTTCACTAATGGCACGTCTTGCCCTAATAAATCCGAAAGATGTGTTGCAACAGGTTGAAGAGAAAACGCTTCTTCATATTGGCCTTCCGTTGGGCGACCAAGGTGCGACATCACCATGACTTTCGCGCCAGCCGCTAGCGCCAGCTTGATCGTTGGTAAAGCCGCGCGGATACGCGCATCACTGGTCACTTTGCCGTCTTTTACTGGTACGTTTAAGTCTTCACGAATCAGCACGCGCTTATTCGTCAGATCCAAATCTTTCATATTTATTACGGTCATGTACGATGTCCTCATCATTTAACGTTCTGACAGATCAAACTCTCTGTTATCGCTTGATCACACCAGACCAATATTTAGCCACATCCAACATACGGTTAGCGTAGCCCCATTCATTATCAAACCAACACAGTAATTTCACCATACGCCGATCAATGACTTGAGTCTGTGTACTGTCTATGATCACCGAGCGTGGGTCATGGTTAAAATCCACCGATGCGTGTGCCTCTGTGGTGAATCCCATAAGTCCGGCATATTTCGAATTGGCGGCCTGCTCTAGCTGCGAATGTATTTGCTCAACCGTCACGTCTTGCTCTGTGCGCAACACTAAATCAATCACGGACACATTCAACGTCGGCACACGCACTGCGTTACACCCCATCTTGCCTTCCAGCTCTGGCATCATGCGCGTAATACCTCGCGCCAACCCCGTATCCACAGGAATAATCGAGCTCAAAGCCGCACGAGTCAGACGCAGATCTTTGGTATGATAGCCATCAATAACAGGTTGATCGTTCATCGCCGAGTGAATCGTCTGAGTCATGCCATGTACAACACCGCAGAATTGCTTAACAATATCCAATACGGGAATCAAACAATTGGTTGTACAAGATGCGGCCGAGACAATACGGTGATCTACCTGAATCTCATGGTGATTAAAACCATACACAATGGTGGCATCAACGTCCGCGGCCGCTGGTTGGGACAATAATAGTCGTGGCACACCAGCGTTTAGATAAGCTTGAGCCCCTTCTCGACCAGAAAAACTGCCTGAACATTCCAGCACCATATCCAACTCAAGAGACGACCAATCTAACTCATCAGGGGTCGCGCAGGAAAAGCATGCAATAGCATCATCACCAACAAGCAGTTGATTCGCTTGCGTCGAAACAGGTAAAGGAAAACGGCCATGAGTCGTGTCATAGCGCGTAAGGTAACTGATTGTCTCGATGTCAGACAATTCATTAA
This sequence comes from Marinomonas arctica, assembly GCF_003259225.1. GTDB lineage: Bacteria > Pseudomonadota > Gammaproteobacteria > Pseudomonadales > Marinomonadaceae > Marinomonas > Marinomonas arctica. The sequence continues at coordinate 152,913 of NZ_QHJF01000004.1, read as the reverse complement.
TAGCAACCACTTGAATGTGGTCACGGTAGCCGTTCTCATAGAGCGCTCGCAATACCGAGCGTCCGATACGACCATAACCATTGATAGCGACTCGCAACATAGTCCTACTACTTCATCGCAAAGAAAGTAACCCAAAAGCCATCACTTTCCGCCTAATAAAAGGAAAAAGAGGCGCACAAACGCACGCCTCTTTTCTTAGCAAGCAATAACATTACGCGGCTAGAATTTTCTCAGCCGTCGCAACCACATTGTCTACCGTAAAGCCGAAGTGCTTCAGCAAATCACCACCAGGTGCAGACTCACCGAAAGTCGTCATTCCCACCATAGCGCCTTCGAAACCAACGTACTTGTACCAATAATCCGCATGTGCCGCTTCGATGGCAACACGCTTAGTAACGCTGCTTGGTAACACAGACGCTTTGTAAGTCGCATCTTGTGAATCAAATACGTTTGTTGACGGCATAGACACCACGCGTACTTTTCTACCTTTCGCGGTCAAGGCCTTGGCAGAATCCATTGCAAGACCGACTTCAGAGCCGGTTGCAATCAAAATCAGCTCTGGTGTGCCAGCACAGTCATGTAATACATAACCACCTTTGGCTACGTTCGCCAACTGCTCGGCGTTACGCGCTTGCGCAGGCAATCCTTGACGAGAGAAAACCAAAGACGTTGGACCATCACGACGTTCAATACCCGCTTTCCAAGCCACCGCTGTTTCTGCCGCATCGCATGGACGCCATACTGACATGTTGGGTGTCATGCGCAGGTTAGCAAGCTGTTCTACTGGTTGGTGAGTCGGACCGTCTTCACCCTGACCAATCGAATCGTGTGTGTAAACAAACAGGTTCTGAATACCCATCAACGCTGACATACGAACCGCATTACGCGCGTACTCCATAAACATCATGAAGGTCGCGCCGTAGTTAATAAAACCACCGTGCAAAGACGCACCATTCATGATGCCACTCATACCAAATTCACGCACCCCGTAGTAAACATAATTACCGGCTGGGTCGTCTTGAATACCTTTCGAACCAGACCATAACGTCAAGTTAGAGCCAGCAAGATCGGCAGAGCCCCCTAATAACTCGGGCAACATGGCACCAAAGAAACCAATCGCATTTTGCGACGCTTTACGGCTGGCGATGCTTTCGCCTTTGTCTTGGCATTCTTGGATGAAGGCTTTTGTTTTCGCGTCGAAATCCACAGGCAATTCGCCTTTAATAACGCGACGTTCAAACTCTGCAGCCAACTCTGGGTAAGCGGCTTTATAGGCTTCGAATTGAGCATTCCACTGAGTTTCGCGTGCGGCACCTGCTTCTTTTGCATCCCAACCAGAGTAAACATCGGCAGGGATTTCAAAAGGTGCATAAGGCCAACCTAGGAACTCACGCGCTGCTGCGATTTCTGCATCACCTAGTGGTGCACCATGGCAATCATGGCTACCCGATTTATTCGGAGAACCAAAACCGATAATGGTTTTGCAGCAAATCAAACTGGGTTTCGTTGTTTCCGCTTTTGCCGCTTCAATCGCTGCTTTAATCGCTTCTGGGTCATGGCCATCTACGTCAGCAATAACGTGCCAACCGTAAGCTTCAAAACGTTGTGGTGTATTGTCTGTAAACCAACCTTCAACATGACCGTCGATGGAGATGCCATTGTCATCCCAAAAAGCAACCAGCTTGCCTAGACCCAACGTCCCAGCCAATGAAGCGGCTTCATGAGAAATACCTTCCATCAAACAACCATCGCCAAGGAAACAATAGGTATTGTGATCTACAATCTGGTGGCCTTCGCGGTTAAATTGCGCGGCTAGGGTTTTCTCAGCAATCGCCATACCTACCGCGTTACTGATACCGGCCCCCAACGGACCTGTTGTGGTTTCTACGCCATCGGTATAGCCGTATTCCGGATGACCTGGTGTTTTAGAGTGAAGTTGACGAAATTGTTTTAACTCTTCGATTGGCAGCTTGTAACCAGACAAATGCAGTAAAGAGTAAATCAGCATAGAGCCATGGCCGTTTGACAACACAAAGCGATCACGATCTACCCATTTTGAATTATTGGGGTTGTGCTTTAAAAAGTCATTCCATAGCACTTCAGCGATGTCTGCCATCCCCATTGGCGCACCTGGGTGGCCTGAGTTAGCTTTTTGAACAGCATCCATACTCAAAGCACGTATGGCGTTAGCAAGTTGTTTGCGAGACGGCATGGTTATTCTACTCCTGATAGCTTAACGAACAATAGAAGAAACATTCTCTACGGGATAGAGCCACCATGCAATGCTGACCCCATCATTACGCCCAAACATTGGGCAGAGAAAATGAAAATACACATAAATCGGCACCATCGTAACAAAAAAAACGACCTTTGCCTCATTAAAATCTGCAGATCGGGTTGATATTTAAACAACTCTAGTCCATCATTTGACCCACTAAAAGCGTCGATTTGTTTCGGCTTGCGGACGCTATATAAATTCAGCTAAACAGAAGCAATATCACCTGTTTAGCTTTTTTGAAATATAAACATTGCTAAGCGGGTTTTTTTATACCTATTTAGCGCTTATCCATCATTTTTGATAGAGGCACTAAACATGTCAGAATATTCTTTATTTACTTCAGAATCTGTTTCTGAAGGCCACCCAGACAAAATCGCCGACCAAGTATCCGATGCTATTCTTGATGCCATTCTGGCTGAAGACCCAGAAGCGCGTGTCGCTTGTGAAACCCTAGTCAAAACAGGCATGGTATTGGTAGCCGGTGAAGTTCGTACTAACGCATGGGTCGACATTGAAGAAATCGCCCGTGGCGTTATCCGTAAAATCGGCTACAACAGCTCAGACATGGGATTCGACTGGGAATCTTGCGCTGTCATGAATGCCATCGGCAAACAATCTGCCGATATTGCCGTCGGCGTTGACGAAGCCGAAGAACACGAACAAGGTGCGGGCGACCAAGGCTTGATGTTTGGTTTTGCGACAAACGAAACTGACGTGTTAATGCCAGCCCCGATCACTTATGCTCATCGTTTGGTGCAACGCCAAGCAGAAGTGCGTAAAAACGGTACCCTAGACTTCCTTCGTCCTGATGCAAAAAGCCAAGTTACCTTCCGCTACGACGAAAACGGCAAACCCTGTGCAATCGATGCGGTGGTTCTTTCGACACAACACAGCGCGTCGGTAAAACAAGCTGACCTTCGTGAAGCCGTTATGGAAGAGATCATCAAGCCAGTTCTTCCTGCTGAATGGTTATCAAAAGACACCAAATACTTCATCAACCCAACAGGCCAGTTCATCATTGGTGGTCCAGTTGGCGATTGCGGTCTAACGGGTCGTAAAATCATCGTGGATACTTACGGCGGCATGGCGCGTCATGGTGGTGGCGCTTTCTCTGGTAAAGATCCATCCAAGGTTGATCGTTCTGCGGCCTACGCTGGTCGTTATGTCGCGAAAAACATCGTGGCTGCAGGTCTTGCTGACAAATGTGAAATTCAAATCTCTTACGCCATCGGCGTGGCTGAACCAACGTCGATCAGTATCAATACTTTTGGCACGGGCAAAGTCAGCGATGCAGTGATTACACAGTTGGTTCGTGAACACTTTGAATTACGCCCAGCCGGCTTAATTAAAATGCTCGATTTGAAACGCCCAATTTATCTCCCAACCGCGGCGTACGGCCACTTCGGCCGTGAAGGTGAAAACTTCACTTGGGAAAAAACCGATAAAGCCGACGCATTACGCAAAGCCGCTGGTTTATAATTCCCTGATTTTCCGCTATAAAGCCTTCTTCTGCTTTATGATTAAATGGCAGAAGAAGGCTTTTTCATTTCTATATTATTAAACACTCGAAAACATAGGATAAGGTATGCGTATTCCACGAATTTTTATCGACACAGAACTCAACGAGAATACCACTCTTGCCTTACCTGATGCGGCATTTCAGCATTTATGCAAAGTCCTGCGTTTGAAAACGGACCATCCTATTCGTGTGTTCAATGGCCGAGCGTTTAACGATCAAGTCGGTCAATTTAACGCTACCCTGTGCGATGTCGAAAAACGCTCTGCTAATATCCAGATTACCGACTTTGAAGCGTTAGATAATGAATCCCCGATTCAAGTTACCATAGGACAGACATTATCTCGTGGCGAGCGTATGGATTACGCCATTCAAAAGTCCGTCGAAGCCGGGGTATTTGCTATTCAGCCACTTTTTAGTGAACGCTGTGAAGTCAAGCTTCAAGAAAGTCGAGCGGAAAAGCGCCAACAACATTGGCAGCAAGTTGCTATCAGCGCGGCAGAACAATGTGGCCGAGGCGTGGTTCCCATCGTTTACCCTCCCATAGAATTGACCGAATGGGTGGAGAAATGTAACGAAATGTTAAAACTCACTTTACATCATCATAGTGCCAAACCGATTCGCCAATATGAAAAACCAACAAACAATCGCATTGCTTTGTTAATCGGGCCGGAAGGCGGGTTGACAGAAAAAGAGGTTCAACTGTCTGAAAAAACAGGGTTTCACGCCATTACACTTGGGCCAAGAGTACTGCGGACTGAGACCGCTCCGGTGGTCGCGCTTAGTGTCATTAATGTTTTGTGGGGCGATATTTAATCTATTCTCATATCCAGCAAGCACTAACAGAATCACTACATATTCAGAGTGTAAATGGCTTTACCATTTTAGTATGACTCAATAAAGGACAGATGATCACATGTTTTACCGAATCGTTTTGACTTGCACGGTTTATATAGGGACGGTACTTCTACCTGCAACGGCTCAAGCTCTCACTCTAGAGGAAGCCACCTATATTGCGATAGAGAATAACCCAACGGTTAGACAAGCCATTGCTGAATATCGAGAATCCAAAGAAAATGCCGAAATAGCCCGACGCTCTGGCTACTATCCAAGCGCAGACCTTTCGGCAGGTATCGGCCGTGAGACAACCTATGCAGACAATGCAAACTCTAACGACGTTGACTTGACGCGTCGTGAACTCACACTTTCCTTAAATCAGCCTCTATTCAATGGTTTTTCTACCAAGAATGAGATCGATCGATTAAACAGCGAAGCCGAAGCCAATCGCTGGAATGCGTTAATTTCTGTTGAAAATACCGCGTTGGAAGTTGCTCAAGTGTTTGCCAATGTCTTGCGTTATCGAGAGCTGGTCACACTCGCCGAACTTAACCTAAAAACCCATGAACGCATTTACGGGCAAATTAAATTAAAAAGCGACTCCGGTGTGAGTCGTCAATCGGATTTAAGCCAAATAACGGCTCGTCTTGCTAAAGCCAATGCAAATCATTTGGCCGCCGTTAATAACCTTAGAGACGCAGAAAGCAACTATCTCAATATTGTTGGCGAGTTGCCACCAGACGACCTCATTTATCCTGTCCCAGATAAGGATCTCATACCTCAAAATTTAGACTTGGCTATCAGTGAAGCATTAAAAAAGAACCCAGCCATTGAAGGTGCTCGCTGGGACGTTGCCGCCACAGAAAGTCTTGAGAAAATTGCTGATGCAAGCAACTACCCAAACATAAGCTTTGTCTTAGAACGAACCTGGAATAACAATATTGATGGGGATGAAGGTCCAAGTGAAGATTTGTTGGCCATGGTTAGGCTGAATTACAATTTATACAGTGGTGGCACTCAAAAGCGTCAAAAACAAGTCGCGGTTCAACAAAACATTCAAGCGTCTGAAATTCGCCGTAAAACCATCAGAGACACTGAGCTTACTGTACGACTCGCTTGGGCTGCGTTTGAAGCAACAACGGGACAAAAAGAGCATATCCGACAATACGTTATTGCCACAAAAGAATCGCAAATCGCTTACGAAAAACAATTTCGCTTAGGCCGCAGAACCTTGCTAGACGTACTGGATAGCGAAAACGAATTGTTCCAAGCCCGTCAAGACTACGTTAATGCCGACTATGACGAACTATTCTCAGAATTCCGTTTATTTAACGCCAAAGGTGAGCTAATGCGTGCCTTCCGCATTTATCGCCCACAATTGCTTGGTTTCAATGATGAATTTGATAAAAAGAAAATTATCCCTAAGGCCGGCCCAACCGCGATTGATGAGCTAAAAGAAGACGAAAAAACACTGCGAAACACGCCATCCACCCCCCAGTCTCCAGCAGAAAGAAGCAACAAAGCGCCAGAAGACGAGCTGTTCTTGGAAGCGGATGAAAATACAGGGAGTTGGTAGTCACAATAGAGGGGCAGTGAAAACAGAAATAGCCAAAACAGAGCCATTGGACTTATACATCTAACGCTATAACCAATGGCTTTGTGCTAAATAATATGACCCGCCTTATACCTCAATCTTCATCGCACAGGGTATTTTTGTTTATAAACGTAACTATCTACAAATCGTGGCTGTTTTTTCTTCTCAGCGCCCCCATATTTCTATAGCATCAACCTCTATTAACAGATTAGAAAAAGCACTAAAACGTTGCTTTCGCTTTAGGAAACGCCTTATGACTATCAAACTCGGCATTGTTATGGATCCAATTTCATCCATAAACTACAAAAAAGACACCTCACTCGCTATGTTATGGGCTGCCGCTGAAAAGGGCTGGCAACTTATTTACATGGAGCAAAAAGATTTATTTTTAGACAATGGTAAAGCCTATGCCATGACTCGCCCATTACAGGTTTATAAAGACCCTGCGCACTTTTACGATCTTGGTGAAGAAACCAAAATGGCAATGGGTGATATGGACGTGATTTTAATGCGTAAAGACCCACCATTTGATAGCGAATTTGTCTACAGCACCATGATTCTAGAGCAGGCCGAACGAGATGGTGCTCTTGTTGTTAACGATCCGAAAAGCTTACGCGATTGTAACGAGAAACTGTTCGCCACCCAGTTCCCACATTGCTGTCCACCGGTTTTAGTGACCAGACGTGCTGACTTACTCAAAGGGTTCCATAAAGAGCATGGCGATGTCATTTTCAAACCACTGGATGGCATGGGCGGCAGCTCAATATTTCGTATCAAGCCAGATGACTCTAACGTCAGTGTGATTATCGAAACACTGACAAATATGGGCGTTGAACAAATCATGGCACAGAAGTTCATCCCTGAAATCAAAGATGGCGACAAACGCATTTTAGTCGTTAATGGTGAGCCGGTACCGTTTGCGCTGGCACGTATCCCAGCTTCTGGTGAAACTCGAGGCAACTTGGCTGCTGGCGGGCGCGGTGAAGGCCGTCCTTTGACTGAACGCGATCGTTGGATTTGCGACCAAGTCATCCCATCACTAAAAGAAAAGAACCTAATGTTTGTCGGCCTAGATGTCATCGGTGATTATCTCACCGAAATTAATGTTACCAGCCCAACATGTGTTCGTGAATTAGATGCGCAATTTGATCTGAATATCGCCATGATGTTAATAGAAGCCATAGAAAAACGCCTTCAGTAAGATCAACATGCGAGTAATCGATAAATTTTCCGTCGCGCTTTTCATCGCCATTAGCTTTCATGTGCTAATGGTGATGGTGGTTGGCTTCGATTTTCAGTTGCCCTCTCCCAAGCCAAAAACACTGGAAGTCACACTGGTTCAACACACAACAAGCGCCCCGACGGAAGCCGACTTCATTGCACAAGCAAACCAACAAGCCAGCGGCACAGAGCTACGCAAACAAAAACTCACTACCACGGAAGAAGCACGCTTCTTAGCGGACACGATTCAGGAAATATCCCCTCCGATCCAACCGCAACTCGCTTCAGCAGAGCCGATTGACGAGCCCAACTTGCTGGCGACAACCAATCAAGAGGCGGTTTTTGAAATAGTGAATGAAACCGAACAAGAGCCAAAAACCTTAGAAGAGCAGTTTCGAGGAGAAACGCAACTTCCCAGTCACCTTTCTAATGATATTGCAACGTTAGAGGCTTTACTGGACCAACAGCGACAATCCTATGCCAAACGCCCAAGAATCCGCCGCCTCACCTCGGTCTCTGCTAAAGCCGCCATTGACGCTCAATACCTTGACGATTGGCGTCGTCGCATCGAACGCATTGGCAATATTCACTATCCAGAAGAAGCAAAACGTAACCATTTATATGGTGAACTACGCCTCGCCGTCATCTTACTGCCAAATGGCTACGTAGACGACATTGAGGTACTGCACTCCTCTGGCATCAGAGTATTAGATGATGCCGCCATGCGCATTGTCCGTCTTGCAGAGCCCTTTCAGACCTTCCCTAGTGAACTAAAGAAAGAAGTCGATAAGCTGGAAATCATTCGTACATGGCGATTTGTACCGGGCAACCAACTCCAAAGCCAATAATAAATCGCTATTCCGCTCTGACCCTATTGCATAAAAAAACCCTCACTTAGGAGGGTTTTATTGTCTTAACAACGCAACGCTAAAATCAGTCGAACTGACCATCGCCCATTGCCAGACGTATTTTTTTCATCGCGTTTTTCTCGAGTTGACGAATACGCTCAGCAGAAACGCCATACTCATCCGCTAAATCATGCAAGGTCGATTTCGCATCAGACAACCAACGTTGTACTAAGATGTTTCGGCTACGCTCGTCAAGATCAGCCATCGCCACTTCAAGGCGCTGATTGGAATCTTCTTCCCAATTGCCGTTTTCAAGTAGCATTGCTGGGTCTGAACGATGATCCTCTAGATATTGAGAGGGTGCTTGAAACGCACTGTCATCATCGTCATCCGCTGAAGCATCAAATGCCATATCCGAAGAGCTTAAACGCCCCTCCATTTGACGAACCACTTCCGGGGTCACGCCCAAGTCACTGGCAACCGACTCCACTTCGGAATTACTGAACCAAGATAGCGATTTTTTCGCGCTGCGAAGATTAAAAAACATTTTTCGCTGGGCTTTCGTCGTCGCCACTTTCACAATGCGCCAGTTCTTCAGAATAAATTCATGAATTTCGGCCTTGATCCAATGTACCGCAAATGAAACAAGACGCACGCCAACTTCTGGATTAAAGCGTTTAACCGCTTTCATCAAGCCAACGTTGCCTTCTTGAATAAGGTCACCTTGTGCTAAACCGTATCCAGAGTAACTTTTCGCGATATGCACAACAAATCTTAAATGCGACATAACCAGCGTACGTGCCGCCTCAAGATCTTCTTGATAATAAAGACGATCTGCCAACGCTTTTTCTTCGTCGGCCGTTAAAATCGGAATTCTGCTAATGGCTTGTATATAGGACTCTAGGTTCTGACCTGGAATCATCATATCTGTAGGCTGAAGAGCTTTACCCATCTCTATTTCCACCTTTCTCGTTGTTCATGCCTGTATGACAAAATACTACCAAGTAAATTCGGCTTGTGTGTGACATAAATGTGAATAAACCATGGCTATTACCTTTGTAGTGATTTTAGCCTTTCATCGTCACTGTAGCTCAATGTTTGAAATATGTCGGCTAACCGCAATCCACGCGCCAACAACACCAACCAATGCGCTTATAGTTAAACATAAAATAATTTCATCTGCATTAAAAGTCTGTAGTTGAAAGCCGCTCTGATAGAGCTCAATCAGCCGCTCAGCAGGCGCACTTACCCACCAGCTAAGCAAGAGAATACATAGGCTGGCAAACAAACCACCCAAAAGCCCAAACCACAGTCCCATGTACAAAAAAGGTCGACGTATGTAAGCATCTGTCGCCCCCACTAACTTCATTACCAAGACTTCATCACGACGACTTTCTACCGCCATACGAATAGTGTTGCCTACAATTAAAAACACGGCAACAATCAATAACACAGACAACGCATAGACAAATCGTTGCCCAAAACTCAGTATATTGGCAAGACGCTGTAACCATTGTGCATCCAATTCGGCATACTCCACTTCCTTTTGTGCCGCCAGCTGATCGCGAAGGGCCTGCAAACTAGCCAGAGTGTTCACATCCACAGTGAGAGTAGGGATCACGCGCAATACAATCGGCAAAGGATTTTCAGGTAGCGATGACATAATTTGCTCATAACCACTTGATTGCTCAAAATAGCGCAAGCCTTCTTCTTTCGAAATATATTCAACGGATGCCACATTATCCAATGCCGAAAGACGATGCGATAACGCAAGCGCTTGTGTGTCTTCTAAATTGGAAAAAAGATACAGGGTAATAACCGACTGCTGCTCCCATTGGTCTGTCACCGATTGCACATTTTTCAACAACACATACAAACCGCCCGGCAAAGACAAGGCAATGGCAATCACCATCACCGTCATAATACTGGCCAATGGATAACTGACCAGTCGCATAAAGCTTTCTGTTAGTGTTTCTTGGTGTTGACGAAAGTACTTCGTAGGGCTGAAAGAGCGCCGTGTCGGCCAATGATGCTTAGTCGCCTTAATGGACTCTCTGGTCGCGCCTCGTTGATTGGGTTTTTGCACCATTTAGGCAAACCCTCCGTCATTCACCATTCGACCTTGGCTCAACGTCAAAACACGATGACGCATACGAGCAACCAGTGCCAAATCATGACTGGCGACAAGAACCGTGACGCCCACACGATTAAATTCCTGAAACAAATTCATAATTTCAGCTGACAATTTAGGGTCCAAATTCCCTGTCGGCTCATCCGCTAACAACAGCTGTGGCTTATTCACCACCGCGCGAGCAATGCCAACTCGCTGCTGCTCACCGCCAGATAAGGCCATTGGGTTGTACTTTTCTTTATCTAATAAGCCGACTTTGTCCAGCGCGGCACGCACTCGCTTAGCAATTTGCTGAGAGTCTGCTCCGCTTACTTGCAATGGCAAGGCCACATTATGGAAAACACTTCTGTCCAATAACAACTGATGATTTTGAAAGACCACGCCCACTCGGCGTCGATGATGGGGAATGGCCCTACGACTCAACGTTCGCAGATCCACACCATCAACCAAAATCTGGCCCGAAGTTTGACGTTCAATCATCATCATGAGTTTCATTAAGGTACTTTTACCGGCACCCGAATGACCAGTAAGAAAAGCCATTTCGCCCTGCTGCAAATGAAAACTCACCTGCGACAGTGCTTCTTGTCCACTCTCGTACTTTTTTCCCACTCGTTGAAATTCGATTTCCACGCTAATCCAGCATCCTTAAATTAGAAACAACAGTAAACAAAGCCAATAACAACTTACTCACTATCAAACAAGGCATCGACAAACTCTTGCGCCACAAAAGGACGCAAATCCTCAGCCTGCTCGCCCACACCAATATAGCGTATAGGTAAAGCAAACTGTTTCGCAATCGCGAAAATAATACCACCTTTCGCGGTGCCATCCAGTTTCGTCAGCGTAATACCGCTCACACCAACGGCTTCGGAGAACAGCTTCGCCTGACTGATGGCATTTTGGCCCGTGCCTGCATCCAACACCAACATCACTTCATGTGGCGCTTTGGCGTCCAGCTTTTTCATCACACGAACCACTTTTGACAACTCGTTCATCAAATTGGCTTTATTTTGTAAACGACCAGCCGTATCCGCGATCACAATATCAATGCCTTTCGCCTTGGCAGACTCAATAGCATCGTATATAACCGATGCAGAGTCGGCACCGGTATGCTGCGCCACAACAGGAACATTATTGCGCTCACCCCAGACCTGCAATTGCTCAACCGCCGCCGCACGAAAAGTGTCACCTGCCGCCAACATAACACTTTTGCCTTCCGCCTGATATTTTTTCGCCAGCTTGCCAATCGTTGTCGTTTTACCGACACCATTTACACCCACCATTAAAATAACAAAAGGCCCATCTTGACTAACCGGATCCAAGACCTGTTGGGACTGACTCAGAATACTTTCCATATCGGCTTTTAAATGGGTCAGCAAGGTGGCTGAGTCTTTCAGCTCTTTACGGTTTAACTTATCGGTTAATCCACTAATCAAAGCCTGAGTGGCATCAATGCCAACATCCGCCATCAACAATTGCGTTTCCAATGCTTCTAATAGGTCGTCATCGACTTTTTTATGCCCCCCAATAACCGAAGACAAACCGCTCCCTAAACCACTGCGTGTACGCGACAAACCTGACTTAATACGCTGTGACCAAGACAAGGATGGTTGCGGCGAAGTAGAGACCTGCGTCACAAGCTCTTGGCGCTTGAGTGTATTTGTCTCCTTATCATCCTGCACGTCAGCAGAGGCCGCTTGGTCCAATTCAGACTCTTGCGACATGGCGGCAGAAGCCTGGGCGTCTTGTTGTTTGGCGGCCGCGATACGGGCATTCATTTTATTGACAAAACGGCGACGAATCACAAAGGCGATAATGGCTAAAAGCGTACCAATAACAATTGGAACATAACGCGCATACTCACCAAGATACGGTGTAAAAAAAGCAACAATTTGATTAACAACTTCCATTAAATCGATCTCTTTATTTTGACTGATGCAGGAAACAAGGGTGAAATGCTATGATTAGACACAGCACCACATATACAAACACTTAGAAACCATTATTTTAACATTATTCTGGCTCGCAAACAGGCTTAGTTTTCATCAACCGCCCTTCTCTTTCTAAGGTAAATTATGTCCGATAGTAACAAACCTCTTTTTAGTCGCCCCGTTTTAGCGGCCATTATGTTGTTCTGCACATTAGCGATTTGGCTACTTAACCTAACGGCATCGGGCACTAAACTACCAGCCCCCAGCATTGAAACTTGGACCACAACATCGGGCATTCCTGTTATCTGGCTAAAACAAGAACAATGGCAAGAAAGTGATAAACTGGAAATTCGCTTTGCTTTTCGCGCCACCACTACCAACACGCCACTGATTCAGGCGACACTCGCCCTTTTGATGAGCGACTCCCTGCCACTTAGTACGGCGTCGATAAATCAACGACTAACGCCTTTAGCGGCGAGCGCAAGCAGCTATTATGATCACGAAAGACAAAGTATTGGTGTGACATTAAGCAGCGACCCTCAATACCTAGTACCCACGCTATCTTTGCTTAACAACTGGCTAACAGCGCCGGAGTTCAAGCATCGCACTTTTGAAAATTGGCAGCGTCAACAACAGAGCAACCCACAGATACAGCACGAACTAGAAGAGATTTTATTCTTTGACAGCGTCCAACCACAAAGTGAATCGGACGATGTCACGATGTCTCTACAAGACGTTTCAAACTACTATCAGCACTTAACAAGGTCTGCGACAGCCATCTTTATTGTCGGCGATATGTCATCAGAAGCCAAAATGGCTATTCAAAATGCGGTCAACGCCATTAGCCAAGATTATCGCCTATCCGATGAGACAGCAGACAGCATCCAACACGCCCCTCTAAGTGTGACCATTCAGCAACAAGAAGGCGAACTTTGGCAAACGCGCAGCGCCTTAGCGTTGACGCCCATCACCTCTGTTGAAGAGTGGATCAGTTTGCAAATTTGGGGAGCCGATTTGATTGCCACGCTGAATCAGCAACCACACATTGATTTTGCTCAACTTACCTTAATACTGTCACCACAGAATCCTTGGGCATGGTGGAGTATTCAATATGGCAACAACATCACCAATGACTTGCCTACCGATGACGTGATGCGTCTTATCAATGCCAAGAGCCTTATTTTTGTTGAAGAGGCACCGTCCATCAACAACCCCAAAACTTTCGAAACACTGTTAGACAACTTCAAGCAACAACTTGAGCAACAAAGCTTATCGCCCACTTGGTGGAGCAACATCGCCACCCAAGTTACGAACCAGAATGGCCCATTAACCTTGGAGAAATTCGCTACAGACTACCAAGAGGCAATTAACGACTTTTCGATAGAAGAGTACAAAGCCACCCTTAAAACCCTCTTAAAACCATCGTCCTATCAAGAGATTCAGGTCTACCAATGAAAAAAAATCCCCCCAGTAATGCAGTCAACAACAGCAAAGCGAAAGCCTCAAAACTGCGTATCATCGCGGGGGAATGGCGATCGCGCCAAGTACCCATTCCCAATGTTGAGGGCTTAAGACCCACACCGGACAGAGTCAGAGAAACCTTGTTTAACTGGATCAATCACCAGATTCCAGGGGCCGTCTGCGGTGATCTATTTTGCGGCTCTGGTGCGCTGGGACTAGAGGCCTTGTCACGTGGTGCAAAGCACCTAACCTTTGTGGATAATTCACGCATAGTGTCACAACAAATGACCGCCAATTTAGCCACACTGGGGGCAACAGACAGAGCCAAAGTAATCGCTCAAAACGCTGCCGTTTTTCTAGATACCGTGACGCCACATGCGATGGATATCGTATTTTTAGATCCGCCTTTCCGCAAAGGCTGGCTCGCTCAAATCATTCCATTACTCGAAAAAGGCTGGCTCGCATCACGCGCTTTAGTCTACATCGAAATGGAGAAAGAAGCCGAATTACCAGCCCTACCTGCTCACTGGTCATTAATAAAAGAAAAACAGGCTGGACAATTGGTTTATCGGCTGTTCGACATCAACAAATAAACACCAGCAAGAAGCCCTAACCAAATTAGGGCTTTTTTTTGCACCCAAACCATACTCTGCACCATAAAAGGACAAATAAAAATCACTCTGCACATCGTCCCCCCAAACATAACGGGTCAGTTTGTGTATTTTTAGCACGATGCTTGCATAGATCTAAACCACTAGGTGTTACTTATGTTGCGCACTCTCTCTAATAACGCTTCTCTATAATCAGGAAAGTCATCATGCTAGCCAACCTATCCTTTAAGACAAAATTACTGTTGCTGCTTGTTACAGCCGTTCTGGGTTTCATCATAGTGACCTTTGTTGCCATGAAAGGCCTTTCCTCCCAGCAAGGCGCCAATAACGAACTAAGAACGTTATCCAACATTCAAGCTTCAAATGATCAGCTAAGCATTCATATGCTCGAAATTGCCGATAAGCTAAGGTCCATTTCAGTCGACAACTACGCGGACTATGTTGCGAGCGCCAATCAGCAAATAGAACAAAACAACCAAACTATTAACGAGAATATCCAACAAGCAAATAGTCTAGAATTACAACGCACACTGGAAGACAACCTCACTGAAATGAACCATTACAGCCAAGCTTTAATGGCATTGATTGGTAAGCTTTACATTATTGGTTTCGATTCCGCCTCAGGCTTACGTGGCAGTATCGACAAGATGGGTCTAGAAATCAGTGACGATATACAAAGTCTCAGTTTACTAAAGCGAGAGTTTACCAACGTACGTAAAGCCGAGGCGAGCTACCTATCCGATCCAAAAGACAGCACGTTAGCCGAATTTAACGAAAGTTTTTCTCGCTTTGATAACCGTATAGAGAATTTTGGTTTTCAAGACACACATGGAATCAAAGCCAACGCCTACCGTGATGCCCTTATTCAATATGGTAAAGAATACCAATCTCTTGATACCGTAGAAGCCCAGTTTACTGAACAAAAAGCGCGCTTTAATGACAGCCAGCTCAAGGCCAGTCAACTGATCGAAGCGACCATTGCCCAAGCCGAAACCGACGCTGAAAAAAGTTCTAACCAAGCCAACATCACTCTTCTTAGTGTCAGCACCGCCGTCATCATTTTCGCCACGTTGCTTATGGTCGCCATTGGCCGTAGCGTTAACATGACCTTGCACAGCATCATGACTGACCTAAACAAAGTCAAAAAAGGGGACATGTCTTCTAAAGCAATAATTAACAGAAAACGTAACGATGAGTTTGACCAACTCAGTCAATCGCTAAATGAAATGACTGGCGGCCTCGGTGAGGTATTAAAAGATGTGGTTTCTACCACGGATAATGTCAGTACCATGTCGACCGATTTGAACAACACCATCAACAACATTGCCAGTAGTAACCACCTAGTCAATCAGCGTACCCACTCATTAGCGTCCGCCACCGACGATATATCAAGCCGCTTAAACGAATTATCCAGTACCACAAATACACTTAGAGCCCATTCTAATGATACCTATCAATCAGCTAAATCAGGAGCTGACACCATTAAAATGGTATTAAATAGCATCACTGATACGGTGAACATTGTGAATATGACCAGCCATCAACTTGATGAACTGGGGCGCTTATCTAAAAACATCGACAGCGTCATTGCCATGATCAATGATCTTGCTAGCCAAACCAACTTACTCGCGCTAAATGCCGCCATCGAAGCAGCACGGGCTGGAGAAGCGGGTCGCGGGTTCTCCGTGGTGGCTGATGAAGTCAGAGCCTTAGCAGAAAAAACCGTCGACGCCACTTCGAAAATCACAGACATCGTCAATACCATTCAGCAGTCCACTCAGACAGCCATTAGTACCATGGAAGGTGGGCAAAACAACTTAAGAATCATCAGCGAAAATGGCAGCAAGGCCGAAGAAGCCATGCGTGACATCGAAAACAATGCCATGACAGGATCACAATCCACCGACTCGATGGCAAACGCCATTCAAGACGTTGCCAGTACTGCGATCCAAATGAGTACCGAGATGGAAGAAATTGCACAACAACTCAGCCAAGATACCCGCTCTATCGATATTTTGGCTGACAAAACCAAGCAGATTCAGCTCATTTCTGCGCAACTTGCGGTGAAAACACAAGTGTTCACACTCGCTTAAAAAATCACTGGCCAACGCGCTGGTATGGTCCACAAATGACAACACCAGCGTTTCTCAAAGACGACCATTCTATCGCAACCTCTTGATGACACTAGGCGCAAACGATAGACTGTGTCGCATCACTCATCGATGAACCTTCCCACGTTTCTTCACGGGAATTCGAGCACTTTCTTTAGGACTTTACTTTAGGATAAGAACAAACCTATGCCGGACGTCATCCCAGCCGACTCTGTTGGTATTGTTACGCCACAGATTGCGCAATTCGACACACCGTTGGCACTGTCCTGCGGACAAACCTTGTCCTCGTATCAGCTAGTTTACGAGACTTATGGCACCCTAAATAAAAACGCATCCAATGCGATTTTAATTTGTCACGCCTTAAGCGGCGACCATCATGCGGCAGGCTATCACACCATGTCGGATACCAAGCCTGGCTGGTGGGATACCGCAATAGGACCTGGCAAAGCCATCGATACCAATAAGTTTTTTGTTATTGCACTCAATAATTTAGGTGGTTGCTGTGGTTCAACAGGCCCCACCAGCATTAATCCAGAAACAGGGCAGCGTTGGGAAGCCAGCTTTCCGATTGTCACAGTAGAAGATTGGGTCGAAAGCCAAGCACGCTTAGCCGATTTATTGGGCATCCAAACCTTTGCCGCTATCGTCGGTGGCAGCCTTGGCGGCATGCAAGTACTGGAATGGAGCATTCGCTTCCCCACTCGCTTGAAATCTGCTGTGATTGTCGCGTCAGCGCCGAAATTATCAACACAGAACATTGCCTTCAACGAAGTCGCACGTCAGTCTATTCGTCGTGATCCTGACTTTTTTGACGGCAATTACCTAGAAAATAATTCCGTTCCAACCAACGGCCTGGGTTTGGCCCGCATGTTAGGTCACATTACCTATCTGTCAGACGATGCCATGGGCGCAAAGTTTGGCCGCCAAATGCGCCACGACAGCTACCAATACAATTACGGCATTGAATTTGAAGTCGAAAGTTACTTACGCTATCAAGGCGAAGCCTTCACCAAACGGTTTGACGCCAATACCTACATGCTGATGACCAAGGCGCTCGATTACTTCGACCCTGCCTCGCAAACCAATGGCGACTTATCGGCGGTGCTGAGTCGAGCTCAATGTGAATTTTTACTGGTGTCCTTTACTACCGATTGGCGCTTCGCTCCAGAACGTAGCGAAGAGATTGTTAACGCCTTGGTCAAAGCCGGCAAACTGGTTTCTTACGCCAAGATCGAAGCGACAGAAGGTCACGATGCCTTTTTGTTCCCAATTCCTCGCTATATGGCCGTGTTAAGCACCTTTTTAACGCGCATCGCAAGCAACGTAACGACGGAGACCCTATAAATGCGCTCTGACTTAGAAATGATTGATGAATGGATTCAACCCAATATACGAGTGCTGGATTTAGCTTGCGGTCCAGGTGAACTGCTTCACCACCTGATCCAAAACAAAAAAGTCAGTGGCTATGGTTTAGAAATTGGCCCAGACGATTTAAATACCTGTATCAAGAAAGGCATTCCGGTTCTTGAGCAAAACATTGATGAAGGGCTGCAAAACTTCGATGATCAAAGTTTTGATCTCGTACTGATGACGCACGCACTGCAACAGTTCCGTCGTCCCGATTTACTGATCGATGAAATGCTGCGCATCGGCAAAGAATGCATTATTACCTTCCCGAACTTTGGCCATTGGCGCAGTCGTCTACATTTGGCGTTAAAGGGCAGAATGCCCGTGTCGGATTTCTTGCCATACAACTGGTATGACACACCCAACATTCACTTTTTTACCTTTCAAGATTTTGAGCGTTTATGCCATGAAAAAAACATCAAAATCCTACGTTGGGCCGCGGTCGATGGTCACCTAAAAGACCATTGGTGGATTCGCTCTATGCCCAATTTATTCAGTGAAACGGCCATCTTTCATATCAGTCGTTAAGCGATACATCACACAACAAGGCGGCCAATCAGCCGCCTTTGTTTTAAAGAATGACAAAGGAAAAACCGATGAAAAACACCATCGTACTCGCCAGCAATAATGCTGGAAAAATCAAAGAATTCAATGCCTTGCTTAGCGATATGGGCATCGACGTTAAGCCGCAAAGTGAATTTAACGTTGAAGAAGCCGAAGAAACTGGCTTAAGTTTTATTGAAAATGCCATCCTTAAAGCACGCCATGCTTGCGCACAAACGGGTTTGCCTGCATTAGCCGATGATTCCGGCATTGAAGTGGATTATCTTAACGGTGCACCAGGCATTTACTCCGCTCGTTTTGCCGGCGAGCATGGCAACAACGACGCAAATAACGCGCTGCTATTGGAAAAACTAGCGGGCGTGCCTGAGCTGCAACGTACCGCTCGTTTTCATTGCGTACTAGCTTACATGCGCCATAAAGACGATCCGACGCCACAAGTGTTCCATGGTGTATGGGAAGGCCGTATTTTAACGTCGACTGAAGGCCAAGAAGGCTTTGGTTATGATCCACTATTTTATGTACCGGAATGCGCGTGCAGTGCCGCTAGCCTACCAAAAGAAATAAAGAATCAAATCAGCCACAGAGGGAAAGCCTTAAAACAGCTGCTTGCTGCGTTTCAACAATCCCCTTCTCTGCTAGCGGGTAACGCATTTTGAGTCGTCAATTACCGCCACTGAGTTTGTACATTCACTTACCTTGGTGCGTGCGTAAATGTCCTTACTGTGACTTTAACTCCCATCAAGCGGATCGCTTCGAAAGTAATGGCAAACTGCCGGAAGATGCTTATCTAGCGCAACTTCTGGCAGATTTAGACGCCGATTTACCTTATGTGGCTGGACGGAAAATTCAAACGGCTTTTATTGGCGGCGGCACGCCCAGCTTGATGAGCGAAGACTTCTATTATCGTTTAATGGACGCGCTACGTGAAAAGCTGAGTTGGGCTGACAATGCCGAAATCACCATGGAAGCCAATCCAGGGACGTTTGAGCAAGAAAAATTCCGTCATTTTCGCCAAGCGGGCATTAATCGTCTATCCATCGGGATCCAAAGTTTTCAGCCAAACCTGTTGAAAACCCTAGGAAGAATCCACAACCGCGAAGAAGCGATACACGCTGTGGATAAGTCTAGAGCCGCTGGCTTTGACAACATTAACCTAGATTTGATGCACGGTTTACCAGACCAAAGCCTAGACATGGCACTGGAAGACTTATCACTGGCCATCGAGTTGAACCCTGAGCACTTATCTTGGTATCAACTGACTATCGAGCCCAATACTGAGTTCTATCGTCGTCCACCCACGCTTCCTGAAGACAACACCTTGTGGGGCATTCAAGACGCAGGACAAGCACTGCTCACCCAGCATGGTTATGCTCAGTATGAAGTGTCAGCAAACTCGAAAGACAATCGACGCGCCGCACACAATCTCAACTATTGGCGTTTTGGCGATTACATAGGGATCGGCGCTGGCGCCCATGGCAAGATCACATTGGTTAATGGTGAAATATTTCGTACACGAAAGACTCGTCACCCGAATCATTACTTGAACAACTTGCCTGAAGTGTTAGTCATCAAAGAGGCCATTGAGCAAGAAGACTTACCTCTAGAATTCATGATGAATCGTCTGCGTTTATTCGAAACCTTTGATTTAAAGGATTATGAACGATTTACCTACCAAAGTGTGCCATTTTCTCTGATCAAAGCTTGTGAAACCGCGCTAAAGCAAGGGCTTTTAGACCACGATGAATGGACACAACAGCGTGTCAAAACCACAGAAAAAGGTAAGCTATTTCTCAATGAATTACTCGAGTTGTTCCTTCCTTAAAGATAGTCCAACAGGACCACTTTATTTACTATAATTTGACATCTAACTAAATTGATGCAATTCTTGTTAGGTTAAAAATTGAAAAAGGCCATCCTCGATGGCCTTTTTTCGCTTCATTGGAAACACACCGTAGTGTGGATATTTCTAATACATTTGTCTTTTTAAACGAAAAATAACGCTATTTTGACACATTAATCCGCCGCCTCGATCGATTCAAAAACAACTGATAACTGGCCAAAGATTATGCATACATTGTGAAAATAGGACAAAATACGTCGCATTAAGAACAATCTGATAATGAGAATTCTTTTAGTGTGAACTAACGAGATTGTATAAAAAACACTCATGTTGATTTTCGTTTAAAAAGATTAGAAAGAGTTCCACTAATTCAGGAGAATGTTTATGAGTAATAAAGTACCTGACAGTGGTCGGGCAGAATACAACACATCGTACAAAGTAGGACAAGATAACATTCAGTTTCTTGGCCTAGATGTACTTAACCCTGTGTTTAGCACCAGCGCTTTGATCATTTTCGCATTCATTATTGGCAGTATTCTTTTCCCAGCGGATGCCAGTGCCGTTTTATCGGGCGCCAAAAACTGGTCAATCGATAACTTTGATTGGTTCTTTATGGTCGCAGGGAATATTTTCGTACTCTTCTGCTTGATTTTGATTGCATTACCTTTGGGTAAGATTCGTTTAGGTGGCACAGAAGCAAGCGCAGAACACTCAACCATTACTTGGTTTTCAATGCTGTTCGCAGCTGGCATGGGTATCGGTCTGATGTTTTGGAGTGTGGCTGAGCCTGTCGGTTACTATACAGCGTGGTACGGTACGCCATTTGATGTGGCGGCAAACACCCCAGAAGCACGCGATCTTGCCATGGGCGCCACCATGTTCCATTGGGGCCTTCACCCATGGGCTATTTACGCCGTCGTGGGGTTATCTTTAGCGTTTTTCGCATACAACAAAGGCTTACCTCTGACAATCCGCTCTGCTTTTTACCCATTATTTGGTGAAAAAGTATGGGGGGTTATTGGCCATGTAATCGATGTAATTTCCGTGATTGCGACGATTTTTGGTTTAGCAACCTCACTTGGTTTTGGCGCACTACAAGCCGCAGGTGGCCTCAACTTCCTATTCGATATCCCTAACACGTTAACAACACAAATCCTTGTGATCTGTGGTGTTACCGCGGTGGCTATTATTTCAGTAGCACGTGGTCTTGAAGGAGGGGTGAAACTGTTATCCAATATCAACATGATTATCGCTGCAGTACTGGCCATTTTCATTGTCATCGTTGGTAATACTGGCGCTATCTTTGCCGCTATGGGTTCTTACTTTTTGAGCTATGTTGAAAACATCATTCCTTTGAGTAACTGGATTGGTCGTGATGACACAACCTTTTACCATGGTTGGACTGTATTCTATTGGGCTTGGTGGATTTCCTGGTCACCATTTGTCGGCATGTTTATCGCACGTGTTTCTCGTGGTCGTACTGTTCGTGAGTTCCTAGTTGCCGTTCTCTTGGTACCAACTGTGGTTTCTCTTGTGTGGATGTCTATTTTTGGTGGTTCTGCTCTAGACCAATCAGCCAACGGTATTGGTGCATTAGCCGACGGCATTGGTGATTCGTCATTAGCCATGTTCCAGATGTTTGCAAACCTACCGTTAACCGGGCTGATTTCTTTTGTTGGCATCATTCTGGTATTGGTCTTCTTTGTCACGTCTTCAGACTCTGGCTCTTTGGTCATTGATGGAATTACCGCTGGCGGTAAAACCGACGCGCCTATGATCCAACGTGTTTTCTGGGCCGTTCTTGAAGGTATCATCGCCATTGCATTACTAGTAGGTGGTGGCTCTGAAGCACTTGGTGCCATTCAGGCAGCCGCTATTACTATAGGCTTACCTTTCACTGTACTCATGTTGATTATGTGTGTGAGTTTGTGGAAAGGCTTGCACAGCGATATGCACCTTTATAAATAACCGTGACAACACAACGCGAATAATATAGATCGTTCGCGTTGTGTTGTTTTTATAAATACTTTACTATGCGCGTTCTCTTAGGGGAGTAATCTTCTTTGCACAGCCTACATACTAATGTGTGCTGCAAAGATTCTTTGTCAACATAATTGAGCCTCAAGCTCGTGGCAAAGAAGTCCTGATCGGATTGACGGGATTGATGAGACTTAAGACAATAACTTGGCTCAGGTGGGCACGAGTTTATTGTCTTTTGTTTTATTGCCCACCTAGGACCTATCATAAATGGAAGCATTACTCACTTCTATCTCTACTGTTGCCCTTGCTGAAATGGGTGATAAAACGCAACTTTTGGCTTTATTCCTTGCAACACGTTTCGCCTCTAAAATGTCAATTGTTCTCGGTATTCTGGCGGCCACATTGCTCAATCATGCCTTGTCTGCTTGGCTAGGTGTTGAAATTGCTCAGTGGATTCCAGAAAGTGCTATTAGCTGGATTGTTGGTCTAAGCTTCATTGCTGTTGGGCTCTGGTTATTAATTCCTGATAAAGACGACAGCGAAGACAGCCAAGTCCTTAAATATGGCGCATTTGGCGCAACCTTTGTGTTGTTTTTCTTAGCGGAAATCGGTGACAAGACTCAAATTGCTACGGTTCTATTGGGTGCTCACTACGGCAGTGTTTGGATGGTCTTAATTGGCTCAACAGTAGGAATGATGCTGGCGAACGTGCCTGTTGTTTTTGCAGGACGTTGGATTATGGATAAAATTAACGCGGACCGCACTCGTCAATTGGCTTGCTTGCTTTTTCTTATTATGGGAATAGTGACCATAGCATCGCCACTACTGTCATAAATCAGTTCTACTAAACGGGAAGGGTACGATGGACGTCGAATTAACAGAAATACTCGAGGCACTTTGCCAACACGCCCCATTCAATGAGATTGCCGATGATACACAACTCAATGATATGGTGAAAGAAATAGAGATACAGTACGTTCGTGCTGGCGAGTGGGTCATCGCCCCAAGCGCACTGAACAATACGCTTTTCTTTATCCGTAGTGGGGCGATAGAGGTACTGAGCAAAGAGAACAAGTTAATTCGACGTATGAATGAAGGCGAACTCTTTGGCTATTTTTCTCTGTTGCGCGGCGGCAAGTCATCACAGTCAATGCGCACTATTGAAGACAGCTTGTTGTATCGCATTCCTGCCCGCTGGTTCCTTAAGCTGTACGAAGAGAACGACACATTTTCTGATTTCTTTCAGTTAGCCCGAGAGGTACGGCTGCGCGTCGCCATGGATTCGCAAAGCTCAGACGTATCGCTAATGACTTGCCCTGTTGTTAGCTTACTAAGACGCCCTCCTATTAGCACAGACGCCAGCTCAAACATCCGGGTGGCTGCGCAAATCATGGCGGAGCATCGAGTGTCCAGTTTATTGATTACGGAATTTGACGAACTTATCGGCATTGTTACCGATCAAGACTTACGCACTCGAGCGGTTGCTAAAGGCCTTGCCTACGATACGCCAATTGCAGACATCATGACCCGTCACCCTATCGTTATGGACAGCGGAGATTATGCCGCCGAAGCCGTGCTAAAAATGATGGAACGTAACGTTCATCATATTCCGGTGGTGAAAAATGGTCGTCCTATTGGGGTAGTAAGCACAGGCGATATCATTCAAAAAGAAAGTCATGGCAGCATTTATCTCATCAGCGACATTTATAAGCAAACCAGTATTGAGGGCTTAAAAAGTATCAGTCGCAAGATGACACATACTTTTACCCATCTGGTTGTAGCCGATGCCAATACACAAATGATTGGCAACGCTATGTCACACATAGGCACCGCCTTTGTAAAACGATTGCTGCAACTCGGAGAGGAAAAATTTGGTCCACCCCCTATCCCCTATTGCTTTATCGCGCTTGGCTCACAAGCGAGAGAAGAGCAAACCATCAAAACCGATCAAGACAATGCGCTGATTTTAAGTGACAAATATAATAAAAAACTGCATGGCGAGTATTTTGAAGCACTGACAGATTGGGTTTGTAATAATCTAGATAAATGCGGTTATGACTTATGCTCTGGCGACATCATGGCATCCAACCCTCGTTGGCGTCAGCCATTGAGTGTGTGGAAAGAAAACTTCAGTGAATGGATTCAAAAGCCCAAGGCCGAAGCGCTGTTACGTCTGTCTATCTTTTTTGATTTGCGTGGCGTTTATGGCGATAAAACACTTGCCTTGCAACTCAATCAACATATACGCCGTGAAGCACAACAACATTCTGGCTTTTTGACCTTTATGGCCAGAAACGCCAATCAACGTAAACCACCGTTAGGTTTCTTTAGACAATTCGTTCTGGACGGTGAAGGCACGCAATCGCGTACTTTTAACCTAAAAGAAAGAGGCATTGCCCCCATCATAGACATTGTGAGGGTACACGCTCTCGCCTGCGGTAGCGACAAACTCAACACCTTAGAGCGTATCGAAGATATAGAGGCCGCCGGCTTGCTACCAGATGGCCGAGCCAAAGATCTAGCACTGGCCTTAGAGATGATTGGCATGGTGCGCATTCGACACCAAAAAGAGCAAATAGAAGCAGGCGAAGAACCCAATAATCACGTTAATCCCGAGAACCTATCTTCCTTTGAAAAACGCCATTTACGGGATGCGTTTCACATTGTGTCAGGACAACAAGAGTTTATTAAATTTCGCTACGCTGGGAAACGCAGCTAAAATGAGTAAATTACTGAAAGCCAAAACAAAAGAAGAAAAACAAGACTGGCAAGCCATGTTTGCCCAATGGGCGGAAGAAGCCCCCGAAGGACCACTGAAACGCTACTATCAAGCGGGGATGATTACGCCACAAACCTCGCTGCAAGATACGCCCTTATTGGCATTAGATCTAGAGACCACCGGGCTAGATCCAAAAGAGGATGAAATCATCAGCCTTGGTGTCATTCCACTCAGTAACAAAATCATCCGTTGTCAGGGTGCTCAATATTGGATGGCAAAACCCGAACGTTCATTGAATGCAGAATCGGTCACTATTCACGAAATCACTCATTCCGAATTGGCGGAAGCACCGCCACTTGAAGCGATTTTAGACCAGATTTTAGCCGCACTAACAGGCCAAGTAATCGTTGTTCATTGCGTGGCGATTGAGCGTCAGTTTCTACTAGAAGCCTCGATGAAAATCTATGGCTTCCCATTGTATTTTCCCGTACTGGATACCATGGATATTGAGCGCCACATTATTTACAAGCCATGGTGGAAGCGCTTTGGCAGACAACCTTCGTTGCGCTTAGACGCTTGTCGTCAGCGCTATAAATTACCTCGCTATAAAGCACATCATGCACTCACTGATGCTTTATCGTCGGCGGAATTACTGCAAGCACAAATTGCCCATCACATGGACCCAACAGCCGATATCGCCAATTATTGGCTGTGATAATGACCATTTGTAGATAACAATCACGCCAAAACAGAATGGGCGTGTTCAGTGTCAATGCACTTGGACTCAGCAATAGAAGGACAACTTTCGCGAACCACAAGTTCCGTTTCTAACACCACGTCCTTCGCTTCCCTAAGACCTAAAAAAACCTCGGCGGCAACACGGCCTTTTTCAACCGTTTGCTGGTGAATGGTCGTGATCGAAGGATGAATATTGCCACCCTCTGCAATGCCATCAAACCCCACTACTTGCAGATCTTCCGGCACACGTAATCCCATATGCAAAGCCGCTTGCACAGCGGCAATCGCAATACAATCACTCATGCAAAGCAATAACTGAGGGCGCTTGGCCATGGTTAACGCTTCACGCGCCGCCTGATAGGCTAACTTATGATTGTTCTCAGGGATATTCCAAATATGTTCCGATGCAACCGATAACTGATGCTCTTCTAGCGCTTGAAAATAACCATACAACCTCTGAATGGAAATAGACGCCGCACGATCGAACAGCTCATCTTCACGTATCCGGCACACACGATCGGTCGCCAACAAACTCAAGCCCAAGATCGCCACCGCGTCCGGCTTATGCTGCAAAGCATGACAAGCAATTCGATAAGCACCACTGTGGTTTTCTATGTTGACTGATGTGGTACCCGGAATAAAACTGTCCACCGTGATGATATTCTTATTTGGCATCAGCCAAGGTGCGTTAATACACTGTT
Organism: Marinomonas arctica; assembly: GCF_003259225.1. Taxonomy (GTDB): domain Bacteria; phylum Pseudomonadota; class Gammaproteobacteria; order Pseudomonadales; family Marinomonadaceae; genus Marinomonas; species Marinomonas arctica. The sequence goes on along the minus strand of NZ_QHJF01000004.1, from coordinate 126,425 downwards.
GAGGCTTATGACCGTAAACAATAAAACCATCCACCATAGACGACTGCATACGACTTTGCGCATCTTGCTCGACTTGATCTGAGGACAACAACAACATGTTGTATTCGTTGGCTTCAAAGACTTCCGCCATGCCTTTTAAGAATTGATTGGCTACAGGATCCGTTAGGCTGTAACTAAGATCATCAGACAACACAATGCCGACGATTCCAGTACGACCAGTACGCAAACTGCGAGCGGCAGCGTTCGGGCCAAAGTAGCCCATTTTTTCGCATTCACTCAAAATGTTCTCACGCAAGCTGGCCGATAATTGATCAGGCCGATTAAACGCGTTTGAAATCGTTGCTGTGGAGACTGCCAATCGCTCAGCGACGTCCTTTAAAGTCAGTTTTTTTATGTTTTTTGTCATACCAACCACTCTAACCACTCTTCACCAAAAAAACAGCCTTGACGAACAAGCCGATTTACGCAAAACGCAAATCGGCTTGTTAACAGCAACGCTCAATACATTGTGCAATAACGCTTAAGACAGCCTAGCGTAAAACGCTTGATAAGCCGGTAAAGTCAATGTTTGTCCCTCTAACGTAGACGTGAAACCATGCCCGTCCACTTCAACCAAGCCACTGTTTACAGTCGCCTGCTGAGTATCACTCGTCATATTAAGTACCACGAGCAAACGAGTACCTTGATATTCACGTACCAAACCAATTAATTGCGCGTTACCCACATCCAGCTGAGACAGCTCACCGTTGACCAAAGCGGGCTGTTGCTGACGCCAATGAATCAGCTGACGCACCTTATGCAACAAAGCCTCAGGATTGGCTTCCTGCTCCGCCACACTCAATGGTAAATGGTGAGCGTCAACAGGCAACCAAGGTTCTACCGTTGAAAAACCACCTTGTTCCGAATTATCCCACACCATTGGCGTACGGCAGCCATCACGACCTTTAAACACAGGCCACAGTGGAATGCCGTAAGGATCTTGAATGCGTTCAAACGGCACATCAGCCTCAGGTAAGCCCAATTCTTCGCCTTGATACAAACACACACTGCCGCGTAAGGACAAAATCAGCGCCAACGCAATCAGCGGGTAAGCTTCTGGATCTTCGTCGGCCCCCCAACGTGTGCGCGAGCGAACAACATCGTGATTCGACAATGCCCAGCACGGCCAACCATCGCCGACAATCTCCTGCATGTTTTTTAACACATCACGAATGTAATCTGGCGTATGAGGTTTATTCAAAAAATCAAAGGTGTACGCCATGTGCAGCTTATCGCCACCCGATGTGTATTCCGCCATGCGTTTCAGTGGGAAATCATCGCCAATTTCACCTACCGTTGTACTGCCTGGAAACTCGTCCATCATGGCACGCATGTCTTTCAAGAACTCTAAGTTTTCAGGGCGACTCAAATCATACACGTGGCGCTGATATGTATAAGGATTATCGTGTGGTGCGCCCATGGTTTTTGGCTCACCCACTGGCACAGGTGGGTTGTCTTCCAAGCCTTCACTATGGAAATAGAAGTTCACCGTATCCAAACGGAAACCATCCACACCAAGCTCTAACCAGAAACGCATATTATCTAGGTGCGCCTGACGCACGTCTGGATTATGGAAATTAAAATCCGGTTGAGACTCCAGGAAGTTATGCAAATAATATTGCAAACGACGGCTGTCCCATTTCCACGCACTGCCACCAAAGATAGATAACCAGTTATTTGGCGGTGAGCCATCTGGTTTTGGATCCGCCCATACATACCAATCGGCTTTAGGATTGGTTTTATCTTGACGACTCTCTTCAAACCAAGGATGCACATCGGCCGAGTGGCTGATCACCTGGTCTATCATGACTTTTAAACCCAATTCATGGGATCGGTCAATCAGAGTTTTAAAGTCTGCCAACGAGCCAAACATCGGATCGATATCTCGATAGTCTGATACATCGTAGCCAAAATCTTTCATGGGCGAGGTAAAAATAGGCGACAGCCAAATCGCATCCACACCCAGTGAGGCGACGTAATCTAACTTACTGGTGATACCAGCCAAGTCACCCACACCATCGCCATTTGCATCCATAAAACTACGTGGGTAAATTTGATAAATAATCCCACCTTTCCACCAGTTCAGATTGGTTGTCATCAGATTCTCCAAAAAAAATAAAATATGGGGCAATGCTTCGCACGCCCCAATGAGAAATAACGGACGACTTAACGAGTATACGACTGCTCGTTTTCATCAAATAAATGCATTTTTTCAGGTAAAGCAGACAAATGAACCTTATCACCACGCTGAGTTTTTAAGGTACCTGCTTGTTTGGCAATAATCATGTCATCGCATCCAGGTACTTTGACATACAGCAAAGTCGCTTCCCCTAAAGACTCAACAAATGACACGTCACCCGACAAGAAAGCTTGTTCTTGCGTATCAACCACCACCATATCTTCTGGACGAATCCCAAAGAAAGCCGACTTAGACTGCTCTGCCGCGTCGGTTTTAATCGGCGTATTGACCGTCACCGAAGAAGACAAAGCGACACGGGTCTGTTCACCTGCTTTTTCAATTCGACAAGGCACGATATTCATCGCAGGCGAACCAATAAACTTCGCCACAAAGACGTTGGCGGGGTGCTCATACAATTCCAACGGTGAACCCACTTGCTCAATGTTGCCAGCGGATAACAAAACAATTCGATCCGCTAATGTCATGGCTTCCACCTGATCGTGGGTCACATAAATCATCGTCGAATCCGGCATGCTGTCTTTTAAATTGGCAATCTCCATACGAGTCGCTACACGCAATGCCGCGTCCAAGTTAGACAAAGGCTCATCAAACAAAAACACCTTCGGACGACGCACAATCGCACGGCCAATCGCCACACGCTGACGCTGACCACCAGAAAGAGCTTTAGGCAAACGATCCAAATACGGCGTCAGCTGTAACATATCCGCTGCCTTGCGTACCTGTTGATCAATATCGGCTTTGCTCACCTTTGCAATTTGCAAACTAAACGCCATATTGTCGTATACGGACATATGCGGATACAAAGCGTAACTCTGGAACACCATCGCAATACCACGTAATGCAGGTGGAATGTCATTCACCACCTGACCATCAATCTCCAAAGTACCAGACGAAATTTCTTCCAGTCCCGAGATCATCCGTAGCAAAGTAGACTTGCCGCAGCCAGATGGACCAACAAACACAATAAACTCGCCTTGCTTGATGTCCAAATTAATGTCTTTTAGAACCTCTACTTTGTTTGAGTAGATTTTTTTAACATGGGTTAACTTTACATCTGCCATGATTCAATTGCCTCAATCTAAATACTGACCTTAAGTGGGGAGCCAGCTCAACCCACTCGTATAGGTATAGGTAATGTTATTTCACAGAGCCTGCTAGCAGGCCGCGTACCAAGTAACGCTGCAAACTAAAGAAGACACACAAAGGAACAATGATGGTAATAAAGGCGGACGCTGTCAGAATTTCCCAGTTACCACCACGAGAACCCAATAGCTCACGCAGCTGTCCCGTTAGCACCAAATGTTCTTCATTGTTGCCAAGAAATACCATGGCTATCAACAAGTCATTCCATACCCAAAGGAATTGGAAAATGGCAAATGACGCCAAAGCAGGGAAAGACAAAGGCAATATGATTTTACGGAAAATATCAAAATCTGAGGCACCGTCTACACGCGCTGACTCAATAATTTCGCCCGGTAATCCCGCAATGTAGTTGCGCAATAAATAAATCGCCAAAGGCAAACCAAAGCCTGTATGGGCCAGCCATATGCCCACGTAAGTTTTTGAACCCACACCAAAAAACTCACCAATCAGGTTGTAGCTTTTTAACAATGGAATCAAGGACATTTGTAGCGGCACAACCAACAAGCCAACCACTGCCGCAACCAATAAAGCTCGACCAGGAAAACGCATCCACGCCAACGCGTACGCCGCGAAGGCAGCCACCAAAATAGGGATAATGGTCGCCGGTATGGTCACCGTCAAAGAATTCAAAAAAGACTTACCTAGCCCTTCCGTACTCAACACTTCGCGGTAATTATCCAAAGTAAAGCGAGGTGGGATTTCTGCTGTATAAAAAATCCGCTGACTGCGCCCTTCCCATGGTGTTGGAGAAGAAAACGCATAGTCTCCGTTCTCCATTACCTGTAATGTTTGGCCTTTTCTAAGATCTGCAACCGCGCCTGCGTCAAACGCTTCCGGTTCCAACGAGCTGGAGCCAAATTTAGTGACGTCACCAGAAGACCCATCTAACAAATTACCGCGAATAACGAACAAATCCCCTTCTTGAACCTGAGTCTTAGGGTCATTCGCCCGAGCAATAATCAGCTGTTCTGACGTTGACAACGCTGTCCACCAGCCAGATACAGACAGCTGATCCTTGTCCCGAATAGAGGAAATAAACAAACCTGCCGTCGGAATGGTCCAAATCACCACTAAAAACAATACTGTGGCATGAACCAAATAAGTCAATGGAGACCGTTTAGAGGATGCAATCATATTAACGTCCCTCCATTTCTGCGTTTGCACGCTTAATATTCCACACCATAATTGGAATCACCAACACCATAATAACAATCGCCACCACCGCACCGCGGCCAAAATCACCGCCACCACGGAACATCCAATCAAACATCTGATTGGCTAATACTTGCGTATCCCATTGACCGTTCGTCATCGCCAATACAATATCAAAGACTTTCAGTACGAGTATGGTGATGGTCGTCCATACCACCGCAATGGTTCCCCAAATTTGCGGCACCATGATTTTAAAGAAAATTTGCAAACCATTTGCCCCGTCGAGCACCGCCGCTTCAATGGTTTCATCGGGAATGCCACGCAACGCAGCCGATAAAATCACCATGGCAAAACCCGTTTGGATCCAGACCAAAATGATCATCAAAAAGAAATTATTCCAGAAAGGGATGGTGATCCAGTTCTGCGGTTCTCCACCAAAAAACACCACAACAGCGTTTAACAAGCCGATTTGCGCATCGCCACCACTGCGGAAGTCGTAAATAAACTTCCAAATTACCGAGGCGCCAATAAAGGAAATCGCCATCGGCATAAAGATAAGACTTTTGGCAATATTGCCCCACCAGATACGATCTGTCATGGTCGCAATAATCAAACCAAAAAAAGTCGCCGCCGTCGGCACAACGATCAGCCAAAGCATATTGTTACGGAAGGATTCAAAAAACTCATCGCTGCCAAACAGCCATACGTAATTAGACAGACCGACAAATTCTTCTCCGCTACGGTCAAAAAAAGACAAGCGGATGGAATCGATCACAGGATAAAAAAGATAAAACGTCAGTAATAACACGGCAGGGCCGAGAAACAACCAAGGACGAATACTGTTAGCAATGCGTAGATTACTAGCGACTTGTTGTGCAGGGCGATTTTTCGTCGGGAAAATTTTGTCTAAAAGAATGTTGGAGCCATAAAAATAGACAGCACATCCCAATACACCCAAAATCATGGTCACTAACGCGGAAGCGAGCTGGGCCATAGAATCTCCAAAAATACGTACAGCGCATGAGATAACGTATTAAGTTACTCATATTTATTTGGCAGCAAAGAACAAAAACCCCTAAGCCCACACTGGCTTAGGGGTTCTAAAAAGTATTACTTCAATGCATCCCATGTTTTTTGAATGTCACGAGCGACTTCTTTTGCGTCTTTGCCACCGGTGTAATCCACCATGCCAGTCCAGAACGAACCCGCTCCGATTTTACCAGGCATCAAGTCAGATCCATCAAAGCGGAAAGTGGTAGCATAGCGTAAAATTTCGCCTTGCTTCTTCGCGGCTTCGCTTGAATACAACTCAGGGTTCGCACCTAGATGTGCCGATAAGAAACCGGTTTGAGCCATCCACAACTCATGAGCAATCGGTGAGCGAATGAAATCAATAAAAGCACGCGCGCCTTTCGAATCATTGGTGATACTCATCAAAGTACCCGCTCCCAAGACTGGGTTACCCAAATCTTTGGACGCATACGATGGGAAGTAGAAAAAGTCTGCGTCTAAACCAAGCTTAGTGCCTTCAGGGAAGAAAGCTGGGATAAACGACGCTTGACGATGCAAATAACACTTAGGAGGCGATTGGAATAACCCCTTTGGGCTATCACGGAAATCCGTCGACGATACGGCACCTGCACCACCATCAACAAACTTGTCATTGCGTGCAAACCAACCAAACTCTTCAATCGCACCCACAATACGTGGATCGTCAAATTTAATGTCATTGGTTACCCAACCGTCATAGACAGACGCTGGCTGAGTACGAAGTAGCAAGTCTTCTACCCAATCCGTTGCAGGCCAACCCGTTGCGGCACCAGAACCCAGACCAATACACCAAGGCGTGCCGCCATCAGCAACGATCTGTTCAGTTAGCGCTTTTAGGTCTTCCATGGTTTCAGGCACGTCATAACCTGCATCGGCAAAGTTATCAGGAGAGTACCAAACCAAGGATTTCAAATCAGCGCGATAAAAAACGCCGTAAAAGTCGTCTTGCCCTTTTTGATCTTTAAACGTTGCCAGGTCTACCCAAGATTGGCCTGCCGCATAGTCTTTTACTACGGCATTTTTGACAGTATCGCTAAGCGGGCTAATAAACCCTTTTGCCGCTAAGTCTGCTGCCAAACCGGGTTGTGGAAAAACAGAAATATTAGGGGCACTACCAGCTTGGGCATCGATCACTATTTGTTGTTCAAAAGAATCTGAACCGGCGTAGTTCACTTTTGCACCAGTGGCTTTTTCAAAGTAGGCAATTACACGTTCGAAATTGGTTTTCTCGTCTCCCATCCAAGGACCGAAGACAGAAACTGTTTCACCAGACAAGTTAACGGATTTTAGAGCATCATAGCTGCTCCAACTAAAACGAGCGTCTTCACCTGGTGCAAATAAAAGGTCTGCTGCGTGCACAGCGTTTGCGGAAAGTGTCAGGGCGACCGCCACAGACAATAGAGATTTTTTCATCATTGCTCCTCACAGGCTGGCTTGGGAAACCCATAGCATGCCTTTGTTTTTATTATCATAGGTCGAAACAAGGTAAACATGTCTTCTATAAGGATTAAGAAGAAATTTGATTATTCACAAACAAATCACGCCCTTCAAGGGCTTAGGCTCCTTAATATTGACTTAATTATTTTTTAAATTTAGTAGATTCTCACCAAAATGCGAATCTTATTTCATCGATGTGGGTTGTATGAAAAAACAACAAAAATAGGTTTTTTCACTAAATTCAGCAGGTTAATGGCAAAAAAGTACACAATAAATGTCGCTTTCATATCGTATATTTGCACATTATGCACTTATTTTTCGCATAAAAAAAAGCGCGGTATCACCACGCTTTTTATCGCTATTAGAGTCACTAAATATTGTCTTAACCGTTTAACTTAAAAGCCACTTGCGGCCAAAGCACAAGCAAATATTTGCTTTGTGTCAGTTAGAAACGACTTAATTGTGCTTGCGCTTCACTCAGCGTCGGCAAAGAAGGGTAAGCACCTAACTTCGTCACAGAATCCGCACCACAAGCCGCCGCAAAACGCACGATATCCACCAATTCCTGCGCAGATAATGTACGCAGAGAAGCACGATCACCGCCCTGTTCTGCCAGCTTATAAAGTAGACCACCGACGAAGGCATCACCCGCTGCCGTGGTATCCTTTACGTCGACTTTTGGTGTAAGAACTGTCGCTTCACCATGGGCTGCTGTGTAAAAACGAATCGGATTCGCACCGTCCGTTAACACAAATAAAGTGACACCAGCGGCCAAAGACTCATCAATTAAAGCAAACGGATCTGCCGCTAAAACAGCAAGCTCCTCAAGACTGGCTTTCACCACGTCACCACTTTGCATCCAATCGATAACACGCTTGGTATCCACTTGTCCGTTTGGCCACAAATTAATACGCAGGTTCACGTCAATACTGACAATCCAATGAGCCGCGCGTGCCATGCTGACTCCAGCGAGCGTTGCTTTGGTAATATCCGCATCCGTTAACGTATTGGAACAGGTATGAAAAACGCCCTTCTCGGCAAACCACGAAGCCTCAAAATCGGTTTCTTTAAACAAAATATCCGCAGAAGGGCTGCGGTAAAACTCAAAACTACGCTCGCCTGTTTGATCTAGGCTGACGAATGCCAGTGCCGTTTTGGCTTCCTTAGTCATCAGCATATTTTCAGTATTAACACCGTAGCCATCCAAGGACGATTTTAAGAAATGACCAAATGCATCATCACCTACTTGACCCACAAAATGACTGTTGCCACCTAAACGGGCGACCGCCACGGCCACGTTTGCTGGCGCACCGCCAGGAAACTTGGTAAAGGATTCAAGCTCGCCATCTTGCGTGGCGCCATTAGAAAGAAAATCAATTAAGGCTTCACCGAACGCCATTACTTTTGTTGTCATTGCTCTGTTCTCTTTGTGAATCGAAGATAGGAAAAAGATTAGTCGAAAAATTATGCAGGGGGAAAAACATTAAATCAATTTAATTTATTTAAAGCGCTCTCCACCATAGGTTCAGATGACAATTGGTTCACTGTCACTTTCTTGCTAGACTAGCTTTCTAAACCAGTAACATTACTTTAGAGACTTTTACATTAACTTTCATTGAGCAAGAGAATGACCAAAGCTAAACGCCTCTATGTTGTAGACGATGACGATGAGATTCGCACTCTGCTCAAAACTTACCTAGAAAAACACCAATTTACGGTGTTAACCGCTGACTCAGGCGAAACTTTTTTAGCGGATTTTAAAGCAGAGCAAGAAGTCGATTTGGTTATTTTAGACATCATGCTACCAGGCCAAGATGGCTTTGCTGTTTGTCGGTCACTCAGGACTCAATCGCAAGTACCGGTTATCATGCTGACGGCAAATTCGGATGAAATGGATCGTATTATCGGTCTTGAAATCGGAGCCGACGATTATCTTGCCAAACCCTTTAATCCCCGAGAATTGCTGGCACGTATTAAAGCAATCTTAAGACGTATGGAGCACAGTGAGGTGGTGGAAATCGCCCCCGTCGCTCACCGTTTTTACCGGTTCGCGCAATTTACATTGGATACCCTTTCACGAGAACTGCACTTTAAAGACGAAAAAGAGTCATTATCTGGTGCCGACTACAATTTATTGATGTTGTTCTTAACCCACCCAGGGGCCGTACTCACTCGTGAAATCATTGCCGAAAACACTCGAGGTCGAGACAGCGCGCCATTGGATAGGTTTATCGATGTCCATGTCAGTCGTTTACGCCAACGTCTGCGTGAAGACGCTCGTCAACCACAATTAATTAAAACCATTCGTGGTCAAGGCTACATTTTAACCGCCAGCGTGGAAGCCATCAGCGATGTCCGCGACTAACGCTTCCACCAGCAAAAGTTCGCGCATTAAACGCTGGTCACAGTCGCTGACAGGGCAAATTTTAATCATCATGGCTCTGGGTGTGGCCAGTGCCCAATTTATCAGCTCGACCATTTGGCTACGTCAATTAGAGTCTGACACAGAAGAAAACGTCCGTGAAGTGTCCAAGCACATGGCCTTTCGCATTGCGGCGACCGTCAGCTATTTCAAATCCTTACCGACAAACTATCGCCACATTGTCATCGATCAATTACAAGACATGGGGGGAACACGCTTCTTCGTTACACTCAACAAAGAAGAAATTCGCATCAATAATATTCCCGACTCGCCGCTCAAAGACATTGTCAAAAATGAAGTACAGGGCACATTAATAAGACAATTAGGTATTCATAACGCCAAAATTGCCTTCTCCAGCCCAAGTGATTTACACGTTATTAACAATCACACACGCCTAGTGGACTTACCTGAGCGCTGGGGACATCACAGCTTATTGGTCAAACCGCTAACGCCGCCCATTATTGTGATTCAAATTCCCATTAACGATAAAGATTGGTTGTATCTCGCCAGCTTAATGCCCGACCCGTATTTTTTAGATGGTGCTTCTGCGTTAAGCGAAGATCGCCTATTTTCCATGGCCATGTCAGTCATTACGGTATTATTGCTTAGCATTGTTGTGCTTCGACGAGTAACGCGCCCCCTTGCTACCTTGGCAAGAGCCGCAGAACGTTTTGGTCAAGGTGACTGGAAACCCATCAAGGAAGTGGGCAGTATCGAAGTGCGCAATACAGCCAAAGCCTTCAACGACATGCAAAGGCGTATTCAGCGCTACCTCAATGACAGGGAACGGCTCTTTGCCTCCATTTCCCATGATCTAAAAACCCCCATTACTCGCCTACGGCTTCGCGCTGAAATGCTCGATGAAGATGACATACGCGACGCAATGATTCGAGATCTTGAAGATTTGGATATGCTGGTAAAAGGCGCGCTACAGAGCGTAAAAGAGACAGATATTCATGAAAATCGCATCGAAGTAAACATTTCAAGAATGCTCAAGGACATGCAGTCTACGGCCAATTTACACGACACAAAACTCACCGTCGTTGGTGAGTTAAAACACCCTTTTATTGGCAAACCACTGGCGATTAAACGTTGTCTGGGCAACTTGGTCGACAATGCCTTGTATTATGGCAAAACCGCCACGGTTTTTATCGAAGACGATGAAGACGAGGTCTGTATTCGTATCTGTGATCAGGGGCCTGGCATCCCGATTGATAAAATGGATAAGGTTTTTCAGCCCTACACTCGTCTGACACCCGATCATTCCGGTCACCCCGGTGGCATGGGGCTGGGCCTCAGTATTGCCCGTAATATTGCCCGCGCTCACGGTGGTGAAGTCACCCTAAGTAACCATATAGAACAAGGCTTAGAAGCCAAACTCTGGTTGCCAAGACACTGAGTATTGAAAACATAACAAGCGTTTTTGTTCAGGGTAAAATGCAATAAATCGTCATTTAAAAAGCAAGAAATGATCAAATAAACAATCCCCTTGCAAGACTTTGTTACAATAGGTTGCTCTATTTTACCCTCTCTTGTCATATCCTTTGCTAAATTCTATAACTCGAACGTGCGCTTACACTGACTGATCAGACGGCGACGTCGATATAGAAAATAACGCAACATCAAAACAGTTTCTGTATTTGATTGGACGACATAACAATAACAAAGGTTACTATCATGAAAAAAATTGCTTTCGGTTTAACCACAGTTGCACTTTCTCTAGCTGCCGCAACCGCTCAGGCTGGTGAAGTAGAAGTTCTACATTGGTGGACATCAGGTGGCGAAGCCGCTGCGATCAATGTACTTAAAGAAGAAATGGTAGGCGCTGGCCACACTTGGAAAGACTTCGCAGTCGCCGGTGGTGGTGGTGAATCTGCTATGACCGTTCTAAAATCTCGTGCTATTTCTGGCAATCCTCCTTCCGCGGCTCAAATCAAAGGCCCAACCATTCAAGAATGGGGTGACCTAGGTTTCCTAACCAATCTCGATGATGTTGCTAAAGCGGGCGAGTGGGATGTCATCCTTCCTCAAGTTGTTAGTAACACAATGAAATACGACGGCCACTACGTAGCGGCACCAGTCAACGTTCACCGTGTAAACTGGATGTGGGCGAACCCTGAAGTATTCCGTAAATCAGGTGCGTCTATCCCAACAACATGGGAACAATTCATTGTAGAAGCGAAAAAAATCAAAGCAGCGGGTTTCACACCACTTGCTCATGGCGGCCAAAACTGGCAAGACGCCACGTTATTCGAAGCCATTGCTTTGTCTAAAGGCGCTCGCTTCTATAACAGTGCGTTCATCGGTTTGTCTGACACCACTCTACGTAGCCAAGACATGATTGACGTGTTTGACACTTTCAAGCAAATGCGTGAATTCGTTGACCCAGGTTTCTCTGGCCGTGATTGGAACGTTGCAACATCCATGGTTATCAATGGTGAAGCAGCGATGCAAATCATGGGCGACTGGGCGAAAGGCGAATTTACTGCTGCTGGCAAAAAAGCAGGCATCGATTACGTTTGTTACCCAGCACCAGGCACTAGCGGTGCGTTTACTTTCAACATCGACTCTCTAGCCATGTTTACAGTAGACGGTAAAGACAAACAAGCAGCGCAAAAAGACCTTGCTCGTTTGATTCTTGAACCTAAGTTCCAAGAAACATTTAACTTGAACAAAGGCTCTATTCCAGTTCGCTTGAATATGCCTCGCGAGAAGTTTGACACTTGTGCACACGCTTCTATGGATGCGTTCCTAGCCAGCTCTACAACAGGCAACCTAGTACCAAGTATGGCTCACGGCATGGCTGTGAACTCAATGGTGCAAGGCGCTATCTTTGACGTAGTGACTAACTTCTTCAATGACGAAGCGATGACTTCTAAAGAAGCCGTAGACAAGCTAGCTCGCGCTGTTAAAGCCAGTATGTAAGATCTACCCCTGCAAGCACCTAGTTTGCAGTAAGCATACGAGGTTGGTCTTCTGGCCAACCTCTTCTTAATATCTCCAAATAGTGAAGCATCAACTATGAACACTAAAGCCGCCAATTCTGGGTCAGGGCAGACTCAGTCAGGACGTCCTGCACGCCTAAGTTTGGCCGATTGGATGCCGAAAATCGTCATGGCCCCAACGGTACTGGTTACCTTGGTGTGCATCTACGGCTATATGATTTGGACAGCCGTACTGTCTTTTACAGGCTCTCGTATGTTGCCGTCGTACAATTTTGTCGGCTTCGAACAATACGAGCGTCTTTTCAATAACGACCGCTGGATGGTAGCCCTAACCAACCTTGGCATCTTCGGTGGTTTGTTTATTTTTATTTGTTTGTTCCTTGGCGTGACACTCGCCATCTTCTTGGACCAAAAAATTCGTGCCGAAGGCGCAATCCGTACTATTTACCTTTATCCGATGGCGATTTCCTTCATTGTTACTGGTACCGCGTGGAAATGGTTGCTTAACCCAACCAACGGTCTAGAAAAAATGATGGTTGATTTTGGTTTCGTCAACTTCAAGTTCGACTGGCTGATTAACCCCGATATGGTGGTTTACTGTTTGGTCATTGCGGCAGTATGGCAAGCATCCGGCTTCGTCATGGCGTTGTTTTTAGCTGGCCTTCGTGGTGTTGATGGCGACCTTATTAAAGCCGCTCATCTTGACGGTGCCAGCACATTCACAACCTATCGCCGTATTATTTTGCCTTCATTAAAGCCTGTGTTCTTCAGTGCCTTGGTGGTTCTGTCGCACATCGCGATTAAGAGCTTCGACTTGGTGGCCGCGTTGACTAATGGTGGCCCGGGTTACGCGTCTGATTTACCGGCTAACTTCATGTATACCTATACCTTTACACGAAGCCAAATCGGCTTAGGCTCGGCTTCTGCCATGGTGATGTTGGGTTGCGTATTGGCCATTTTGGTTCCTTATTTGTACTCTGAATTGCGAGGTAAACGCCATGAGTAATAACGCTATCGGTCGCAAAACCTCAGGCGTGGATAAAGCCTTACGCGTTGCCCTATACACAGTGTTATTAGTGGCTGCGGCGTTTTACCTTATCCCTTTTATCGTCATGTTGATTACGTCTTTAAAAGACGTTGAAGAAATCCGTACCGGTAACCTACTTTCCCTGCCAGCGGCATTGAATTTTGATTCTTGGGCAAAAGCGTGGTCAAGCGCTTGTACGGGCAGTAGCTGTGGTGGGATTTCGCCATACTTTATGAACTCGTTTCAGATTGTGTTGCCTGCGGTAGCGATTTCTACTTTAGTCGGCGCCATTAACGGCTATGTTATTTCTTTATGGAAATTCCGTGGCAGTGACTTGTTCTTTGCTGCTATGTTGGTGGGTTGTTTTATCCCCTTCCAAGTGATTTTGTTGCCAATGGCGCAAACTCTCGGCTGGTTAGGCATCGCCAATACAGCGTCCGGCTTAGTATTTGTTCACGTCGTATATGGGGTGGCGTTTACGACGCTGTTCTTCCGTAACTTCTACCAGTCCATTCCAAGTGAATTGGTCAAAGCGGCGCGTTTAGATGGTGCTGGTTTCTTTACCATTTTCTATCGCATCATTTTGCCAGTTTCGACGCCTATTATCGTCGTAACGGTCATTTGGCAGTTTACACAAATTTGGAATGACTTCTTATTTGGCGTGGCCTTCTCTGGTTTTGATACGCAACCAGTCACTGTTGCCTTGAACAACTTAGTCAACACCAGCTTCGGCGGTAAAGAGTATAACGTGGATATGGCTGCTGCCATTATCGCGGCGCTACCGACACTGGCGGTTTACGTGTTCGCCGGAAAATACTTCGTCCGTGGCTTAACCGCTGGAGCAGTAAAAGGCTAATCGCGGTTTAAACGGACCAGAAAATAAAAATGCACTCGTGCCTTCCACCGAACACCGCACCAGTGATTAGACAAAATTTGGAGTAATAACATGGCAAACCTCGTCATTGATAATGTTAAAAAGCGCTACGGCAACACAGAGATTTTGAAAGGCATCAATATTTCCATCAAAACCGGTGAATTCCTCATTCTAGTTGGGCCTTCTGGTTGTGGTAAATCCACACTGATGAATTCGATTGCTGGCCTTGAGGACGTAACAGAAGGTCGCATCCTGATTGCCGACAAAGACGTGACTTACACCAGCCCAAAAGATCGTGATATTGCGATGGTGTTTCAGTCCTATGCTTTGTACCCCAACATGACCGTAGAACAAAACATCTCTTTCGGTTTGGAAATGCGCAAAGTCCCAAAAGCAGAGCGTGACGTTGAAGTTCAACGCGTAGCAGAACTGTTGCAAATTAGTCACCTACTTGACCGTAAACCAGCGCAATTGTCTGGTGGTCAACGTCAGCGTGTCGCCATGGGGCGTGCCTTAGCGCGTCGCCCTCAGCTTTACTTGTTTGATGAGCCATTGTCTAACCTAGACGCTAAATTGCGTGTAGAGATGCGTACGGAGATCAAGAAGCTGCATAAAAAGCTTGGCACCACCATCGTTTATGTAACACACGATCAGATCGAAGCCATGACCTTGGCCGATCGCATCGCCGTCATGAAAGATGGACAAGTTCAACAGCTTGGCACACCACAAGAAATCTACGATAACCCTGCGAATTTATTCGTGGCGGGATTCATGGGGTCACCAGCGATGAACTTCATTCCGGCAAAAGTAATCGAACAAAATGGCACGCCAATGTTGGAGTTGGCCACCAGCACCACGGTTGCTCTACCATTTCCCAAACCAGAGTCACTAAAAGATCATGTGGGTAAAACCATCTTACTTGGCCTACGCCCTGAAATGATTACCGAGCCTCAACCACACAAAGAAGGCCAACCTTTTGTGACCACCACGGATGTAGAAGTGGAAGTGACAGAACCGATGGGCGCCGACACCATGATTCTGACTCGTGTTAATAATGCCGAAATCAACTGTCGTTCCAACCCAATGTACCCTGCTGCTGCAGGATCCATTATCAAAATGATGTTCGATACATCAAAAGCCGTGGTATTTGATAAGGAATCGGGCAAACGCCTTGATGCCTAAACATAGATTGATGTAACTATTTGCCGTTAAGCAAGCCTGTGGCGGAGTCTATCTCCTAACCACAGGCTTTTTTTTGCCTAAAACCCCCTGTTATTGCACAAATGGTCAAAATTACTGCACAGTCTCTCGAACTTGTCATAAATATGAGATACATTTTAAAAACTGTAATCAAAAAAGCGACGTGCTAAGTGGCATTTGATTATCTCGACTCAAAGTAATATCGACTAATATCATGTAAAGGAACCAAACCATGAAATTAAACCAGCGTTTTATCACGCATATTGCGGTAACTGGCGTCGCTCTGTCTTTGACAGCCTGCTCTATGATGGGACCGCAAAAACCCGACTGGCAAGAAGACAAAGAATACAAAGTCACCATATTGCATACCAATGACCATCATGGACGTTTCTGGCAAAACAGTAATGGCGAATACGGCATGGCCGCTCGTAAAACCTTGGTCGATAATATCCGCGAAGAAGTGGCACTGGACAACGGCAATTCTTTATTACTTTCGGGTGGCGACATTAATACGGGTGTGCCAGAGTCGGATCTGCAAGACGCAGAGCCAGACTTCCGCGGTATGAAGATGTTGAAATACGATGCCATGGCGTTGGGCAACCACGAGTTTGATAATCCGCTTTCCGTTCTTAAAAAACAACAAGAATGGGCCGGTTTCCCTTTCCTTTCAGCGAATATTTTAGATGCGAAGACAGGCAAACCTTTGTTTGACGCCTATAAAATTTTCCAAGTTGACGATCTAAAAATTGCGGTTGTGGGCTTCACCACAGACGATACGGTGAAACTGGGCAACCCAGAGTTCCTTGAAGGCATCAAAATTGAATCGCCAATTAGCGTTGCCAAAACCCTGATTCCTGAGCTGCGTAAAAAAGCAGATCTCGTCATTGCAGTGACTCACATGGGACACTACCAAGACGGCAACTACGGTGGCAACGCACCAGGTGATGTCACTTTAGCTCGCACAGTACCAGGCATTGATGTCATTGTCGGTGGTCATTCACAAAACCCTCTGACCCAGCCAGACGAACAAAATGGCACCCTTATTCTACAAGCACATGAATGGGGTAAATACGTTGGCCGTTTAGATTTTGTCTATAAAAACGGTGCCATTGTATGGTCTGAATACGAGCTGATCCCAGTAAACTTGAAGAAAAAAGTCACCACAGCAGATGGCAAATCTGAGCGTGTTTTCATTGAAGAAGAAATTCCTCAAGACCCAACCATGCTGGCGATGCTAACGCCTTTCCAAGAAAAAGGTCAGCAAGGATTGAATGTTGAAGTTGGCTTCTCAAGCGCTGACTTTGTTGGTGACCGAGACCAAGTTCGTAACCAAGAAACCAATTTAGGCAATCTGATTGCATTGGCTATGAAACAGAAAGTGAATGCGGACATTGGCATCATGAACTCTGGCGGTATTCGCGATAATCTAGAAAAAGGCATTGTTACTTACAAGAGCGTATTGAAGGTACAACCTTTTGGTAACATGGTGTCTTATGTCGACTTCAGCGCCACTGAGCTAACAGATTACCTTTCTGCTGCTGCCGCAAAACAAGCAGGCACTGGGGCCTTTGCGCAATTTGACGGTGTTTCGTTGACACTAAAAGACGGCAAAGCCACCAACATCATGGTGGCTGGCAAAGCACTGGACATGAACAAGACCTATCGCGTTGCTGTAAACAACTACACGGCTTCAGGTGGTGACGGTTACCCTAAAATTTCCGATCATCCAAACTACGTCAACTCAGGTTATGTGGATGCCGACGTATTAGTAGAATACATCCAAAAGAACTCACCATTGGACGGTGCAAAATTTGCTCCAACAGGTGCGGTGAAACGTTAATTGCAATGATTTAGTCACCTCACTTAGGTGACTAAAAAGCCCCAATAGACAGTAGCCTATTGGGGTTTTCTTATTAGTCCTGCTCAATCTACTGTTTTCGATATGACAAAGACCAAGTCAAAGGCGTTGGTAATTTCTCAGATTCCAATTTGACCGTAAATAATAGCTCGTTGTCACTGACTTGCTGCCAAGTGTTCGTTCGCTTACCACGCTCAGATTCAAGCACAAGAATCACCGCATCGTTGGTTTGCTGGTAGGTACCTGATATCTCGACACCTTCCTCATCCTTTTTAACCACCTCGCCTTTGGCGCTAAGCGGGATGACATCAGCTTCGGCTGCATCACACTGCCACAGAAACCGCTCGGTTTGCCAACCCAATACCCATTGCTGACACACCTGCGTCTGTTTTTGTAATACAGGCCGCGCTAAGGCACGAATGAAAAAATTCATTTCCTGTGCCACGTTTTCCACCGCTTCATCCAGTTTTGCTTGCGTATTATCCGCGTCTTGCAGCAACCATGTTCCCTCTAAACTCAAGGCTTGCACACCAGAGCTCAACACCACGCTTAATACGCCAACACCAATCAGTTTCTTCACCGCGTTTCTCCTTATTTTTATTGTGGATAGATCATCGCAGAGTACACGCAACTTGTAAGGCGCAAAAACGCGCACAATGACTAACATTTAGCGCCAAAAATGCCGCGACTAAGCGTCTTGGCGCTCGAAGGGAAACACCTCGTTATCTTTTAAGAATAAGGTAGCAAGATCGGCTTTGACAGGTTTCGAAAAGTAATACCCCTGATAACGCGTACAGCCTATATTTTCTAAAATAGCTTTCTCAAATGTGCTTTCAACACCTTCAGCTAAGACCGATAAATTCATATGTTCAGCCATAGACACAATAGTATTGGTAATAACATGACTATTAGGATCACTTGATAAATCACGCACAAAGGTTTGATCTATTTTCAGTTGATTGATAGGAAAGTGCTGCAAATAACGCAAAGAAGAATAGCCTGTTCCAAAATCATCAATCGAAAAGCGAATGCCGTGCTCTTTCAAGCGCCACATTTTTTCCGCCACCGAGGCAATGTTTTCCACCAGCATGCCCTCTGTTATTTCCAGATCCAACAAGCTTGGGTCAATCTGTGTACTCTCCATCACTTTTTCCACAGAATTTACAAAGCCTTCCTGTGCAAATTGATAAGGACTAATATTCACCGCCACGCCTTCAAATGACGGTGGAAGCCCCATATCTTGCCAGATTCGCAATTGTCGACAGGCGTTTTCTAGCACCCAGTCCCCAATTTCGTAGATCAAACCGATTTCTTCTGCCACAGGAATAAAACGCGCCGGCGATACAAAGCCAAGCTCAGGATTGAACCAACGTAACAAGGCTTCATAACCAATCAGTACACCATAATTATTCACTTGAGGCTGATAGACTAAATAGAACTCATTGTCATGAATGGCGCCATGTAAGGCTTTTTCTAATATAGCAAGATCCGTAATTTGCTGGAGCATTTCTTGACGGTAAAAACGAAAACCATTGCGGCCCTTTTTCTTCGCTTCATACATAGCGGTATCTGCTTGTCGAAGAATCTGCGAGTCACTGGCCTCGCCAAAGGGAAACAAACTGATGCCAATACTCGCTGAAATGAACAAATCTGTCTGCTCTAAACGAAATACTTTAGACAACTGCGCCAGCAATACTTCAGCCAGAATCGTTGCCCTGTGCTGCGCCTCATCATGATCATTGGCTAACACTGGCAGCAAGAGAACAAACTCATCACCACCAATTCGCACCGCAATATCCGACTCAGATAAACAAGACACAATACGTTTAGCGGCTTCAATCAACAGCGCATCGCCCACATGGTGCCCCATGGAATCATTCACATTTTTAAAACGGTCTAAGTCGATAAACACCAAACCACCCACTTGCCCCGTATTGCGCGCCTCGGTTATCACCTTGTCCAAATGCTGATTTAAAAAACGTCGATTAGGCAAACTGGTCAAAGCGTCGTAATACGCCAAAAACTTGACCTGCTCTTGATCCTTTTTACGCTGTGTAATGTCACGAAAAGACGCCAAAAAGCGCGCCTCATTGTCTAAATAAATGATGTTTGCACAAACTTCAACAGGAAAGCTCTCACCGTTACTCCGACGATATTGCGTTTCAAATATCTTAGGATCGCCTTGGGCACTTTTCATCCAGTCTTGTAATAAGCTAGGAGTCTGTTCTGGGTCTATGTCTTGAATGTTTAGCGTAAGCAATTTAGGTGCGTCATACATCAACAAACGACAGGTTTCATGGTTACAATCGAGTATTTCGCCCTTCAAATTTGTCAGCAGCATACACTCACTGGACTGATGTAAAACCGCTTTAAAATACGCTTCTCTTTTGGCTAATTCACTTTCAACCTTTTTTCGCTTATGCCAAAGCGCCGTGATAGTGCGCGCCAAAATACCCAACTCATCTTCCCGCGAGGTTTGTTTGAATTGCAATTGGGCTGGATCGTTTTCCGCTTTTTCCAAAAGACTAAGCTGCCCAATTAGGCGCGACAAAGGATGAGAGATCTGAACATAAAACAACATGAACATCGCCGCACCAAGCAACATGGCCGACAACAACGATGTACCGATCAAACGAAAACTGCGGCGAATAAAACCATTAGTCACAGTGCCACTGTCTATAGTGACAATAATGGTTCCCACTTCTAAATGGTTATTACGATTTAGCGGTAAACGGAAGTGCTGCGGCAAATCACTGACAATCCGTTCAGATAACCAGCGCAAGGATAAGGGTTCTAATGGGCGATACATACTGGCTAACTCATAGCCCAAATCGTCTTCTAATCGTGCCGTATGAAAGCTATTTGAGCGCATTAAGCCCGTCAGCACTTTTTTCGCCAGCGTTTCATCCAACGAATAAGCGGCTTCTGTAGCCGCATTTTCGACAATATACAACGTCGACATAACCTGCTTTTGAATAGTGGCTTTTTCATCCTGCCAATCAATAAATACCTGAAAAGTACTCATCAACAAGCTCAATAACAACAAAAGCACCAATGCCCACTTGGCTTGCTGATAAGAAAGACGTTTACGCAAAGCTAACATAATCCCTCACTGTTTATAGCGCGAACTTAAGGCGCAAAAAATAGCCCGTATTGCTTAAAAATTTCTTCCCTCTTACCGCTGCGATCCAGCTCTTTCAAACCTTCATTTAATATATCACGCCATTTCTCCGCGTCAGGATAACGCTTACTAAAACACACCCTATAATGATCTACCTCAAGCCCTGTCACATCGTAAAAACTCAACCTATCCGCAACGCCCATTTGCTGGGCTTCAAAAAGGGCGCTGTCACGCTCTGTCATGAAAATATCTTGATTACGCCGCAAGATCAGATTAATGCCCTGCTCCAGCCCCGTAACAGAGGCATAAGGAATATTCGCATCATTTAATATATTGGTTTGAGACCAACCATTCACCGCCGCCACATCGAACCGTGTCAGTATATCTAGGTTGGTATTTTCAACATTCAGATACCCTAGGCGAGTAACGAATGCACTCATCGACTCACTAAGCGGCAATGAGAAATAAGCAAAACTCTCTCGCACAGGCACCTGGCGGCAAGACACAGCGCCCAATACCAGTCCTTCCTCAACGTCACGCATCACGCGCTTCCATGGCCGCAATTCAATACGAACAGAGACACCTTGCGTTGCATAAGCGGCTCGCAATATATCAACATCCGAACCATAAACCGCGCCAGCGTCAGGGAAATTAGCAGACGGTGGTAAAATAGAAGCGTCGATAATACGTGGCGGCAAATGAATGGTGTGCAACACAATCTCTTCTGCATGGCTGCGCCACGAAAATACTGCAAAAAAAACGCATATGCTATAGATCAGACTCCAAGAAATGCCTCTCAAGCCCCCTCCTATCCAGCCGTTTTGATCAAAAATCACCCTAATTTTGTTCAAATATCCCCTATAACGCTGTGTCACTCAAGCAGTATCCATAGTCCGTGCGCAGTTTATTCACAAAAAGCAAAAACGAAGGCAGAAAGAGCTCATGAGAGAGGCAAAAAAAATCCAGCCGAAGCTGGATTTTAGAAAACAGAAAGCAGGTCACACATTATTCATCGATACGGGGTTATCTGCCCTTATTTATCAAACAACGCCGCACGCTGTGCTTCCATGATTTGTGCGATGCCTTTACGCGCCACCGCCAACATGCCCATCATGTGTTCATCGCTGAAGGCTTCGCCTTCCGCTGTGCCTTGGATCTCAATGAAGCCACCTTTGTCGTTCATGATGACGTTCATATCCGTTTCGGCATTAGAATCTTCTGGGTAATCCAAATCCAATACAGGGACGCCTTTGTAAACCCCCACTGAAATCGCGGCTATTTGCGACACGATTGGGTTCTCTTTAACTTTTTTACTCTCAACCAACACACGCATCGCATCCGCCAACGCCACAAAACCACCCGTGATAGACGCTGTACGTGTACCGCCGTCGGCTTGAATCACATCACAGTCAATCGTGATGGTATTCTCACCCAATTTTTTAAGATCCACCGCCGCGCGCAAAGAACGACCAATCAAACGCTGAATCTCCACCGTACGGCCACCTTGCTTACCGCGTGCCGCTTCACGGTCCATACGGCTATGGGTAGAGCGTGGCAACATGCCATATTCAGCTGTGATCCAACCTTGACCCTTACCTTTCAAGAAGCGCGGCACACCAGGAACCACAGTCGCCGTACAAATAACTTTCGTGTCGCCACATTCGATCAGCACCGAGCCTTCGGCATGCTTAGTAAAATTACGTGTGATTTTAAGGGGACGTAATTGATCTGCTTCTCTTCCGCTTGGACGCATACTTGCTCTCTCTGTCTATTAACCATCATAAAGCCGCAATTATAACGATCTTAGATAAAATTGCGCCCCCTCCCTGCGAAACTCTTAGCGATAGGTTACACTGACGCCTTTGTTTTTTAACATCCTCTTTCCATGTATTTTAGACATTAGGTAATAACATGACCGCAAGCATGACCGCCTTCTCCCGCCAAGAAGCCGTATTCGACTGGGGCAGCATCAGCTGGGAAATACGCTCCGTCAATCAACGCTACTTAGAACCCAGCTTTCGTTTGCCCGACAACTTCCGTGAGCTTGAGTTTACGTTTCGCGACACACTGCGCAAAAAGATAAACCGTGGCAAACTGGAGTGCCAACTGCGCTTCCAAGGTGTAGACAAAGCCGCCACCAGCCTCACCATTAACCCAAGCAACGCCCAAGCCTTGGCAAACGCCATCAACACACTCGGCACTTGGTTCAAAGATTTAGACACAGCGAACCCACTCGATATTTTAAAATGGCCAGGCATTCTCAGTGACGAAGGTAATGATTTTGAGATGATGAAAAAAGCCGTCGTCGAACTCTTTAATCAGTCTGTCGACGAACTTATACAAGTACGACTACGCGAAGGGGCACAGCTAAAAGACATCATTGAACAGCGCCTAGACGCCATCGATGCCATCGTGGTCGAAGTACAAGCCAAACTGCCCACCATCATCGCCGCGCAAAAACAAAACCTGCTCGACAAACTGGAAGCCGCCAAAGTCGACCTCGACCCCATGCGCGTCGAAGCGGAAATCGTCCTACTGGCACAAAAAGCCGACGTGGCTGAAGAGCTAGATCGCCTAGCGACTCATACCAAAGAAGTCCGCCGTCAACTACAACAAAAAGGCCCCATTGGCCGCCGCCTCGACTTCTTAATGCAAGAACTCAACCGCGAAGCCAACACCCTATCGTCGAAATCCATTGTGGTAGAAACCACCCAAAGCGCCGTAGAATTGAAAGTTCTGATTGAACAAATGAGAGAACAGATCCAGAATATTGAATAATCTAAAACCGTAAGGTGGCACTATGCTCGATAGAAACAAGCTAATTCAAGCCGTAAAACGCCTGATGCCAAGGGCTAGATTGATTTACTTGTTTGGTTCTCAAGCTGATGGTAGTGCTACGGCTTCCAGTGATATTGATATTGCCGTGCTACTGGATAAAAAAATGGACTCAGTAGCACGCTTTGACCTCCAAGAAACACTCGCTATCGAGCTCAATCAAGATGTCGATTTGATAGATTTACTAGCAGCTTCAACCGTCTTACAAAACCAAGTTATCATGAATGGCGAGCTACTTTTTGGAAGTGAAAACGAACAAGCTAAGTTTGAAATGCAAATCATGTCTATGTATCAACACTTGAACGAAGAGCGAGCAGGCATATTGCAGGACTATTTACAATGAACGACTCGATTCTTAATAAGCTAGCCACCATTGATCGCTGCCTAGTTCGTATTCGTGACGTTTACGCTTTAGCAAAAGAAAACTTCGACACCGACTACACCAGCCAAGATTCGATCATTCTGAATCTACAGCGCGCGTGCGAAGCCAGCATTGATGCCGCCAATATACTCAACAAACAACACCAGACTGGCATCCCACAGAGTAGCCGCGACAGCTTTGAACTGCTTAAAAAAGCAGGCTTTATCCCTGCTCCACTAGCCTTAAACTTGCAAAAGATGGTCGGTCTTCGCAATATCGCGGTTCACGACTATCAGACCCTTAACTTAGAAATAGTAAAGCATGTTGTAGAGCATAGGCTTAGTGATTTCGAAGAGTTTGTTAAAGCAATGAAAAGCCTTAATCTATCCAATTTAGTATAAAAAAACTTAGACCTCAAATTCAGCTAGATCGCCAATACACTCTCGTCGAAATCCATCGTCTTAGGAACAACGCAAAGCACCGTGGAATTGAAGGTTTTAATGTACGGGTCGATTCCCATTTTAGCGTAGCGGTATACTTCGTAAGTGTGTTTCGATAGCTTCGATCATCGATTTAGTCAGCGGTAAATGCGCTTTTTCTTTCGCCCAAATTTCGTAGAAGCCTGCCACGGTTTGCTTGGCAGTATCCAACACCAATTTTTCTGGCAGCATGGCTTTAGCCGCCAAGTGTGACAGCTCATCCAGCGTGAAATCACTGAATTTCTTGCTACGACTCACCTTCAGCGACGCACTATCATCGGGGATATAAGGAATGGTCGAGACAAAGTCATAGGCAGGCGCAATCGATGCTGTGCGTTTGTCTTTGTAAATCACAGACCAATTCTTCAAATGCATATCCGCATTGCCAATGAGTGTATTGAACACCAATCGACGGGTAAATTCGGCAATGTCCTTGTCTTGACCTTCGATGCCGATAACCTGAGCAATATTACGCATACTGGCTTTTTGGTATTTATCTTGTGGGTAGACACCAAACACTTGAGCAAAGTCTTCAATGTGCACAGCTTGACCATCAACACGGTCAAAGCGTTTGATCGCAAATGCGCTGTCACCAAATTTGCCAATCCCATTCGGAATATTCGCTATCTGCTCAATGGGGAGTAGCTGAGTCTCTGGCACATCCATTCCCACCATTCGAGCTAATTCCATCATGGAATATTCGTTTTCTGGCACGGCTTCAAATCGAGACGACGGCAATTTCACTATCCATGAACCACCTTGACCTGTCGCTGGGATGGTCAAACCACCATTTGCCTGCTGCACAGCTGAAAACTTCAATTGCACTCCCGCCAATGAAAAACGCATTGGCCCATCTGTCTTCGTTTCATCTTCTATGTCTTGATGCACATTAGGTGGTAAGGCTTCACCATCCGCTGGCTCAACCGTGATCGCACCTGCTAAATCCTGTCCCAGTACCCACAATAGAAAAAATTCCCGCGCGGGGTTCACTCCGGCACGCTCTGCCAAGTAATGACGCATGGTTTCTTCTGGCAAAAGGTTAGAGAAAAACGGAGTTAACTTGGTTTGGGTCGGCTTAAAGTTAGTCAGCAAGCCACCTAGCGAATCTTTAAAACCCAGCCCTAACACGGGCCGTGATTCGTCATTAATGTACGAATCCATAAAGGCAAAAAGTGTTCTATCATTACCCACGTTGGTGATGGTTGCGATGGGTTCACCGTAGAGCAACACGTTGAGCGTAGAGACATTGTTAGTCATCGTCATCTCCATCTAACTGGTATGCGGGCGACATCTGCTCATCTTCATCGCTGAGACCTTGGCTGCTTCGAATGATCGACTTGATGGCTGGCACAGACTTTTTAGGCGCGACAAACAACTCTAAGTCGAGCACACGGGCAAGTGCTATCAAACTGGACATTCGTAAATCAACACCACCAGACTCGATTTTCGAAATATGGCTTTGCGGTACACCCGAACGCGCGCTTAACTCTCTCTGGCTGAGCCCCTTACGCACCCGAGCCTCTCGAAGGCTTTGCAGTATTTGCTCTGTTACATAGCTCATATTGATACGCCTTAATGCATCGAAGAAGAAAAGTTATATATAAAAACATATCAATTCACGCCACAGAGCACAAGACAATTATCTATAATGACGTATCAACCAATAAGTTTTGATGTGTCACTATAGATCATAGGTAGCCATCTTGCCCACTTATCCTAGGCTACCAACAAACTGGTACCCACTTAGAAGAAAGAGATCTATTGAAGGAGTGATTTATACTCGGCTGGAAGGTTGCAACACTTTTATGCGCGTGAAAATGCGATATTTCACACTTTTATGCGCATAAAAGTGTGAAATGAGAATTGATGCTCGCCTGTATTCCATTGCTCACTATCGAGACTTCATCATTATTCCCTTGGCTTATTCATGTCACGGCGCAGTGCTTGTAATTCCTGTTGAAGCTGCTGCATTTGCTCTAGTAACTGTTGCTGGGTAGCCTTTTCCGCGTCTATCTCGTCTTTGATTTCATCGTCGTGCATGGTTTGCACAGCGTTGACGATGACAGCGATAAAGAGGTTCAGCATGGTGAAGGTGGCGATCAGGATAAAAGGCACAAAGAACGCCCAAGCATAGGGGAATTCTTCCATCACTGGCCGCGCGATGCCCATGGACCAACTTTCTAAGGTCATCACTTGGAACAAGGTATACAAAGAAGCACCTAGGCTGCCAAACCAGTCTGGGAACGCTTCACCAAACAGCTTGGTGACCATCACCGCCGCCACGTAATACACCAGCCCCAACACCATGGCGATGGACAACATGCCATTCAGGGATTTGATCAAGGCACCGACTATTTTTCGCATCGATGGTACGAAAGTCAGTACGCGCAATACACGCAATACTCTTAGAGCACGCAACACAGCAAAAGGACCGCTGGCAGGAACTAATGCGATCCCCACAACGATGAAGTCGAACACATTCCAACCATCTTTAAAGAATGCGAAACGATGCACCACCAAACGAATCCCCAGCTCAATCACAAACACCACCAGAATCGCCTTGTCTAAGGCCATTAAAAATGGGCCAATGTTTGCCATCACCTCTGCCGAGGTTTCTAATCCGAGTATCACCGCATTGATTAGAATTAACGCCAACAAACTACGCTGTATCGTCGAATTTTCAATAAACGTCTTGAGACGCTGACGAAGAGAATTCGTTGGAACCACCGATGTACTGGGCATGTGCCACCTCAATGCTAGATTATCCCAAGAGTGGGTTAAATTGACGCCATTCTATGCCAGAGCTAGGATAGGTCAATCTCTTTTGATGTAAATACATGGGCCTGTTCAAGGATTTTTCCATAAGATTTTCAGTCAGAAAGAAAGAGCAAAAATCGGTAAAACCCTTTATCCTAAGTTAAATCAAAATAGTGAGTCGTTCTTTACAAAACTTTTTGGTAGTGTGTAAAGACTCCAAACAAAAAGAGGTTTGAACATGAAGTTTCCATTATTAGTCATTGCCGTAACACTGGCGTTAGCTGGCTGCGCGAATACTTGGGAAGGCGTGAAAGAAGACTCCTCAAAAGCTTACGAGAGCACAAAAGAAACGATTCATAAAGCAACGGAATAAACCGTTCTTTTAAGTAATAGCCGCATTTTAAATGCCCGCTTCTACGCATGGTAGAAGCGGGCATTTTCACATACAAAGCCTTTCAGTAAAGCGTTTTCTCTATTTAGAAAGAAGCTTCTTACCTAGCTCGGTTAAGCGATATTTTTGCAAACGGCTTTTGGGTTTGTCTGGGACAGTCATTTCAATTAAGCCCTGTTGAATCGCCGCTTGTTGGTAATATTCCCTAAAGTGTTTTTCATCTTTCAAACCCAATACGACCATCAATTCCGACCGACCCATTTCACCATGTAGCATCGTTAACAGACGTCTGACTTCGGGGGTGACTTCGGGGGTGACTTCGGGGGTGACTTGCGGGGTCGTTTTTTCAACCTCAGTAAATCCCTCATGAATAGGCAAACGAATTAAGAAATAGCTGCGATCTTCATCTGTTTCAAAAATGGGTGTCGGTGAGGCATTCGCATTCATTACACGCAATATTTTAGGAACACCAGTAGAACGTCCCTCGGTTAAATCCAGCTCTTTTAAAAACTCACCAATGCGACGATTACGATAACGCCGGCTCACCGCCTTACCTGCCTGTAAATCAGCCAATCGGATAGATCTATCAGGACCAGGGAAACTCAAAACAACCAGCTCTTTAGCATCGATACGAATTTCAATTGGCTCTCGTATTTCATAAGAACGATGATAGACCGCATTCACCACCGCTTCTTCGATAGCCGCTAACGGATAATTCCAAAAACGCTCGGCTTCTGGTCGATCTGGATGTTTAATAACCGCCTCTTTGAGGTAATTCCGTCCAATATAATCCAAAGCATCGCTCGTAATACGACCAAGTGGGCCTTTGAATATTTTCTCTTCAAAGCGGTCTCCACCAGCACCATCGGGGAAATACACCACATCAATCTGAGTAGCGGGGAAAAATTGATCCGGTTGCTCATTAAAAAATAATAAACCCACATTTTTCGGAAAAGCCATCTCCGCAGGCCCGCCAACCACATTCATACGACGACCCAAGGCTTCGATGTCCAGCTCACGAGCCTCGTTAGCTAACTCACTGTTAATGTCGTGCAAAAAATCGCGAATCAGATAGGGAGAAAGATCATTCAGTGTGGCGGTTTGTCTATAACGGTCATCAAAGGGAACCGTTGCTGCTAAGCTCAATAACTCTCTTTCATTTTCCCCAGAGGCTTTCACCGTACTGGTATGCTTACGCAGATAATAAGCCCAGTCACTTTTCTTGCCACTTAAGCTGGTTTTGGCTTTATAAGGCCGCGATTCTCCGCCCGGTGCCCATAACACCAAAATGGTTTTACCTTGGATCTCGTAAGTCGCCGTTAACGGATGGAAATGTGGCGCTATAGCGGAGTGACCAAGGTTCAATAACTCTTTTTGAATGGCATCGATTTGCGCAGACTCTACACCAACAGGAGGCAGCTTGGGTTGGCCATTCTCTTCTGCAACACCAATGACCACATAGCCACCGCCCAAGTTATGAAAATCATTCGCGAAAGCGCATAAGGTATGCAAAACCACTTCAGGATTCCAACCTTCCTTGTATTCGATACGCTCACTTTCAACAGTACGCCGGCGCAGTAAATCGTCAATATTAATGGGAAGTTTAGGTGTCATGTTCTATTTCTCTCCCGGTCCTTCGCTTTCAGATTCTTAGGCTCTTTCATCATCTACAGCACCAGCATGGTTTCATAAAGCAGCTGCTCAATGCTTTGTCGACTATCCATCACAGCAATAAGCACAACCTTGTTTGCCTCTTCATCGACTCGATAGAAAACTAAGTTGTGCTGGTCTACCAGCATTTGGCGATAGTCCATAAAACCCAAAGCGGATAAACGCTCACTGATCGGGGAGGAAAAAGGATGAATACTCAGTTCCTGAACTTGTTGTTTAATTAGGCTCCGAGCGTCATCGGCCACGACAGCCCCATGTTTGCGAGTTAGGAATGCAGATAGCTTTTTAAGTGTCTCTTTAAATACTGGCGTAGCGACAACTTGAAAAGACTTAGACATCAAATGCCTCATCTAAAGACAGTTCACCCTTTTGATTCAAACTACGCTCAGAAAGGTTGATCAGCTTAAGCAAAGCAATGGTTTCTTGCTGCTCATAGTAAGCCTGCGAGGCCTGCACAACATACACCTCTTTGCCGTTCTGAGTGACGTGCAAAGGATCATCTAAAGAGAGATTATTCGCGTTTGCTTTCAGGTATGACACAGTTTGAATATTCATAAAAGCTCCATAGGCCTAAATATAGATCAATTATAGACCGATAATTTGCTTAAGCCTACCTAACGTTTTCTCTAGCACTCTAGCAAAAATGAATTAACTCACTCATATATAGCCTAGAATTATAAAATTAATAGAGCTGATAGATTATATTGAATTCAAGGTTATCAAAATGACCACTATCATGAGACTTACAACTCAGCCTTGTACGCAGCGATTCAGTTACGCTGGCTGTTAAAGCGAAAAAACCGGCTTTGGCCGGTTTTTTCGCATCTAGGCTTAGGCGTCATGTTTTACTTATCCACCGATCCTTCACTCTCAACCTTTTTGATCATCTTATCGAAGTCACTTTCAAATAAACGATCCTGTACGACTCGATACTTCTCAAATTCTGATTCCGCAAAGTCTTTGGCGATTTTCGCACAGATCGATCCGGCATTAGTCAAAATATCTCTATCATCAAACTCTAATAACATATCCAACCGCTTCGACCAATCTTCCATCGTCATGGGAATATTGCGTCTTGCACGACTTTCCGCTAAATCAAGATACGCGTTGAAGATCAGCCCTAACGACTGGAGCTCATCCTGACTGAGATAGTTTTTAGCTACGTCCACATCGGTTTTTAACACCTTTCCTTCTGGTCCTTTCGCCCAATGAGTCAGCCCCATATTTGGCTTACTGCTATCGGCTCTCGCTTTGATCAACTCGGCAGCAGTCTGTCCATGAATCGCAAAATGCAGTTTGTTTTGCACTGTCGCAAAAAAGGATTGAGTGGTTGGCGCATTTTTATTGTAATCAACACTGGTTGCGTAAATATCGGTGATCTTCTGATAAAAACGTCGTTCAGAACGGCGAATTTCACGAATTTCTTCCAGCAAGCGCTCAAAGTAATCTTCACCCAGAAAGCTTCCGTTCTCCATGCGCTCTTTATCGATCACATAACCCTTGATAGAAAACTCTCGCAACACCTGAGTCGCCCACTGACGGAACTGAGTCGCTCGCACAGAATTCACGCGATAACCGACAGAGATAATCGCGTCTAGGTTGTAAAAATCTATATTTCGATTTACCTCACGGCTGCCCTCAACTTGAACTATCCGGAATTTCCGGATGGTTGCATCTTGATCAAGCTCTCTTAGTGAGTAGATATTTTTTAAGTGTTCACTGACCGTTCGGACATCAACATCGAACAACTCAGCAATCAGCTTTTGAGAAAGCCAAATAGTGTCTTCTTCATAACGGGCCTCAATGCTCAGCTCACCAGATTTCCCAGTAAAAATCAAAAACTCAGCCGTGCTATTGCGGATTAACTTAGTGGTCATTGTGTGTATCAAAGCCCTTGTATACCTGCTTCTCAGGATTCTGAATAGTGTGTCGAGACATCAATAGTACGTTAATTGTAACGTACATGAACGGGACCGAAAGTTCACGATCTGCTGATCTGCTTCTAAACCCAGATATGCCGAAAATTTACTGTTTCTAGAAGTTTCCCTCAGCTACTTGAAAACAGGTTAACCCCATTGATCGCCACATTTTGACAACTTTATCTCTATCATCAAAAACACAAAAAATATCGTTTTGATAATTAGGGTAATAAGAGAGTAACCATTGTTTTTTTAGCTCTTCATCAGGCGTATAGGAGTTCATTTCTCGCATTGTTAAATCATCAAATGGAACATTGAATCGGTGCAGCCATTGAATTGTTTTACCTCTCACAATGTCACCGCGAGCAGAGAAAATATGAACCTTATAACCCTGTTCCTTCAATGCCTTAATGGTTTCTATCACTGGTGTATGCGGAGCATCTTGATCACAGGCTTGAAAGTAGGTATCCCAGTCTATTTTTTGGCCTAAGGACTTATCAATATGATGGAAACGATGTTTGTTTAAAGCTAATGTTCCATCCAAGTCTACAATAACTATTGTATTTTTTTTCATTTTAAGGGTTAACAATAATAAATAAGTCTGAGGATATTAATCTTTTGACCTTATTTTTATAATCGTGAATATAACTGCGTGTTTCAAAAAACCAATCGCCCGTAAAATCCACGTCATCAAAAGCGCTTTTAAGTGTTATTTTACCAGTATCATTATCATATAAGGGATGAGCGTGAGCTAATATGTTTCGTCTCTTAATAATTTTATCGCTAAACCCACTTGATGTGAAACCAATATTATCTAATGAGGCTCTAATCTCTTCATTCATAGCTTTAGAATCTTTTACTAATCGAGCAACAAATTTCAGCTTTGTACCAAGACTAAACGATTCTCCTCCCTTATTAATAATCGTCTCTCTGAAGTAAGAGCTTTCATTTTTGAAGCACTGAGATATCAAATCATCAAGCAAACTTTCTAAGTCTATAAACTCAGAGAGAAGTAGTCCACGCATAAATGATGGATGATTATATTTTCTATAAGCTTGATCAGCTACTTGCTCAATCAAATCAGGAAAATTATCTCTAGGTGTCACGTGAGAAAAGTGATCATCTTGTTTAACTAATTTCAAGTTACTTGCATCTTGAGAATAAAAAATTATGTGAGAGAAACATTTATTCGCTCTCAACTCATCGATGAAGTCATTACCATTCACTCCCGGAAGATTGCAATCAATAATTAGTAGATCTAAATAGTTATTATTAATCGCTTCTTTAGCAGAATCATCAATAACACCAAACTTTTGAATGACTGGTGTAAATTTTACGCCTTCAAATGCTTCAACAAGAGAGTCACTGACAGAATTAACCCAAGTAGTCGAATCATCTATCCATATTATTCTGAATTTCATTTATCTACCTTGTAAATGTCAGTACAAAATTTGCTTTATTATCTTCAGCATCTAATAATTCGATATTACCATTAATTTTCTCCATGATATTTTTTGCGTGATGCAAGCCAAGCCCAGACCCTTTTGTTGTGGTGAAACCCATATCGAAGATTTTATCACGTATTGATTTTTCTATACCCTTTCCATCATCACTTATATAAATATCTAAACCATTATCGATCACTTCAGCGCTAAAAGTTATTTTTTTTGCTTTAGCTTTTACAGCATTATTAATCATTGTATCAATAACCATTGCAATTTCTAACGGCCTAAATTGAACATTAAACTCTATTGGATTAACATTTTTCCAAATAAAATTTATATCAGTCCTAAAATCACCATCAACTTTCACAAGTCCGGAACATATATTAAGCACATATTCCTGAATATAAGAATAAATATTTTCTGTAATAATTTCGGCTTCTAAATTAAAATTAGCTTTGGTAGCAAAGTTAGTAGTAGCTTTTATTTGTCTTGTGACATAAGAAATTTCATCTAATACATGAAGAAATGTTTCAGTCGAAACTGGCTTACCACTTCTAATTTTATTACTAACATTTCTAACATAGTTTTCAATTGTTCCGGCAGCTATTCCAATATGATGATGAAGAGCGATAATATTATCTAAATCTGAATTCATCATTGACTTCAAAAAAAGAGACTCTTTAAAAACTTCATCTGATTTTTTTTCAGCATCCTGTGCTCTAGACTCTGCGGCTCTTGCTTTTTCGGCTTCTTGTCTTGCTCTCTCTGCTTCTAACCTAGCTTGTTTCTCTGCATGCTCTCTTGCCTTGCGCTCTTTTCCTGCCTCTTCATCCGAATCAATAGCTAATTTTTGAAAATCAGCCAAGCGCGATTTTATTTTTTTTACTTCTTTATCTAGTTCTATATTATTAGATTCAACAGCAATCCTTGATAAATTTTTCAATATTGCTTTTAGGCTTTTTTCGGACGAATCGCTAACAATATCAAAAAGTTCAGGATTATATTTAATATCTATAATATCCTCGCTTTTTGTTAAAGCTTCAATAAAAATCAAGGCTTTATCATCTTGAGTGATACTTTGCTTCAAGTCACTCACATCAATATTTTCCACATTACCAAATTTAACTACATCTATAGCATATCTCTCTAATCTTTTAAGTGCTTTTTCCATAAAAAATGAATTCAGAGTTAAAAATGTTTCATTTCTTTCAAGTCCACCATCTCTACTAGAAGACTCTTTTAACTCTTCATTCTCGCCGTTTATTTCAACTCGTCCAAATAAATCACGAGTACCAAAATACCGCATTTGACCTTGCTGCTTTCTATTATCTAAACCAAAAACATCACCTCTTCCAAGTTCGCCAATAGGTAATATTCTAAAACCATTTTTATATACAAAAACAGAACCAAATCTTACAGGTCTTACGCCCATATGCTTAGTAAAAATAGTTTTAGTGGTTGTACTTAAAGCAAATAGATTAATATTAATATCTCTTAGATTATTACCACTTGTGATGAATATATTTTTTTCTTTAAGTTCATAAATAAATATTCCTCGGTCATATAGTTTTGTTGTTATATTAGACCCTTCACTATCTATAGAAACTTCTATTTTTGTTGTTTTTAAACCTAATTTTTCAAAAAGAAAGTTTTTAATTGGGCCATTGATAATCTCATGCTCTTTAGAAGTGTCTTTTCTAATATCATCATGTTCTAAAAAATCAGGAGCATTAAGGGTTATAGAAAATGAATCTCCATTATTGTTCTGTGATGGATTTATTAATTTTTCTAAAGATTGTCTAAGCCGAATTAGTTTTTCTGCATCCCAATTAGATCTTAAACTGGAAATCTCTAGTATTGTTCCTGTCAAGAGTTCGTATGGACAATTATCTATCAATTCATAATTAACATTAATTGAATCGAAATTAGTTTTCATATCCGATTCGAAATCAATCCAGTCTATTGTTAATTTCGAAAATTCATCGTTTTCATTTCTTCTGGAGTATATTGATAATTTTTCACCCAGCCTATCACAAGAAAAACGGCCAATACCTTTAGCTCCAGCATGGATTCTTTTAGACTTAATTTCATCTCTATAGTCCTCAGTACCTTCTTTTTTAGCTGAATAAGCGACAAAGAGCCATTTATTGTCAATATCATCAAGATCCATTCCTTTTCCATCATCTTGAATAATAAGCTTAGATTCACCCTCGACGATATTTTCAAATGAAACTTCTACATGTCTTGAGTTAGCATCGAAAGAGTTTTTTACTAGCTCAAATATTGCGACAAAGTCATCAACAATTAGGTCTTTACCTATAATATTTTTTAATGCTGAACTTACTTTAAATTGCTTTTCCATATGCTTAGTAAACACCTTTCAATTTATATATTAGCTCGCCAAGTACTTCACCTAACATGGGCGGCACAGCATTACCAACTTGTGTATACCGAGGACACTCTTGCGTTCTTCGTGAACCACCTGTTGTGTATTTTCCTTTAAATACGTAATCATCAGGAAATGACTGAATTCTGGCATTCTCTCTAACAGTCAGAATTCTGGGTTCTGAGTAATGCAGTAAATCATCAGGCAATGTCGTTAATGTTCGTGATGGCTCATTAGGGTTCAGTACAGAAATGACTTGTTTTTTGGTCCCAATAATTTTTTTATGCTCATCACTTAAACCTTTCCCTGGTTGGCATAATTCAAGGATGGTTTTGAACTTTTCTATGGTTTCTGGACGATGACGTGCAATACGCAAACTATTTGGTTTAGCGCTCTTCAATCCCTCTCGCATTAGATTTTGATAAGCATTTAATCTACGAGGCGGTTTATAATCAATTTGCTTAAACCCTTGAATATGGCTACCAGAATGGTAAATAAGCGGATATTTAGATGTTTCTAAATCGCCAATGGCAGAGTGAACACTAACAGGTGTATGAGGAAGTTTTTTCTTATCTAAAAAATCCAAACGAAGTGATGCCAATATTTGAAAAGGATCGATATCATCTTTAATTAGATCTGATCGAATACCAATCATGATGAAACGCGTTCTTTTTTGCGGAACACCATAATGCTCACTATGAAGATAATCAGTAAATACGTGATAGCCTAACGCTTCAAGCCTGGCCTTCACTATCATGGAATAAGGCAGCTTCTCACGTTGTCCTTTAGCATCTTTAAATGTTGAATTGAAACCTCTCACATTCTCTAACACTAGATACTTTGGCGATACTATTTCCACCATGTTCATGTATTCTTCAGATAGCTTGTTACGAGGGTCTAGAGCATTACGTCTTCCCGCAAGTGAAAAACCTTGGCATGGTGGGCCACCAGCAATCAGGTCCACTTTTCCTTTTAATGACGCTAATTGATCTGGGTATTGAGTGAGGATGTCCTGAATAGTCGTTGATTGTAAAGGAAGCCATTCAGGCCAATTAAAATGGGCATATTTACCTTCAATTAAGTTGTGTTTAAAAGTATCGAAAGCCATAGGGTCTTTTTCGACCGCAAAAAGCCCTTCCCAACCAGCCTTCCCAAGCCCTAAAGAAAAACCACCACAACCTGAGAATAGGTCTATATAAGTCCCAGCTTTTTTATTGCTTCCCGATTCCATTAACATCTACTCTATGAAGTGCGATCAAAACCATCTCTATGATGAGCTTAGTTGATAATAAGTACCAGGATACAACAAATGTAACTAATCACAAATTGCCATTTGTAAATATTTACTCTATGAAAATGACCCAAACGATAACAATTTCAATTCACTAGCACTTCTTAGGCAAGAAGACTCTGCCCCTAAGGCTTTGCAACATGATGCTGTTAAAACTGCATCTCTCTCACAAACCCAATCATCGCACCAGCCTCTTCGGATTTGAAAAGGTCAGCAGCTTCATGATCCGTATAGATTTCTGGAGAGGCTTCATCCCCTTCGTTAATCGCTTTGCACACCGTGTAACGAGGGCTATCAGGGTCTTCTCGTTGGGCTTTGTCTTTGTGTTCCACCCACAGTTTGTAGTATCGATCGCTCATTCGAAAATAAAATGAGGG
Source organism: Marinomonas arctica (assembly GCF_003259225.1). Classification (GTDB taxonomy): domain Bacteria; phylum Pseudomonadota; class Gammaproteobacteria; order Pseudomonadales; family Marinomonadaceae; genus Marinomonas; species Marinomonas arctica. The sequence continues at coordinate 90,045 of NZ_QHJF01000004.1, read as the reverse complement.
ACAGGTGTCGTTCTCATAGCTACAATCTTTTAACGTAACGGGTAGTTCGCTTGACTTAAACCCCAATTCAAATCGGCTCATCATTCATCCTTAACATCATATTAACGGTATATAAAACGGCTTCACAAGTTCAATGCACACGCCTCACTCTGCATCATAAGAGCTCACGTCGTTGCTATCTTGTATCATGAGTTGCATCAGCTTTGGGTGAACGAAGAGCTTCTCCTTGCCTACTGACACTTCTTTTAAAACACCAATGTCTGTGAGTTTTTTTAGGTAGGTCGATGCGGTTTGCCTCTTGGCGATGTCTTTTTCTACTAGATTATTAATACGGCAATAAGGCTGTTCAAAAATCAGTTGTACAAGTTCGTAGCTGTATATTTTTGGTAGTTGGTCGCGGATATAGTCTGAGGTGACGTCGATCAACGCTTTAATGGCGGCGATTTTATTACACGTCCAAATGCAAGTTTGCTCTACACCTTGCAAGATAAAGAGCAACCAATCCTGCCAATTTTGCTCACGCGTGACTTGATTAAGGAGCCGATAATAGTCCTGCTTGTTCTGCACGATATAGCGGCTTAAATATAAAATCGGTAGGCTAAGCAGTTTTTGTTCAATCAGAAACAGTACATTTAAAATCCGTCCAGTTCGGCCATTGCCATCGTAAAAAGGATGGATCGCTTCAAATTGATAGTGACTCACTGCCATTTTAATCAGAGGATCTATGTCATTTTCGTCGTGTAAAAAATTTTCCCAATTGGCCAGTAAACCACGGATAACGTCTTCACCAACAGGTGGCGTATAAACAATCTCGCCTGTTGTTTGGTTGCCAATGACAGTCCCAGGGACTTTACGAATATCCATATCCATATTTTTCAAGGTGCTACACACTTCAACGGCGGTATTACTGCATAAGGGTCTACTAGTCAGTTGTGTAAAACCTTGATTCAGTGCAGTTCGGTAGCGCAATGCCTCCTTGGTCGCATGGTCTGCACCCGTATCTTCTTGTGCATATTGGAATAATTGGTCAGTCGTCGTGACAATGTTCTCTATTTCAGAACTGTCTTTCGCTTCTAAAAGAGGCAACAAGTTGATCAACATACTTTGGTTTGGCAATAGTTCTCCAGCCTGTTTTAACTCTGCCAGTGCCGCTCTCGCACTGATACAGGCTTTGAGTACAGTTCTTGTTTCTATCAGGTCAATGTCGGGGGGAAGTTGTGGTAATTGGTTATATGGCAGATCAGCACGAAAGCTCATGTTTAAATTCCTTCACAATTTCGACATATCTTTATTTGTTTTGTAGCTTATGTCGATACCATCGACATAACACGTTACCATACAGAAATAGTCATGTCGAAATTCTACCACTTTTTCGACATGAAAGCGCCAAATCCTTATGACATGTCTATTTTTTCGTGTTTTTTATACATAACCTAAAATCATCCACTACCCTTTGCGACCTAGCCAGTATGACTCTGATACCTATCGACCCTGTCAGCCGCTTTCAAACTCACTTGATAGAAACTATAAGTTCACTAATCAATAAATATTATAAATATAGTTTCAATTAAAGACTCGTTCTAAAATTTGTTGCTCTTGTCGCTTTATACCTATTTCATTAGCGTAATCCTGCCAATTGCTGACCACGCTTTGTAGTTCCGAAAGGATTTGCTTCGCTTCTGTCGCGGACAACTGAAAATAAGGCGCAACTTCTAGCGCTAAATCTAGGTTTAGCTCGTTAGAATATTCATCAATATTAAGGTGAAGCCCTGTAGCGCCTATGGAAATGTTGATGTCATAAGCAGGGGAGAGTCGCCAACCAGAACCCTCTTCTGCCAATATAAACCCATGATTTCTTAGATGATCATCGCTGTTGCGAACCATAATATTGAACGCTAAACGTCGCCAAAGCTGGGCTAGGTCAGCTTGGGTATTTGCCCCTTGTTCCATTAAGAATTGCGCAAGTTCTAGATAGCTCGCTCCAGCATCACCATCGTAGTAACCCAGCTGGGTCATGGCAGAGGAAAAATGATGTCTTGTTTCTCCCTCTCGATCAAAGCGTTTCGTCAAAAAAGTATGATGCGGGCTATTAAATTGTAAGATTTTACATGGTGCCATGTTAACCCCCGCATCGACGGCCATGCGATACACCAAGTACTCCCAAGCACCTATATCATGATTATCATGACGGCTGGGGAATTTCGCTAACCAGAGTTCCTCACCATCCATAACACAGGCTTTTGGGCGAGCTCCACCTAGTGATGAGCCAGGGGAAATCAACATAAATAGCCACTTAAGATAGTCAGGATTATCTACATCTGGATCTTGCTCGATCTGACTAACGGCATGTTCTAATTCTCGCAAGCTCGACATGGGAGGCGTAGCAAGCTGTTGGTCGTTGTCTAAAAAAGGCCCGTCTTTGGATAACTTGAAACGTAATGCCCCCATTCTGTAGGCATCATGAACACCAAGCAGATAATCTGCGTCACTCAATCTTCGAATTTGTCGTTGCTCTCGCCTTGCTAAAACAGCTTCTCGCCGTTGCATTAGTAAGCGCCCCCAACGATCTGGGCAGGAGTCTAGAAAGGCCCTGAAATTTCGCGCATCGTTATTAAATTGATCGCCTCTGAATAGCTGTAACTGAGGGTCTATCTGCATGGCAAAAGGCGACGTTAGCCAATTCTCATCATAAGAAAATCGATACACTTCAACGCCTCGAACGAGGTCTGTTTCTAGCATTCCCACAAGTTCAGGTTGCGGCATGGCGTACCAGTGAGCATAGACATAAATAGATCGACTCATGACGATAGCCTCGTCGGTTTCTTTTTATGTTTGGCGGTCAGTAGTTCAATATCTTGTAGCCTTCTACCAAACTCATCGTCCAAAGCGACTTTGCCAAGATCGGCTGCTAACCCAAGCACCGATAACACCACAAGGTAATGACCAATCGACACACTGGGTTCGCCTCGGGTGATATTGCGTAACGTCGGCATAGATAGGCCAGTACGCTCGGATAACCTTGTCTGAGTGATCTTTCGACGCTTCATCGCCAACGAAATATTTTCACCCAGTATCTTCAACATTCGTAAATCTTTTGGGAACACCACAGCAGACCGAGAAGACATAAACTAAACCTTCATAAAATAACAATTTTTTAAAAGTATAGTTTCATTTTGTTGATATGTCACTTGCGATGACAGTTGTTGTTTTATAAACCTAATTTCAAAATAAACCATCACCCCAACAAGCCTTTGTTATCTTGCCAACAAGTATCCAGTTGTTTTTCTATCAGACGCACGGTATCTGGTTTCACACCTAAGAATAAAGCGACGTCACGAAAGCCAGAAAGGGAGTCGACGATTTCTTCTATCGCTTGTTGGGCTTGATGCCAGTTGGCAAAGCTGGCGGTTGTGGCGAGTTTTTGGATGGCTTTAAAAGCCATTTTTCAGCACCTCTTCAATAGACGTTGGCATGCTGGATTGATTATTTTCTGTATTTTGGGTCAACGCAAAGAGCCGTGACAGTTCATCTAGGCTTTGCCAAAGCAGTAATAACTGACGAAAGGAAATCTGCCCTGTCAGTTCGAACTTTTTGATGGTTGGAGCGGGAACGCCACTGCGAGCGGCCAATGCATCACGAGACAGTTTTTCTTGCTCTCGCCGCTTACGAAGATGCGCCGCAAAAGCGTGCTGTACGTCGCTGTCATCCAGCAATAGGAAATGACTCATAGAAACAATCACCCAAAAAATGGATACAATAGTATCTATTTTAACCTTATTTTAGGTTTTTTTGGACATTATTATATCTATTTTATAATTTCTTATTCTTTTGCTTTGTCTAACGCTCAGCAGAAAAGGCATTTTTTAAGGCATCAAACAGCCATTGATGGGCGGGGCCACGTAAGGCGCCTTTTTTGCAGACTAGGTCAACGGGGACAGACCAGGGTTTGTGGTCGAAGGTGACGTCTATTTTTTGCAATAAGCCGGTGTGCACAAAGGGTTGCACCAAGGACAAAGGCAGGTAAGCCCAGCCGATTTGTTGTTTCACTAAGGCCAAGACACTGTAGTTGCTTGAACACCACCAGGCGTTTGGTGTCATGCTAATGAGCACTTGTGACTCTCGCTTCTGCTGGCCTCTGACGGCAATTTGCCGATAAGGCATGAGGTCTGATTCGGATAGCCGTCGCAGGGCCGCTAAGGGAAAATCAGCATGGCACACAGCGACAAAGTCCACACTGCCCACGTAGCAAAAATCCACTTGTTTATTGGCTTCTACTTCTGAAAACATCACACCGATGTCAACGTTGCCATCCGCCACCGTTGCGATAATGTCAGGAGAGGCCAATGAAATCAGGTCAATTTCGACATGAGGGAAGGCTTGTGCAAATAAGGCCAAGATGGTGCTCAAATACGGTGTTAACAGAGCATCGTCAACGGCGATCGTTAAGGCGCCTTCTTCATGGCGGGTAATGGATTCGGCAATCTTTTCGAATTCATGGGACTGAGCTAACAAGGCTTTCGCGCTGCGCAGTAAGCGCTCCCCTTCTGGCGTGAGTTTAGGGCTGCGGGAGGTTCGATCAAACAATTCAACGCCCAAGTCTATTTCTAAATTGCTAATCCCATGACTGACCGCTGACTGCACTTTGCCAAGCTTTCTCGCGCAGGCGGAAAAGGAACCCAGCTCGGCAGACAACACCAACATATTAATTTGTTCTAGACTCAACATATGAATTTTTTCGATGGTTATTAACTTTTAAATATCATAATTATTGATAGTCTAGCCCGCAAATAACATTGTCTTCAACATATTAAGGAGTAAGACATGAGTTGGGTGTATTTGTTGTTGGCTGGATTAACGGAAATCGGCTGGCCCGTCGGGCTAAAAATGGCGCAGTCTGGTGGCTCAAAAGTATTGGGCATCGTCATGGCGATTGGTTTTATGGCGGTGAGTGGTACTTTGCTTTGGTTGGCGCAAAAAGACATCCCCATGGGGACCGCCTATGCCGTGTGGACAGGAATCGGCGCATCAGGCACTTTTTTGGTGGGCATTTGGTTTTATGGCGATGCCACGTCTTTACTGCGTTACATGGGAGTATTGTTGATTATTCTCGGTGTAGTCGTGTTGAAGTTTGCCCATTAAGCGGGACGATGCGCCTTGCGTTATGATGGGTAAAGTCGAAAAATACGCCAAACACTTTGTCAGCCTGTGAGCATAACGACATGATTCATCGTATTAACTTAAATTTGTTGCGTTCGTTAAAGGTGCTACTGGAAGAGCGCCATGTTAGCCACGCGGCCGATAAACTGAATCTGACACAATCGGCGGTGAGCCGCCAACTCAGCCAACTCAGAAGCCTGTTTGCTGATCCCTTGCTCATTCGCGAAGGCAATACGCTGATTCCTACGCCCAAGGCGTTGCAGCTGCAAACAAAGCTGGCCCTTTGGTTTGTGGAGTTGGATGATTTGCTGGTGGAAGAGGCGTTCGAGCCGGCAAAGTGGCATGGCGAGTTTGTGCTCTCGTCCAGCGATTACGTGGCGCAGTATATTTTGCCCGATATTGTTGAGACCTTGGCAATACAGGCGCCCAATGTCTCAATGCAGTATCGTTTATGGCAGCCAGATTTATTGCCTTTGCTTGCCACCTCCGATATTCAGTTGGCGTCGAGCATGTCGCCAACACAACCAGAAGGGGTGTCTTCGATTCAAATAGGCGAAGACGCTCCCGTTTGTGTGATGAGCCGTGCTCATCCTTTGGCAACGCAGGACACTCTGAGCATTGCCGATCTACTCGCCTATGCTCATATTAAAGTGATCGGCGGTGGCGACAAGGACAGTTACGTAGATGAGGCGTTAGCCAAGTTAGAAAAGCCCCGCCGCTTTGCGCTGAAAGTGCCATTTTTCTACGCGGCAGCGCAATCACTGTGTCAAAGTCAGCATCTTTTGGTGATTCCTGAACACATTGCTCGAAATTTAAAAAACCACTTTTCTCTGATCTATAAACCGCTTCCCATCACGACACCACGCCATAAGTACTGGCTGATTTGGCATGCAAAGTACGATAACGACCCTTCTCACCTGTGGATGAGAAGTCTCGTTTTGCAGGTGATGTCGAAAGCCGCTTATTCTATAGGCTATGATTCAAGATCATAAGCACTATGAGAAAAGATGATTTCATATAATACCAAGAGCTTGCTAGTCTGCTCCCATCATAAAGGAGCACGCGTATGTCACTGTCTATTTGGTTTTCCCTGTTTACCATTTGTTTGCTTGGTGCCATGTCGCCAGGCCCGAGCCTCGCAATAGTCATCAAGCACAGTCTGGCTGGCGGCCGAGCAAACGGTTTGGCCACGTCTTGGGCCCACGCGACAGGCATTGGTTTATACGCGCTGATTTCCATGCTTGGTTTGGCGGTGATTTTCCATCAGCTGCCTTTACTGTTTCTGATCATCAGTTACGCGGGGGCAGCGTATTTGGCCTACCTTGGCTTTAATGCCCTGCGCTCCAACGGCGGCATTGCAGCTAAGTTAGAATCAGGCACTCGCGTTAGTCTGTTTCAGTCTGCTAAAGAAGGTTTTCTGGTCTCGATTTTAAGCCCCAAAATCGCCCTATTCTTTGCGGCGTTATTCAGCCCTTTTGTGGCAGAAGTCCATCAAGTAAGTGGAAAAATGCTCATGGTGGCGACGCCTTGGCTGGTGGATGGCCTTTGGTACACCTTGATTGCATGTCTGTTATCGAATGCGCGTTTCTTAGAAAAGTTGCGCAGCAAAGCCATGTGGATTGATCGCCTATCTGGCTTGGCGTTAATTTTCTTGGCGCTGTATATTCTCACGACGGTCTAAACGAACCATGACGTGGCGCTCTGTCATTCCTTCCCCCATCGCTCAATCCGATATTGCCTGGGGGATTTGCCTAAGGCTTTTTTAAAAAAAGTAATAAAAGCGCTGACCGAGTCGTAGCCAAGTTCTTCGGAGATGGTTTGGATAGGCAGGTTGATGGCGAGTTTTTGTAGGGCAAGGACAATATGCAATTGGCTGCGCCATTGCCCAAAGGTGAGCTGCACATGGCGTTTGATCATACGCGCTAAGGTACGTTCGCTCATGGCGAAGTCACTGGCCCACTCGCTTAAAGTACGCTTCTCATTCGGTCTGGCGATGAGTTCGAGCGCAAGGCGATTCAAGATAGGCTCATCGGGAATAGGAAAATCAAACTCTTCTCGCTCCAATTGAAGCAATTGATCAATCAGTACATCTACCAACCGATCCGTCACGGGGTCGGTCTTTTCATACTCCTGTTGTGTATGCAGATGCAAAATTAACTCACGCACAAAAGGCGTGATCGTTAAGGTACAGGCCACGTCAGGCAAAGACAAATCCGTGCTGTCGACAAATAACATGCACACATCCGCATTGGGTGAAATTTGGTTACGATGCATGACATCACTCGGAATCCACACCGCACAACGAGGCGGCACAAGCCACATTTTGTCATCAATGAAGCTGGTCACCACGCCGGTTAATGGCAGCACAAGTTGCGCTTTTTTATGATGATGCCATGGGGTCTCTTCACTGTGCGGTACCGATTGAGAACGCAATACCAAAACACGATGGGGATAGTGATCGGCAAAGCAAAGATCGGTGAGCGATTCAAAAATGCTTTTGTCTGTATTTCGCAATTTATTGTCCAAGTCTCTTAATTCAGCAAGCAGCGTAACGCATATAATAGCGAATCGGCAATATTTCCTAGCAACCGCTTTTAATATGAATGGACACCATGAAACGATTACAACGATTAGCACAGCACGATGCGGCTTTTTTACTCTTATTTATTTTTTTGGTGGCATTGAGTTTGCGCGGCCCAGTCACGGGATTGCCACCGTTATTAGACAGAATCAGTACGGATCTCAACCTCAGTAATTCGCAATCTGGTCTACTGACTAGCCTCCCCTTGTTAGCGTTTGCTTTTTTTGCACCGGTAGCGTCTTGGCTGACTCGGCATTTTACCATTGAGCGCATTCTCGCTTCGGGTGTGGGTCTGATTGCCCTTGGCATGGTGATTCGGACATTCGGCTCCATTAGCGGTCTGTATTTCGGTGCGATATTGATTGGCGCTGGCATTGCTATTGGCAATGTGTTGTTACCCAGTTTGCTAAAACGTGAATTCCCAAATTATGTGGTTCAACTCACGGCCATTTACGTATTGATGATGAGCATCGGCGGCTTTTTGATGTCGAGCCTTGCGGTGCCATTCAGCCAATATGCGGAACAGTCCACTTTTACCTTACCAATGAGTAGCTGGTCGTTTGCATTGGCGTGCCAAAGCGTGTTGATCGTCTTGCCTTTGGTGGTGTGGTTTAGCTGTAAGATCACCCAACACCAAGCGCCGCAAACCGGGAATGTTGAAGTGGCCACGTCCGTGTGGCGTTCCGTCACGGCATGGCAAGTGGCTGGTTTTTTAGCGGTCAACTCGCTGATTAATTACATCGTTGTCGCTTGGGTGCCCGCTATTTTAATCAGTCATGGGTACACGGACTCAACAGCCGGACTTTACCAAGGCTACTTACAATTGGCGGGCGCCATTCCGTCGTTGATTTTAGCGCCTTTTATCAATCGTTTAGGCAGCCATCGACGCTTGTGTTTATTTGCCACAGGACTAACATCTTTGAGCGTGGCGGGCTTTTTGTTCATTCCAAGTTGGTCTGGGGTTTGGTCGGTGTCGTTTGGGTTCGGCGTCAGCATGGGCTTTATTTTGGGCTTGTCTTTCGTCAGTTTGCGAACTCACAGTCCAAAGCAAGCCGCGGCGCTGTCTGGCATGGCACAGCTCATTGGTTATACGCTGGCGGCGATTGGCCCTGTGTTGATTGGTGCATTGTATGACTTGCAACAATCGTGGACGGCTCCACTCTACATCATACTCAGCATTGGTTTCATTTGGATGGGACTCGGCTGGATGGCGAGTCCAAAGCCAAGTCGTTAAGCTTTTCGTGAGCCCTCATCTTCATAAGTTTGATGAAAAATACGTTTTATCGTTCACCTGATTTTATTTCAGTATTCGGTATTTATTGAGTGCTATAATCAGCGGTAATTCAGTTTTTTTAGGGTAATTACAATAATGTACCAGAGCCGAATGCGACCTCTTGTGGTCACGTTAGTGGTCCAACTCTTTCTCATCGTTTTGATATTGCTGCTCGGGCGCTATTTTATGTTGCAGCACTTTGCGACTCCTGTAGAGCTTGCAAAGCACAGTCAAGATGTCACCCGCATGTGGTCAATTGGCGTTCGATATGATTTTCGGGTTGCCAGTATGTTCATGGCACCCTTCTTCCTAATCGGTTTATTATTTTGTGCGAGTCAAATATCGTGGCGCTTTTTGACAGCCATTAGCCCTTTTTTAATGGGCCTGATCTTGTTCTCTGTGGTGATGGTGACGATCAGTAATTTTTATTATTACCAAACCTATCATAACCACTTTGATATTTTTGCATTTGGATTAGCTGAGGATGATACCAAAAGTGTGTTGCTTAATATTTGGCAAGATTATCCCGTTATAAAAGGCATTTCATCTGCTTTTTTGCTTGGTTTTATTGCCTATAGACTCGCCAAATTCACACTGCGAGAAAAAAAACGTAAACCTTGGCACTTCAGCTTTGTCGTTATTTATATACTGATCACTTTTACTATTTTACTCATTGCCGCACGAGGCAGTGTCGGGACGTTTCCTTTACGTCGCGATAATGCCCAAGTATCGCAACTATTGATTCTAAACAAACTGTCACCAAATGGCTTTATGGCACTAGATTGGGCATGGAAAGATAAAAAAAGGGATACTGCTTTCGCTCCTGTCAGCCAAGAAAAAGGCTTTTCACTCAAAGCACAATTAGGCATCAACAGTCTGAACGCACGAACCCCTGCTAATCCATGGCTTGAGGCCAATAAGCCTAATGTTGTTATGAATATTATGGAAAGTTTCGGCAGCAATATGTTGGCGTTTGATCATCCTGAAAAAAATGATCTTTTAGGACAGCTGCGTTCGCATTTTAGAGACGATTTTGTCTTTAACCGTTTTTTATCCGAAGACAATGGTACGGCACCATCGTTAGCGGCAATGCTATTTCATAGTCCGTTTGAAAACATCAGTCACAGTTCCGAGCAAAAAGTCAAACTGCAAGGCGTCCCCTTCAGTGTTTACAAAAAAGCAGGCTATAAAACGGTTTTTATTTCTCCTGGCAATATGGCCTGGCGTAATTTGGCAACCTATTTACCTATTCAAAGTGTGGATGTGGTTTATGATCAAAATACCCTAATGAAAATGTACCCTGAATCAATCGCTGAACAAGGCGCTTGGGGAGTGCCTGATGACTATGCCTACCGTTTAGCAGAGAAGGTACTTGAGGATGCAACAGAGCCCACTTTTATTACTATCTTAACCATTACCAATCATCCCCCTTATGAGACACCTGCTCGTTATAAACCCGCTCCTTTTGAGATAACACCGGAGGTTGCAAGACATTCTAGTGATGATGAGGCGTCACAAAAAGCGCTTCTAGAAACCTATCAGTTCGCTGCTGATGCTTTTGGACAATTTATCACAACCGTTAAAGGTTCAAGCGTGGGTAATAAAACCATTATTGCAGCCACAGGTGACCACCAAATGCGTCGCCTGAATGCACTGTATCCTCAGGAACAAGTATTGGATCGCGCCGTCCCCTTTTATCTATATGTTCCCCAAGACATTCTCGACAATACAGACTGGAAATATGATGCTAACCGTGTGGGATCACACAAAGATATCTTCCCCACTTTATATAACCTGAGCTTATCGGATACATCCTATCAAGCCATTGCAGGTCGAAACATGCTAGCACCGACAGATGATGAAAGCCGTGCATTTGGTTACAACGTTACATTATGGATAGATAAGAATGGTGCCTATCCTATGAGTGGTAAAGCCGCTTTTTATCCTTGGGAGAGTGAGACTGGACTAAGAACAACAACCAATAGCGAGCCGCCTATCAAGCAGCAGCAGGATCGTCAGCAAGCGTTACCGGAACTACTACGCTGGCAATTAAATTCACAGGTGCGTGGCTTTACAGATAAGTAACCCAATTACTTCAATCCCAAGTAACCTGATCTAGAAGCCCAATAATTGGGCTTCTAGATCAATAAGCGTAATAAGCCCTACAGCGACAATAATGTCCAACTAATAACAGGCATTTTGTTTGTGATATAGTAAGATGTTAAAAAAGACTAGCGGACTAAATAACCAATGCACAAACATACTGGCAACTTATTTATATTGTCTGCGCCTTCTGGCGCTGGCAAGTCTTCTTTGTATAAAGCCCTGCTAAAAGCAGACGATAAAGTACGTATTTCCATTTCTCATACCACGCGCGCACCGAGGGCTGGTGAAGAACATGGTCGAGAGTACTATTTTATCGACGATGAATCTTTTTTGGATATGATTGCGGAAGACGCCTTTTTTGAACACGCCCAAGTCTTTGATCATTATTACGGCACATCAAAGGAAACTATTTTTGGTATGCTAGAGCAAGGCTTAGATGTAATTTTAGAAATAGATTGGCAAGGCGCTCGCCAAGTACGCCAGCTCTACCCCGAAGCCGTAGGAATCTTTATTCTTCCGCCATCATTGTCATCCCTAGAAGAGCGACTCAAAAAACGCGCGACCGACACCGAGGACGTCATTCAGCGTCGTATGGCAAAGGCCGTCAATGAGATGTCCCATTACCATGAATACGATTTTGTGATTGTGAATGACGATTTTGATACGGCGCTTGCAGAAATGTCGTCCATTTTTATGGCAATGCGCGCAAAAACCCCTGTTATGCAGCAAAAATATGGCAATCTTATAAATGATCTCTTGTCATTGTGAGAAGCCGTTAAGTAGAATTACCCTTGGAAAAATAGATAACCGAACACAGAGGTCAAAATGGCTCGAGTTACCGTAGAAGATTGTTTAGAAAACGTTGATAACCGCTTTGAACTAGTGATGGTCGCATCAAAACGCGCTCGTCAACTTGCCACTGGCGGCGAAGACGCAAAAGTGCCTTTAGAAGGCGACAAAGTGACTGTAGTTGCACTACGTGAAATAGCGGAAAACCTAATCAACGCAAAAAATGTTGATCAGCAAAAACGCCCATTGCACGAGTTTTAATCTCTATGGTGTCGCTCATTGCAAATTGTCGCGCTTCTTTTTTGCCAATGTGAGGTGAGCGATGTATACCATTGAAGATTTAGCACTGACACTGAGTCAGTACTTACCTTACGAGCAAGTCTCTAAGGTAAAGCGAGCTTACTATTATGCCGAGCAAGCCCATGATGGGCAGCGGCGCAAAAGTGGCGAGCCTTATGTCACCCATCCTCTCGCCGTCGCCGAAATTCTCTCTGAACTTCGAATGGATTGTGATGGTTTGACAGCGGCCTTACTGCACGACGTGATTGAAGATACTGGTATTAGCCGAGAAGCGCTCACTGAGCAGTTCGGTGAAGGTGTCGCCAGTCTGGTGGATGGCGTAAGTAAACTTACCCATTTGGAATTCAACAGCCAAGTCGAAAAACAAGCCCATAACTTCCAAAAAATGGCCATGGCCATGGCCGATGACATTCGTGTTATCTTGGTGAAATTGGCGGACCGTTTGCATAACATGCGCACATTGGATGCCATGCCAGCAAATAAAAAACGCCGTATCGCTCGCGAAACCTTGGATATTTACGCGCCCATTGCCAATCGCTTGGGTATGTACAATGTTAGGGTTGATCTAGAATCCCTCGCTTTTCAAGCCTATTACCCAATGCGCGCGCGCATGTTACAAAGAGCCATCCATAAAAAGTATGGCCAGCAGCGCATTAAAGACACTCAGAAACTTGAAGATACGATTCGCTCCGAATTGGCCGCAGATTATATCGAAGCCAGCATCAGTGTTCGCGAAAAGCATATTTACAGCATTTATCAGAAGATGGACAAGAAGCGCCGCTCTCTGGATGAAATCATGGACGTCATGGGTGTGCGCATCGTGACCGATCGCCATGACAGCTGTTATCGAATTTTAGGGGTAATTCACGCCCTCTTTAAACCCATCGAAGGCCGCTTTAAAGACTACATAGCGGTTCCCAAATCCAATGGTTATCAGTCTCTACACACCACTGTGTTGGGTGCTAATGGTATCCCCATGGAAATCCAAATTCGTACAGAAGAAATGGATTTGGTCGCCAACAATGGTATTGCTGCGCACTGGGCTTATAAAGTCAGCGGCACCTCCAACATGCCAAGCAATCACGATCGTGCGACAAAATGGGTGAAAAGTTTATTAGAAATTCAACAAAAAGCACGTAACCCCGTCGAATTTGTTGATAACGTGAAAAGCGATCTGTTCCCTGACGAGGTGTATGTTTTCACTCCAAATGGCCAAATCATTGAATTACCCTCTGGCGCCACGCCTGTTGATTTTGCCTATGGCGTCCATACTGAAATCGGCAACACTTGTATTTCTTGTCGTATTAATCGTCGTCTTGCACCGCTCAGTACACAGCTAGAAAGCGGACAGACGGTTGAAATCATTACAGCCAAAAATGCTCAGCCAAATGTGGCTTGGTTGAGCTTTGCGATTACGGGTAAAGCGCGCACCAACATTCGCCATTATTTAAAAGACAAACAGCGAGAAAACGCCATCTCCATCGGCTATCGCCTGCTGACTCGTTCTCTCAACGCCTTTAAAACAAATGTTGAAGAGTTGACGGCGGAACAAATCGCGCAAGTGCTGACCAACCACCAGCTCGCCACCATGGATGACTTACTAGAATCCATCGGTAAAGGCCGCCACGTGGGCTATCTGGTTGCTCGAGAGCTTTTCCCCAACATTGATGAAGATACCTTGGTGACCCCAAAGTCCTTTAAGGTAAACGGTTCTGAAGGGATGCTGATTTCCTATGCGAAATGTTGCTCCCCGATTCCCGGTGATCCGATTGTTGGCTATGTCCAAGTTGATAAAGGCATTATTATTCACCACCTTAATTGCCCGAATGTTCAGGACCATCTGTCGAGCCCTGAACGTTTTATTCATATGGCATGGGGCAAAGAAATCGAAGAAGAGCTACACATTAGCCTCATCGTCACTTATATCAACGAACGTGGTGCGGTGGCGAAAATCGCCAGTTCAATCAGCGACACAGACTTCCAAGTATCAAATCTCGATATTATTGAGCGTGGCCGAGTCAGTCGTTTACGGTTAAGTATTACTATCTCCAGTCGCGTTGGCTTAGCGGATGTCATGCGTCGCATAAAAGCCGTTCGTTGTGTCGAGAAAGTCACAAGGGAAACCATTGTAGGGCGTTAATTGGCCTTTATTTACTGTTTACTGACCCTCTAAAATAGGATGCTCATTTATGTCAAAACAAGTCATTCACACTGAAAACGCACCGGCCGCTATCGGTCCATACTCACAAGCCGTTCGTGCTGGCAATACTGTGTATTTGTCTGGTCAAATTCCCTTGGTTCCTGAAACCATGGAAGTCATCAGTGAAGATATCGTTGAGCAAACAACACAAGTCTTCAAAAACCTACAAGCCGTTTGCGAAGCAGCGGGGGGCTCTCTAGAGAACGTAGTGAAATTTAATATTTTCATGACCGATCTAAGCAACTTCGCCACAGTAAACGAGGTAATGATGCAGTTTGTTAAGCAGCCTTACCCAGCACGCGCAGCAATGGGCGTTCGCGCTTTGCCGAAAGGCGTTCAGGTAGAAATCGAAGGCATCATGGTGTTGGAAGACTAATCTCTTCAAACCCATGCTTGTCACGTAAAAAAAGAGGCCGCGGCCTCTTTTTTTATTATGGCGACCTTGTACCTAATCACTAGCGCACTGCTGATTTATCGCGTCGCATTAAACTCACGCAACAACGCATGATAGCCCGCCACATAGCTCGGATAACGCGGCACCCAACCTTGTGATAAAAGGTATTGGCCCTGTATACGCTTTCCGGATGCCGGAACAAATTGATTACTCTCTTTTACGGCCACCCTTGCACCTAGACAGGTTGCTAACCAAAGTTTCACTTCCCACATAGAAACCGGTGTTTGATCGGTCACAATCACCTGTTTGGGTAAGTCTTTCCCCTCAAACGCTATGTTGGCTAAGGTTACCAGTGCTGATACCACATCGTCCCGATGAATACGATTGGTCCAACTGTTGGCTTCCCAATCCTTTTCACTTAGTACCGTCTCTAATAATCGAAATCGCCCTGGACCATAAATACCGGAACAACGCACCGTCACACTGGGCAATACGGCAGCAAGCGCCTGCTCGGTTTCAAGCAATACTGTCGCCGTTGCTGATGAAGGGATGGCGGGCGTAGTTTCATCAACCCACTCACCTTGATGTTGTCCGTATACACTGGTGCTGGACACAAAAAACACCTGAGGCGGTTTCACCATGGCTTTATAGCGACGGATCAACACTTGCGCGGTGTCAAAATAAGCGGCTCGATACGCGTCTTCGTCACGACCATTGGGGGTCATGATCAAGAAAACCACGTCCACATTAGGTAAGTTGTCATCTGTCATGCTCAGTAGGTCCCCTGTCATACCCACTACGCCTTCTGGGAACTGGGCTTTTGTACGACGAATCCCCGTTACCTCATGACCGTTTTTCACCAATTCAGCGGCTACACCAGAACCTAAATCACCGCAACCTGCGATCAGTACCTTTGCCATTAACCTTCTCCAAACTACGTTAAACGCGAACGTTGTAAACCTGTTGCCGCACTACTGTGTAGAATACTGACAGATATTCCAAGCAAGAAATACTCAGCAATAAAAAAGGAACGAGTATACTTTATCAAAATATGTATTATCATAGTTATTAACAATGAAACAGCTTAAGCAAAAGGTGTGTTATGACATTAACGGAATTGAAATACATTGTAATGCTGGCCGAAAAAAAACATTTTGGACAAGCAGCACTGGATTGCCATGTGTCACAGCCGACTCTTAGTGTCGCCGTCAAAAAACTGGAAGACGAGCTAGGCGTGGCAATTTTTGAGCGCAGCAAAAGTTCGGTTTATGTCACACCGTTGGGGGAGCAAATTATTACCCAAGCGAAGCGTGTACTACATCAAGCCAATACCATTAAAGAACTCGCTTCGTCGGGAAAAAACCAATTAAAAGGCCCTCTCAAAGTCGGTGCTATTTTTACCATTGCCCCTTACTTGTTTCCTTTTATGATTCCGTCTTTGCACAAAATCACCTCCGGCATGCCGTTGATCATTGAAGAAGACCTCACGGAAAACTTACGCCCTAAACTACGTAATGGTGAATTAGATGCCATCATCGTGGCGCTGCCTTTTCGTGAACCGGACGTGGTGACACAACCCATTTACGAAGAAGAGTTCATGGTGCTGATGCCGAAATCGCATCCATGGACCAAATTGGCCAGTATAGACACAGATCAGTTATCGACTGACAACTTGTTGTTACTCGGTAAAGGTCACTGTTTTAGTGAGCAGGTATTGGAAGCTTGTCCTTTGGTTAACGAAAGCGAGTTTGGCGACGGCCGTACTATCGTTAACGGTAGCTCATTAGAAACCATTCGCTATATGGTGGCTTCAGGCTTAGGCGTCACCGTGTTGCCTAAATCGGCGGCGATGAACATTAATCATGACATGCTAGAAGTCCGACCTTTTACCGCACCAGCCCCCAAACGTACCGTAGCACTGGCTTGGCGAGCGAGCTTCCCACGCCCTAAAGCGATTGAAGCCGTTAGCCAGTCTATCCGTGATGCTTGTAAGCAGCTAGACCTATAGAACGATTGGATTTGTAGAGAGTAGGCATGATCGATGGATTAGACACTCAAGACGTTCGTGAGCTAAAGGGCGTTGGCGATGCGATGGCGGAAAAACTGGCAAAGCTGCACTTGAATACAGTGCAAGATCTGCTGTTTCATCTGCCCATCCGCTATCAAGACAGAACACGTGTGGTTCCTATAGGGCAACTGCGCTTTGGCGATGAAGCCGTTATCGAAGGCCAAGTCACGGGCGCGGAAATCAAAATGGGCAAACGTCGTAGCTTGCTGTGTCGTATCAAAGATCACACTGGCACCTTGTGTCTGCGCTTCTTTCACTTTTCCGCCGCGCAAAAAAAGCAACTGGAAGCCGGTAAACGAGTACGCTGCTTTGGTGAGATTCGCCGTGGCAGCACAGGATTTGAAATCTATCATCCTGAATACAAGGTCATTGGGGAAGATGAAACACAAGAAGAAACCGCACAACTGACACCGATTTACCCACTGACGGATGGTTTAACACAAACGAAAATTCGTCAACTTTGCGCACAAGCCTTAGAACGTTTAACACCCTACAATTTACAAGAGTGGCTACCTGACGAGATACGCACTCAGTTCGGCCTCCCTCCTCTGGTTGATGCCATTCAGTTTCTTCATCATCCATCAAGAGAGGCCAATCTAGAGTTACTCAAATCTGGCTGTCATCCAGCACAATACCGCCTATCGTTTGAAGAACTCATGGCGCACCAGCTTTCTCTAATCGGCAAACGCATGAAAGCCAAACAAGATGTTGCCATCAAAGTGCAGGCCGCAGGTGAATTAAGCCAACGGCTCTTGCAACAGCTTCCCTTTTCACCAACTAATGCGCAGCAACGGGTTTTTCAAGAAATCCTTAACGACCTCCGCTCAGGTCATCCTATGCTGCGTTTGGTTCAGGGCGATGTAGGCTCAGGGAAAACCTTGGTGGCGGCATTGGCGGCGGCGTCTGTTGTACAGGCTGGCTACCAAGTTGCCATTATGGCGCCTACCGAAATTTTAGCTGAACAGCACTATGTCAATTTCACTCAATGGTTTGAGCCACTTGGACTTAAGGTGGCGTGGATGATCGGCAAACTCAAAGGCAAAGCCCGAGAAAAAGAACTCATTGATATCGCGTCTGGACAAGCTCAGATCATTGTTGGAACACACGCTTTGTTTCAGGATACCGTAGAATTCGATCGCTTAGCCTTGGCGATTATCGACGAACAACATCGTTTTGGCGTACATCAGCGTATGGCGTTACGCGAAAAAGGCATGAAACATGGTTTTCAACCTCACCAGCTCATCATGACAGCCACGCCCATTCCACGAACCCTGGCCATGTCAGCCTATGCCGATCTGGACTGCTCCATCATTGACGAGCTGCCGCCGGGTCGCACCCCTGTGAACACCATTGTTGTATCGGATCAACGCCGACAAGAAGTCATTGATCGTGTGAAAAGCGCCTGCGAAGAAGGCAAACAGGCCTATTGGGTCTGTACCTTGATTGAAGAGTCTGAAGCCTTGCAATGCCAAGCCGCAGAAGACACGGCCATTTTACTGCAAGAACAGCTTGGCGAGCTTCGTATTGGCTTGGTCCATGGGCGCTTAAAAGCCCAAGAAAAAGCCGACATTATGGCAAAATTCAAAGCGGGCGAGATTCAACTACTGGTGGCGACTACGGTGATTGAGGTCGGTGTCGATGTCCCAAACTCCAGTCTCATGGTGATCGAAAACCCAGAGAGGCTTGGCCTTGCTCAGCTGCACCAGTTGCGTGGTCGTGTGGGTCGAGGGCAAACCGCCAGCCATTGTGTGCTGCTTTATAAAGCCCCATTAGGGCAACAAGGCAAAGAACGACTCTCCACCATGCGGGAAACCAGCGATGGCTTTAAAATCGCTGAAAAAGACTTGGAATTACGCGGCCCTGGTGAATTACTCGGCACCAGACAAACTGGGCTCTGGGAGTTTAAGGTCGCGGATTTACAAAGAGACAAAGGATTGTTGGATGATGTTCAAAAAGCCGCGGCCTTACTACATAGCCGCTATCCAGCCGCCATTTCCCCCCTACTATCACGATGGCTACCCAATCATGATCAGTACCTAAACGTCTAAATGCTACTTGAGCGTCTTCTCTTCTTGCCTTGAAGCATCGTAACCTCAATTTAAATCAACCGGCAAACGGTATTTGCTTGCACCTGAGTAAAATTTAATCAAAAATCACACAATGCAAAAGGCCTTCAAGAAAAAGGCTCTGAGTGCTTTATCACTTAATCGATTCGCCAGTAAGGAAAGAACATGGACTCTTTGAATCAATCTCCTCAAGATACGAATCTCACCCTACAAGGATGTGGCTACCGAATTGAAAATGACCGTATTCTTATTTTTGTTCATCGCATTGAAAACAATAGAGCGGAAGAGAATCTCAGTGGCACTCTACGGTTACAGTTATGTGCATTTCCACCAAACTCCGATCATAGAGCAACAAACACAATACTTGCCTCGACAACGATTGGCGAAATAAAAGGCCAACACTTCCTTGGCGATTGCTACTACGATCTGATTTTTCAACAACCGACTGTTGGTTCTTGGTCATTGGCGTTGCAACTAAGCGAATGGAATGGCGTCGATTACACTTTGTGCGATTCTGTCTATTTTGAAAATTCTTATCAGAGCGCCAGTCCGTCGTCTGACCCATCCGCTACAATCAATAAGCAAGAAGACGTTCAAGCCCCCGCGCCCAAAATACCCGCAAAAAACGAAAATATAAAAAAAAACACCATTGGTTACTCAGATGGTTATCTCGCCATTAATAAATCAAAAGTGGACAAGCTTTTAAACGTGAAAGGTGTGCCAAAAAAAGTATTAGAAAAATTAGTGTCGGAACGGCCATTTCAGTCTGAAAAAGCCGTTCTCAATGTCAAAGGAATGGGCCCAAGCATGTTAAAAAAAGTGCTTGCCGCCATCACGGTTTAGGGAATATTAACCACTGTGGTATTTTTAACTTCTTCCATGGCAACGTAAGTCCGCGACTCTCGAACATGGGGGAGCGTTAACAAAGTCTCTCCCAACAACAGACGATAAGTATCCATATTAGATACGCGCGCTTTTAGAAGGTATTCAAAGTCACCGGCGATCAGATGGCACTCCAAAATTTCAGGAATCTCGGTGACGGCCGCTTTAAACTCATTAAACCCCTCTGGAGACGTTGTCTTCAAACGAATCTCCACAAAGACAAGCAATCCAGCATCCACTTTTTTGGGATTGACCAAAGCGCAGTAGCCCGTAATGTAACCGTTACGTTCCAAACGACGCACCCGCTCCAAACAAGGCGTCGCACTGAGTCCTACTCGGCTCGCTAACTCCACATTCGATAAACGACCATTAATCTGTAATTCTCGAAGAATTTTTTTATCTAAACGGTCAAGCGGCTTTGCTGAGTTATCCATCTGATGTGGATCTCCTTTACATGACTTTAATTGATAGTTAAAGGAAAGTAGAAAATATGTTTTCTAAGTCTACCACGCAGATTACAGATTATGGAAAGTGCTTTATTCAATATATTGTGTATGGGTATTCAAATTACGCACAAAAAATCTCAAAACAGCACTAAAATGATGCAAAAACTTCATCTAGCACAAAAAAGATTCACGACTTACGTAGATCGCCCTAAATCTGTGCGTATAAAAACCTAAATATATCTACAGAGCCTTGTTTTTACTGACTTTAATCAAGCTCGATATACAGCCAAACAACTAGAAAGACAGCACCCTAGATCGCCAAAAAGTGCAAAAAACAAGTATCACACACCTCTTTTCTGACATTTTATCCTTGACTCCTCCTTAAAAGAGTAATTCTATAGGGGAATGTGATGATCTTTCAGAGGAATCGTCTACATATACCAAACAACAAGAATAATTAAATGTTGGCACTAAGCTTGCTTAATATTCAAATGAGTAATTTTGTAAGATCTAGATAACAACATATATAAAACAACCGCCTGGGAGGCTCAATATAATGAAATCGAATGTTGGTAAACTACTGTCTACAGCCGCAATCGCCGCTACTATTAGTACTGGCGCAGCCGCAGCAACGCTTGACGATGTCAAAGCAAAAGGTTTTATTCAATGTGGCGTTAGCCAAGGTGTACCTGGTTTTTCCAATGCGGATTCAAACGGTGAGTGGTCTGGTATCGACGTGGACGCTTGTCGTGCAACAGCAGCCGCTATTTTTGGCGATGCGCAAAAAGTAAAATTCACCCCACTTTCGGCTAAAGAGCGTTTCACTGCTTTGCAATCTGGTGAAATCGATATTCTTGCTCGTAACACAACTTGGACTTACACACGCGATACCTCTTTGGGCTTAGATTTCACTACAACCAACTTCTATGATGGCCAAGGCTTCATGGTGCGTAAAGATCTAGGTGTTGAATCAGCAAAAGATCTTGATGGAGCAACGGTTTGTACAGAGCAAGGTACTACCACAGAATTGAACATGGCGGATTTCTTCCGTAAAAACAAATTGTCTTACGTTCCTGTTGTCGTGCAAAAAGCCGATGAAGCACTATCTGCTTATTCATCAGGCCGTTGTGATGTGTTCACAACCGACAAATCTGGTCTAGCAGCTCACCGCTCTAAACTATCCGATCCATCCGCTCACGTCATTCTTCCAGAAACGATTTCTAAAGAGCCTCTAGGTCCTGTGGTTCGTCACGGTGACAACCAGTGGAAAGACATTGTTACTTGGGCAATGTTTGTTCAGGTAAACGCTGAAGAAATGGGCATCACGTCTAAGAATGTTGAGAAAATCAAAACGGAAACGATTGACCCTGAAATCAAACGCTTGCTAGGTGCTGAAGGTGATATGGGTGCGCAACTTGGCCTACCTGCTAGCTGGGCTTATGACATCATCGCTAAAGTCGGTAACTACGGTGAAGTCTTTGAGCGTAACGTAGGACCATCTACTCCTGTAAATTTACCACGTGGTCTTAATGCGTTATGGACTGAAGGCGGAATCATGTACGCGCCACCAGTACGTTAATACCTAAAAGCAATCCGCTTCGGGTATTTACCCAGCGACTAGACTGTCGCTGGGTTTCTCCCCCCTTTCTTACACATCTGACGAGCATTTCATTTGCCTGAATTAAGATGAGCAATAAAACAAAACCTAATAACAGCTTATTGAATGATGCCGGCACTCGTGCCCTCATTTTTCAACTATTGCTTTTGAGCGTTGTGGTTTTTGTTGGTTATTTTCTTTTTACTAACCTGCAAAACAACCTAGATAATCGAGGAATTTCCACTGGTTTCGCCTTTTTTAATGAACCAGCAGGCTTTCCAATTCTCATTCACCTAATTGAGTACACAGACTCTGGTACTTACGGACGTGCTTTTGCCGTCGCATTAATCAACACCTTTGTTATTTCTTTACTTGGTATCGCACTAGCAACCGTTATTGGTGTCGTGATTGGTCTTGCTCGTCTCTCCAATAACTGGTTAGTAGCAAGATTAGCGACTGTTTACGTAGAAACCTTGCGTAACCTGCCGTTGTTGCTACAAATGTTCTTCTGGTATTTTGCTGTTCTAGCGGCTTTACCCGCACCAGCAAACAGCTATGAGTTCGCGGACTTTCTACTTAACAAGCGTGGCATTTACTCACCTAACCCTATATTCCAAGACGGTTTTGGTGTGGTAGTCGTTGGCTTTATCCTGTCTATTGTGGCGGCAGTCGCTTTGATAGTCTGGGCTAAAAAACGCCAAACTAAGACAGGTTTGTGGTTTCCTGCCTACTGGTCATCTTTAGGTTTGATTGTCGCTATTACTTTCTTGGCTTTGGTCATTTCCGGTTTCCCGATTGAGTTTGACCTTCCAGAAAAGAGTCGCTTCAATATTTCTGGCGGCATGGTGCTTCCACCTGAATTTGTGGCAGTGCTTATCGCTTTGTCCACCTACACAGGCGCGTTTATTGCTGAAATCGTTCGTGCAGGTATCTTATCGGTTAACTGGGGACAGACAGAGGCTGCACGTTCACTGGGCCTTCGCGATAGTCTTACTCAACGTTTGATTGTATTACCGCAAGCGCTACGAGTGATTATTCCACCGCTCACCAGCCAATATCTCAACCTAGCGAAAAACTCGTCGTTAGGGGCAGCCATTGCTTATCCTGAGCTCGTGTCCGTGGTGATGGGTACAACGCTAAACCAAACAGGTCAGGCGATTGAAACCATTGGTTTATGTATGTTGGTTTACGGTTCATTGAGTTTAACGATTTCAATGTTCATGAACTGGTATAACAAAAAAATGTCATTAATTGAGCGCTAGGAGGCAGATCATGGCTATTGAATTTAAACCATCACCCAGCCTGCCACCACCAGTTAACTCTGTGGGTGCCTTGGCATGGCTACGCCAAAACCTCTTGTCGTCGCCGCTTAACGTTTTTTTAACGTTATTCAGTCTCTATGTTTTGTATTTACTCGTGCCGCCGATCATTGAGTGGGGCGTCATTAATGCGACTTTTTCAGGTGACACTAAAGCTGCTTGTACGGGTGGTGGAGCCTGCTGGGCTTTCATTGGTGTGTATTTTGAACAGTTTATGTATGGCTTATACCCATCAGAAGAAACATGGCGTATCAATTTATCCTTGATTCTTCTGGTTTTATTGGTGGGTGCCTTTGCCATCAAAACGATCAATAAGTTGTACCTTTCTCTGGCGATTATCCTTGTTTACCCTGTTGTGGCTTACTTTTTGTTTGCTGGCGGCGTATTCGGTTTAACCGTGGTAGAAACGTCTCTTTGGGGTGGATTGTTTTTAACGACGCTGTTGGGTGTGGTGGGTATTGTCGCCTCATTTCCACTTGGTGTACTGCTTGCGCTTGGCCGTCGTTCAGACATGCCGGTGGCAAAGTCCGTCTGTGTCGTGTTTATTGAAACCATTCGTGCTGTACCGCTCATTACGATTCTTTTCATGGCCTCGGTCATGATTCCGTTGTTCTTACCAGACGGCATGAATTTCAATAAGTTAATGCGTGTTTTAATTGGTATTACTCTATTTTCTGCCGCTTATATGGCGGAAGTGATTCGTGGTGGCTTACAAGCGATTCCGAAAGGGCAATACGAAGCCGCCGATGCGATGGGGTTAACCTATTGGCAATCAATGATTCTGGTGATATTGCCACAGGCGCTAAAACTCGTCATACCTGGTATCGTCAACACCTTTATCGGTTTGTTTAAAGATACGACCCTGGTGTATATCGTCGGTATGTTTGATTTATTAGGACGTATCCAAGCCGCTAACCATGATGCCAACTGGTTAGGAACAACGGTGGAAGGCTACGCCTTCGCTGGTTTTGTTTATTGGATTATCTGCTTTGGAATGTCACGTTACAGTATGGCAATCGAACGCAAGTTAGAGACCGGACACAAGCGGAATTAGTTAAGAATTTGAGGCCTTTACAATGACAGATAGAAATATGGCACTCGCCCAACTTGAGCCGGGCGAAGAAGCAATCATCGAGTTTATCGATGTGAACAAATGGTACGGTGATTTTCACGTACTCAAAAACATCAATTTTAGTATTAAGAAAGGGGAACGCATCGTTGTGTGTGGTCCTTCTGGTTCGGGCAAGTCAACCATGACACGCTGCATCAACCGTCTAGAGGAACACCAAAAAGGGATTATCTCTGTCGATGGCGTTGAAATGAACGATAACCTTAAAAACATCGAAGCCATTCGCAAAGATGTGGGCATGGTTTTCCAACATTTTAACTTGTTTCCACACTTATCTATTTTGGAAAACCTGACCTTAGCGCCGATTTGGGTTCGTAAAACCCCCAAAAAAGAAGCGGAAGAAATGGCAATGCATTACTTGGAGCGAGTTAAAATCGCCAACCAAGCATTGAAGTATCCAGGCCAACTCTCTGGTGGACAACAGCAACGTGTCGCGATTGCTCGCGGTCTTTGTATGCAACCCCGCATCATGTTGTTTGATGAACCAACGTCCGCCCTTGACCCAGAAATGATCAAGGAAGTATTGGACGTTATGATTCAGTTAGCCGAAGAAGGCATGACCATGGTGTGTGTAACACACGAAATGGGCTTTGCTAAAACCGTTGCTGACCGAGTGGTCTTTATGGATGCTGGAGAAATTGTTGAAGCGAATAAGCCTCACGAGTTCTTTGATAACCCTCAGCACGATCGTACACAAATGTTCTTAAGTCAAATTTTGAATCACTAATCAAAACGAAAACTTAAAAGAGATCTTTGTACGATGTCACGAGCAAAGTCAAGACGAGGCAAAAACAGACGAAAAAGCGGAGTCTATGAGTTATAAATGAGCATTTTGAGTCTGTTTTTAACAAAGTATTGATGAGCACAGTAGTCGTACAACGATCTCTATAAATCTGTTATATTCACAAAGCCCCGTATCGGGGCTTTTTTATGCTCGTCATCTAACAGAGAAAATGTATGGAATTATCATCAGACCGTCAGACAAGCCAAAAGCTACGTGTTGTGCATTTAGCGGATCATACTGGCCGTCTGCAAGTCATTTTCCCTGAAAGTCATATGCTGGATATCTCTGCCATATCTCGACTTACGAAACGCCGCTTTGAGCCCGTCACCAGCGCCCATAAATCAGGTGATCCTTTAATTAAGCCAAATACGGTAGCGACTATTTTAGACGCCAGTCTACTAAAAGAGGCCAGCGTTTCGATTCGAACCAAGGCGGATGGACAATATAGAGACATCAGTTCCTCAGAGTTAACCAGCATGTTTTCTGGGCCTTTGAATCGTTTTGAGACCATCTCCGTTCACAGTGAACTCATTAAGCGATCCGTGGAAAATCACGAAAACGACGAAGAACAAATACTTCAAGCGCTTGGGCGTTTTCAATCTATTCGGCTCAAACAACGCCTAGAAGAAACCCTCGAAATTCCGCCATTGCCTGCGTCATCCCACCGCATTATTCGTCTTTCCACGGACCAAACGGCTGGAACCGATGAATTATGCGAGGTCATTGCATTAGACCCCAGTTTGGCCGCCCAAGTCGTTAGCTGGGCCTCTTCGCCCTACTATGGCGCTCCTGGTAACATTGAGTCAGTCGAAGACGCTGTTATTCGTGTCTTAGGTTTTGATATGGTGATGAATCTCGCTCTGGGACTGTCTATGGGAAATGGCTTCCACCCCCCAGAGGATGGCCCGCGTCACTACGAAGATTTTTGGTTAGGTTCGGTGTCCAATGCGGTTTTAATGGAGTCTTTGGTCAAAGCGATGCCAGCACAAAACCGTCCAAAACTAGGCCATGCCTATCTGGCTGGTTTGCTGCATAATTTCGGTTATTTGGCCATCAGCACGATTTTACCGCCGCATTTCTCTATTTTATCGCGCTATCAAGAAGCCAATGCACACCTTTCATCAGAGCTTATTGAAATGCAAATACTGCACTTTACCAAAGAACAACTTGGATCTTGGTTGCTACGCTACTGGAGTCTACCGGACAACATTTGGACAGCAATTCGTTACAGCAGAAAGCCGCATTATTACGGCGAGCACGCCGTGTTAGCCAAATTACTTTATATTGCCTATCAGTTACGTAATGAAGAAGACGTCGAGCCTTCCGTATTAGTCGAAGTGGGGCTGACACTGGAAGAAGCACTGGTATGCCGAGACAAAGTTTATCAATCTTCAGCCGAATTACATAAAATGGTCGCCCTGATCAATAAAATGAACGCATAGCTTGTTATGACTATCATGAACCCATTAGCCGCCCAACAATTTAACTATCGTTGGTGTCCTATCCATCGAGTGAATAAGACCAAGGTTCCCAAAGCGGTCTGGCCATGGTTAATGACTCAAGCGTCTTTAACCGCGGCCCTACAATGCCTTGGCAAGCTGGATGTCGAGGTTATTGAAGAAGTGTGGGGCACACCTACCGCTCGAGAAAAAAAGCGCTTAAAGTTACGTCCTAGAGAAGCCGCTCGAATCCGTACGGTTTTATTGAAAGTAGACAACAAAGCCGTGATCTATGCTCGCTCTATTATTCCGGCTCGGTCTTTACAAGGCCACTGGCGACAAGTAAAACATTTAAAACATAAACCCTTAGGTGGTTATTTGTTTCAACACAGGTCGCTCATTCGCAGTAACATAGAAATCACTCAGCTACCACAACGCATGTTTCCCGATCAGCAAAACGCCTTGTGGGCAAGACGTTCCGTATTCCATCAATATGGCCCTGGAATATTAGTCAATGAGGCTTTTTTTGATGAGATTAACCAGCTAAAACTACCGTTTGGATTGTTATGAGCAAACTTAAAGACTACGCAGACTTAACTCGATTTAACCGCCCTATAGGCTCTTTGCTGCTGCTTTGGCCAACACTGTGGGCGTTGTGGTTGGCGGCCGATGGCCTACCACAGTGGCATTTAATCCTCATTTTCGTGCTGGGCGTTTTTAGCATGCGCTCTGCGGGATGTGTCATTAATGACTACGCGGATAGAAAAGTCGACGGCCATGTGGAGCGTACTAAACACCGCCCATTACCATCGGGCCGGGTGTCAGAAAAAGAGGCTCTTACCTTATTTGGTGCGCTCTGTGCTCTAAGCTTTGTTTTGGTACTGTTTACTGATATGCGAACGATTTTGCTGTCATTTGTGGGGTTGGGGCTTGCTGCACTGTACCCCTTTATGAAACGATACACTCATCTGCCTCAGCTTTTCCTAGGGCTAGCCTTTTCTTGGGCTATTCCAATGGCTTACAGTGCACAGGGCGGCGACCTAACCGATCCACAATTGTGGATGCTGTTTGTGGCGAACTGCTTTTGGACAATTGCTTACGATACCTATTATGCAATGACGGATCGTCCCGATGACATAAAGATTGGCGTAAAATCAACGGCCATTTTATTTGGTCAATACGATTTATTTGTCATTATTTGCCTGCAAGGACTAACCTTATCCTTACTGACATGGATTGGCTTATTGGCAGAATTACAGTGGCCATACTTTGTCTCACTTGTTATCTGTATCGGCCTATTTTATCAGCAATGGAGGCAAGCAAAGGATCGTGATCGCCAAGCGTGTTTTCGCTCCTTTTTAGACAATAACCGTGTTGGTTACTGCCTCTTTATCGGTCTTGTGACAAGCTATTTTATGTAATATATGGCAAAGTTGTGACAGTGTCATTGAATTGTCACATTTGCTCGCTTTAATGAAACCGTTCCTGAGATGAGGATAAATCCTGTGACCGGTAAAAAAGTATTAATAATTGACGACGAATCTTCCATACGTGAAATGATTGCTATTGCCCTTGAAATGGCAGGCTATGAGTATCTGGAAGCCGAAAATATTCAACAAGCCCATGAGATCATTGTGGATCACCGTCCAGACCTCATTTTGGTCGATTGGATGATGCCTGGCGGAAGTGGTATAGAACTGACTCGCCGACTAAAAAAAGACACTACTACGGCCGAGATACCGGTCATTATGCTGACGGCCAAAAGCGAAGAAGACAACAAAATTCAAGGTTTAGAAGTGGGCGCTGATGACTACATCACTAAGCCCTTCTCTCCTAGAGAATTGGTCGCACGACTGAAAGCCGTACTGCGCCGCGCCACCCCTCAAGGCGTTGATGAGCCCATAGAGATAGAAGGCTTAATGCTTGATCCTATTAGCCAACGCGTTACCATAGGCGCTCGTCCTCTGGATATGGGACCAACAGAATATCGTCTACTCAAATTCCTCATGACTCATCAAGAACGAGCGTATTCAAGAGCTCAACTGTTGGATCAGGTATGGGGCGGAAACGTCTACGTTGAAGAACGTACCGTTGATGTTCATATCCGTCGCTTACGCAAAGCCATTGGTAGCACTCATGATTTCTTGATACAAACAGTCCGGGGAACTGGCTATCGCTTCTCAGCAAAAAGGTCTTTATGAAAACAATTTGGCGAAACACCATTATAGCGTGGCTTGCTGGTTTAACCGCCAGCATTATCATTGGCCTGATTCTTGGGCACTTGTTGGGTGTTTTGCTTTTGTATGTATTAGGCTCTTTATACTGGCAGCTGTATCAGCTGTATCAGTTCCATGATTGGTTGCGCCATTCTGGCCGAGCAGCACCACCGGAAGCCAGTGGTATCTGGGGCGAAGTCTTTGACGCAGTCTATCGTCTGCAAAAAAAACAGCGTAAATCCAAACGTCGGATGCGCCAAGCCCTAACACGAATCGAAAGTTCCACAACCGCTTTAAAAGAAGGCGTTATCATGGCGGACAACCAAGGTAACTTAGAGTGGTGGAACAACTCTGCGGCGCATTTTTTTGGTTTACAGCGCCCAACAGATCGCGGTCAAGCAATCACCAATATTGTGCGTAATCCAGATTTTTTTCGTTACTTTAGTCAAAAACGCTTTGGTGAACCGCTAGTCATAAAGTCTCCCGCCAAAGAAGGCATGTACCTAGAAATCCAGACCACATTGTACGACAAAAACGATCATCTCATTTTTGTCCGCGATGTCACTCGACTGCACTTACTAGAACAAATGCGCAAAGACTTTGTCGCCAACGCCTCCCATGAGTTAAAAACACCGCTCACCGTGATAAAAGGGTATTTAGAAACGTTAGAAATGTTCAAAGACAGCCTGCCGAAAAGTATGCAAAAAGGCATTGTTAACATGTCTGAACAATCTGAGCGCATGGAACAACTGATTGAAGATTTGCTATTACTGTCTCGTTTAGAAAGTAACGACAAACGCGAGGAAAATCAGTGGCATAAGGTGTGTGATTTAGTTAAGGCTATTCAAAAGACGGTTACGCCTATTTTGACCGATAAACACACAGTGTCTCTAACAATCCCAGAAGATGCACGCTTATATGGCTCCTATAAAGAACTCTACAGCGCTTTTTCAAACCTCATTGTTAACGCCATTAAGTATTCGCCAGACGGTGGTGAGATTGCCATAAAATGGGAGTCCAGTGAGTTTAACGGCGTTTTTTCCGTCAAAGACAGTGGCCTAGGTATAGAACCAAGATACATTCCAAGACTCACAGAGCGCTTTTTCCGGGTAGACAAAGGGAGAGGGTCAAAAACTGGCGGAACAGGTCTTGGCTTAGCCATCGTAAAACACGTGTTATTACACCACGACGCCAAACTGCAGATTCACAGTCAGCCAGGCTTCGGCAGCACGTTTTCTTGTCACTTCCCAGCGAATCGTACCCGAAACGATACGATTCCTGCGCTGCCTATCCCGACTGCTGAAAGCTCAAATACATCCAATACATTGGGCATTGAAAAATAAAAATGTTGTCAGCATAAAGGCCGACCTACAGGGGATTGGTTATTTGTAGGTCATGATTTTATACAAACAAACGACAAATCATAAGCTATCAAACAGCTGAGCAATAAAAGCCTCTTTCTCGCTGTCTTGATCGATTAAACTCAATACCACGGTTAAAAACGTCGAATCGTGTTTTTTCTCTGTCGTCGCGACCGATTGAACATAGTAATTAAGACGATTTACCTTGCCATTGAACTCCAAGTCCAAAACGGCTTGCCCCAGCACTTGCGGCACAACATCATCGCTCTTAATGAACATAGTGGCTTCTGTTTTGCTAAAATGCACAATCATGCAGCGAAACTGTTTGCCTTCAAAGCGAACCAAGGTCGGGATTTTAACATCTTTCACCGATACCGCTGGCGCGTCGGGATGAATAAACTTAGTCGCTTGAACAGGAGTCGCCCCTTTTCCAGCCCCCATTAACACATCCAACGAAGCAGAACTGACACCACCCGGTGAGGATTCACGAGGCTTTTGTGACGATAATTTGCGCTCAATTCCGTGTTTTTTCGCGGCCGAAATGACCTTATTAATTAATTGCTCACTCGAAAAAGGCTTACCAAGATAGTCCGTCACACCAGATTGAACGGCTTCCACCACATGGCTTTTATCGCCTCGGCTGGTAATCATCACAAAAGGCACATCTTCTTTTTTGTACTTGGGTTGCTCTCGACACCATTTAAGCAGCTCTACCCCTGTCATTTCAGGCATTTCCCAGTCACACAACACCATATCGAACTGAACCTTAGCCAATAATTGTTGTGCTTTTCGGCCATTTACCGCCTCTTCAATTTCCACTGCCGGAAACTGCTTACGCAAGGTTCGTCGGATCAAGTCACGTGTAAAAGAAGCATCATCTACTACCAAAATTTTTAACGACATCACAAAGTTCCATTAGTGCGATCAAGCAAGGCGGAAAAGTCCCCGTGCTCTGATCGGAAAACCGAAATCCACAACAAAGTGGCCGCTACAACCGCAATGGGCATCACGAAAAGATTAAAGAAAGGAATCGTCAAAGAAACCATCACAATTGCGCCAAACGTCCAACACAATAAAGGTTTGGAACGTAATGCCATTCTCATGTCATGAAATTTTACTTTATTGTTATCGAACGCGTAATCCATATACTGCAGTGATAACATCCAAGCGGAAAAAAGTAACAACAATACTGGGGCAATCACATTAACCAAAGGAATAAAAGATAATAATAGCAGCAAAATAAAGCGCGGCAGAAAATACAGAATTTTCTGACCTTCCCGCTGCAAACTGCGACCAATAATTGCCATGATGACGCCCGCTGTCAGCGTTTCATCAAAGACTCTTCCGGTTTCTTTTTCTTCCACTTTTTCCGCCAAAAACGCCATAAATGGCGCTGCCAAAATATTGACCCCTACCGAAAAACTGTAAAACAACAGCACGGTAATAATGGCGCCAAAAATAATATAAAAGAGCCAATTTAAAAAAGACACCCACTCAGGTACGTACCCCATAGCGTAACTTAATAGATCTTGAAAATAGCCAAATGCCACCATGTAAATCAGCGCCATTAAAACAAAGTTGGCCAATAAAGGGGCTAAAATAAACAATCTTAAATCTTTCGACAAAACCAAGGGAAACGCTCTTAAAAAAGCCCCAGCGGCTTTAAACGGGTGTGTAATCACGATGCCAAATCACTCCTAAAGTTAGACCTTTTTTAAATGTATCTAATAGCGACACAGAATACCATGAGGACTTTCATGGCTCCACAAAGCCTTTCAAATTGAAGATTCTTAAATGGAATCTTCAATGCCTTCAAGCCTTCAGCAACATTTCCATCGCTCTTTAATAAAGCTGACATTTATTAGACGCATGACCTGATACGCAATTTCGATTGTGACCTTTTGTAAATTGGTGAACTATCAAAGCGTAAGACGAATACGAACCTGTGCTGGTATCGCGTCTGAATATAAAAAACGCACACAAAAGTTAACTATAAGGGACATTATCAAAATGAAAAAAACATTACTCGCCAGTGCTATTCTGGCCACTTCTCTTTTTACCCTACAAGCCCAAGCTGCGAACGTACCGGCTGGCGTAG
The DNA here is from genome assembly GCF_003259225.1 of Marinomonas arctica. Taxonomy (GTDB): domain Bacteria; phylum Pseudomonadota; class Gammaproteobacteria; order Pseudomonadales; family Marinomonadaceae; genus Marinomonas; species Marinomonas arctica. The sequence continues at coordinate 57,840 of NZ_QHJF01000004.1, read as the reverse complement.
AACTCGCTGCCAAACAAGAACTCGTTCGTGGTGGAGGCTCAGAACCCGCCTCACTTGATCCGCAAAAAATTGAGGGTACCCCCGGATCCATTCGCGCCAAAGATCTTTTTGAGGGTTTATACAACCAAGATGGTGACGGCAACCAAATACCAGGCGTCGCCACAAGCTACGATGTCAATGCTGACAACACGCAATATACCTTTCACCTACGCAAAGACGCTAAATGGTCTAACGGCGACCCCGTCACGGCCGAAGATTTTGTGTATGCTTTTACCCGTGCCGTTGATCCGGCATTCGCTTCTCCATACGCTTGGTTCATGGAGATTCCGTCCATTGTTAACGCTTCTAAAATCATCACTGGCGAAGCGGAACCTTCCACGCTTGGTGTCAAAGCCATTGATGACCACACCTTCCAAGTGACCCTTGAGCGCCCTGTCCCTTATTTTGTCAAAATGACCTCTCACCAAACCATGTTCCCAGTACCGAAAAAAGTGGTCGAAAAATGGGGCGACGATTGGACAAAAGCAGAACACATAGTGTCTAACGGTGCCTACAAAATGGACGAGTGGGTCGTTAACGAAAAAATGGTTTTTTCCCGTAACAGCCATTATTGGAATGACGCAAAAACCATCATCAACAAGGTGACTTATTTACCGATTGAATCCCCTAACGCTGAGCTAAAACGCTTCCAAGCAGGCCAAATGGATTTGAGCTATGAGCTACCCAATGACCACTACAAACAGCTTCTGCGCGACATTCCTGACGAAGTTGTGGTGACACCAAAACTGGGGACGTATTATTACCAATACAATACAACCAAGGCCCCATACAACGACGTACGAGTGCGCAAAGCTTTGTCTTACGCTATCGATCGTGACGTGATCACCAAATTTGTGACTGGCACAGGCGAACTTCCAGCTTATTCATTTACCCCAGAAGTGGTAAACGACTTCTCACCAGCCACGCCAGAATACGCTACTTGGACACAAAAAGAGCGTAACGAAAAAGCGAAGGCCCTGTTAGAAGAAGCGGGATACACGCAAAGTAACCCACTATCCTTTAGCTTGCTTTACAACACCAACGAGAACCACAAAAAAATCGCCATTGCGATTGCATCCATGTGGAACAAAACCTTGGGCGTGAATGTGACGTTGGAAAACCAAGAGTGGAAAACGTATCTAGAAACGAAAAAACACCAACAGTTTGATATCGCACGCGCAGGGTGGATCGGGGACTACAACGAAGCCTCCACCATGCTAGACCTTCTGACCACCACCCATGGCAATAACGATGGTAAATACAGCAACGCCGAATACGACAAGCTACTAACCGAAGCGCGTACCATGCAGCACCCTGCTGAGAACTACAATAAAGCGGAAGAAATCGCCATTGAACAAGACATGGCGGTAGCTCCTATTTATCAGTACACCGAAAAGCGTTTGGTCAAAAGCTACTTAGGGGGTTACATGCCTAACCCAGAAGATAACGTCTATGTGCGTGATATGTACATCATCAAGCACTAATTCGGCGTTGTTGTTCTATGTTGACAATTCTCCTCAGCACTTCGGTGCTGGGGATCTCTTGAACTCCTACAGGTTTTTTGTGTTGGCCGTCACCCAGCACAACGAATCCGGTAATTTTTATGCTGACATTTATCTCAAAACGCATTTTAGAAGCCATTCCAACCTTATTGATTTTGATTACGGTTTCATTTTTCTTAATGCATTCTGCTCCAGGCAGCCCATTCTCCAGTGAACGCACGCTACCGCCAGAGGTATTGGCAAACATCAATGCGAAGTATCACTTAGATGAGCCGGTGATTAATCAATACTTTTACTATCTTGGCGGTTTACTTCAAGGTGACTTAGGCCCGTCTTTCCGCTACAAAGACTTCACCATTAATGAGCTCATCGCACAGAGTTTTCCCGTTTCGGCAGAAATCGGCATTTGGTCTTTTCTTGTTGCCCTCTTGATCGGCGTAGGTTGCGGCATTATTGCCGCGCTGCGACAAAATTCGTGGTTGGATTACAGTGTGATGGGCTTTGCCAATCTGGGCATTGTGTTGCCAAATTTCGTTTTGGCTCCTTTGTGTATCCTATTTTTCTCTATTTATAATCAATGGCTACCGCCTGGTGGCTGGAACGGCGGCGCTTGGCCTTATCTGGTGATGCCCGTTATTGCCATGTCCACCAGCTACATCGCTCAAATTGCTCGTATTACTCGCGGCAGTATGATCGAAACCATGCACTCTAATTTTATTCGTACGGCACGCGCGAAAGGCTTACCGAAGTATCGCATTATTTTTCAACACGCATTGCGCCCTGCCATGTTGCCGGTGATTTCTTATCTTGGGCCAGCGTTCGTCGGCATAGTAACGGGGTCGGTGATTGTTGATGTGTATTTTGGTACCGGTGGTATTGGTCAACACTTTATCAATGGCGCTTTAAACCGCGACTATTCCATGGTCATGGGCGTCACCATTTTGGTCGGCACTCTCACCATTCTATTCAATGCCATCGTTGATATTTTATACGCGGTTATTGACCCGAAAATTCGCTACTAAGGCCTCACTATTATGATGACTACAAAAGACAAGATTCAGGCCGTCGAACAGTTCGCCGAAAGAGTGGTGGAAGTCGAAGGTCGTAGCTTATGGCAAGACGCTCGTCGTCGCTTTTTTTCAAACCATGCCGCTGTCACCAGCTTAATTATTTTGACCATGATTGCCGCGATTGCTTTATTGGGTCCATTTTTCAGCCAATGGAATTACGATGACATCGATTGGGAAGCACTGTCTGATATTTCCACCCTAGGACGCCCAAATATTGAAAACGGTCATTACTTTGGCACCGACACCTTAGGCCGCGATATTTTTGTGCGCACCATGCAAGGTGGGCAAATCTCATTATTAGTCGGCATCATGGGCAGTGCCGTGGCGATCATCATAGGTACCCTTTATGGGGCGGCATCAGGGTATCTTGGCGGACGCGTTGACAGTGTGATGATGCGCTTCTTGGAAATCCTTAACTCCTTCCCGTTTATGTTCTTTGTGATCATTTTAATGACCTTGTTTGGTCGCCATATCTTCTTGATCTTCGTCGCCATTGGCGCGATTTCTTGGCTCGACATGGCGCGGATTGTACGCGGTCAAACGTTAAGTCTGAAAAATAAAGAATACATCGAAGCGGCTTACGCCTGCGGTGTCTCAACACCGAAAATCATCTTGCGTCATATTGTGCCAAATGTGCTGGGTATCGTGGTGGTTTACGCGACGTTGCTGGTACCAAATATGATCTTACTAGAATCTTTTATCAGCTTCTTGGGACTGGGTGTGCAAGAGCCAATGACCAGCTGGGGCGCGCTGATTTCAGAAGGCGCTCAGAATATGGAGATTGCCATCTGGCAATTGGCGTGGCCACTGGGTTTCTTAGTGGTAACGCTGTTTTGTTTTAACTTCCTCGGCGATGGCTTACGCGATGCGCTTGATCCAAAAGACCGCTAAGGAGGCCTTATGAGTTTATCGAATACAGAAAATTTATTAGAAGTAACGAACTTACGTGTCAATTTCAGAACGCCAGATGGTTTTGTGACGGCCGTGAATGATCTCAACTTCACCTTAGAACAAGGGCAAACGCTTGGTATTGTCGGCGAATCAGGCTCAGGCAAAAGCCAAACGGCCTTTGCTCTTATGGGCTTATTGGCAGGCAATGGCGTCATTGAAGGGGAAGCCCGCTTTAAAGGGCAAAACATTCTGACGCTCAACGAAAAAGCCATGAATCGCATTCGTTCCAAAGACATTGCGATGATTTTCCAAGATCCAATGACTTCATTGAATCCTTATATGAAAGTCGGCAAGCAACTCATGGAAGTCTTGATGCTTCACAAAGGTATGAGTAAAGCCGAGGCGTTTGAAGCCTCGGTGAAAATGCTCGACGCGGTCAAGATGCCAGAAGCGCACAAGCGTATGAACATGTACCCGCACGAGTTTTCTGGCGGCATGAGACAGCGAGTAATGATCGCGATGGCCTTGTTGTGCCAACCTAAGCTGTTGATCGCCGATGAGCCAACCACAGCGTTAGACGTGACGGTGCAAGCACAGATTCTAACCTTGTTGAATGAACTGAAAGACGACTTCAACACCTCTATCATCATGATCACTCATGATTTGGGAGTGGTCGCCGGTTTATGTGACAAGGTATTAGTGATGTACGCTGGGCAAACCATGGAATACGGTACAGCAGAGGACGTGTTTTATCGCCCTACGCATCCGTATACGCAAGGTTTGTTAAACGCCATTCCTCGCCTAGATGCCGATGACGAAAAGCTATCAACGATTCCGGGGAATCCACCTAACTTGCTGCAAATGCCTTCAGGCTGCCCATTCCAAGCACGCTGTGAATTTGCCAAAGATCGCTGTGGAGAAAGTATGCCAGAACTAAAAGAGTTTGCTCCGGGTCAGCTACGCGCTTGTCATAAATCCGTTGATGGATGGGTCGCCTAATGAAGACTGCAAATACCGTATTAATGGAAGTGAACAACTTAAAAGTCCACTTCAACATCAAATCAGACAACGCTTGGCCATGGGAAAAAGGCCAAACTCTCAAGGCCGTAGATGGCGTTAATTTAACCATTTACGCTGGGGAAACACTGGGTGTCGTAGGTGAATCAGGTTGTGGTAAATCCACACTGGCGCGCGCTTTATTGCGCCTTGTACCGATTACCGAAGGCAATGTGGTGTGGCTTGGACAAGATCTGACGGATCTAGACAAAAAACAAATGCGCAGTAAACGCCAAGAACTGCAAATGATCTTCCAAGATCCTTTGGCGTCACTGGATCCTCGTATGACAGTGGGCGACATCATTGCCGAACCACTCAAAACTTTCCGCCCAGAGCTGTCAAAAGAAGCAATGAAAGCGGAAGTGCGTAACATCATGGACCGAGTGGGTTTATTACCCAACGTGATTAACCGCTATCCACATGAGTTCTCAGGTGGTCAATGTCAGCGCATTGGCATTGCACGAGCACTGATCCTCAAACCAAAATTGGTTGTGTGTGATGAGCCTGTATCCGCTTTGGACGTTTCTATCCAAGCACAGGTCGTCAATCTGTTAAAAGAATTGCAAGCAGAAATGGGCTTATCGTTGGTGTTTATCGCCCACGACTTAAGTGTGGTCAAACATATTTCAGATCGCGTTTTGGTCATGTATCTGGGCAACGCGGTGGAACTTGCCAGCAAACGAGCATTGTACGAAAATCCTCAGCACCCATACACCAAGGCTTTATTGTCTGCGGTGCCTGTGCCGGACCCTAAAGTAGAACGAGGGAAAAAAATTCAGCTGCTGACTGGCGACTTACCATCACCTATTAGCCCGCCATCTGGCTGTGTGTTTCGCACTCGTTGCCCTCATGCCAATGAGATCTGTACACAACAAAAGCCCACTTTACAGGTATTGTCCGAAGAGCATCAAGCCGCCTGTTTACGCCTAGAAGACATCGCCAACGCCTCGTAAAGGCGGTGCGAATACGTCAAAAAACAAAAAAGCCGTTTGGTCCACCCAAATGGCTTTTTTATTGATGAAATATCATGTTATTTTTAGCATTCGCCACACAAGACCGTTATTTTTGTCTATTATAAAACTCTTATATTATCGATAGACATCACTCTATCATTTAACGGCGTCAAGGCTTTCATCTATGCGTTTATTATTTCCCTCTGTTTTTTTGTGCTTAATATTTATGTCTATCGCAACTCACGCATCAGAGATGCCAAATAACAAAACCATACTCACTGTCTCTGGGGCGATAAGCGCGGAACGGCAAGTCAAATTCGATATGACCATGCTGCAAACCTTGCCACAATATTCCATTACGACTCATAACCCATGGGCAAAAGGCCTTCACACTTATCAAGGTTTCTCCGCCATAGATTTATTAAAGCGCTTAGGAAGCCAAAGCACGCTCTTACAAGTGACCGCACTCAATGATTATATGACGGAAATTCCGGTCAGCGACTTTGCTGAAAATGGGGCTATTTTTGCGACACACCAAGATGGAAAACCCATGAGCGTCAGAAACCTTGGCCCCATCATGGTGATTTACCCCTTTGATGAACGCAAAGAATTAAAATCAGAATTGTTTTATGGCCGCTCTATCTGGCAAATACGTCACATCAAAGCAATGGCCATCACGGAGTAGAGATGTCACGTTTCTTTCAGGGGAATACTTGGCTGTCCAAGTTCAAAATATGGGTGGTATATGGCTTTATTACTTTCATTATCGCCATCACCATCGCCGTGTTTGCCATTATTACCTATACCAGCGACAGTTCAAAAAATAATGGTCGTCGCGTTTTCGAAAGCTCTTTATGGAATGCCTTGCAATTACAGGTACAGTCATATCGATTTCTAAACTATTTGGTGGCATTAGAAGACAGTGATTACCCACTTAATGGTAACGCTTTTTTTGAATACGATTTGCTAATGAGTCGCGTAGATTTACTGAGAGAAGGGGAAGTCGGCTCTCTGATTCGTAATTTTGAGGGGGGGCGCACAACCAGATTACTGAATATTATTAACGGTGAATTAGAACTGCTCAGTTTCAATCTCTCTAGAATAGAAGACGGTGATCGCTCTTACCTACCAGACTTGATTACCCGTATTAAAAACATCGAGGATCAGATCAATGAATTTGTCACCCTAGTGAACAAAGGTAGTAACGAATACATCAGTCGACAACACACCACTTTACAAAAGAACCTGAACGACATTCAACTGCTTTCAATGGCATTACTTACCTGCCTCTTATGTCTGTGTTTTTTGACCATCAAAGGTTTAACTGAACTCAAAAATGTCTTTCGGCGCAACGATAACCTGCAATCTGGCATCCTCTCAGTTCATGAAGACAAATCAGACATGCTGTCTTTTATTCATCAAGAAATACGTTCTCCGATTAACGCGATTCTTGGGGCGGCTAAAACCCTCAAAAACACCACGTCTTATCACGATACAGAGGCACTGTCTCAACATATTGAAGAGTCTGGTCAGCAGCTGCTGCAAACCATCGAAATGTTTTCTGACCTCGCCTTGATTGATGCCAAGAAACTCTCGCTCACGATAACCACCGAAAACTTGAGTAAAAATATTCATGACTACCTTGCTATTTTTGAGCCGCAAATGTCACGAAAAAGCCTACAAGGTATTGCCTACATAGATCCCCTATTACCAACAAATATTCAAATGGACTTCTCTAGGGTCAAAGAAATCATCGTCGCATTGCTTCAAAATGCCATTGCTCATACACCTTCAGGCAGTATTAGTTTACAAGTACGCCCATCCGCACTGAACGCCCCAAAAGGACAGCTGCCTACGAATGCAAAAGAAGCGAAAATGCTACAAATTGCCATTAGAGATACGGGGCTTGGTATGCCCAACCAGCTGCAGCAAAACTTAAGGATTAACCCCGCATTGCCCATGCAACAAGAAGGTCCGCTGCCTAGCAAAGTTGGCTTAAGCCTCGCTTTGTGTCATAAATTGGTTTATCTGATGAAGGGCGAAATGCATTTTTCTTGCGCGCCAGAGAAAGGCTGTGAATTTTGGGTCGATCTTCCTTATTACGAACCAAATGATAATGATCAAAATACTTCGCCAACGTTCCAATGCCCCAACAAAACACAAGCCCTGATCATAGAAACAGACACGCATCTGGCCAAAATCATTGGCTTACAACTCTCTACCTTTAATATGGAAGTCACTTTTTCTAAGGACGGAAGCTTCCAAGAACATAAAGACTACGATCTCATCATGCTAGGCAACACACCGCGCTTTGAACGGGATGGAAAAGACGCCATTTTACAATGGAAAACAAAATCGTGCCCAATACTCGGCTATCATCCAAAAGCCCTAAGTACCCCAGAATATTCCGTCATTCCCCTTTATTTCCCATTGACACAAGAGCAGTTGGAGCCGCATATTTGTGCGCTATTCTCCAACACAAGAATACCAATAAAAGTTGATAATCATGATTGATCAAGCACACCTAGATACTCTTACCCAATTGCTGGGAAGAGACACTATTAATCAAATACGCTTAGAATACATTGAAGACAGCAGTGAAAAATTAGAGCAATTGTTACAAGCCTGGGACGAAAAAAACTACGCAGAACTTAGACAAGTTAGCCATTCGCTTAAATCCGCCAGCCTAAACATGGCCATGTCAACGTTCGCCAAGCAATGCCAACAAATAGAACAATCAACCACCTTGCAGCACAATGAGCAAGATATGCAAGCGATTATCGACGAATTACCCAGCTTGCACACTCGCTCGTTACAGGCGCTCGAACAGTATTTTTCAGACCTGGCTTAAAACGACCAAGAAATGTCTGTCGAATCGATAAATGTACCAACAAAAGACTCTAAGCCAGCTTGATCAACCTCGGAGAAACGTCCAACGTTTGGGCTATCAATGTCGAATACCGCTATCAGCTTGCCATCTACTACCACAGGAATCACTAATTCAGACGCCGATGCGGCATCGCAAGCAATATGTCCATCGAAAGCATGAACATCTTCGATCCGCTGCGTCTGTAATGTCATGGCCGCTTTACCACATACCCCACGACCGAATGGAATTCGCGTACAAGCCACCTTGCCAACATAAGGCCCAAGCACTAACTCATCACCACGCACAAAATAAAACCCCGACCAATTAAGATCCGTAAGGGTTTGCATGACGAAAGCAGAAAATTGAGACGCATTGCAAATAAGATCACGCTCGCCACTTAGCAACGCCGCTAACTGAGCATTAAGATCTTGATAACGTGCTTCAAGTGACGCGGTAGCGTCCATTTCTATAGTAAACATAACACCTTACACCAAATAAAACGAAAGTCTTATGATAGCAAAGCGCGCTTAAGAGCCCACCAATAATCCTATTTTTTTATCGACATTTTAGTGAGTAAGAGAAAGGGAAGAAAACAGAAAAAAGCCTTCTCTTGGCTGGCGTTAACGCCCACCAAGAGAAGGTTGTAGGACTTATTTGGCTTTATAATCTGGCGTCAAGTCATTCACATTGACGTGACGAACGTCCACGCCTTTGATCATAAAGATCAAGTGTTGGCAGGTATGACGAGCATGATCACCAATACGCTCAAGCGAACGAAGTACCCAGATCACGTTAATCACTCGAGAAATACTGCGAGGATCTTCCATCATATAGGTTACTAAGGAACGCATTGCCGTGTTGTATTCTTGATCGACGTTACGATCTTGCTTCGCCACTTTAATCGCCATGTCGATGTCTAAACGCGCATAAGCATCCAATGCGTCATGCACCATGCGAGACACCATTTCGCCAATACGGTTAATCTCAACATAACCACGAGGAGACTCGCCTTCGTTGACCAGATTCAGTGTCAAATTCGCAATTTTCTTCGCTTCGTCACCAATGCGCTCTAATTCACTAACGGCTTTACTGATGGATAAAATCATTCGCAAATCCGAAGCGGCTGGCTGACGCTTCGCCAAAATACGAGTACATTCTTCGTCAATTAGGCCATCTAATTGGTTCACCGTTGCGTCTTGGTTTTTGACTTCTTCAGCCAAAACACCATTGCTGTCTAATAAAGCTTGAACAGCGTCTTGCACCTGGTTTTCCACCACGCCGCCCATGGTTAAAAAGTGCTGACGCAACGCTTCCAGTTCATTGTTAAACTGCTGAGAAATATGATCCGTCGTTAATTCTTTCATAATGCGTCCTCCGCCTAGCCGTAGCGGCCCGTGATGTAGTCTTCTGTTTGTTGTTTTTCTGGGTTCGTAAACAAAGTATTGGTATCGCCAAACTCCACCAAATCCCCCAAATACATAAACGCTGTATAATCCGATACCCGCGCCGCTTGTTGCATGTTATGCGTAACAATGGCGATGGTGAACTCGTTCTTTAGTTCGTGAATCAGCTCTTCGATTTTTAACGTCGAAATAGGGTCCAATGCCGAAGCAGGCTCATCCAACAACAGCACTTCTGGTTTCACCGCTACGGTACGGGCAATCACCAAGCGCTGTTGCTGACCACCAGACATTCCCAATGCACTCTCATGCAAACGATCTTTCACCTCATCCCACAAAGCCGCGGAACGCAATGACCACTCTACGGTTTCATCCAATAGGCGTTTTTTGTTAATGCCTTGAATACGTAGGCCATAAGCCACGTTTTCGTAGATACTTTTTGGAAACGGGTTTGGTTTTTGAAACACCATGCCAACACGACGACGTAACTCAGCGACATCGGTGCCTTTGGCATAAATGTTTTCATTATGTAGATTAATCTCACCGGTGATGCGACAAGTGTCCACCAGATCGTTCATACGGTTGAAGCAACGTAACAAGGTGGATTTACCACAGCCTGATGGCCCGATAAACGCGGTTACTTTCTTTTCAGGGATGACCATGTTCACCCCTTTTAATGCTTCTTTCTCACCATAATAAAGGTGCAAATCGTTTACAGAAAGGCAAACGGTTTCATCTTCAATACGCAAAGCCTTTTGGCTACGCTGCATTGCCGAAATATCAATTGAGTGTGTTTTTGCTTCGCTCATAATAATCTCTTCTCCGCCGCTTACATTTCCAGCGATTTGTATTTTTCACGTAAATGGTTACGAATGGTTACTGCCGACAAATTCAATAAGGCAATAACAATCACGAGTAATAAGGCCGTTGCGTAGACCAATGGTCGTGCCGCTTCAACGTTAGGGCTTTGGAAACCCACATCATAAATATGGAAGCCTAGGTGCATGAATTTCTGATCTAAATGGATATAAGGATAATTACCATCTAAAGGCAGAGACGGTGCCAATTTTACCACACCCACCAGCATCAAAGGTGCTACTTCACCCGCGGCACGAGCCACGGCCAATATCACACCCGTCATAATCGCCGGACTCGCCATTGGCAACACCACACGCCATAATGTTTCCGCTTTTGTCGCACCTAGAGCCAAGCTGCCTTCACGCACATTGCGAGGGATACGTGCTAAACCTTCTTCGGTTGCCACAATCACCACAGGTAAGGTCAATAGAGCAAGCGTTACCGATGCCCACATAAGACCACCCGTACCAAAGGTTGGCGACGGCAAAGCCTCTGGAAAAAACGCCTGATCGATACCAGACCCCAAAAAGTAGATAAAGAAGCCCAAACCAAACACACCGTAAACGATAGATGGCACGCCCGCTAAGTTATTAACCGCGATACGGATAATACGCGTCACCCAACCTTGGGAAGCGTATTCACGCAAATACACCGCAGCAACGACACCAAAAGGCGTTACCAAAACCGTCATCAGCAACACCATCATGACGGTACCGAAGATAGCAGGGAATACACCACCCTCTGTATTGGCTTCACGTGGTTCAGCTGTGAGAAACTCCCACAATTTAACAAAGTAGAAGCCTATTTTTTCAGGAACCCCCATCGCGTTCGCACGATAAGCATGAACAATTTTTGCAACAGCGATTTCGTGTACGGAACCGTCCATTACCTGAACAATAAAGCTATCACGATTAATTTCTCCGTAAAGATCAATCAAGCTCTGTTGCAGTCCTTTGTATTCTTCATCGTACTGGCTGCGCTCTGCCGCAAGATCAGCCTCGGCTGCCGGCGTTAGCTTGCCTTCTAATTCAAGACTACGCTGTTTTAAACGAATGCGCTCAAGACCATAGTTGATTCGACCTATGTCTGTTTTCTCAATTTTCTTGATCTCTTCATGAATCCTTGCCGCTCGATCAATACTCTTCTCGAAAACTTGCCAAGTCGCTAATGCCGAATCGGTAGGCTCAAGGTCCGCCGTTTCAGAAACGATTTGTCCGTTTTCTTTCACCGCTTTGAGATAACCATATAAGTTACCCCACTCATGACGCTCTGCTGTGAACAACATCTCTGGACGTTTGCTGTCCGTTAAATACTCATCAAGCACCCAACGAAAGTCCGCACCGTAAACATCACGGTTACCGGTTTTCATCAATGTCCGCTGCATCAGCTCATGTTCATCTGGAATATTGATACCGGCTTCACGTAATTGCGCTGCGGGTACTTCAACGCTTTCTACGCGTTCAGCCACAATGTTGTAAGCAGGCTGACCTGGTAAAGCATAATTCGCCTCTACCACGTCTGCAGGCCAAAAATGCCCTAGACCACGCACGGCAATCAGTAGCAATAATCCAACCACCATGATAACAGATATCGCCACAGCGCCCGCATTCAGCCACACCCACGGATCACCAGACTTGACCCACTCGGATACGGACTTTTTCTTCATTTTCATTTCAATACTCATTATAGCGACCCGTATTTTTTGCGTAGGTGCTGACGCACGGTTTCAGCGATTGTGTTCACCACAAAAGTGAAGATAAAGAGCACAAACGCCGCTAAGAACAAGACACGATAGTGAGAACTTCCCACCGCAGACTCTGGCACTTCCACCGCTAAGTTAGCGGCTAGAGTTCGCATACCCTCAAAGATGTTAAAGTCCATAATCGGAGTGTTACCAGTTGCCATCAGTACGATCATGGTCTCGCCAACCGCACGACCCATACCGATCATAACGGCCGAGAAAATACCTGGGCTGGCCGTCGGCAAAACAACACGAGTCATGGTTTGCCAGTAAGTTGCACCCAACGCAAGAGAGCCCTGAGTTAATGACTTAGGCACACTAAAAATGGCGTCTTCAGTAATAGAGAAGATGGTTGGAATCACCGCAAAGCCCATGGCAAAACCGACCACTAACGCGTTACGTTGGTCAAAAGTAATACCAAGATCATTGGTAATCCAGCCACGAATATTGCCATCAAAGAAGCTAAGCTCTATCACTGGACTCAAGGCCAAGCAAAGCCAAGCAAGCAATACAATGACAGGGATTAACAGCAATGGCTGCCAACCTTCAGGCACCAACCAGCTAACTTTTTGTGGTAAACGAGACCATAGGTAAGCAAACAACAAGATACCGACTGGCAAGACAACCAATATACTAAAGGTTGCTGCAAGGTTTTCTTCCATAAAAGGCGCGAAGAACAAACCCGCTAAGAAACCTAAAATAACCGTTGGTAAGGCTTCCATTAATTCGATAACCGGTTTGATTTTGCGACGTAACGCTGGCGCCATAAAGTACGCCGTATAAATCGCACCACAAATGGCTAAGGGTACCGCCATTAACATGGCATAAAATGCGGCTTTGAGAGTACCAAACGCCAACGGTGTTAAGCTGTATTTAGGCTCAAAGTCGTTATTGGCCGCAGAGGACTGCCAAGTATAGGTAGGTTCTTGATACCCCTCGTACCATACCTTACCCCAAATGGCAGACCAAGATACTTCAGGGTGTTGATTGTCCACGTAGAAGAAATGCAAACCTTTGCTGTCTTCTAATAGCAGTCCGTTAGCGCGGGGCGCAAAACTGATCAGACGAGCCGTACCATCGGTTAATTTCTCGTCAATAACCTGACGCGTAGACGTGGCATTATAAATCGCCACAATGCCACGCTCATCAAGAGTAGCAAAGCCTTTACGACGTTGTTCCATGGCTAAACCCACCAAGGCAACAGGCTGCTTTACATCCCGAATAAAGGTTAAATGCTCTTCATTGGTCGCGTTATCACGGACGTTAAACCATTGGCTCACTCGACCAGAAGAATCCGCCACCATGATAGAAGACTGACCTAGCAGGTAAGACATGGAAACCAGCTTGGCATCTTCTTTTAATAGGGAAATATTGTCTTTGAGCGTGATGTTATCAAAGTCACGCAGATCAAATTCGCTCAGCTGACCAGAGCGAGTTGCGACGTACAAATAACGCTGATCACCACTAATCAGTACGCTGACGATATCGGCAACGAATGGCAAGGCTTTACTTTGCTCACTCAACTCCACTTCTTCAGTGATAAAGTTGACCTCTTTCGACACCTTAGTAATGGCACTCTTGCCGTCACCAATCGCCACCACGGTCAAGCTGTCACTGCCATCACGAAGACTCATTTTGTTAATTGGAAAATCGGCCACATCAATCGGCTCTTCCCCATAAGGGTATTCAACAACCGGGGTGATTTTACGTTTGCCATCTGGGTACGAAATTTTGTAATCGTGTTTTACGATGAGCGCCTTACCATCGTTGTAACCAAATGCGATCAATCGACTGGTATCAGACTCCACTGCAAACGCCGTCACTTCTTCCGTACGTAGGTTTTCCACCGTGTCTATGACACTACCATCTGCAATGGAAAAAAATACGACACTACCAAGACTGGTGACTCGCATACCAACTTCTGATTGCTCTTCCGCTGATAAATAGAGACTGTCGCCCTGCTCTTCGGCAGGCACCGCATAACTGGCCTGCTGTTCAATGGAGGCTCCAGAGAACAACGGCATCACTTCATACAGTAAATAGAAACAAATCAGCAACACAGCCAAAATAACACTGTTGCCGCCAACTGCAATACCCATACTAGCCATACGGTCTTTCAGGGCACGAATCTTACGATGACGCTTAAGAGCTGGCGTATTAAAATCCAGTTCCGGCATCTGATGGTCAGTTGATTTAGTCATCCGCATTCATCTTTTTATGTGACGTTTTTATGACAACCTACGAAGCAAGAAAAGTAGGAGAGCGTTTCAGCCCTCCCACTTTAAGTATCTCATTCGTAGCTCGCTACCGCGTTGCTTAGTTAATACCCAAATCGCTTAGGTATTTGTTAGCCACTTTTGCTGGTAGAGGAACATAACCGTCTTTTACGACAACCTCTTGACCAGTTTTAGAAAGCACCATCTTAACAAACTCACGTTGCATTGGTTCTAACGGCTTGTTTGGCGCTTTGTTAATGTAAACATAAAGGAAACGAGACAATGGGTATTTACCAGTTGCTGCGTTTTCTGGCGTTGCCGCTACATAGGCATCACCCTCTTTTTTCGACAATGGCAATGCACGTACAGAAGAGGTGGTATAACCGATACCAGAATAACCAATACTGTTTAGAGACGTTGAAACAGACTGTACAACAGATGCAGAACCAGGTTGCTCGTTTACGTTATTTTTAAAGTCGCCTTTATAAAGGGCGTTTTCTTTAAAGTAACCGTAAGTACCAGATACAGAGTTACGACCAAACAACTGGATATCACGATTTTCCCAAGCACCCGTTAGACCGGCTTTACCCCAAGTCGTGATGTCTTCGCTGTGTCCACCTTTACGTGTGGAAGAGAAGATCGCATCGATCTCAGGAAGAGACAAACCTTTCACTGGGTTATCTTTATGAACAAAAACCGCTAGCGCATCGATCGCTACTGGAATAGCTGTTGGCTTGTAGCCATATTTCTTCTCGAAATCAGCGATTTCTTTGTCTTTCATAGCACGAGACATAGGACCGAAGTTTGATGTACCTTCTGTCAATGCTGGTGGCGCAGTAGAAGAACCAGCCGCTTGAATTTGAATGTTAACATTTGGGTATAAGCGCTTAAATTCTTCCGCCCACAATGTCATCAAGTTTGCCAAAGTATCAGAACCGATACTTGAAATGTTGCCAGAAACGCCACTTGCTTTGCTGTAAGAAATTAAATCGGCATCAACATCTGCAAAAGCGTTAAAAGAAACGCCTACTGCTGCTGTCATTGCTAAACCCGCAACTAGTTTTTTCATCACATAAACCTCAGTGGTAACAATCAAAATTTTATGAGCAAGTGCCCATAGCTCGTTCGATGTTTTTAACTATAGAAAAGATATGTGACAAAAATGTTAAAGAATGAAATATTTCAAAAAAAATTAGCGGTGCATACAAAAACAGTAGAAAGAAACATGATTTCCTTAGCATCAAATAAGAGTTTGGGGACTCTACAATAGACAGGAAACACATTCAAACGGCGGTTTCAAGACGCCAACAATATTCCCAAGCGTGGCGTTATCCAATAGACTAGCCGTCCGGATTTTCTAATGAAAGACATCAGACGCTTTAGGCATAATTTTTAAGGATCTGACCTCTACTTTAACCATCCGATCATAATGATTAAAAAAACTGTGGGTACTTTCATGTTCAACAAATTAATCTGTGCGGCTGAGGCGATTTCCCATTACACGGGAAAATGCGTTGCTTGGTTTACATTAGCTATGATGCTGCTTACTTGCTTCATCGTGCTTCTACGCTATGGTTTTGGTATTGGCTCTACGGCCATGCAAGAATCGGTTCTTTATCTACACGCGATGGTGTTTATGCTAGGAGCCGCTTATACGCTCAAAGACGACGAACATGTTCGGGTCGATGTTTTTTACCGTGGTTTTTCGGTAACCAAAAAAGCGTGGGTCAATATTATTGGTGGTGTTTTCTTCCTTTTACCCTTCACGCTTTACACTGCATATCTAAGCTTGGATTACGTCAGCGCCTCTTGGCGAGTAATGGAAACATCCGCAGAACCTGGCGGTTTGCCTTTTGTGTATCTGCTTAAAACGCTGATTCCCATTATGATGGTGAGTCTGATTCTTCAAGGTACAGCAGATATTCTAAAAAATATTGGCGTAATAAACGCGGCCCGCTCCCCAATTAATAGACACGCGAAAGGACAAAACTAATGGCTGAATTTATTCCACTGTGGCTTTTTGCCGGCGTATGCGTGTGCTTATTATTTGGCTATCCTGTGGCGTTTTCTTTAGGTGGTACGGCACTGATTTTTGCGGCAGTCGGCGCCATGTTCGGTACCTTTGATGGTGTGTTCCTAGAAGCCTTACCCAATCGCTTGTTTGGTATTGTAGGTAACGAGACGCTCATCGCTGTGCCACTTTTTGTATTAATGGGAGTATTGTTAGAAAAATCCAAATTGGCGGAAAAATTATTGGATTCCATGGCCATGCTGTTTGGAAGCTTACGTGGGGGCTTGGGGATTTCTGTGATTCTGGTCGGTATGTTACTCGCTGCCAGTACTGGGATTGTCGGCGCGACCGTCGTCACCATGGGGATGATTTCCTTACCTACCATGTTACGCCGTGGCTACGATCCAGCTTTGGCAGCGGGCACCATTTGTGCTACCGGCACATTAGGTCAAATCATTCCCCCCTCCATCGCGTTGGTGTTATTGGGTGATGTGATGTCAAATGCGTTCCAAAAAGCGCAATTGGACATGGGAGTGTTCTCACCAAAAACCGTATCGGTTGGGGACCTTTTTGTCGGTGCGCTGATTCCAGGTTTGCTTTTGGTTGGACTGTACATTCTTTACGTCATTATGGTGGCTTGGTTACAGCCACATAAAGCCCCTGCCGTGCCCCGTGAAGAGCTTCGTAATGGTTCCACTGAGCCATTAGTCATTTTACTGTTTAAAGGGCTACTACCACCCTTATTGTTGATTTTTGCGGTACTTGGGTCGATTCTTAGTGGTATCGCAACGCCTACCGAAGCGGCTGGTGTTGGCGCACTGGGTGCGGCCCTATTGGCTTGGGGCAGCGGGAAACTCAGCATAACGACCCTAAAAGATGCCGTCTATTCCACCACCAAAGTCACTAGCATGGTGTTCATGATATTAATCGGGGCGTCATTGTTCTCTTTGGTATTCCGAGGCTTTGGTGGTGAAGAGTTAATTCAGGATTTCTTCTCCCAGCTTCCTGGTGGTGTGGTTGGCGCGATGATCGTGGTGATGCTGCTGATGTTCTTCCTTGGCTTCATCCTAGACTTTATCGAAATCACCTTTGTCGTGGTGCCCATCGTAGCGCCAGTATTGTTAGCGATGGGGTTAGATCCAATTTGGTTAGGCATTATGATGGCGATCAATTTGCAAACGTCTTTCCTAACCCCGCCCTTTGGTTTTGCACTGTTTTACCTACGTGGTGTCGCGCCACCTGAACTGAAAACTCAGTCAATATACAAAGGCGTTATTCCTTTTATCCTGATTCAAATTTTCGTGTTAATCATGTTATCGATTTGGCCAGAACTGGCGACTTGGCTACCAGAACAGGTCTATGCCGACTAGGAGTTCAATATGAAAGCTATGCAGATTAAGAACTACGGCCCAGCCAGCGATTTATCGCTGGTTGAGGCTCAAAAGCCAAGCATCACAGCAGACCAAATTTTGGTACAAGTTGGCGCAGCTGGGGTGAACCCAGTAGACACTTATATTCGCTCTGGCACCAACAACTACACAGCTAAGTTTCCGCACACGCCTGGCTCTGATGGCGCCGGTACGATTGTTGAGCTAGGCGCTAACGTAACCGGTTTTGCGATTGGTCAGCGTGTTTATTTCAGTCGTAATCTCAGCGGTTCTTCTGCTGAGTTTACCGCTTGTGCCGCAACACACACCTACCCTTTAGCAGATGCCCTCTCGTTTGAGGAAGGCGCTTGTGTAGGCATTCCTTATACCACCGCTCACCGTGCTTTGTTTGGGCGCGCAAATGGTAAAGCAGGCGACAAGGTGTTGGTACATGGCGCAACGGGTGCCGTTGGCATTGCAACCGTACAACTTGCCTTAGCCGCAGGCATGGACGTAGTCGCAAGTTCTGGTACAGCCGCTGGCGCAGCTTTATTGCGCGAGCAAGGCGTAACTAACGTCATTATGCACAATGAAGCAGACCATCTTGCACCTTATCAATCGTTAGACACTGGTTTTGATATTGTTATCGAGATGCTCGCCAATCACAACTTAGATCAAGACTTAAAAGCCTTGGCTTTTGGCGGTTGTGTCGCTGTCGTGGGCAATCGTGGCACAGTGGAGATTAATCCACGTGACTTGATGGCTCGTGATGCGTCCGTGGTGGGTGTGGCTTTAGCCAATACCAAACCTAATGAATTGGCCTTAATTGCAAAAGCCTTACGCCCTTTGTTTGAAAAAGGGGTTTTAAAGCCCGTGATTCGTCATTGTTATGCCCTGAAGGAGCTCGGGCAGGCCCATGAAGACGTTTTAAAACCGGGTGCATTGGGCAATCTTGTTGTTCGCATTACTGAGTAAAAAAACAAAACGCCGGTGAACGCGGTGCTGCCATTAAGGCAGAGCATCGCGTTGCACTTTTCCAGCCACGTCGTTCATCAGTCAGTACCAAAAAGCCTCATTAGAACAAGCATTAAGGCGATAAAAGAACGATAAAATCCGTTATCTCCAAAAAAATACGCTACTAAAGCCACTATAAGCTCGCTATACTTCTTCTCTTAATTTACTCAAAGGTGCATTTTGACTCAGTCTGATTCCGATGTTTTCAGCCTGCCAAACGAAGCGGATGCTCACGATCACGATTATCATCAATTAGTGGTCGTATTAGATGGCAATACCGATTTCGATATCGAAGGCAAAGGCAAACAACTGCACACTGGCGAAGGTTGTATTCTTCCGTCAGAGAACAGTCATGCATTTGCGGGTCTGGGGGAAAATCGCATCATGGTCGTCAATCTGCCGATCCCACCGCAGAAAGGTATTACCGACGAAGAATACGAAATCGTCTCTCGTTTGTTCGACCAAGCGGCCTATTTTCAGCTTAATCCACGTTTGCAGATATTAGCCTCGGCGTTGTCTGGCGAATTACAGCAATACCCAAATGATCTGATTTTGGCACGCGCCTGTGGCAACACTTTACTCAGCGCCATTCGCCATCAAGTCAACAATAAAGACATTCGCACCCGTGGCAATCATCTAGATATTGATAAACTTGACCAATTTATTGAACTGAATTTGTCTCGCCGAGTGCACATTGATCAGTTGGCGAATTTCTGCTTTTTAAGCGTCAGTCAATTTCATGAGCGCTTTAAAGATCGTACTGGTATGACGCCGCACCAATACCTCATGCGCAAGCGTTTAGAACGTGCACAAAGCTTGCTCGCGGAAGGTGTTCCCCCCATTCAAGTGGCTGAAATGTGTGGCTTTTCCAGCCAAAGCGCCATGACCAATGTGTTTTCCCAAACCCTTGGCATTACGCCATTAAAGTATCAAAAGCAGTTCGGTAATCGTTAATTCTTTTTCATCCTAAAATGCCATATTACGCCCTATTTGTAGGCACTTTTATGGTTTCCTAGACGCGCCTGAACCAGAATGAGTCTACGCTGTATTTATTCTTGTTCAGTCGGACTTTCTTATAAAAAAAAACGATTTTTTCGAAAGACAGTGACTCTCTTCTGTCACTAAAGTGTCAGCATTATCCAGACATGCATTTTTTTGACGGTACAGAGCAAAGAAATAGTCAAAAAAGCGCTTAATGCTCTATAACAATATGCGGCCTTAATAAAAAATCCGTCGATTTTTTATGTTAACGCGGGAGAATTCAACCATGTTTAAAGCGATTGAGGTGTTACAACCTAACTTCATTCAGCGTCCACTTAATGAATTGTGGCAGCTCATTTCCCCTCTTTACAATATGGACGAAGAGAAGTGGTTAAACGAACTACTGCCTTTGGCGAAGCCGTCTGAAGAAGAGCTGGCAATACAAACTGACGCCGCCGCCACGCTCATCGCGGAAGTCCGCAAAGACGACGACAGCATGTCGATGATTGACGCCTTGCTACTGGAATACAGTCTCGACACCAAAGAAGGCATTTTGCTGATGTGTTTGGCAGAAGCCTTGATGCGCGTACCAGATAAAGAAACCGCAGACGCTTTTATTAAAGACCGTTTGAGCGTCGCTGACTGGGCATCTCACGCAAAAAATTCCGACTCTTTTTTCGTGAACGCATCGACTTGGGGCTTATTATTGACGGGTAAAATCGTCACCATGAGCGAGAAAAAAGACGGCACACCAGCCAATTTGGTTAACCGCATGGTAAATCGTGTTTCTGAGCCAGTGATTCGTAAAGCGATGAACCAAGCGATGAAAATCATGGGGCATCAATTCGTTCTAGGCCGCAGCATCACTGAAGCCTTATCCCGTGGTAAAAGCTACCGCGACAAGGGTTACACTTATTCTTTCGACATGCTGGGTGAAGCCGCATTAACCGCGGAAGATGCCGACAAATACTTACGCTCTTATGAGCAAGCGGTTGAATCTGTCGGTAAAGACACTTATAGCCAAAAGTACCGCCCAACGATTTCTATTAAGCTTTCCGCTCTGCACCCACGTTATCAAGTCGGTTGTGAAGAACGTGTTATGACCGAACTTTTTGCCAGTGTAAAAGGTTTAATCACCAAGGCCCGTGCGCTCAACGTTGGCATCACAATCGATGCTGAAGAAGCCGATCGTCTTGAGCTATCGTTGCATTTGTTTGAGAAGCTTTTCCGTGACGAATGCACCAAAGGATGGGGCTTGTTCGGTCTTGTGGTTCAGGCCTACTCTAAACGCGCGCTACCGGTCTTAGTGTGGTTGGCGGCGTTATCTAAAGAGCAAGGTGATCGTATTCCTGTGCGTCTTGTAAAAGGCGCTTACTGGGATTCTGAAATCAAGATGTGCCAACAACGCGGCATCAATGGTTACCCCGTTTACACTCGCAAAGAATCCACCGACGTTTCTTACTTAGCGTGTGCGCACTTCTTATTGAGCGAACACACTCGTGCCAATATCTTCCCACAGTTTGCCAGCCATAATGCGCACACTATCGCGACGATTAGCTGCCTAGCCAAACAGTTAGGTGCGACGACAGAAGAATTCGAATTCCAACGTTTACATGGTATGGGCGATGCGCTTTATAACCGCTTAATCAAAGACAGCGACATTTGTGTACGCATCTACGCACCCGTTGGTAGCCATAAAGATTTGCTTCCCTACTTGGTTCGTCGTCTGCTCGAAAACGGCGCCAACAGCTCATTCGTTCACCGTTTGATCGATGCTAGTTACCCCATTGCTGAGCTAATCAACCACCCAGTCACTACGCTAGAAAGTCGTAAATCTCTAGCGAACTCGCACATTGCGCTGCCATCCGCCTTGTTTAACGACCGTAAAAACTCCTTTGGTCCAAACATTGAAATCGAATCAGAATGGACGCCTTTCAAGGCAAAAATTGCCCCATTTATGGGACAAGACACTCAATGGCGTGCCTTCCCTATCGTGGGTGGCGAGAAAGTAGCCACAGGTCAAACGCATTCTATTGCAAGCCCTTACGACCACAGCCAAACCGCAGGGCAAATTGACTGGGCAGACGCAGCGACTGTTACCAAGGCCATTGACCTGGCTGAAGCCGCTTTCCCTGCGTGGTCTGCGCGTCCAGCGACAGAACGAGCAGATTGCCTAGATAAAATGGCCGACTTGATGGAAGAGAACTACGCCGAATTGATGGCGCTTTGCCACCGTGAAGCGGGTAAAACCATCCAAGACAGCATCGACGAAGTACGTGAAGCGGTGGATTTCTGTCGCTATTATGCTCAACAAGCCCGTAGCCACTTCGCCAATCCAACTCGCTACACAGATTTCTTAGGCCAAGAAAAACAAGCCAAGCTAAACGGCCGCGGCGTGTTTACTTGTATCAGCCCATGGAACTTCCCATTGGCCATCTTTACCGGTCAAGTGGTTGCGGCGCTTGTCGTGGGTAACACAGTAGTGGCAAAACCTGCAGAACAAACCAGCTTGATTGCTTCTCGTGCGGTAGAAATGCTGCATCAAGCAGGTGTTCCGACTGACGTACTTCACTTGTTACCGGGTGACGGTGCCACCGTTGGCGCTCCACTAACGAGCGACAAGCGCATTGCTGGCCTTGCTTTCACCGGTTCCACCGGCACAGCACAATTAATCAACCGTACCCTAGCGGCGCGTGGCGTGGCACCTGTACCTATTATTGCGGAAACGGGCGGTCAAAACGCCATGTTGGTGGATTCAACATCATTGCCTGAACAAGTGGTTCGTGACGCCGTCCGTTCAGCCTTTGCCTCCGCGGGTCAGCGTTGTTCTGCATTGCGCGTCTTGTTTGTACAAGCAGACATCGCAGATCGCGTTATTCCGATGATCAAAGGCGCCATGGCAGAGCAAAGCGTTGGCTTACCTTACCTACATAGCACAGATGTGGGTCCGGTTATCGATAAAAAAGCACAAAAAATGCTGCTTGATCACATCGAATACATGAAAGCGAATGCTAAATTGATCGCCCAAACTGATTTGCCTGATTTTGCAGAAAAAGGCACTTTCGTTGCGCCAACTGCGTTTGAGATCAACAGCATTGATCAGCTAACCGATGAGAAATTTGGCCCTATCCTGCACGTTGTTCGTTACAAAGCACGTGACTTAGACAAGATCATCGACACCATCAATAACTCAGGCTTTGGCTTGACGATGGGGGTTCACAGCCGTAATGAAACCACGTGCGCACGCATTGCTAGTCGCGCTCGCGTGGGTAACCTGTACATCAACCGCGACCAAGTCGGTGCGGTGGTGGGTGTTCAGCCTTTCGGCGGACAAGGTTTATCCGGCACAGGACCGAAAGCTGGCGGCCCACATTACCTTCAACGCTTCGCTATTGAGCAAGACCTTTAAGGGGAGACATTACTATGACAATCGTACAACCTATCCAAATTCAGGTCGCTCAAAAAATATTCGAAGCATGGGACAAGCTTGGTGTAAAAGGCCGCGCTGACAAACTACAGCAAGCCCTTTATTCTTTTACCAATGAACAGAGAAAAATGGCCGCTTGGCAGATCGATAACGCCAAACAATCCATCGCTGACACACGCCTCATGCCTGGTCCGACAGGTGAACGTAACGAACTATCCAACCAAGGCCGTGGTGTGTTTCTTTGCATGTCTTTGATCGAAGGCGACAACGCCAGAGTCGGTTTAGTCGGCCAAGTGTTTGCGGCGCTTATTGCAGGCAACCCTGTGATTACCGTCGGCCCGACAGGTCAAGAAATCATGGACATGATTTCGCCCTTCGTAGCCGAAGGCGTCATTCAAAACATTGCCGAATCCGCTCAAGATTCTTTGATCGAAGCAGACCACTTAGCTGGCATTGCTGTACTGTGCGACCCAGCGCAAGCACAACAGCTTAGCCAACGCCTTGCGGCGAAGAGTGGTTTGATTTGCCAATTGATTGAAGAAACCGATACACAACACCTAAGCGTGATCGCCAAACCGCATTACATTCTTCGTTTTGTCACTGAACGCACCGTGTCTAACAACACCACCGCCATCGGCGGCAACGCAACACTGCTTGAATTGGGCAGCATGAACGACTAATTACCGCTCTAAATAAGATACACTTTAATAAAAACAGCCCTTTTTGATAACAAAAAGGGCTGTTTTTTTATCAACGTTAAGTTGTCTCTATGGGTTAGGCTTGATGGACAACAAAGCACTTTCCCACGCTTTAATAAAGCGTCGTCGTTTCGAATCATCAAGATAGACCATTAAAGCAGGCCCTAATGGAATGGGGTGAAAGTTAATAGTCTGATCCTGTAAATTTTGCCGTGACACAAGAGCATCGATATCTGGGGTCAAGGCCATCAATTCACTTTTTTTCGCAATCACTTCCTGCCCTTCTTTGGATATCAAGAAATTTACAAAGCGTTGCGCATTAGACACATGCTTGGCTTGTTTGGAGATAAACACCGCACGGCTTACCACTAAGGCATAATCTTGTGGAATCACCACACCAATGCGGCTGTCTCGTTTTTCACGTGCAAATGAATAGGAACCTAATAAGTTATAACCAAAAATCAGCTTCCCAGAAGTAATATCATCTAACAATACTGAGGTCTGTCCATAAACTTTGGTACGAGCCCGACCTAAACTTTCTTGTAAACGCCCGCTAATGCTTGAAGTTACTTCATCCTGTGTAGCCACCAAGTAACCAATACCAGAGCTGCGCGCATCATAAGAACCTACTTTATGGGCAAAGAAATCATCCTCAAGACGCATGGCGCTCGCCAATGACTCATGAGTCAGTGGAACGGTTTTCTCCTCAAAAGCCTCCTTGTTGTATACAAACACAATCGGCTCATAAGTAAAGCCAATCACTTCATTACGCCAATTGGCCCAACTAGGTAAGGCCTCAACCGCTTCGCCCAAAACAGGCTGAGCATAGCCATCATTCACCAATCGGACTTGAAGATCCATAGCGGAGCTAATGACCACATCCGGTTGATCTGCTAAAGGCTTAGCTCTGATGGCTCGATCAAGCTCTTGTGTATTAAATTCATGGTATTCGAGCTTGATATTAGGATTTTGTATTCTAAAAGCCTGCAGAACAGGAGCAATGGCATTTAAATCTGTCGCACTGTATACAGTTAATTTGTCGCTTTCCCACACGGTTTCCAATGCCGCCGACTCGGCAAAGGCTTTGCTGGCCAGCAGTATAATCAAGATGCTTAATAGCTTCATGATACAGCCTCATTGGGCAAGCGTAGCCGCGCCCGAAGCCCACCTAACGGACTGTCTTCTAAGAAAAAATTACCGCCATGCGCCTCTACAACACTGGTAACAATAGACAAACCAAGACCAGAACCACTTAATCCATTATCCAAGCGCTGAAAACGCTCCAACGCCTTTGCTCTCAATTCGATAGGAATACCAGGGCCAGCATCGTCAATCATAATATCGATGCCAGTGGCATCCGTTCGCAGACAGATCTCTATCTGATTTTGCTCAGAGCCATAAGACACAGCATTATCTAAGAGATTCCGAACCGCCTCTCGTAGACTGATCGAATCCCCCATCAACAAGGGTAATTTTCGCTCACATTGATAAGAAAACTCTATCAAACGATGAACATTGTCCCGTACACACTCCGTTAATAGCTGTTTCATAACGCTCTCAACGTCCACCTTTTCCGTCACCGCAGTATCGCCTCGATGCACTACCATAGCATGAGTGAGCAGTTGGTTCGTTAAACGCGTCAAACGCTCGTGTTCTTTGCGGATTTTATCTAAATGCTCAGGTAAATCCGCAAGGTTTTGACTTTGACTGGCAAGGTCCAATTGAGCTTGCGTAGCACTTTGTGCAGTACGAATTTGGTGGCTGGCATCGGCGATAAAACGCTTCATCACAGCTAGGTTGGATAACAGCTGTGCTTGGTAATCGTTAATTGCGCTGACCAAAGGAGAGACTTCTTGAATGGGCGTGGCTTTAATGGGTTCAGCCGATAAAAGTGAGTGTGAAGCAAGGCTTTTGGAAATAGAGCTGAGTGGCTCAAGAGCGCGATTAATCGCCACCCACAGCACAATCATCACGCAAACCATAATGCCAAACAGTACGACAAAACTACGATATAGGATATCGCTCATCATTTGATGTCGGGCCCTCAGTGTTTGAGCTAATACCACGGTCACCCAACCAGATACAGCAGGTTCAGACAATCTTTTGTGCCGGATAACCACACGAACCTCTTCAGATAAATAATGTGCATTGTAAAAAAAAATGGGAGATTCTTCGTTAAATTCATCAGATAAAGGCATATCAGCATAGCCAGTAATCAGCTCGCCTTGAGTGCCCAATACCTGATAAAACACCTTATCTTGATCGGCAAGCTGCATCATTTCAAACGCGGCATAAGGCAAATCTAGATCCACTTGTTTGCCATAAACATGTAATCCCTCCATGATAGACAAGCTGGCACTATTGAGCAGTCTATCATAGGAATAATTGGCTGACTGACGCGCATAATGCCAAACTCCAAGGCTCAAAATGATAAAAATAGACAACAGCAAAATGGCAGAGCGCCCTAACATCCGAGCTCGTATTGAATAGCTTTTTTCAGTCATCGACATGCGCTAAATACCCTAAACCACGAATGGTCTTAATGATCAAAGTAGAGCCGTCCAACTGTTTTCTTAAACGTGTTAGAGTTTGTTCTATAGCATTAGGCGTGTAAGCCTCATCGTAACTGTAAAGCCGATTAGCAATGTCATCTTTCGTCAGCACCCGATCCAGATTTTTTAGAAAAAGTTCCAACAGTTGTAATTCTCTTGGTCGTAAATCTAAGGTTACGTCATTCACTTTGGCAGAGTGCGCAGCCAAGTCATAGACCAAATTACCACACTGTATTTCGTTGCTCGCACCACCACGCTCACGACGATAAAGCGCACGACAACGAGCCGCTAACTCACGAAAATCAAAGGGTTTTGCTAGATAATCATCCGCCCCAAAATCTAATGAACTGACCCTATCATCGACTTCGGTTCGAGCCGTTAATACCAAAACAGGGATACGGTTGCCTTGATTACGTAAACTCTGCAATAGCTGAAAACCACTCTTTCCTGGCAAGTTGATATCTAAAATCAGCATATCAAAATCAGCAAAAGATAGGCTGGATTCGGCTTTTTCAACCGAACCAATCCAATCAATCGGATGACCTAAATTCCTGAAATACACACGAATCGAGTCGGCCAAACTCTCATTGTCTTCAATCAATAACATACGCATGACGGAACCCTATCTCTTCTTCTTGTCAGGTTAGTGTCAGTTTAAAGGAGTAACTTTGTCCACTCCTGTGCAACCTTGTACAGCAAAATAAAACAAAAAGAAATTTGGAGAATAAAAAGATGAAATCCAATATTGCCTCATTGTTATTAGTTGGTGGTCTTACCGCCGCACTAAATGTCAGTGCCTTTGAACCATCTAAACCCAGCTGCATTGCCCCTGCCAAACCGGGTGGTGGCTTCGATATAACTTGTCGTATTTTGTCCACGGGTTTTGCCAATGCAGGGATCACTGATATCCCAATGGCCGTGACCTTTATGCCGGGTGGCGTCGGAGCGGTTGCTTACAATTACATCAATTCCTCAGCGCCAGATGATCCAAACAAATTAGTCGCTTTTAGCTCGGGTTCGCTACTCAACCTTGCTCAAGGCAAATTCGGCAAAGATTTGGATGAAAATGATGCTCGCTGGGTTGGTACAGCTGGCGTTGACTATGGTGCCATCATGGTTCGCGCGGATGCACCATGGAACACGCTTAGTGAATTAGTTGACGATATCAAAAAAGACCCAAGTGCCTTTGTGTTAGGAGCAGGTGGTGGCGTGGGTAGTCAAGACTGGATGAAAGCCGCAATACTCATGAAGTCTACAGGCGTTGATCCGAAAAAAATGCGCTATGTCGCCTATGAAGGTGGTGGCGAAGCCTCAGCCGCTTTGCTCGGTGGCCACATAAAAGTCTATCCAGGGGATGTGGGTGAAATAAAGGGCTTAGTGGAATCTGGCAAGGTGAAAATCCTAGCCATCATGTCTCCTGAACGCTTAAAAGGTGACTTCGCGAATTACCCAACGGCAATTGAACAAGGTTATGACGCCGAATGGACCATCCTTCGTGGTTACTATTTAGGACCTAAAGTATCAGACGAAGCTTACAACTACTGGACGGCTCAATTCCAAAAAGCCTATAAGAGCCCTGCTTTTGAAAAAGTCATCGTCGATCAAAACCTAGTACCATTCAACATGTCTGGAGAAGCACTGGACGGCTACATTAAAGAACGTGTTGCCTTTATGCGCGGCTTAGCACAAGAAGCTGGGTTAACGAACTAATCAGTTGATACGTCTTAAATTGAGGCAACTACATGTTATATGACCGCATTTTTGCGGGTGCATTATTGGTGCTGTCCGGGCTTATTGCCTGGACAGCTTTCCATTTCGATGTCCCGTTTCAATATGAACCATTAGGGCCAAAAGCCTTCCCTATTATCTTGTCTATTATGTTAGCCGCATGCTGTATTTGGCTGATAGCCAAACCTGATAAAAATGCTTGGCATCCCAACAAGGAAGTACTAACAAAAATCATCATAGGTCTGGTGATAATGGTGGTGTATGCCGCCCTGTTTGAAGAAGCAGGCTTCATTATTGCGACTACTATCGTGGGGGCCATTTTTAGCTGGTTATTTGGAGAAAAACCACTGAAAGCCTTCTTGTACGCTCTCGCCCTAAGTGTAATCAGCTATTTTTTATTGGCCGATTTAATGGAGCTTAATGTCCCAACTGGCTTACTTCTCGGAGACTTATGATGGACATTTTACACTATTTATCGATAGGCTTTTCTGTCGCTCTTACGCCCCTTAACTTAGGCTTGGTTTTAGCGGGTTGTTTTATTGGTACATTAATTGGCTCATTGCCCGGTATTGGACCCATCAATGGCGTGGCTATTTTGTTGCCATTGGCCTATTCCGTTGGTTTACCGCCAGAATCCGCTTTGATCTTACTAGCCGGTGTTTATTATGGCGCAGAATACGGAGGCCGAATTTCCAGTATTTTGCTCAACGTTCCAGGGGATGCTGGCGCCATAATGACAACCTTGGATGGCTATCCTATGGCCAAGCGTGGAGAGGCCGGTAGAGCATTAGCTTTATCCGCTGTGTCCTCTTTCTTTGGTAGTATCGGTGCCTTACTGTTAATGGTGATATTTGCACCATTACTCAGCAAACTAGCCATTCAGTTTGGCCCTTCTGAATACGTTTGGCTGATGATTTTTGCCTTCACTTGTTTGGCAACCATGGTAGGCAAACGCCCTATTAAAACCGTCGTTGGCGTGGTCATAGGTCTACTTTTCGCGACCGTTGGCATTGATTCAGGTACGGGCATTTTACGCTTTACTATGGACATTCCAAACTTATTCGACGGTGTCGATTTTCTGGTTGTTGTCATCGGTATGTTTGCTATCAGTGAGGTTTTGGTACTGCTAGAAAGTTGGGCCCGTAATGATTTAAAACTGACACCTGTCGGCAAAAGCTTTGTTAGTTTTGCCGATTTAATGGCCGTAAAATGGGTTGTACTACGTTCGACACTGTCCGGCTTTTTAATTGGTGTATTACCGGGAACTGGCGCTTCTATTGCCAGTGCGGTTGCCTACGGTACAGAAAAACGTTTTGCTGAAGGTCATGATGATAAATTTGGGGAAGGTGATATTCGAGGCCTTGCTGCACCAGAAGCGGCCAACAACGCGGCGGCAGCGGGCTCTATGTTACCGATGCTAACCTTGGGTATTCCAGGCAGTGGTACAACGGCTATCCTGCTAGGCGCGTTACTCATGTTTAACGTCACACCGGGGCCTTTATTGTTTGAACAACAACCCAATATTGCATGGGGGTTAATTGCCTCTATGTTCGTAGGCAACATCGCTTTACTCGTCTTGAACTTGCCTATGATTGGTGTCTTTGTTCGACTATTGTCCATCAAACAGTCTTACCTTGTACCCGTTATCGTGATGCTGACCTTTGTCGGAATCTATTCTATCCATGGCGATTCGTTTGACCTGTTCTTTATGATTGTCTTGGGTATTTTTGCCTTCATTTTACGCAAATTAGGCTTCTCTCTCGCACCGGTTATTTTGGGCTTAGTATTAGGAGAAGTGTTAGAAGAGAATCTACGCCGAGCTCTTTCTATTAGCGGTGGTGATTGGTCTATCTTGCTGAATGGTACCATGACTTATGTCTTAGCTTTCGCAACAGCAGCGGCGTTATTTGCACCTAAATTATTAAAAATACTAAAAAAATAATACTTTCTGCGTGATTAAAGAACAGTAACAAAAAACCTTCTTGTTGAAGGTTTTTTTATTTTCCTCGCTTAAACCTATTCGCTAAATTTACCAATGCTGCTGTGTTTTGAATAATTCAAAATGATTTTGTACGGGTTATTCAACGTCCAATCTGTGTCTATCTTTTAGTCACTCAGCTGCTATCTTTTACTTACTAGCCATGGTGTTTAAGCCTGTTTGCAAAGGAGTATCTATCTTATGTCTGCTGTACAATATTTCGAGTTAAAAGCGCAGTATAACCACTGGATGAACGATCGGCTCTACGGTTTATGCCAATCTGTTTCAGATGAGGAACGAAACAGGAATCTTGGGGCTTTTTTCCAGTCTATTCACGGCACGCTTAATCATATTTTGTTGGCGGACTTGCTCTGGCTTTCGAGACTGGGTCTACCCGTTGAATGTAAGGTGAGTTCTTTGGCAGATATTCTCTATGAAGATTTCCACCAGCTTACTGTAGCGCGCCATGAAGTCGATACGTTGTTAACGAATTACATAGGCTCATTAACGGATACGGATATGGCACAGTTGATTCAATACAAACGCCTACAATCTGATGATGTGAATGAACTTCCTCTTGGCCTCATTCTGACGCATCTTTTTAATCACCAAACTCATCATAGAGGGCAACTCACCACGCTAATGACGCAAATAGGCATAGAAGTCGGCGTCACCGACATGATATCCATGCCCCTTGCCGCGACACTGTTGGCACCAAAGCATGGTTAGCAAAACGCAGATAATAATAAGCCTCACTATGGAGATAGCAAGGCTTTGCAGAGATATCACTTACAACCATGACAACAGAGCGTTGTGACGTTATTCCAGTGCTCGAGCATTAATATAAGCTCGCTCAGAAACGTCATGCCATTCGCTCACAGGACCTAAAAAGTTTTTAAACGAGTCATACACTTTTTGGCTTTGCGGGTCGTTCGCTGCAAGCGCTTCTAATGTCTCAGAAGAGGCTTTTTTCAACGCAATCAGCAAATCTTCTGGGAAGGGTTTAAGAATCACATTATGCTCATTCACCAAGGTTTGTAATGCTGCATTATTACGCGCGGTAAACTCGTTAAGCATCGCCAAGTTAGCTTGTTGAACGGCAGAACGCACAATGGCTTTTAAATCTTTTGGCAAGGCTTCAAAAGCGTCTTTATTAAAGATAGCTTCAACTGCAGAACCTGGCTCATGCCAACCTGGGTAGTAGTAGTATTTCGCAGCCTTGTACAAACCAAACGCTAAATCATTGTAAGGCCCAACCCATTCAGTCGCATCAATAGTGCCTGTTTGTAATGCCGTAAAAACTTCACTAGCAGGTAAGTTTATTGATGACGCCCCCACTTTTTCGAGTACTTCGCCACCTAATCCTGGCATGCGAATCTTCAGACCTTGAAAGTCGGCCAGAGAGTGAATCTCTTTATTAAACCAACCGCCCATCTGTACACCAGCATTACCAGCGACCATAGGGATTAAATTAAAGGGAGCATAAATCTCTTCCCATAACGCTAATCCACCACCTTCACCAATCCAAGCGTTAAATTCTTGTGCGTTAAACCCGAAAGGGACGGTAGAGAAAAACTGTGCAGCGGGTATTTTGCCTTTCCAGTAGTACGCCGTACCATGGCCCATCTGTGCAGTCCCACGAGAAACCGCATCGAAGACCTCTAAAGCAGGCACCAACTCGCCCGCCGCATAGACTTTAATGTCCAAGCGACCGTTAGACATTTCTTTGATGTTCTGCGCTAAGACTTCGGCACCCGTGCCCATACCTGGGGCATTTTTCGGCCAAGTGGTGACCATTTTCCAATGTATGGTGTCGACCTTCTGTTCGACTTTGGCGACTTCTTTCTCTTCCGATCCGCCACAGGCTACCAATAAGGCTGTCGTCATCCCGACAAGAACCCATTTTCCCCACGTTGCTCTCTTGTTCATTCACTGTATCCTTTAATAAACGAGCTATTCTTAACAAATAAGCCCCGCTATCCATGGATAACAGGGCCTATTAAGCGATTACGTTAAAATGAACAATCAGTCATTAGCACGAGCATTAATAAACGCTCGCTCCGAAATATCGTGCCATTGACTCACAGACGCTAAAAAGCTTTTGAAGGAATCGTATACTTTTTGGCTCATTGGGTCGTTAGCTGCCACTTCGTCTAATGTTTCATGAGAAGCCACTTTTAACGCTTCTAGAAGGTCTTTCGGAAACTCTTTCAAAACAACGTTATGTTCATTGACTAAGGTTGCTAATGCCGCGTCATTACGTGCTGTAAATTCGCTTAACATCGCCACATTTGCCTGTTGTGTCGCTGCACGAACAATGTCTTGTAAATCCGCTGGCAGTGCATTGAAGGCATCTTTATTGAACAAGGCTTCTACCGCTGAGCCTGGCTCTTGCCAACCTGGGTAATAATAGTATTTCGCGGCTTTGTACAAACCAAACGCTAAATCGTTATAAGGTCCCACCCACTCCGTCGCATCAATAGTGCCTGTTTGCAACGCGGTAAAAATTTCACTACCGGGTAAGTTAACAGTAACAGCACCCACTTTTTGCAGTACTTCACCACCCAGACCTGGCATGCGCATTTTTAGGCCTTGGAAATCGGCAAACGAATTGATTTCTTTATTAAACCAACCGCCCATTTGCGCGCCTGTATTGCCGGCAACCATAGGGATGATGTTGAAAGGAGCATACACTTCTTCCCACAGTTGTAGACCACCACCGTATTCAAGCCAAGCATTAAACTCTTGTGCTGTCATACCAAAAGGAATGGAGGAGAAGAACTGCACCGCTGGGGCCTTACCTTTCCAATAATAAGCCGTACTGTGTCCCATTTCTGCCGTACCACGAGACACAGCATCAAATACTTCTAGTGCAGGAACCAATTCACCGGCCGCATACACTTTCACATCCAAGCGACCATTCGACATTTGCGTAATGTTTTTCGCTAATGCTTCAGCACTCGTGCCCAAGCCGGGAAAGTTTTTAGGCCAAGTCGTGACCATTTTCCAATGAATTGTCTCGGCTTTTTTCTCAACCTTTGCCGTCTCTTCCGCTTTTTCTGATCCACCGCAGGCGGCTAAAGACAAAGCAAACAAACCCGCGAACGCCAGTTTGCCCAATACCATTAAATTACGCATTATTTTCCCTCAGGGAGCCAGTTACTTAATTGTTATGAATAAGCGGCAATACCGCCATAAAAATAGGGGTAATCACAATGGCCAATGATGCCAACTATCCCTTTTTATTATAATTAGATAAAAAATTGCCCTTTTCATGCACAAAACATCAAAAAGGGCAAAAGATGATAAGAATTGTCGGAATCTTGCTCAACTCTTTTTTGCAATTTATCGTCACTTATTTTGCTTTTTTATAAATTTAGCGCGTAACTCCACGACATACGCTGACCACTTTCTGCTGATTGCTCAGCTAAGCACAATAAATAAATCAGCTGGCACGCTTGCTCCATTGGAACTGGCGATGCACCTTTGCCAAGAATCGCATCGCGCAATTGTCCATAAAACGCAGCGTATTCGCCTTGGGTCGATGCTTCTTGAATGGCTTCAATAGTATCTTGAGAGTGAGCAACAAAACGGGTGTTACGCTGCTGAGCGGCTTTAGACGGAAAGCCATCCTGCCAAGGCATCTGCCCTGCACGCAATGCTTCTTCTTGGGGATCTAACCCCACACATTGCCAACTGCCTTGGGTAAACCTGGCATTAAAACGACGCATCTCACCCGCTTCAAACGGTGTTGATGCTAAACGTAGCCGCTTATCATCATAACCTAGCTCCACCTCAAACCAATCGTGAGCCTGACCGCCCTCTCGCAACGTATCAATGCTGGCATGCAACCATTTTGGAGGACCAAACAAGCACAGCGCCTGATCCACAATATGCGGCCCCAAATCCCAAAAAATCCCTGTACCAATACCTGGCTCTTCACGCCAGCGAGCTTGTGCCGTGGGACGAAAGCGATCAAAACGCGAATCCAAATGCTTCAACTCGCCCAACTCACCACTATCAATCAGTCCTTTAAGACGCAAAAAATCCCCATCAAAACGGCGATTTTGATACACGCAAAACACCAAATCTTTTTGTTTCGCTAGGGTACACAAAGCCTCTATCTGAGATAATTTGGTAACAGAAGGTTTTTCCAACAACACATGTTTACCATTTTCCAACGCCTGCTTTGCCTGATAAAAATGCAACGCATTCGGTGTGGTAATGACGACCAAATCCACATCCGACGCCGCAAACACGGCTTCCGCAGACGATACCACGGACGCCTCAGGAAACATCGCCCTCACCTCATCCACTTTTGAACTGCAAACATACGCCAGCGTCATCCCAGGATCATTCACCACAAACGGCGCATGAAACACCCGCCCCGACAGGCCAAAACCAATCAACCCCACACGAATAGACATGCTCTACTCCTCTTCAGACCAAATACTTACAACTCTAAATAGTTTACAACCAATTGAAAAAAAATGCTGCAATTAAAAAAATACAAACTAAACTATAATGTATTACAGTGTATTTTTTGTATTGTAGATTATAAACGAGAGTGTAAATGATATGAGTGTCACGACAGTAAGACTACAAGATGATACCGAGCAGCGCTTAGAGATAATTGCCAACAAACTACAACGCAGCAAAGGTTGGATAATCAATCAGGCTCTAGTTGAATACATTGAAAAACAGCAATTAGAACAAGAACGCTGGCAACAAACTCTAGAGGCGATGGAATCCGCAGCACAAGGAAAAGTGGTCGCGGGTGAAGAAGTTCACAAATGGCTAAACAGCTGGGGAACAGATAACGAACAGGACGCACCGAGGGTAAAATAATGAAACTGGTTTACACGGAAGAAGCCATTAACGATTTAAAACGGTTGCGTGATTTTATAGCCAAACACAACCCAAATGCAGCGTTACGAGTAGCACAAGAGCTCATTAGTAAAATAAACCTACTCGTGGATTTCCCTCATCTTGGGACTACCGTTAAATTAGCGCCATCGCCAGAAACAGTGAGGGACATGATTTTTGGCAATTACATTGTACGTTATTCCATTCACAGAGAAACAATCATGGTACTTCGTATCTGGCATGGACTTGAGGGTGAACGTAAGTGATCACAATTCCAAACCTATAAGTTGGGCATTGAGCAAATCGTGCCACTATGCAGGTTTCTCAAAAAGCAAAGGACGCTGACTCTTATTCCTGCTGACGCGCTGAGCTTGCGATGCATTCACAAAGAAGTACTCTATTAGGTTATCTCGTTGTTTGATTTGCGCTGACGCGCTGAGCTTGCGAAGCAGGCGCAAGCAAATCAAACAACGAGATATTCCATCTAAACTAAACCTAGAGTACTTCCAGTTTAGCAAACGACAATACCAGCCACTTAGTGCCCTCGTCATCAAAATTGACCTGTACGCGTGCTTGTGGGCCTTGGCCTTCGTAATTGATCACTAAGCCTTCACCAAACACAGGGTGATTCACTCGATCGCCCATATTCACCGTCACTTCTGGCGCTTTATAGTTGTTTAACAAACTGCTGTTTTGCAATTTATTCTTTTCAGACTGGTAGTCTGGGCGCTGCAATGACACAGGACGGCTCACTTGCGAACGCAGACGCACTTCCTCCAAACACTGCGGTGGGATTTCTTTGATAAAACGAGAGGGGCTATTAAACGACTCACTGCCAAACAAACGACGGGATTCCGCATAAGTGATGTAAAGCTTTTCCATAGCTCGGGTAATGCCTACATAACAAAGGCGTCTCTCTTCCTCTAAGCGTCCTGGTTCTTCAAACGACATCTTGCTCGGAAACAGATTTTCTTCCACCCCAGTTAAAAACACCAATGGAAACTCTAGACCTTTCGCCGAATGCAAGGTCATCAACTGCACCGCGTCTTGATATTCATCCGCTTGCGCATCGCCCGCGTCCAACACCGCTTTGTCCAAAAACGCCATCAGCGGTGAACTAAACTCTTCGTCCTCATCGTTCCAACTAAATCCTCCTGCAGCCCCCACCAATTCTTTTAAGTTTTCAATCCGCGCTTCGCCCTTCTCGCCTTTCTCTTTCTCATGGAAAGGAATCAAACCCGCTTCTTCAATGATCTGCTCAAAAATGTCGTTCAAGTTCAAATCGGGTTGCTGCACCGTGGTGCTTAAACCCTCAATAAGATGCAAAAAGGTTTTAATGGCGTTGGTCGCGCGGCCCGGCATCAAGGATTGACGCACCACTTCCTGCGCGGCTTGCCACATAGAACAGCCGTTATCACGGGCGATTTCACGCAAGGTTCCAATGCTACGTTCACCAATACCACGAGGCGGAACGTTAATAACCCGCTCCATCGCGCCATCGTCATTCGGATCCAACGCCAAACGTGCATAGGCCAAGGCATTTTTGATTTCAAGGCGGTCATAGAATCTGTGCCCACCATAAATCCGATAAGCAATCTGTTCCCTAACCAAGCATTCCTCGATAACACGAGACTGAGCATTGGAGCGATACAGAATCGCCATGTCAGACAACACCGTTCCCTTATCCCGCCATTGTTTGATAATGCCAATGATAAAACGCGCTTCGTCTTGTTCATTAAAGCCAGCATAAAGAGAAATAGGCTCGCCTTCACCACTGTCGGTCCAAAGCTCCTTACCAAGACGATCATCGTTGTGCTTAATCAAGCCATTGGCGGCGTTTAAAATGTGCCCAGTAGAACGGTAGTTTTGCTCTAAACGTATGGTTTGCACGTCTTTAAAATGCTTGCTGAAGTGGTGAATGTTTTCGATTTTGGCCCCACGCCAACCATAGATAGACTGATCGTCGTCGCCAACCGCGGTAATCGTGCCCTGATCACCCACCATAATACGCAACCAAGCATATTGAACGGTATTGGTATCTTGAAACTCGTCCACCAGCACGTGACGAAAACGCTCTTGATAGTGACGCAACAAAGCTGGCGTACTGAGCATCAGCTCATGAGCGCGCAATAGCAACTCGCCGAAGTCCAATAATCCACCACGTTCACAAGCTTCTTCGTAATGGTAATACAGCTCGCGCATGCCTTTGGAGAAAGGATCATGGCTGTCTGGTACATGAGCTGCACGACGGCCTTCGTCTTTTTGTGCATTGATAAACCAAGATACCTGCTTAGGCGGCCAGCGAGTATCGTCGATATTCAATTCACGCATGATACGTTTGATTAAGCGTAGCTGGTCATCGCTGTCCATAATCTGGAAGTTTTCTTTGAGTCCAGCATCACGCCAATGAGCACGCAATAAGCGATGCGCTAAACCGTGGAAAGTCCCTACCCACATACCTTGTGGAGGAACACCAACCAATTGTTCAATACGGCCTTGCATCTCGCGAGCGGCCTTATTGGTGAATGTAACGGCCATCAAACTATAGGGTGATAGCTCGTAAGCGTGCATCAGCCAAGCGATGCGATGGACCAAAACACGGGTCTTACCCGACCCAGCACCAGCCAAAACAAGGCTATTCTGCAAGGGCGCGGCAACCGCTTCCCGTTGCTTGTCATTCAGTGAGTCGAGGATAAAAGAAACGTCCATTACATTCCGCCATAATTAATTAATACTTTTGTCACAAAAATCCGCAAAAATAGATTGATTTTCGAACGATTTGCGTTTTTTATTAACGTGAAAATGAGTTGTCTGTCTATTTTGACTTTTTTCAACAGCCGATGACAGGGGTCTATACAGTTCAATGTCATCGAACGTCCAAAAAGGGTATAACGATGAGCAATTTTGCCGAAACACTAACTGAAGTAAAAACCGACATACTGCATGCCTCCATTAGTTTGGATAATGAAACAAAAGAACGGAATCAAAAGGAAGATGCAGCCCGTATGTTAAAAGCCCGACGTGCAATTGAACAGCACTTAGAACAAAAACGTTTGAACCATGATATCTCAAACGGCTGGGATGATTGATTTTATCTCGCTAAACTGAGTAGTTTTGTGTGACAAACTGGGCCTAACGTCTGCGTTAGGCCATAGTGTGTGCTTCTCTAAAAAAACGCTCGCGCCTACGATACATAGTAGGCCATTGTTTTTTCGATCGTACTTTTATGTGCGGGGCATTGTGCGCTTATTTTTAAAGGAGAAAGATCATCATTCCCTTAAAATATAACTTTTATCTCTTCTTATCGTCTTCGTTTTTCTGCAACTTATAGCGGTTACTCACGTCTTGGAGTACCATAGCGTCTGATTTTCATATCTTTTAATCCATAATAAAAAAGAAAATAACCCTCTTGGGGAGTTACCATGTTTGAACATATCCAAGCTGCTCCTGCAGACCCAATTCTTGGCCTGAATGACGCTTATAGAAATGATCTTAATCCACATAAAATCAACCTAGGTGTTGGTGTTTATAAGGATGAACAAGGCAATACACCGATTTTAAAAGCCGTTAAACAAGCAGAAGAACGTTTGTTAACCCAAGAAAAAACCAAAAACTACCTCAGCATCGAGGGCGCTCCCGCTTATCGATCTGCCGTGCAAACGCTTTTATTTGGTAAAGACCACAACATTATTACCAAACAGCTTGCTCAAACGGCACAAACTCCCGGTGGTACCGGTGCATTGCGCGTCGCCGCTGAATTCATTAAAAAGCATTTACCCGAAGCCACAATTTGGGTCAGTAACCCAACGTGGGCCAACCACCAGTCCGTTTTTCAGTCCGTCGGTTTAGAAGTGGGTAGCTACGCTTACTACAATGCCGATAACAAATCGCTGGATTTCGAAGCCATGCTGGCCAGTTTGTCGCAAGTGCCTGAAGGCGATGTGGTGTTATTTCACGGTTGCTGCCACAATCCAACCGGCATAGATCCCACACCAGAGCAGTGGTACCAATTAGCGAAACTCTGTAGCAAACAAGGCTTCTTACCCTTGTTTGATTTCGCTTACCAAGGGTTTGGTCAAGGTTTAACAGAAGACGCTCAAGGTTTGCGTAAGTTTTTAGAATATGTGCCTGAAATGCTCATCGCCAGTTCCTTCTCGAAAAACTTTGGTCTATATAACGAACGTGTTGGTGCGCTGACCATTCTCTGTGAAACCGCCGAACAAGCCGAAACCACGTTCACACAAATCAAACGCTGTATTCGCACCAACTACTCAAACCCGCCTTCCCATGGTTCTGCCGTCGTCGCCGAAATTCTCAATGACCCAGAGCTTTATACTTTGTGGGAAAGCGAGTTAAAAGCGATGCGGACACGCATTCACGAAATGCGCAGTTTGTTTGTGAATACCCTACGAATCAAAGGCGTGAGCCAAGATTTTTCGTTTATTTCGCATCAGCAGGGTATGTTCTCTTTTTCTGGGCTAACACCAGATCAAGTGGCGCAGTTGCGCAAAGAGTACGGCATTTATATTGTTGGCTCAGGACGCATCAGTGTCGCGGGCATGACCCATGACAACATGGGCCCACTTTGTGACGCTATTGCCGCGATTTTAAAGGGCTAAGATCACATTTACTCGCCTTGGTGTGAGGCAATAAAAACGGCTTCAACGTGAATGTTGAAGCCGTTTTTTTATATCTATGATTTTTGCTTGTTGTTTTATAACTCAGTAGGCTGTTACCTTATGGGTCCGCTTTTTTATACATACAGGAGCCATCTATGACCGCCACACTGATTTACTGCTACGATCCAATGTGTAGCTGGTGTTGGGGATTTCGTCCTACTTGGACCAAGCTGCAAAAAGCCTTGCAACATTTGATCGATGTCAATCAGCTCACCATTCAGCCCATGCTTGGCGGTCTTGCCATCGATTCCGATGTGGCCATGCCAGAGGAAATGAAAGCCAAACTGGAGGGCACATGGAAACATATTCAAAGCACTCTAGGAACGGAGTTTAATTTCGACTTCTGGAAAACCGCAGCGCCACGTCGATCAACTTATCCAGCCTGCCGTGCCTGTTACGTCGCCAGAGACATAGGACTCGAAGAAGAGATGTATCATGCCATCCAAGAGGCGTATTACTTAAACGCTAAAAATCCGTCGGATCTCGACACCTTAATTGCATGTGCTGAACAAATAGGCATGAATGCCGACGGTTTTCAGAAGACCATGCAGCACGTTAAAAATGAGCGTTTATTGGAAGAAGAAATAGAACAGGCGAGGCATCTTGGCTTGAATTCATTCCCTTCTTTAGCCTTGTTAATAGGCGATAAGCTCACGCCTATTCCACTAGATTACAAGGATCATTCAAGCATGTTAACTGCCATAAAAAAGGCGCTGTCATAGCGCCTTAAATCACTTTTCACTCTGCTTAACCAAAGTCGTGATTGATAAGATCCAACATTGGGTTATAAAGTGGTTCTGTTGTTGCGTTGCGTGATTTTTTCGCTTCTTTGTCAGACGCTCCAACATTGTTGGCTTCTAAAACATCAAACATTTGTAAATCACTTTCTATGGCTTCCGCGATCTCTTCAGCTTCTTCTGTTTGCTCACTCACTTCTGCTGACTCTGTTTTTAGTTCAATAACAGGATCATTTACCGTCTTGGTCGTCTTAATCTCTTCATCAACGACCAAATGCTCCGCCAAGGCTTTCGCTAAAGGCTCAACATCGTCTAAGGTCACATTCACTGCCAACCAATGATTAGCATCGGCTTCATGACTCACCAAAGCACCGGGCACGATCGCATGTCGAAAGCCGGCTAGTAGAGCCGTCATACTGGCAACATCCAACGGTTTAGACAAGCGCATCCAGAGTGACATCCCTCCTTTACTCGCTGCAAAACTGACATGCTCGCCCAGACGGGTTTCCAAATGCGCTTTAACACGCTCCGAATTTGCCCAAACTTCTCGAGCACGTTTCGTTAACGAACGTTTGCTATTAGGCTGCAAGGCGTCGTTCAGTGCCATCTGTTGAGCATCACTCAACGCCATATCGGCACCTAAAAAAGCCCCTTCTAACACGGCTTGATATCGACCTGGCAAGCACCAGCTTGCAGAGCGATCGACACCTTTTGATTCCACACCACCGATATAAACAATATGGTCAGACGAATCCATTGACTTGTAGGTCATCATCGAACCAGCGCGATACGCCAAATGCGAACACAGATCCCACTCGATCACGGGCAACTTGGTTTCTTCAATAATCGCCAACCAACGACGCAAACTTAAATTACTCACCAACTGACCCGCTGGAAACGAAAACTGCCCAGGCAAAACAATCAAACGAATGGCTTTATCCCGTAAACAGCGAATCGCTAAATCTAAATCGACACCGCGCTCACCCGCCGTAAGGGCAATCACCTGTCGCCCTAAACTTTGCAAGGTGGTGGTGATTCGAGGATCGCACGGCGTTAACACCAACACGCTGTCGCCACGTTGAGTTAAGGTTTGCACGGTTTGAGTGAAGATAGCTAAAGGTGAATGTCCTAACCAAAGGTGTGAGGCATGGACTTTAATACCAAGGCCTTTTAAATGCTCGCTAACGGCTTCGCGCACGGCTAAATGACCTTTACCCAAGACAGGCAGATGGACTTCTTCCTGACGCGCTGCGGGGCTTAAAAAAGCGTCGCTTTGATCGACCAAAGCCGCACGGTGAGCAAGACATGACCAAGCCGGCTTAGTGCCATCATTGGCCAGTTCACGTAGCTCATCCCCCGCCAGCAACAAAGCTGGCTTAGTGTCACTACGATGACAAACAAAGTAACCCGATTTGGGACGAGACTCGATCCAGCCATCTTCACTCAACAACTCATAACCGTGTATGACGGTGTTTAAGCTCAGGCCCAATTGTTTCGATAACGCTCGTAAGGAGGGCATCTTATCACCAGGCACAATGGCCTCTTGGGACATTTGATCCAAAAACCAATCCACCACACCTTTATATAAAAAATCCGCCACCGTTTTGTACCTTTTCTAGTTTGTCATCTAGTATCTGTTATCAATCATTATAGTTGTCTGAAAAAAACGCAAGTAAAAGCCCAATAATTCCCGCTTTTTGTAGGAGTTAAGGTACAATTTCTTTTATTTTAGGCTGATTTCAACGTAGAGTATTCATGGCTTTCGACCCGTTATTGCTTCGTCCCCTTTTTCCAATTTTGGCGCAATCGGCCTACGATCATCCATTAACCTACTTGGATAATGCCGCCACGACTCAAAAGCCCTTGCCAGTACTGGATGCTATCCAAGACTACTATCGACACTTCAATGCCAATGTTCACCGCGGCGCTCACTTTCTTAGCGATCGAGCCACTAACCGTTTTGAGCAAGCCAGAGATACCGTGGCGCGCTTTATCAACGCGCCAGAACAAAGCCACGTGATTTGGACAAAAGGCGCAACGGAAGCCATCAATGTGGTGGCCTACGGCCTTGAGCACATTCTTGAAAAAGGCGATGAGATCCTCATCACCAGTTTAGAACATCATGCTAACTTGGTCCCTTGGCAGCAACTGGCGTTTCGCACAGGCGCACGCTTACGTATTGTCCCCTTAACATCCAATGGGGAATGGGAACCCGAATTCAGCCACTATTTTACGGATCGCACTCGTATTTTTGCCGCAACGCAGGTATCCAATGCCATCGGGGCCAGCACGCCGCTGAAAACCATGATTGATCTTGCTAAACAGCAAGGGGCGTTTACCCTTGTTGATGGCGCCCAAGCCGTAGCGCACTATCCTGTGGATGTACAGGCCTTAGGCTGTGATTTCTACGTGTTTTCCGGTCACAAAATGTATGGGCCAACTGGCATTGGCGTTTTGTATGGCAAAAACCATGCATTGGAAATCTTAATGCCATACCAAACGGGCGGAGAAATGGTGCGCCATGTTTCCTACCAAGCCACAGAATTCAATGTTTTGCCTTATCGTTTGGAAGCGGGAACGCCACATATTGAAGGCGTTATTGGCTTAGCGGCGGCGTGTGACTTTCTTAACGCCCAAGATCGCCTAGCGTTATTGGCTTGGGAGCAATCGCTTGCGAATCATGTTTATACAAGACTGCATAAAGCGGGCGGTATCGAAATCTACTCCCCTGAGAAAAACACCACCCTAGTGTCTCTAAGTGTACCCAATATTCATATCTTGGATATAAACGCTTACCTAGACAGCCAAGGTGTCGCCGTTCGTGCAGGCAGCCACTGTGCCCATCCATTAATGGCACAACTTGGTGTTGCCGGAACCTTACGTGCCTCCTTCGCTTGTTACAACACCATGGAAGAAGCCAACCGCTTCTGTGATGTGTTGCTCGACGCCATAGACCTACTAAACGATGAGTAACCCGTGATGACAGACACCATACACCTCAAAGCCCAACTACAGGCGTGTCGAAGCAAAGAAGACACCTTCAAAACCTTGGTGACGTTGAGCAAAACCTTACCGCGCTTGTCTGCTGAAGAAAAAATCGAAGACAACAAGGTAAAAGGCTGCGAAAGCGCCGTTTGGCTCATCATTGAAGAAAACCATGGCCTA
Source organism: Marinomonas arctica (assembly GCF_003259225.1). Classification (GTDB taxonomy): domain Bacteria; phylum Pseudomonadota; class Gammaproteobacteria; order Pseudomonadales; family Marinomonadaceae; genus Marinomonas; species Marinomonas arctica. The sequence goes on along the minus strand of NZ_QHJF01000004.1, from coordinate 14,042 downwards.
CACCACTTCAAAGCCGACAGCGACGCCAAACTTATGCGCGGTGTATTAGTCGCCATATTGAGCTTGGTAGAAGGAAAAACACTCGCAGATATTCAACAAATGGACCTCAAAGCAGAGCTGGCCGAACTCAACTTATCAAGTTACCTAACCAGCTCTAGAACCAATGGCGTATTAGCGATTTTGGAAAAAATACAGGTACCTAAACAATAAAACCTGCTATGCCCAAACCGATAAACAACAACCCTGTAATACAATTAATCAGTACTATATGGTGCTTTAAAAAGTGAGAAACTTTATCTATCGCTGATGAGATAAGTATATGGATAATCAAAGTGATCACGACCAACTCTAGCGTTAATAATACCGAATAGACCACAAAATATTCGTTTGACGGGACGAACAAGGGAAATAAAGCGCCAAAAACGACCAATGTTTTTGGATTTAATAGCGAGATCAATACACCGTTTTTAAAACTGTATCCTTGCGCGGCGATAGTCACTTCGCTGTTGGCATAATACAACACCTTGCAACCCAAATAAGCGATATAGCCGCTACACAACCACGTCATAATTTGAAACGCTTGCTCACTTGAATGAATCACGGCTAACAGCCATGTATTAGCCAGTAAAGATGCCAACATAAGCCCCGTGGCAATACCAAAAATCACGGGCAAGGTACGGCGAAGATTGTGGTTAATGCTGTTACTGACCACAGCCAATCCACCAGGTCCTGGTGATAATGCCGATGCTAGGCAAATGGCCAAAAACGCTAGTTGATTTTCCATGACTTTGCTCCTCACTATTGAGGTCATCACTTTAATCAGCCTGTTAGCTTTTATCTTGTAAAAAATTGCTTTTGATAGGCCGTTGGCGTGATCCCCATCGCGCTAACAAATGCTTTGGTGAAATGGCTTTGATCATGAAAACCACAATTGAGCGCAATATCAACAGCACTAAAACCGCGCTTTAGTTGAGCTCGAGCATGATTCAAGCGTTGTTGGATTTGATATTGATGAGGGGTTAACTGATAACAACGCTTAAATTCTTTAATGAGGTGAAACTTGTTGATACCAGCCTGTTGCGCAATGACTTCAAGGGAAAGTTTCTGCTGATAGCAGTCTGACAGTAAATCACGTACTGACTCAATATTGGATTGTGCTTTATTAAAATGGCGTATCGACGTTTGTTGGCTTTCCTGTAATAGTAAGTTCACCAACAGCATTTCCCAATGCACCTCAATATCCAAGGCTTCCGCGCCATGAGAGAGCTTCTTAAGTAGCATCCGCATCTGCTGGCTTAAGCGCGCGTCGCTGATCACACTTTGTCGAAAATGGGGGATATGCTCAACCCCAAACAAAGACTGGTTTAAAGCCATCATGCGCTCCTTGGATGGATACATAGCACGATAACGCCAACCTTCCCCTCTTCCCTTAGATCCAGTGTGCAATTCATCAGGAGCAACAATCGATAATTGTCCCGGCAAGGCATTATGACTCTCGCCACGATGACTAAAATGCATTACTCCCGCATCGACCACCGAGATAACAAAGCCATCGTGAGCATGTTTACCAAACACAGTATCAGTAAACTGCGCGTCAATCATTTCCACACCACCCAAGATTTGGCTAGTTGAAACGTGGCAATATTCGTTTGCGTGCATCCGGCCTCCAAGTAAACGTCAACTCTGCCTAACGCTAACTATTCGGGTAAAAAAAATCTTGTAAAAAATTGCGGATGTATTTCAAGATAACCTTTAATAATCCTCTATTTAAATATAACGACATGCTCGTTAGAACCTATCGTTACCATCTTGCTTTAAGTTATTAATTTTAGTTTTGCCCAATATTTTTAACAACAGATTACGGCAATACCTTAATATGGGATACAAAATAGCAGCGATTTTTTTAGAACGAAACAGCCAATAATTCAAGCGGTTAAACACGCCAGATCGGCTACTCAGCAAAGCTAAAAGATGAATGGCATCAGCGCCATAGTAAAGCTGTCCATCCATTTTCAACACCATACCTTGATCGATGTCCAAACCCTTGGCGCTGATTTCTTGCAACACGGCTGGATTCTCTCTCGCGTCAATGAGTACTAATTCACCAACACTTTGACGTATGCGAACAATCTGACAGTAAACATCACAAGCAGGACATTCCTTGTCATAGATGAGCATAATCTGTTTGTCTGTCATGCATCAACCCGCTGATAAGAGATCAAATACAGCTGCTGAATCCCTGGGTAAATGTCTTGAATCACGGCACTCAATTCATCCAAGGTCATGTTTTCTTGTGCGGCATGATAATCCGTTAGAGCGTCAAACAAGACCGGCTCGACAGACACTATTTTTATGCGACAAAATTCACGACCGTCTTCGAAGGTAGATACGGTGACAACAGAATCCGGCACATAATGCTTTTCCGCTTCATCACGCAAAGTAATGGTCTTTTTGCCCGATAGAATATCAGCCTCAAAGCGCTCAAAGAACGTCATGGTAGTTGGTGTCATGGATTCGCCTTCTGCGCCAGTTTTTCCAACACTCTCGACACCGCCACAAACGCGAAGGAAGCGGTTACGGCGGTGCTCGCACCAAAGCCAGTATCGCAGTTCATTTTGGTTTCTGTATCGCCTTTTAAACGCTGGTGAGAAACCGTGCCGTCACCTTGCGGGTAGCGCAATTGCTCGGTGGAATACACACATTCGATGTCAAAGCGGCGTTTGGGATTGCGAGTGAAGTTGTAATGGCGTCTTAAAAAGTTGCGTAGTTTTGCCGCGAGCGGGTCTTTTTCCGTTTTTGAAAGATCACCGATTAAGATTTTCGTCGGGTCTATTTGACCACCCGCGCCACCGACAGTAATCACTTTGCGCTTGTTGCTCTTACTCCATGCCATAAGAGCCGCTTTGGGCTTGATACTGTCTATGCAGTCGATAATGTAATCAAAGGGCGTAGAGAGCAGCTCAGCGATGTTCTCAGGGGTAATAAAGTCTTCAATGCGGGTTACTTGGCAATCGGGGTTAATCAACTTAATACGCTCGGCCATTACATCGACTTTCGATTCGCCAATGTTGCCATCTAGGGCATGAATTTGACGGTTGGTATTGGTGATACAAACATCGTCCATATCGATCAAGGTAATGTGACCAATACCAGAACGAGCTAAGGCTTCAGCCGCCCAAGAGCCAACGCCACCAATACCAATGACACACACGTGAGCTTGAGTAAAAAACTCATACGCTGCATCCCCATATAAACGGCGAATGCCACCAAATCGTTGATCATTTGTCACTTTTTTCTCCTCGCAGAAAAATCGCCCTGCGCTTTTTCTATCAATAAGTGTATTCTTTTAAATCATTAAAAACGCTACAAATTATAATCAGGTACTAGAGCCCTATGATTCAGCAAGCTTTTGAAATGCTTGGTTTAACACCAAAAGAAACGCAACTTTATCAAACCTTGTTAAAACTCGGTCCGTCTTCCATACGAGACATTGCCGAACACAGTGGCATCAATCGCGGTACGGCCTATGAGTCTCTCAAACAATTACAAACAAAAGGTATTGTCAGCTATTTCCCAAAGGGAAAGCGTCGTCTTTTTACGGCTGAAAACCCAGATATCTTATTAAACCTAGCGGAAGAAAAACGCAACCGACTCAATAAAACCATAGAGAACCTAAAAAACACGATTATTCCAAACCTGCATCAACAGCAACCAGACTATCATCAAACCCATGTGCGTTATTACGAAGGCGACGATGGCATCGAATGGGTATTGCGCGATATTTTAAACGTGGTATCACAACAAGACCACAAAGAATATTGTGTGTTTTCATCTAAACCAATCCGTCCCTTTTTGTACCGCCCTTTTCCTAACTACACCAAACAACGGGTAAAACTGGGAATCAACGTAAAAGTGATCGCACTGGGTGATGGTGGTGAGGAAGCACAGTTGTCGGAACGTAAGTGGATTAAAACGGAAGGTTCGGTCGACGCCAGTTACATTGCTATCTATCCGCCAAAATGTGCGATTATTTCTTTGGCGAGTAACAACTTCCCTTCTGCCGTGGTGTTGGAATCGAAAGACATCGCCAAGGCGCAGCAGATCATTTTTGACACGCTGTGGAAGATGCTTTAATAAGACACTTTTCTATTAAATAACAGGCCCTTAAATAACAGGCCCTTAAATAACATCCCCAAATAGCAGACAATAAAAAAGCAGCTCTGAGGCTGCTTTTTTTTGACTTTCGTCTTCAACAAAACCGCTTAACTTTGATGGCGGAACTGTTGAATAGTACGTAAACGGGCGACGGCTTCTGCCAATTCCGCTGTTGCACGAGAATAGTCGACGTCAGCTTGTTGATTGGCTAAAAGCTCTTTTGCATGTTCTTGCGCTTTTATGGCCGCTTCTTCGTCTAAATCTCTTGCACGAGTGGCTGTGTTAGCCAAGACGGTGACACGGTGCGGTTGAACTTCTAGGAAGCCACCAGACACGAAGATAAACTCTTCATCACCATTTTCTTTAACCACACGGACAGGACCAGCTTCCAGCGTTGTCAGTAACGCAGCGTGACCTGGCATAATACCAAGATCACCGTAACAACCTGAAGCCACAAGAAATTGAACCGAACCGGAAAAAATCTCTTGTTCAGCGCTTACGATATCGCAGTGTACTGTGATAGCCATAAGTTGCCTCTCTTAGTCATACTTAGCAAAAGCGTCTAATGACGCTTTTGCTGCGTGTGATGGTTAAAGTTTCTTAGCTTTCTCGACGGCTTCGTCGATGCTGCCAATCATGTAAAACGCTTGCTCTGGAAGGTCATCAAACTCACCATCCAAAATGCCTTTAAAGCCACGGATAGTATCTTTCAAAGAAACATACTTACCAGGTGAACCTGTAAAGACTTCGGCTACGAAGAAAGGCTGAGACAAGAAACGCTGGATTTTACGAGAACGGTTAACCGTTTGCTTATCTTCTTCAGATAACTCGTCCATACCCAAAATTGCGATGATGTCTTTCAATTCTTTGTAACGCTGCAATACCATCTGAACGCCACGTGCTACGTCGTAATGCTCTTGACCGATAACCAATGGGTCAAGCTGACGAGACGTACTGTCTAGAGGGTCAATCGCTGGGTAAATACCCAAAGAAGCGATATCACGAGACAATACAACGGTCGCATCCAAGTGAGAGAAAGTCGTTGCTGGAGACGGGTCAGTCAAGTCATCCGCAGGTACGTATACCGCTTGAACGGACGTGATAGAGCCTGTCTTAGTAGAGGTGATACGTTCTTGAAGAACACCCATCTCTTCAGCAAGCGTAGGCTGGTAACCTACCGCAGATGGCATACGACCTAGCAATGCAGATACTTCGGTACCGGCAAGCGTGTAACGGTAGATGTTATCTACGAAGAAAAGTACGTCACGACCTTCGTCACGGAACTTCTCAGCCATAGTCAAACCAGTCAAAGCAACACGTAAACGGTTACCTGGTGGCTCGTTCATCTGACCGTATACTAGAGATACTTTATCGATTACGTTCGAATCCGTCATCTCGTGGTAGAAGTCGTTACCTTCACGAGTACGCTCACCAACACCTGCGAATACAGAGTAACCGCTGTGCTCGATAGCGATGTTACGGATAAGTTCCATCATGTTTACGGTTTTACCAACACCGGCACCACCAAACAGACCAACTTTACCACCTTTCGCGAAAGGACAAACAAGGTCGATAACCTTGATGCCAGTTTCTAGCAATTCGTTACTAGAAGACTGCTCAGCATAAGAAGGTGCGGAACGGTGAATAGACCAACGCTCTTCTTCGCCGATTGGGCCTTTTTCGTCAATTGGGTTACCTAGCACGTCCATAATACGTCCTAGTGTCTTCGTACCAACAGGAACAGAAACAGGCTTATTAGTGTTTTCAACCACTAAACCACGTCTCATACCATCAGTAGAACCCATGGCGATGGTACGAACAATACCGTCACCTAGTTGCTGTTGTACTTCCAACACCAACTCTTTGCCCTCGATAGTCAGGGCATCATATACTTTTGGCACGCTATCACGTGGGAATTCCACGTCGATAACCGCACCGATAATCTGTACGATTTGTCCGCTACTCATGTTCGGATCCTCTTAAATACCTAAATACCTTAAACCGCTGCCGCGCCGCTGACTATCTCAGAAATTTCCTGAGTAATCGCCGCTTGACGAGCCTTGTTGTACACCAACTGCAATTCATCAATGATATCGCCTGCGTTGTCGGTCGCATTTTTCATCGCAAGCATACGCGCTGCTTGTTCACATGCAATGTTTTCAACCACAGACTGATATACTTGAGATTCAATATAGCGAACCAATAATTCGTCGAGAATTTCAACGGCATCCGGTTCGTAAATGTAATCCCAGTGGTGCTGTAACTCTGTATTCTCTTCCGCTTGTAACGGCAAAAGCTGCTCAACCATCGGTTTCTGAGTCATCGTATTGATAAACTCGTTAGAAACAACGTAAAGACGATCAATACGACCTTCATCGAAAGCATCCAGCATGACTTTCACACTGCCGACTAAGTCGTCGACTTTAGGTGCATCACCTAAACCTGTGATCGCTGCTGTCACGTTTCCGCCGTAGTTACGAAAGAAAGAAACCGCTTTGCTACCAACAGCACAGATGTCAATTTCAACACCAGACTGCGCAAATTGCTTCATGTCTTTAATAGCAGCTTTAAACAAGTTAACGTTCAAACCACCACATAAACCACGGTCAGAAGAGACTACGATATAACCAACACGCTTCGCCTCACGATCGGTAAGGTAACGGTGTTTATACTCAGGATTCGCGTTAGCCAAATGACCAACTACTTGGCGAATTCGTTCCGCATACGGACGAGAAGCGGCCATACGATCCTGAGCTTTACGCGTTTTACTTGCCGCAACTTTTTCCATTGCACGAGTAATTTTACGCGTATTATTAATGCTCGAAATCTGAGTACGTATCTCTTTTCCGACTGCCATAATGAACTACCCTTGTGAGAATGTTATTTCACAAACTGTCCGAAACTGGTGGCAAGCTAAACATCCGCCTGCCACCAAAGTCATTACCAAGTTTGTGTCGCTTTAAACTTCTCGATTGCCGCTTTCAAAGTCGCTTCAATCTCGCCGTTAAAGTTGCCAGTTTTGTTAATGTCAGCCATTAGATCAACGTGTTCGCTGTTCATGTAGCTCAACAAAGCTTTTTCAAAACTGCCAATTTTGCTTGTTTCAACATCTGCAAGGTAACCATCGTTAGCAGCGTAAAGAACCACGCCCATATCAGCCACAGGCATAGGAGAGAACTGCTTTTGCTTCATCAGTTCAGTAACCTGTTTACCATGTTCTAGCTGTTTACGAGTCGCTTCGTCTAGGTCAGAGGCGAACTGAGCGAATGCCGCCAATTCACGATACTGAGCCAAAGCAAGACGAATACCACCGCCAAGTTTTTTAACAATCTTAGTTTGCGCTGCACCACCAACACGAGAAACCGAAATACCGGCGTTCATCGCTGGACGGATACCCGCATTAAACAAGCTCGTTTCTAAGAAGATCTGACCATCGGTGATAGAGATAACGTTTGTCGGTACGAAAGCCGATACGTCACCACCTTGTGTCTCGATGATTGGCAATGCTGTCAAAGAGCCTGTTTTACCTTTCACTTCACCATTGGTGAATTTCTCTACGTAGTCAACGTTTACACGAGACGCACGCTCAAGAAGACGAGAGTGAAGATAGAAAACATCACCAGGGTACGCTTCACGACCCGGCGGACGACGAAGTAGCAAAGAGATCTGACGGTATGCCCAAGCTTGCTTGGTTAAATCATCGTATACGATCAATGCGTCTTCACCGCGGTCGCGGAAGTATTCACCCATTGTACAACCAGTGTATGGTGCTAGGTATAGCATAGCAGCAGGATCAGAAGCGCCTGCAGCAACCACAGTGGTGTAAGCCATCGCGCCCGCTTCTTCAAGCTTACGCACGACGTTAGCAATGGTAGATTGTTTCTGACCAATGGCAACGTAAACACACTTAATACCGCTGTTTTTCTGAGCGATGATAGTGTCGATAGCAAGTGCTGTTTTACCAACCTGACGGTCACCGATGATTAACTCACGTTGACCACGGCCTACTGGTACCATGGCATCAATTGCCTTGTAACCCGTTTGAATTGGCTGATCAACTGACTGACGAGCGATTACACCCGGCGCCACTTTTTCAACTTTGTCGGTTAGTTTTGCATCGATTGCGCCTTTGCCGTCAATGGGGTTACCCAATGCGTCAACAACACGACCAAGCAATTCAGGTCCTACTGGCACTTCTAAGATACGACCAGTACATTTAACCTTTTGGCCTTCTACAAGGCTTTGGTATTGACCTAGTACTACCGCGCCCACAGAGTCACGCTCTAGGTTCAAGGCAATACCGTAAATACCACCAGGGAATTCAATCATTTCCCCGTACATAACATCTGCCAGACCGTGAATCAGAACGATACCGTCTGCCACACTGACAATTGTGCCCTCATTTTGGGCATCAGAAGTAACATCGAGGTTCTCGATGCGCTTCTTGATAATCTCGCTGATCTCAGATGGATTCAGTTGCTGCATGCTAAATTCCTCAACCCTGGTTTCGATTCAACGAAACACTAGGAGTTTATCGCCTCGGCCAGTTTTGCTAATTTACCGCGTACTGAACCGTCGATGATTAAGTCACCGGTACGGATAACCACGCCACCAATTAGGCTCGCGTCTGTTTCATTGGTTAAGTTGACAGTACGGTCCAACTTTTTACTCAATGAAGCGGCCAATGCTTGTGTCTGTTCAGCTGATAATTCAAAAGCTGAAGTAAACTTAACGTTTACGGCTTTTTCAAAGTTCAGCTTGAACTGTAAAAATAACTCAGAAATAGCAGGAAGAAGCGATAAACGCTTATTCATGGCAAGAGTCAGCAAAAATGCTTTACCTTGCTCTGTTGTTACTTCTGCACAAACATCCGCCAGAGCGTTTGCCTTCTCTTCCGCACTAAAAGCGGGATTTCCAAGTGCTTTTTTAAGCTTTGGTTCTACTGTTACAGCGGCTAATGTATTTAACATTTCTGCCCACTCAGCAATATGACCCTGCTCTCTAGCCACTTCGAAAGCCGCTTTAGCGTACGGTCGCGCGACTGTTTTTAATTCAGCCATTAGACCCTCGCTTAAAGCTCTTTGGCGAGCTGTTCAACGATCTCGCTATGTGCTTTTTCGTCAATGGTGGCGCCCAAAATTTTCTCGGCTCCAGCAAAAGCCAAAACAGAAACTTGTGCACGCAGTGCTTCTTTAGCACGCATAACATCTTGCTCTATTTCCGCTTGAGCTGCTTCGCGCAGACGTTTGCCATCAGCAATCACCTGCTCTTTTGCCTCGTCGATCATTTGGTTCGCACGTTTGTTGGCTTGTTCAATAATCTCGGCCGCGTTGTCTTTGCTTTCACGTAGTATTTGAGCGGCTTGTTCTTGTGCCAACTCTAGATCACGTGAAGCGCGGTTCGCTGCTTCTAAACCGTCTGCTATTTTTTTGCTACGCTCTTCGAGCGCAGCAATCACTGGTGGCCACACAAATTTCATGCAGAACCAGACAAAAATAGCAAACGAAATAGCTTGGCCTATAAGTGTGAGATTCAAATTCACGCTAATACCCTCGCTTTAGTCGTTCAAAAAAATAAGTCACTTTCATTAAAGTGAAATATTAGCCTGCAACCAAAGCAACGAATGGGTTTGCGAAAGTGAAGAACAATGCAATACCAACACCGATCATAGATACAGCGTCCAAAAGACCTGCAACGATGAACATTTTGGTTTGTAGCATTGGTGCAAGTTCTGGTTGACGCGCACTCGCTTCAAGAAATTTGCCACCCAAGATAGCAAAGCCAATTGCTGTACCCAATGCAGCCAAGCCGATAAGGATTGCTACAGAGATAACAGTTAAACCAACTACAGTTTCCATTTTAACTCCTAGATTTTACAGTTTTAGATTCAAGTTTAAAAAAATTATTACTATATATAACAATATCTTAGTGTTCTTCGTGAGCCATGCTCAGGTATACAATAGTCAACATCATAAAGATAAAAGCTTGCAATGTGATGACTAGAATATGGAAGATTGCCCATGGCACAGACAAGGCCCATTGAACACCCCATGGCAAAATAGCGATCAAAATAAAGATCAATTCACCAGCATACAAGTTACCGAACAATCGCAAGGCTAATGATACTGGTTTTGCCAACAAACCAACCATTTCCAATACAAAGTTAAATGGAATCATGATTGGCGTGTTAAAAGGTTGCAATGTCAGCTCTTTTGCAAAGCCGCCAATACCTTTCATTTTTATGCTGTAGAAAATAATTAGGAAGAAAACAGATAAGGACAAACCCAATGTGGCATTGATATCCGTTGTCGGTACTATTTTAAAATACTCCAAACCAAAAATATCATGTGCAATTCTTGGAATGAAATCGACTGGTACCAAATCCATTAAGTTCATCAAAAATATCCACACAAAAATAGTCAATGCCAATGGAGCGATGACTTTGCTTTTACCATGGAAACTTTCTTTAACCGAATTATCAACGAACTCAACCATCAACTCTACAAAGTTTTGCAGACCTGTTGGTGTTGCTACTGATGCTTTTTTCGCCGCAATACGGAACAGCCATAGGAATAAAATACCCAAACCAATAGAGAATCCCATTGTATCTAGGTGTATCGCCCAAAAGCCCATATCCGAAGCTTGCTTAGATGTCTCCGCAATACCCCAGCTACCATCAGGGTGCTGACCAAAAGTCAAGTTCTGAAGGTGATGCTTTATGTACTCCGCAGCCATTGGATTTTCACTTGCCATATATATATCCACGCTCTTTTAATGTTAAAAACTACGCGCCCACAATATACGCTATTAGCGAATAAACGCAGGGCTGAGCCAGTGACTCAAAATTGCTAAACCAAAGCCTATAAAAAAGCTTCCTGCAGCCAAGGGTTGCACGAAAATAAACACCAGTGATAGCAGCATCGCTGTTATAACCAGCTTGCCCGCTTCCCCTCTGTAAAAAGATTTAACAACCTCTTTCGCAGACAAAACTCCTTTATGGCCAAACACACGCCAAGCCATGTACATGTTAGGTAATATGCTGGCCAGAGCACCCAGTAAAAAAGAGTACCCATACAGACCACCAAAAATGTAAAAAATTCCCAACGATGCGAAAATAGTAAGAAATATTTGTAATAGCAGAAAACGGAATACAGCCTTCTTTTTAGCACTCACGATAGCGCTTGCACTTAGCGGCTTTTTTGACTCCATTATCACTCTCTCTATCTCGCACCACAAAAGTGCAATCAATGTGATGTATTATAAAATTCGAGGCATTATAGGGGTAATGACGGCGGTGTTCAACTTAAACTGGTTATAAGGATCACTTTCTAGACATCTTGTCTAGATAGGAATAAGCATTTGTCATAAATTGCTTCATTTGCCAGAAAGTAGCTCATTGATTAAGAGTTCTAAGTGCTCTGGGTTACGATATTCAATCACCAGCTTGCCTTTTCCTTTTGCGGACGGCTGTATCTTGACTGATGCGTTAATTTTTTGACTGATGCGTTCCGCCTCTGCACTTAAATCTGGCAGAACAGGAGGTTTTCCTTCTTCACTCTTTTCAATGACATGGAAGTTTTTTACCAATCGCTCAGTTTCTCGAACAGACAAAGACTTAGTGACTACTTGCGATGCGGCCTGAACTTGTTTGTCACTTTCTAATGGTAATAAGGCTCTAGCATGGCCCATTTCAATATCGCCATGCTCTAATAGACGACGCACTTCCGGCGTCAGGCTTAAAAGGCGCAACAAATTCGCTACGGTTGAGCGTGATTTACCAACTGTATCAGCCACTTCTTGTTGGGTAAGGTGAAAATCTTCCACTAAACGCTGTAGAGCCAACGCTTCCTCTACAGGGTTTAAATCTTCTCGTTGGATATTTTCAATCAACGCCAGTACCACCGCATCGGCGTCTTCTACATGACGAACGATAACAGGAACTTGTGTTAAATCTGCTAATTTAGCGGCACGCCAACGACGCTCACCGGCAATAATTTCATATTGATTATGGCCACTTGGTCGTACAACAATAGGCTGCATTATGCCTTGGTTTCGAATAGACGCCGCTAAGTCTTCTAAGTGCGTAGGGTTCATGTCACGACGAGGTTGGAACTTACCTTTCGAAAGCCAATCGATCGGTAGGTATGTTAGGCCTTTTATTTGTTCACTATTTACATCACTGTCAGACTCTTTGATTGCCGTCGTTTGCGGTGCTAATAATGCATCTAAGCCACGACCTAGACCTCTTTTTTTCATCGTCATTTCATTAACCCTAATTGCTATTAAAGCACACTTATAAAATCGTAATTACGCTACCGACTTTCGAATAAACTCACCCGCTAAAGCAAGGTAAGCAATGGCACCACGAGATTGTTTTTCATAATGCAAAACAGGCAAACCATAACTCGGAGATTCCGCTAAACGAATATTTCTAGGAATGACCGTATCGTATACCTTATCGCCAAAATGCTTATGAAGTTGGCTAGACACATCATGTGTCAGACTAGGACGAGGATCATACATGGTTCGAAGAATTCCTTCGACCTCTAGTGATGGGTTTAATGCTTGAGTGATGCGATTAATGGTTTGCAATAACGCCGTTAACCCTTCTAGAGCATAATATTCACACTGCACTGGAATCAATACGCCTTGGGAAGCCGCCAAGGCATTTACCGTCAGCATATTTAAGGCAGGAGGACAATCCAACAAGATATAATCAAAATCGTTGTCGACTTCGTATAAACCAGCACGCAAACGTGTTTCTTTGCTAGGTAAATCAAGCAACACAACCTCCGCGCCAGTTAAATCCGCATTAGCAGGCAATACCCAATACTCGCCCGGCATACTTTTTTTCATGACTTCTTTCACACCATGAGAACCAATCAGTACGTCGTAGACACTGGTGTCCAATTCTTCTTTGATCAAGCCACTACCGGTTGTCGCGTTCCCTTGCGGATCTAAGTCTATTAACAGCACTCGACGTTTCATCGCCGCAAGAGATGCCGCCAAATTAACACACGTCGTGGTTTTGCCGACACCACCTTTTTGATTGGTAACTGCGATGATTCTTGCCATGTTTTATCCTTTACGCGTCATCACTACCATGTGACGCTCCGCCTGAACATGTGGCACGTTAAGAGGTTCAACAGAGACTAAATCAACCTCTTTTGGTAGTGCCGCGATTTCTTCACTAGGGTAAACCCCTTTCATGGCTAAAAAGTTACCAGTCTCCTTGGGAAGAGGTAACGTCCACTTAATCATATCCTGTAAAGAGGCAAACGCTCGAGAAATCACGTGATCGTATTCACCCTGATGCGGATGTTTTTCGACGCGTTCATTTGCCACGATGACATTATGAACCCCTAGCTCCATTTTCACCTGCGTTAAAAAGCGTGTTTTCTTACCGTTGCTGTCTAATAAGGTAAATTGTTTTTCAGGGTAACAAATTGCAAGCACCATACCAGGTAAGCCAGGTCCCGTGCCAACATCGATAATATTGGTTCCGGTTATAAAGGGTAACGTGGTTAAACTGTCGAGCAGATGCAAAGAGATCATCTGTTCGACATCACGGATAGCAGTCAAGTTATAAGCCTTGTTCCACTTTTCTAACATGGCTAGGTATTTTACAAGCGTCTGAATCGTTTCATCAGATAGAACAGCGCCCATTTGTTGGGCGCCTTTTTGAATGGTGTCAAAATGTGTCACAGTCGATCCATTTCTATAAAGATAGCAATTAGGGATTATCGGCTGATGATTCTAGGCACTTTTGCGTGCAATGGCACGTTTTTTCAAGTGAATTAACAGTAAGGAGACTGCCGCGGGCGTTACACCTTGAATCCGAGAAGCGGCTGCAAGCGTCGCAGGACGAAGCTGTGTTAGCTTTTGCT
>NZ_QHJF01000039.1 GCF_003259225.1 Marinomonas arctica | reverse complement strand
CGTTGCTCTGAAGCCTTGTCCGTGTCAGCGAGGGCGTATATTAAGGATCTACAGATTTTGTGCAACCCTTTTTCGTACTTTCTTTTAATTTATTTTAAATAAAAGCGTAATCGTTCATAAAACCGTCAAAAATCGTTCTTTTTGGTTATAAAGCAACCAAATAGAGATAACTTAAAGGTCATGAATCTATTAATTCAGGCAGAACCACAGGAACTGAGCGCACTACCTTCATCTCTTGAGAATCAATTTCAACCTGATAGGCAATTACCTCAACCCCTTTCCCGACCACCTCAACAAAAGCCTGCGCATACTTTTTATCAATGTGAGCAGCAGGCGTAACAGAACTTATTCCAGTATGGCTCACACAAAAGAACATTACGGCTCGATGCCCTTCTTCGACCATCTTCACCAGCTCATATAAATGTTTGCGACCTCGATCCGTCACCGCATCAGGAAAGTACCCCAAACCATCGTCTTCTAATAAGGTAACGTTTTTGACTTCCACATAGCACTTACGACTATCGCTACCAGTAAGCAACCAATCGATACGACTTTTTTCGCCATACTTCACCTCGGCCTTTTGTTCGGTGTAATCCGAAAGCTCTTTTACTACGCCATTGGCAATTGCCTCACCAACTAATTTGTTCGGATAGCCAGTATTGATACACGCCAGATATTGCTCATCGACTTCCACCAGCTCCCATGTATACGCTAGCTTACGTTTTAGATTATCACTTTTAGACAGCCAGACACGAGCCCCATCCTGCTGGCATCGTTTCATTGACCCGGTATTCGGGCAATGGGCAACGACCACCTCACCGCTCGGCAATTCGATATCAGCCAAGAAGCGCTTATAACGCTTTAGCAATCTTCCTTCTATTAAAGGGGTTGGAAATTCCACAACAATGCTCCAAGACTTTTCTACATTCAACACAGACAAAAACGACCCTCTTTACTATAAAGAGAGCCGTTTCATTAGACTATTAATAAGATAGGGTTACTCCCACCCGAATATCAATTAGATACCATCATCAGTCTTGAGTATTTTTATACTCTTAATATCTTTCAGGACAACCGCGGAATATTTCTACTTTATCCATTTATTCTGGATTTATCTGTATTTTATTCATTTCCAATTATTACTTAACATGCAAATCAAATAAAACAATGACGCAATGATAGGTAATAAAATGTCTCAATCCAATCTCGAAGCAGTACTCACTTACCAACAGTCAGAGAACACCATTATCACCAATGAACTTGAGAAGTGGCACTTAGATGGTCTGTTTGACCGAACCATCGATGTAGTTCGCGTTCCAGGTTACTACTTCTGAACCAGGTGGGGAGCTGCGCCTGTGGCATGAATGGCCAAGGACGAAAGAAGCATACAACGCGATACGTATTGAAGGCAGTTATGGCGTCAAGGAAGAATTGCTGAGCGGTAGCTACCTAAAAATCACGCCAGAAGCAGGCGAGCTCATTTTATTCAACCCTACCCGTATTCACTCTGTCGAGAAAATTAATCAGGGCTCCAGACTAACATGGTCATGCTTTATTGGTTTGGAGAATCAAAATAAAGCACTTCAAATTTGGAGCTAATGCTATGACTACACCTATGTACCTTTCTGACACATATCAAAAAGAAAACACGGCAACTATCATCAAGATGGTGGAAATGGATGACTCTCTTGCCATTTATTGTGACAGCTCTGTCTTCTACCCTCAGGGAGGAGGTCAACCTTGTGATCTTGGCAGCCTTATAATCAACGGCATCGCTTACCCTGTTCACCATGTAGAAACGACAGAAGATGGTATTGCCCATGTGCTGGAATCACACCCTTCACTTCTCGAGTGTAACGGCATGCAGTGTAAGCAAAAAATCGACATGCAACGTCGCTTGGTTAATGCCAAATCACACACTGCGGGACATTTAATTTCCCACATCATTGAGAAAATGAATAGTAACCTGTCGCCTGCGAAAGGTCATCACTATCCTGGCGATTCATATATCGAATTAATTGAGAGCGAGCGAACCAACGACCTCTTATCAACGGCACAGATTAATGAGCAAGTTAATAAGCTGGTTACTCAAGCGCCAAGGCCAATTCAATCTATCGAGCTGGATTTGGCTGAAGTGCAATCACTCCGACCCTTGCTAAGCCATTTCATTCCACAAAGTACAAGAGTCAGAATGATCGCCATCGACGGATTTACGCCGGTTCCTTGTGGTGGTACTCATGTGGCCAGCACCTCTGAGTTAGAGGGCCTTCAGGTCACTCGTATAAAACGCAAAAAAGATCGCATTAAAGTCAGCTACTCAATTCACAGAGGTTAATTATGGATTTCGCTACTGCTTTGATCTCTATCCTGACCATTCATTTGATGGCCTCTATTTCACCGGGTCCTGACTTCGTTGTGGTAACTCAAAAAACGCTGCTTCAAGGCCGAAAAGCTGGCATTGTTTGCGGAATGGGAGTTTGTATCGGCCTATTGTTCCACATCAGTTATTCCGTCGCAGGTTTAACTGCCGCGTTTAAACATGCGGCTTGGTTAACCCAAGGCATTGGGATTTTTGGTGGTAGCTATCTGATTTTCCTTGGGTACAAGTCCATAAAAGGATCTTTTTCTCAGGAGACAACCCCTTCAGGTGCGAAAGAAAATGCCTCAGTCCCAACATCAGCGTTCTGGAGTGGATTGATCGTGAATATTTTTAATCCCAAGGCGGCGATTTATTTCATATCTCTGTTTTCAATCATCATTTCCCCATCAATGGGCACAGAAAAATTGTTGCTGGTAATTATCTCTATAATTGCCGTTCAAATGGCATGGTACCTGACATTTATATTCATAGTCACCATTCCAAGTATTCGGGAAAAATTTGACAACAATATTTATCTTATCGATCGTATTTTAGGTGCACTGATGCTGATGATGGGGCTGTATATGATTGTCACGTACCTATATACGTGATTGGCGGCCCAGCCACAGGTGAAATACCAATCACTAATTACGTTCGCTCTTCCGTTACTCAGGCACGTAAAATCGTCTCTGATATCACTAAGTTTGCCTACCAAACCAAGATAGGATTGTTGAATCACCATACTTAAATACAAGGAAGTCATCGCATTCTGCGTCTTCTTTTCTCTCTCTTTTGTCTTTATGTCAAAGGTAGCGAAAAGCGTCGACCCCATCGTGTCCACTTTTATTACCTATGGGCTGGCGGCCGCATTCTTTTTCATCATCAATGTAAGAAGCAGGAAGGAAATTTGGGATATTCTGACCAGCCAAAAGAAGCTGGTTTTCAAAATCAATCTATCTACGCTCGTCAACACGCTCTTAGCGTTTTATGTTGTCATCTACATCAGCCCTATCGCCTACATCATGGTGTTTTTCTCAGGTCTTTCGTTTTTCAATGAGCTTCTCAACCGAAGGGAAGTCGGCCGTCTTGAGATGTCTACGAATATCACTGCCACTATTCTGGCCGTCGCCGTGTCGTTTTTGATTTCAGATGCTGGCACCTATAACACAATCATTGGTCTGGTACTCACTCTCATTTCTACGCTGTTTGGTGCATTCTACATGAGAGAAAGCGCCAACCTACATAAAGAAACGGGGATCTCTGCTTCACAGATACTCTCGATTCGCTTTTTCCTTGTCATCATTCTATGTGGTATCTACAGCCTGTTTGCCATTCCTCAGCACGACATTAACATTAACGACTTCGCCTTATTGTGTTTAATTGCTGTTATGGGAAGCATCATACCTTTGTTTTTGATGCAAAAATCAATAAAGACACTTGGCGCAAAAATGACAGCCAAGTTCACTCCACTCACACCAATCCTCTGTTTGCTGTTTATGGTATTGATAGAAAATCAGCATTTTTCAGCACTGGAGATTAGCCTAACACTGTTGATAGCACTGGTAATGCTTTATCAAGCCAATATGAAAACGCATGAATGAAAGGAATAAATCAAATGACCAAAGCCATGGTATTTCTCTCAACGAGGCAGTTAACCCAGATGCATTTCTCAATACCGCTTTTCAATGACTATGACCTAATTGTTATTGCTTCAGGACGAGAACTAGAAAAGCTCCCCCAAACTGTTGCTGATGTTTTTATACACCAATTTCCTATAGCTATTACAGCCAATGATGGGGTCGTCATCGAGTACGATGAGCAAGAGATAACGCGCATTATTGATTCACTTAAGGAATCATCAATTGGAGATCGCCATGAGGGTTGTTATTCGAACCTTGACTCCTGTGCTTACGTGACGTGTTCAAGCCAAAACAAATCTCTCATCGACCAAGCTTTCGTTAACATGAGTCAGTTTAAACCTGTGATTTATGCACCAGATTAACAAAATAAGTTAACTGAGCAGGGCGACCGCTTGATTAATTTGCCTGAGGATGAGTTTTAGTTCATTTTTGTAGTCTGACCGGAATTTATCGTCGGTCAGACTATCTCCCACGCGCCAGTAAAGCGCATAGAGCAGGACTTTCGTGATTTTCTCTCTGAGCTCGAACAATTCTATACTGTTACCCGGAGAGGAATAACGACTAAGAAAAGCGTGATAGCAATCGTTCATTCTTCGGAAATGCCTCATCACTACATCTTGATCTGGTTTGATGAACGACAACCCACTTTTATCTTGCGTGATATCTGCCGACTCGCTATAGGTAATGCAGTCTTCAATTATAGCGGTGATTTCCTCGATAAAAGCATTTTTACTTTCTTCGTCCACTTGTTCTTCGACGAAAAACAACCATTTTGGGGAGACTTTATAACCCAGTCCACGTACTGTCATGATAAAATCCTCGATCATGACATTCTTCAACACTGTCCGTGCTTTGAACACGTATTTGTTAGCGATAATGCTGTCTGGACTGTCTTCCATGTGGAAAGATGATTTCTGATCTTTGACAATACATCCAATATCGCTATAGCTCAACAAAGTTGCTTGAAGCGTGAAAAGCCGATGGAGGAGACTATATACTGCGCTATCCTGGATAAACACTTCGCGCCCAGCGGATTTCAGTATTTTAAGGTTAAAATCAAGTGTAACACTCTTCCCTGTTTGTTTGTTTTTGAATGTAATTTGACTCATTGCGACTTACGGAACTCCCTGCTCACAACTTCAGCCACAGAAGAGCTGAAGAATATATTAAAAACCTTGATATTTACTTAGACCAATCATACTAACTGGTAATTCCTAAGACGAAAAGACGCTCTTTATGATAGAAATGGGCGTTATTGACCAAATCAGCGACATAACGCACTGCTCTAATGAGAGCTAAACCTTTTACTCAGGCTCGTTAACTGTCATACCTAAATACTACGGTCAAACCGTGCTTGAAGCGGCTAGACAATGCCAAATGATTTGGCCGTTAGACAACAAAAAACCCGCTTCAAATGAAGCGGGTTTTTAAGTGTTTCTATTTATCCAGTTAAAGCGTAATTAGCTGAATCATTCCCACTCAATCGTCGCCGGTGGCTTAGACGATACATCGTAAGTCACACGAGAAATGTGTTCGATTTCGTTGATGATGCGACCAGATACGGTTTCTAGCAATTCGTAAGGAAGGTGAGCCCAACGCGCTGTCATGAAATCGATGGTTTCAACGGCACGAAGTGCAACGACGTATTCGTAACGACGGCCATCACCCACTACGCCAACCGATTTAACCGGCAAGAAAACGGCAAAAGCTTGGCTTGTTTTGTCATACCAACCAGATTTACGCAACTCTTCGATGAAGATAGCATCCGCACGACGAAGAATGTCAGCGTATTCTTTTTTCACTTCACCCAAGATACGCACACCAAGACCGGGTCCTGGGAACGGATGACGGTAAACCATGTCGTAAGGAAGACCTAGCTCTAGACCTAGCTTACGCACTTCGTCTTTAAACAATTCGCGAAGTGGCTCTACCAACTGAAATTGCATGTCTTCAGGAAGACCACCCACGTTGTGGTGAGATTTGATAACGTGCGCTTTACCTGTTTTAGACGCTGCAGATTCGATCACGTCTGGGTAGATAGTTCCTTGTGCAAGGAAGTCTACATCCGTTAATTTAGTAGCTTCTGTATCAAAGACGTCGATAAAGGTATTACCAATAATCTTACGCTTCTTCTCTGGGTCCGACTCACCAGCCAGCTTACCAAGGAACAAGTCTTCCGCATCAACACGGATAACTTTCACACCCATGTTGTCGGCGAACATCTTCATCACTTGATCGCCTTCGTTCAGACGAAGCAAGCCATTGTCTACAAATACACATGTCAATTGATCGCCAATCGCTTTATGCAACAGCGCAGCAACCACAGACGAATCCACGCCACCAGAAAGTGCCAATAACACTTTACGATCACCAACTTGCTCTTGCATACGCTCAATAGCGTCTTGAGCAATGTTGGCAGGTGTCCACAAGGTGTCACAACCACAAATATCTACGATAAAGCGAGACAAAATGCGGCCACCTTGTAACGTATGCGTTACTTCTGGGTGAAATTGTACACCGTAAAATTTCTTCGCTTCGTTCGCCATGGCGGCAATAGGACAACTATCAGTCGATGCCATCAAAGAGAAATCTTTAGGCATAGTGACCACTTTGTCACCATGGCTCATCCAAACATCCAACAAAGCCACACCGTTATTGGCAATGTGGTCTTGAATGCCATCAAACAACGCTGGACCTGCGTGCTTACGAATTTGCGCGTAACCAAACTCACGAATGTCTGAACCTTGAACTTTACCGCCCAACTGCTCAGCCATGGTTTGCATACCGTAACAAATCCCAAATACCGGTACGCCCATGGTAAACACAGCTTCTGGAGCTCGTGGAGAACCCGGTTCCGGAACCGATTCAGGACCACCAGCAAGAATGATACCTTTTGGGTTGAAGTCGATAACCTCTTGATCTTCCATATCAAAAGCACGAACTTCACAGTAAACACCGATTTCACGAACGCGACGCGCAATCAGCTGAGTGTACTGAGAACCGAAATCAAGAATAAGAATTTTATGAGCGTGGATATCTTGCGACATTGTTAGCCATTCCTTTCACTCTGCCAATAAAGAATCAAATACTTCGCGACAGACGTAATTAATAAGTAATTGGAGCGATAAATAAAGATGGGGCGTGTTGTACGCCCCATCTCAGTGTCAAATTATCTCGCGATTAACCCACGTGATAATTTGGCGCTTCTTTTGTAATCGTTACATCATGAACATGACTTTCACGAATACCTGCGCCTGTAATTTTTGAGAACTGCGCTTTAGTACGCATTGTCTCAATATCTGGTGAGCCGGTGTAGCCCATTGAAGAGCGAACTCCGCCCATCAACTGATGAACAACCGCAGCCATCGGACCTTTAGAAGGAACGCGACCTTCAATCCCTTCCGGTACAAGCTTCTCAACGCTGCTTGAATCTTGGAAATAGCGATCGCTTGAACCCTGAGATTGAGACATCGCACCAAGCGAGCCCATACCACGGTACGCCTTAAAAGAACGACCTTGGAACAAAACAACCTCACCTGGAGCCTCGTCCGTACCAGCAAGAATACCGCCAACCATAATAACACTGGCGCCTGCTGCAATGGCTTTACTAATGTCGCCAGAAAAACGCACACCGCCATCGGCGATAACAGGAATACCACGTGGGTTCATCACCTCAGCCACATTCGCCACCGCACTAATTTGCGGAACACCCACACCTGTAACAATACGAGTGGTACAGATAGAGCCTGGACCGATACCGACTTTCACGCCATCCGCACCAGCGTCAGCAAGGGCGATTGCCGCTTCGGCTGTCGCAATGTTGCCACCGATCACTTGAATATGAGGGAAGTTTTCTTTTACCCAACGAACGCGATCAATAACCCCTTTAGAATGACCATGAGCTGTATCAACCACGATAATGTCGACACCCGCATCAGACAAGGCTTTTACGCGATCCGCAGTATCCGCACCCGTACCAACAGCAGCACCAACACGCAAACGACCTTGATCATCTTTACAAGCGTTCGGGAAGGTGGTGGCTTTGTTGAAATCCGTTACCGTTACCATACCACGTAATTCAAATTGCTCATTCACAATCAACACTTTTTCAATGCGATTTTCATGCAACAATTTGCGGATGGAGCCAGAAGATGCCCCTTCAAGCGCAGTAACAAGGCGATCTTTTGGTGTCATAATGTCAGCGACTTTTTTGTCGTAATCTTTGACAAAGCGCACATCACGACTCGTTACGATACCAACCAAGTCTGAACCTTGAACAACAGGTACACTTGAGATGCTATTCGCTGCTGTCAATTCCATTAGCTCTTTAACGCTCGCTTCTGGATTGATGGTAACAAGATCACGGACGATGCCGCTTTCGAATTTTTTCACACGACGCACTTCACGAGCTTGCTCTTCAATGGTCAAGTTTTTGTGCACAATGCCTATGCCACCTTCTTGAGCCAGAGCAATCGCCATGCGATGTTCAGTAACAGTATCCATCGCCGAAGAAATAAGCGGAATATTCAGCTCAATGTCTTTAGTGATTTTCGTTTTGAGGCTAACATCCTTAGGAAGAACTTCGGAATAGCCGGGGATGAGCAATACGTCGTCAAACGTTAAAGCTTCTTGCACGATTCGTAACATAATGGGGAGTTTCCAATGCCAACAAGGGTGTTAAGATGGCAAGTAATTCTACTCCAATAGTTGCACTCGGTAAATCAAAACCACGAGAGATTGATGAAAAATTTTACAACTTCGGCTTCACAAGAAACGGCTTTTACCGTCTCACAGCTAAATAGACAGATACAACAGTTACTTGAAGCAAGCTTACCGTGGATTCTGGTAGAAGGAGAAATTTCCAATCTCGCCAAACCAAGCTCGGGTCATTGGTACTTTTCCCTCAAGGATGACAAAGCGCAAATTCGCTGCGCCATGTTCAAAGGCAAAAATGCCGCGGTACGCTTCAAGCCCAAAGATGGCGACATGGTTCGCTTACGCGCGCGCGTCACCTTTTATGGCCCACGAGGTGACTGTCAGCTCAGTGTTGAAGGCATGGAGTCTGCGGGTGAAGGCGCATTACAACAAGCGTTTGAGCGATTAAAAAACAGCTTACAAGCCGAAGGCCTGTTCGCACCTGAACACAAAAAACCACTGCCCACCAAGCCTGAGCGTGTTGCCATTATCACCTCACCGGTTGGCGCTGCGGTTCGCGATATGATTATCGCCTTTCGTCGTCGTTTTCCGTTAACTGAGCTAACCATCCTGCCCTCTTTAGTACAAGGCCAAGATGCCGCCAAAAACATTCTAAGACAATTACAGCGAGCCGATGGCAGCGGCCACTTTGACGCCATTATTCTCGGTCGCGGTGGCGGTTCATTGGAAGATTTATGGAGCTTCAATGACGAAACATTGGCGCGTGCTATCTTTGCCGCCAACACGCCGATTGTGTCGGCTGTGGGTCATGAGACAGACTTCACCATTGCGGATTTTGTCGCTGATGTCCGCGCTGCCACACCAACGGCGGCAGCGGAATTATTAAGCCCCGATCGCCATCAATTAATTCGACAAATAGAGCAACAAGAGAAACAACTGGTTCGACGTATGTCACGCATTCTCGAACAATGCCAACAACAGCTCGACTTCATGACCAAACGTATTCGCCACCCAAAAGAGCGAATAGAGCAACAACAGAATCAACTTGAACAACTCAAACGCCGTTTGCAACAAAGCATGCAGCGCAAGGTGTTGGAGAAACAAGCCCAAACCGCGAATTTGGCCCATCGACTTGAAAGAAACAGCCCGACTCGCCGTATCGATCAGGACAGACAAAAGCTCAAAGACATCGACGCTCGCCTTGCTCGTGCGCTCAATAACACCTTGACCAACAAGCAAACCGCCTTTGCTCGTATCATCGACAAGTTAAACCTCGTCAGCCCACTGAATACCTTAGCTAGAGGCTACGCCATTGCCTCCAAAGACAAGCAAGTGATTCGCTCCATTAAGGACGTTGAAAAAGGCGACGCTATTTCGGTAAGAGTTCAGGATGGAATTATTTCGTGTGAGGTAACAGACAACTGATATTAATCTGCTCTTATTAAAGCCCATAAAATCAAGCCTAATAATCAACTAGGCTTGATTCCGATCATTAGCTTGCATCAAGTCACTTTGAACAGCTCGACTTTGTCTTTTAGGTGTCTCATCTCTTCGCCAATGGCATTGGTTGCCGCTCGGCTTTGATGAAATAATTCGACGGTCTGTTCACTTTGCGCGGCCAACATGGATAAATGCTGATTAATGTCTGCAACCGACGCATTTTGGATGCCGGCCCGCTCAGCCACCTGTTCATTCATCTCAAACAATTGCTGCAAGAAAGCATCAAGGGCCATAACTTTTTCGGAGACCAGCTTTTGACTGCCCAGCGTCTGAATGCTTTTTTCACACGCCACGTCCATTTGTGAGGTAACTTGAGTCGATGCGGCTCGCAACTGTGAAATAATACTCTGTATCTCATTGGTCGATTCGCTCGTGCGTTGAGACAGCATGCGAACTTCATCCGACACAACAGCGAATCCTCGACCATGTTCGCCAGCACGAGCCGCTTCTATGGCCGCATTTAGAGCAAGCAAATTAGTCTGCTCAGAAATAGAACTAATAACGTTCAACACGGAAACAATCTTTTCTATATTTTCATTCAGCTCAGTCAGGCTGGTTTTACTTTGCGTCATATCGACTTCTAAAGCTTGCAAAAACACCAAGCTACTCTGAACTTCTTTGTTAGCCTGCTGAAGCTCCGCATTACTTTGATCAGACAACTCTCCCGCTCTTGTTGCCAAATCTTTGACCTGAGCGCTCTGCTCAGTAATATCCTGAGTCGCAGAAGCAATTTGTCCTATAGACTGTTTCTCTGCTTCCGACGCTTTAGAAAGCTCATCAACTTGCTGGTTCAAACCTTCAATTGCACCATCTGTCGTTTTAACAGCATCGTTCACCGCCATTAATGAGCCCTTTAAAGTCCGCAACAAGGAGTTAACTGCGCCAGCCAAAGCACCAATTTCCGCTTTATCAGAACTCTTGATCTGATAATTAAGATCTAAATTATCAGACACATAACGAACGTCCTTACCAATCGCCACAATAGGACGAGTCAAAGAGCCAATCACAAAATGAAGAATGAGCAGTGAAATCAAAATAAAGACAACAGAGTAGAGAAACGCCTTCTGGAGCTGTTTATAAATCGGTGCCATGATCTGCTGTTTCGGCACCACGAGCATAATAAACCTATCTAATACTGGTACCCATAATGACCCCAGATAATAAACCTGTTCGTTAATCATCACATCATCAATAACTAGGTCGCTTTTGTTATTCAACAAACTAGAAATATGACTTTTCTCGATCCTATCCATAAAGGAAGAATCACCTTTTGCTTGAATCACACCATTGCTTGTTACCAACATAGCGCGTCCCTGCGGACCTACCTTGAGCTTCTGAACCATATTAATCAGCTTGTCCGCTTTAATTCCAAGCCCAGCGACTGAATAGGGTTTATTGGTATTTAGATCCACTGCATTGCTACGATAGTTAATAAACAGTATTTGATTTTCAT
This sequence comes from Marinomonas arctica, assembly GCF_003259225.1. Classification (GTDB taxonomy): domain Bacteria; phylum Pseudomonadota; class Gammaproteobacteria; order Pseudomonadales; family Marinomonadaceae; genus Marinomonas; species Marinomonas arctica. The sequence goes on along the minus strand of NZ_QHJF01000039.1, from coordinate 29,437 downwards.
ACTGTAAATTCAACTCATAATCATGGCCTGTGGCCAAAAAATTCGGATAGAACTCTTTATAAGGATAATCTGGTAGCAGCGTTCTAAAAAAGTTTTTCTCATAGCCAAAATATTCCAAACCATTTGGGCCATTTAAAACATAAAAGGTCGAGTCACTGCCCGCGATGTCTTTCACGGATTTCAGCTTAGCTTCTATAAATGAAATCTGATTATCCGCTGCGCCTTTGCGAACCCAGTCTTCAACAAAATTGTCGTTTGTCATGAGATGAGAGGCGGTAATTAAGGGGGTAATTTCATTACTGATTTGTGAGGCTAGATTACTTAGATGGGTGGGTAATACTTCTTTTTTTAACTGTTCTAACTCTGTATCTAGCGTGGAAAGTGCTTGAGTACTTACTGAGACCACCGTACTGGCAACCAGCAACACTGCAAGAACAGAGAACATGCGACTTCTAACGGATAGACTTTGCCACTTCATAATAACATCCTTATTATGTTTTTTATTGTAAAGTTATCGTCAGATACTACACCGCAGTTAATGACAAAAACAAAACAATTTTTACACTGAAAGTAACAAAATGATTAAAAAATACTGACCTTAATCAAAGAATCTATGTAAAACGATTAAGCTCGTTCTACAACCCATATCGCTCTATTTTCTTAATCAGCCCTTGTCGTGAAATACCCAGTTGTTTGGCGGCTTGGGTGCGGTTGCCTTGGCTTTTTTCTAAGGCTTGGTTAATCAGTCGAATCTCAAGGTCGCGGACTTGTTCATCTAATGAGGCGTCGCTCGTTGGTAAGCTTGCCATGGTTTGACGAACAGACTCACTACTTGGATATAACAGCTGGATATCTTCCATGGTGATGCGATTTTGTGAGCAAATAGACGCGACGCTTTCTAGGGCGTTTTTCAACTCTCGAACATTGCCTGGCCATGACTGATCTCGAAACCATTGCACGGCTTCAGGACTGAGTTGTAGTGACTTGAATTGCTGGTTCTGCAAACGCTGTAAAAATGACTGTAGCAGTACGGGGACATCTTCTAGCCGCTCCGCTAGCGCTTGAGTTTCAATGTTGACGCCTTTGATTCGGTAATACAGGTCCTCTCGGAAGCCGCCTTCTCGGACTTTCTCAAGTAAGTCAGCGTTGGTCGCGGAAATCACACGAATATCGATGTATTTCTGCTCTCGCCCGCCAACAGGGAAGAAGGTACCTTCTTGCAGCACTCGTAGTAATTTCACTTGCATCGCCAACGGCATTTCACCAATTTCATCCAAGAACAAGGTACCGCCATCAGCCAAACTCAATAGGCCAATTTTGTCTTTTTCCGCCCCAGTAAACGCGCCTTTCACGTAACCGAACAGTTCGCTTTCTAATAAATCCGCCGGAATCGCGCCGCAATGCACCGAAACAAACGGCTTGTCCGCGCGATGACTCAAGTCATGTAAGGTGCGTGAAATCACTTCTTTCCCCGTACCCGATGGCCCCGTGACCAACACCCGCACGTCGGTTGGTGCAATGCGCTCCACCAGCGCCCTGACCTTTTGTGAACTGACCGAATGGCCAATGTAAGCCGACGCGCCTTGAGGCGAATGACTGGCTTGCTTGAGCTGAGTCAGCTCTCGCTCTAAGGTGGTTTTGGTGATCGCTCGACGCACCACCACCGCCAACATATCAGGATCAATGGGCTTGGCAATAAAGTCCCATGCGCCAAGTTCAATGGCTTTTAGAGCCAAATCCCGATCCGCGTGGCCGGTAATAATAATCACCGGACGACCCGCAAAATCGTCCATCGCATCCAAAGTCACTTGCGGATCAAAATGCGGTGGCATAGACAAGTCTAATAGCACCAAATCCGCATCAAACGATGCCAATGCACCTCGGGCGTCGTCTAAGCTACCCGCGGTTTTAACATGGTAATCTTGCTTCGCCAACCAACGGCTCGCCAATTCACGAAACGCGGGTTCATCGTCAATCAGTAATATTTTATTTTGTGTCATGGAATTCTCTGTTTGAAATCGCAACGCCAGAAAAGTGGCGAGGCAAAATAAGCTCGAAGGTCACCGGCCAAGCCGAATCAGAACGGTGTCTAATTTTTCCTCCATGGGCATCAACAATACGACGCACAATCGCTAAGCCAAGACCACTGCCACCCGCTCGCTTGGTGACAAAGGGCTGGAACAAGGCCTCACCTTGCAGGCTTGGGTCGATGGCTGGCCCATTATTATGCACTTGGATAACGATCTGCTGATCTTCTTCTTTGGCTTCAATGGATAACTTGCCCTCTGGCATATTGCGCAAAAAAGACACGGCATTATCGATGAGATTAATAAACACCTGTTGGAGTCGTTGCGGGTCAGCATCCAACTCAATCGCTTCATCGATATCAAGCTCAAACGCCATACCCTCTAGCTGAGCTTGCGCCAGAATACTCGCTATTAAAGAGCGTAAAGGCGTGACAACGACTTGCAACGTCAAGCCACCGGAATAGACCAACATATCGCTCACTAACCGATCCGCGCGTTTTAGCTGAGTCTGAATATGCTGACGCGTTTCAGCTGGCGCGTCATAGGCCGCCATGGAAATAATGTTCAAAGGATTACGTAACTCGTGGGCCATGGCCGCAGATAAACTGCCCAGTTCGACCAAGTGCTGTTCATCCATGCGTTTTCGTTCCGCCACCGCTAAGGCCAACGACCGCTCAAGCAAGCCACAGCTGGTCGAAAATAAAGAGGCAAACACCTCCGCTGTCAAACGCATCCCAGGGCTGGCATCCTCCCAACCGATCAAAACAAAGTGCCAATCCGACTCGGATCGAGACACTCGTATTGCTAAAACATCATCTTGCTCTTTCATTGGGTAAGCAGTCCGTTGCAACTGAATCGCCACACTGCGTCTTATCTGCAGAGAAAGTAAACGCTCACCAATGGTGGTCAATTGCGGCCAATCATGCGCCTCTTTTAATTGCGTTGACCAGGTATCCAATACCGCTTCGTTCAATGACGCACCGGGATAAATAAGCCGCGATACCAAGCGACTCAACGGCTGATAAATGACCGCGGCGACAACCAAGATCAACAAGGAATACAGCCACAACTGCCAACCTGGCACATTGGCTAACGCCTGCAAACCAAGGCGACCAGACACCACACTGATCACCGCGATGACACAGAGAATCACCAGCATCATGGCCACCCAAAGCAAGGCTCGATTGGCAAACGCATTAACCGATAAAATCTGGTAGCGCACCACCGCGTAAACCAACAACAATAAATAAGTTGGCAGCAGCAACATAGGGTAAGGAAACCAACTGATACCAAAGGAGGGAAACACAAAACTGGTCGCCAACAATAAGCCCCAAGCACCAACACCGAACATGGCCAAAATGGAGCGTTTCTTGTTACCAGAATGCCGATACCAACCAAACAGCAGTACACCATGAGCCAAGATGCCAATCAACACGGTGTAGGCGAGATTCCAAGCCCCCGCTTCGGTAAAAATGAAAAATGAACGTGTCTCTAAGGTGCTAATCGCATCGCCGGCACCAATCCACCAGCTCTGTAAAACCACTACGAAACTGGTCAGGTAAAACCAAGGCACCACTTGATATAAGCGCTCTAGCATCGGTTCTTTCACTGAGCCAGAGTTCACAAAACGAATCGCAAAGTGCAAGAAGAAGGTCGGCATTAATGGGTTAGCAAGAATGATATGAATACCAATTTGCTCATAGCCTTGAAATAAAACCACATGCCCAAAACACCAAATAGCCATCATGATAGCAAAGCCTGCCAACGCTTGTAGGTCACTTTGCTTTCGTGCCCGCCACAATAACCAAACGGCGACCAATACACCACATACACTGTTCACCAGCATGGCGACTTCAAACATCAAGGAAAGCGTCAAAATCGTAAACCTCGTTTACACCTGTAAATGGAAAAATCGTAAACCTTTTTGACATCGCAAGCAAAAAAATAAAAATTCTCTTTAAAATCAATAGCATAAATTTCACTAATAGTTGGCCTGCCCTTTGCTATGACTAAGACAACCTTTGATTTACATCAAATATTTATCAACTAACAGGACCAACACCATGAACACTGGCTTTTTAATGACCGAAATCATTGCGCTTTTTAGCATTGTAGGATTAGCAATACTGCCTTTGGCTGTACAACAAATACGCACGCTAAGCGTTAAAAACAACATTTAACTACCTAACGCTTATTTATTGCTAAGGGAGCCATTATGGACCTCGACGTCGCCATCTTATCTCGCATACAGTTTGCCTTTACGGTGAGCTTTCATATCATTTTCCCCAGCATCACCATTGGTCTGGCGACGCTGATTGCTATTTGGGAAGGTTTGTGGCTTAAAACGCACAACCCCTACTACTTACAATTGGCGAAGTTTTGGATCAAACCCTTCGCCATTACCTTCGGTATGGGTGTGGTGTCCGGTATTGTCTTGTCCTACGAGTTTGGTACTAACTTTTCCAAGTTCTCCGAAATGACCGGGGCTGTGATTGGGCCATTGATGGCGTATGAAGTACTGACGGCTTTTTTCATGGAAGCGGGTTTTCTTGGTGTCATGTTGTTTGGCTGGCAGCGTGTGGGTCGTAAGCTGCACTTTTTCTCAACCATCGTCGTCATGGTAGGGACGTGGATTTCCGCCTTTTGGATCATCGTTGCCAACTCTTGGATGCAAACCCCCACAGGGCACAAAATCGTCGATGGTAAGTTTGAAGTGGAAAGCTGGATGGCAGTGATCTTCAATCCGTCCATGCCCTATCGCTTCACGCACATGGTGGTCGCGTCATTCATTACCGCCACTTTTGTTGTAGCCGGCATCTGTGCCTACTACTTATTGAAAAAGAAACACATTCCGTTCGCGAAAAAAGGCCTGTCCATGTGTATGTGGTTCGCCTTGGTGCTCACGCCGCTGCAAGCCTGGATCGGCGATATGCACGGCTTGAACGTAAAAGAACATCAGCCAACTAAATTAGCAGCGATGGAAGGCATTTGGCCAGCACAAGAAGAAAACGTGCCACTGCTGTTGTTTGCCATGCCCAATATGAAAACGGAATCGAACGATTATGAACTCGGCATTCCAAACCTTGGCAGCCTGATCCTAACTCACTCGTGGGATGGCGCAGTGCAAGGCCTAAAAGCGGTACCGCCTGAAGACAGACCCAACGTGCCGTTAGTGTTTTGGTCTTTCCGTGTCATGGTTGGCATTGGTTTTGGCATGATGGGGATTGCGGCGCTTGCACTCTTGTTACGTCGTAAAGGCCGCTTATATGAAAACAAAGCGTTCTTGTCTCTCGTGACATTATTTACCCCTATGGGTGTCATTGCGGTACTGGCAGGTTGGTATGTGGTCGAAATTGGTCGTCAACCTTGGATTGTCTATAACTTGGTGAGAACGTCCGAGATTGTATCGCCACTGCCTGCAGAACGCGTGCTCTTTACCTTGACCATGTTTGTCATCATTTACACCTTACTAATTGGTGTTTATCTCTACTTCATGGGCAAGCTGATTAAAAAAGGACCGCCCTCTATGGAAGCCTTAGAGCAACAGCTCATTGGTATGAAAGCGCCAGGCTATGCCTTGGCTTGGGTAAAAACACTACAATCGAAAGAGTCACACTTACACAATCAACCAACCATAGTACAAGGAGATAAATGATGGACTTGGCGCTTTTCTACTTCCTTGTTTTAGGCTTTGCCATCTTTATGTACGTGTTACTTGATGGCTTCGACCTCGGGATTGGCATTCTTTACCCTTGGTTTAACCAAGAAGGCGAGCGCGACCATTTAATGCGCTCTATATCACACGTTTGGGATGGTAACGAAACTTGGTTGGTCTTTGGTGGCGTAGTGTTGTTTGCCGCTTTTCCTGCCGCTTATGCGGGGATTACTTCAACCTTTTATTTGCCCATCATGCTGATGCTGTTTGCTTTGATTTTTCGTGGTGTAGCATTCGAGTATCGCTTTAAGTCCGACACGTCTCGACCTTATTGGGACCTTGCGTTTAGCGCGGGATCGGCCATCGCAGCATTTTGCCAAGGCATGCTGCTAGGCTCCATCGTTCAAGGCGTACCTGCCGGTGTCGACAGTTTATCTAGTCTGCATTGGCTAACGCCCTTTTCTATCCTAACAGGCTTTTCTGTCATGGCGGGTTATGCGCTGTTAGCCGCTTGTTATTTGTTTATGAAGAGTCGCGGACGCATTCAAGAACACGCGGCGAAATTAGGTAAACAACTCTTGCTGATCACTATTTTAGCCATGGTAATAGTGAGTTTGTGGACCGTGGCAACCCAGATAGACATTCGTCAACGTTGGTTTTCTGGTTTGAATTTCCTGTGGTTATCGCCCTTACCTATTATCACCTTGGTGGTCGCGGTTTTGGCATGGCGAGATTTAAACAGGCATTCGAATGACGTCGTTCATCATGAAGGTCGACCATTTTGGTATGCTGCAACGCTATTCTTATTGGGCTTTGCTGGTCTTGTGGTCGGTTTGTTCCCGTACCTCATACCAAGGCAACTCACCTATATGGAAGCGGCATCGCCAGACAGCAGCTTGCTCTTCTTGCTTCCCGGTATATGCATCTTCGTGCCATTAATTTGTGCTTATACCTTGTGGGGGTATCGCGTTTTTGCTGGCAAGGTGGAAGATTATCAGGAGGGTTACTAATGTCACTAAAAAGCCTGAAAGAAAAGACCGCCAAGCTTAAATCGTGGCAATGGTTTTTGCTCCTCTATGGCATCGGCTTCATTGCTATATTAACCATGTCTTACGGCATTAAACTGCTGATGACGGGGTTGCCTTAACAAGCCATAGTGACTAAAAAAGCGCATATTTCAGTTATAGGAATATGCGCTTTTTAGTACCCGTTGTTTCGTTTTCTAAGCCATTAAACTTCAGCTTTCATGGTATTGGGCTTTGTTTGAATGCTTGCTTTGAACAGCAATCCAGCAAACAGCACAATACCGATAATACGAGCGCCCAATACAGCGATAGACGTGTCCGTTGCTGCTGCAGGCCAAGCGATTAACACGGCTGCAACCACATACAATAAACGAGTCAGCCAGGATAAAGGCTCACGTAACCAACCAGAAAAGCCAATGCTCATGGACGCTGTCGCCAAGGTCGCAAAAGTAATCGCGGCAATCACACTGGTTGTTGTACCAATCAGCAACACACCCGGCATGGTCACAAACAAAAATGGCACGAGCAGTTTTACAAACCCCAAACGCATAGACTCCACCGCGGTTTCATTCGCATCAGCGCCAGAGATCGTGGCCGCCGCATAGGCTGCCAAGGCGACAGGAGGCGTTATGGCCGACACCAATCCGAAGTAGAAAATAAACATATGTGCCGATAACGCTTCCATACCAAGCTGTGTCATGGCGGGAGCCACCAATACAGCCAACAAAAGGTACGCAGCGGATGTCGGCAAGCCCATTCCCAAAACAAAAGACGCCAGTGCTGTGAGCAATAGTACCGCCCACAGATTGCCGTCACCCAGTTCAATAATCAAACCCGACAGCATCAGGCCCATGCCAGTGAGATTCAAAACCCCAATGATCACACCCGCCGCCGCCACTGCCGCGACAATAGGTAAAGTCGAAGTTAAGGTTTCCTTGCAGGCAGAAATAAGATCAAACATGTTAATACGTGTTTCTTTCTTCCATGGGCAAACCGCTAACCCCGCTAAAATCCCCATCACAGCCGCTTGTGTCGGCGATTTACCTGAGATCATCAAACCAATCAACACCACCAACGGAAGCAAAAGATAACTTTTTGTTTTCAGAGTGGTCAGCAACAGCTGTAAACCAGCCCCCGTATCTCTTGCTAAATTAAGGCGTCCAGCCTCAAGACGCACAGCGATCATCAAAGCAAAAATGTAAAGAAGCGCGGGCACCAAAGCCGCTAACGCTACTTCGGCATAAGGAATACCGATCATTTCCGCCATTAAAAAGGCGGCAGCCCCCATAACTGGCGGCATAATTTGCCCCGCAGATGACGCCGCCGCTTCAATCGCTCCAGCCAGTTTCGCACTGTAACCGACCCGTTTCATCAATGGGATAGTAAAGGTTCCTGTGGTCACAACGTTGGCGACAGCGCTGCCATTAAGAGAGCCCAGTAAAGCACTAGATAAAGCCGCTGATAATCCAGGTCCCCCTTGAACACGCCCTGTAACGCCCCGCGCAATATCAACAAATACCTCACCTGTGCCTATCTTGGTTAAGATGGCACCAAACAAGCCGAAAAGAAAAATATACTCAACAGCAACGCCCATCGGCACCCCGAAAACACCTTCGGTAGAAAGCATTAAAGTAGACGTTAGACGGCTAAGATCGTAACCACTGTGTCCATACTTTCCCGGTATCGCATCACCAAAATACGCATACAAAAATGCCAGCGTCATTAAAATAATGAGCGCCCGACCTACTGCAATACGAACAAAAACAAACACCACAGCAATGAGCGCCATAAAGATCCAGCGGTCTTGCCCAATCGACATGGCGCCACGCATGACAATATCAATGTAGTTATGCCACAAATAAGGTCCCGGAATTAACGCCAATAGAGTCAATAGATAAAACGCGCCACGACCCGCGACACTTTTGTATCTCAGCGCATAAAACAGCATGGCAGCCGCTGCAACTAAAGAGAAAAACGCCGACCTCAATAGCAACGCGGTAATGCCACCATAATACGCGCCGTAAAGTACAAGACCGGCGATTCCAGCGGCGATCACACTGAACAATAAAGAGACTGCTAGACGTTCTTTGCCACCCGCAAATTTTGATTCAAGGAGCAAGCTTTGAAAGCCATTGCTGGAACCTGAGTTCAACATAGTGACACTCCTATTTGCCGCTTACTTCGTCATAATATTTTTTCGCACCAGGGTGCAAAGCAATAGGCGTGTGTTTAGCCGTTTCTAATGAAATCGATTTCGCTTGAGGATGAATCTGCCCTAGCTCTTCGAGATGCGAAAAAATCGTTTTGGTGATGTTGTACACCTTGCTCTGATCTTCTTTACCACTCGTAAACAAAATAGCAGGATCATTAATCATCATCACTTGCGCAGTCTGATCTGGGTAGGTTCCAGCGGGCAGCGAGTAGGCTTGGTAGAAGGGGTATTTCTGAATCAAACTATCCAATTTATTAACCTCGACGGATAACAAGGTCATGTCTGTTTGAGAATCAAGATCAATCAAAGATGAGGTCGGCGCACCCGCTAACACCACCGCGGCATCGACTTGACCGTTCACTAATGCTTTTACCCCCTCAGTGTAAGAAAGGAATCGTGGCGTAACGTCTTCAAACACACCGTACTCTTGCAACAAGCGCGTCGCTAATACCGCTGCATTACTGCCAGGAGGCCCCATGCTGACACGTTTGCCTTTTAACGCTTCAAATGAATCCACTCCGGTTCCAGAAATGGTCGCAACTTGCAGTACCGCCGGATATAGATAGGCAATACCAGCGACATCCAATGGGCCGCTTACTTTAAATGGGCCCTCACCGTTTTTAGCTTCAAATAGGGTAGAGGAAGAAGAAAGCCCAAGTGTCATCTGACCTGCTGCAACTCGGTGATTGTTCTCAACAGACGCCCCAGTGACTTCAGCTCGCGCCGTGGTATTTTCCATATGTTTATTGAGTGTTTCAGAAATACCCGCACCAATCACATAAAACAAACCTCCGGTGCCGCCCGTTCCAATAGACACACGCTCTGACGCTTGCACAGGATTGTTAACTAGGGTTGCGCATAGAGCGCTCGCTATAAGCAGTTTTTTAAACATAGTATTCTCCACTTTATTTTTGTTTTATTACTATTTTTTAAAGTTCGTAGAACACTCTAGCGAGGAAACCTTTCATGAACCTTTCACGGGCCTTGAATAAGCCATTAAATAAATGTTTGTTTATGGCATGGATGGAACAGGATTCGGTGCAGACAGCATAGCATTGTCCCATTCATGATAAATAAGCCGCTTTTTAGCATCATCTGTTTGGATTAATAGCTCAAGGCCAAGGGGAATCGGCCGGAAAATGCCATGTGGTAACTTACTCAGCTCATCACGACTGTATGGGCCGTTTACCTGAGTGCTGATTGGCGTAATACCGGACTGATTTGCCAAAATATGCTGCCCTTCTGGGGACAATAGAAGATCGATAAAACGCTTCGCCAATATCGGCTGTTGGGCGTCACGAGAGATAAATGCCGTGCGCCTAATGATCGTCGTATAATCTGTTGGCATGAGGGTTTTGATCCACGGATATTGTTGACTCCATTGGTAGGAGTAGGCGCCAACAAGATTGTAGGCAATAAAAATGTGACCTTTCAACAAAGCATTGAGCATCGCAGAGGTATCCGTATAAAGCCGAGCTTGATGCGTTCCAAACGCCTCTAATAGACGTCCATAACTACGAGATTGCTGTCCATCATAAGCCCACGCCAGATACCCTAGACCCGACCGCTGAATATCAAATAAACCAATTTTATCGTCTAGGAGATGATTTTTATTACGAATCAAATTCAATAATTGTTCACGACTTTGCGGCATCGTCTCGGCAGCTAAAATATCGGTATTAATCGCTGTTACAATAGGTTCATAGGTAAAACCAAACAATTCATGACGCCAATGAGAGTCCTGCGGCAAGCCTTCAAGTGATGGCGATTCATAGGCCAGCGCATAACCATCATTGGCCAATTTGAATTGCAAATCCATCGCTGGACTCAGCATGACATCTGGCCGTGACGTTGGCTGAGAAAGAAATTGCTCGTAAAGATAGCGTGTATTGGCTTCAGTATAGTGAATAGACACATCTGGATATTTATTTTGATACGCTTTGAATAAAGGCGTAATGGCCTGACGATTCAACGCACCATACACCGACAAGACAGCGCCTTGCGGTTTGGTATGGAAGCTCGCACTGGGAAAAATAACATGCGTGCTTTGTGATGTTCCATCCGCAAACACTAGGCTGTTCACCAACCACAAAAGCACCGCCAACAGGCCACTCAACCATCCCCTAGTGCTCATAAGAAAGTCCTTTTCGTTGCGGGAAAATAACTTCCACAATCAATCCGGTTGGCTGGTTATCTTTTAAATGGAACCTGGCTTCATGGTGCTCTGCGACGTCCTTAGCAATGGATAAACCAATCCCAGAACCTGAAGCAAAGTTATCTGGACTGCGATAAAAATACTCGAAAATATGTTCTTTGTCCTGATCCGGCACCCCCACACCTTGATCACGAATCTGCAACAGGATGGACGCTTCAGACAGTTCGTTGGTGAGCATCAACGCGACTTCAACAGTGCCACCCTTAGGGCTGTATTTAATGGCATTCTCAATAATATTTTGCAGCATTTGTTTAAGGGCAAATTCATCACCATTGATCGTGACTTGAATATCCCCCACATATTCAATTTCAACTTGTCGCTCTAACGCCCAAACCACCAGCTCACGGCATGTTTCTTTAATCACATGATCCAGCGACACAGGACTAAAGGGGTGACTTTGATAACGATGTGTCAGTGTCGCTCGATTTAGTAACTGGTTTACCGTATCAGCCAACACGTTACTGCTTTCTAAAATATGCTGTAGTTGCTTTTGACGTAACACCTCATCCGTTTCATCTATAGCGTTTTGCGCCTGTGAATTTAAACCCGCCAAAGGCGTTCGTATTTGATGCGCGGCTTCCGCCGTAAAACGCTTTAAACGACTGAGTGTGTTGTCTAATTGCGCCATAAAGTAATTAATACTTTTTAACAAAGGCGCAATTTCACTGGGCACATTGGTTTCTAATGGCGATAACTCTTGAGGTGAACGCTCTGTAATGGCCTGCTTAATTGCTTGTAATGGTTGCAATACTCGCCAGATCACAAAAAACAATAAGAGCAAGGTGATAAAGAAAAACAAAGTCACAAATTGCAGTGCCATTTGGCTGATTTCTGTGGCGCTTACACGGCGAGCATCCAATGTTTGCCCAACAATAATAAACACATCGTTCACGCTGTCTGCTTCTAACAAACGTTTTCCCAAGGCTACAAAGCGCACCCTTTCACCGCGATATATGGCTTCATAATAAATCGGAAGAAATTTTTCTTTTTCTCTGGACTGCTGCAAGAGTTGGGTAAACGGAATATTAGGGAGATCTTTATAGCCTGTTAACACCTGATATTGCCCATTCAAGATGGCATAAAACGCACGATCAGCGGTAGACAAAGCCAAAGTCTCAAACGCAGAAACGGGCAAATCAATAAAAACCTGAGAGTCCAAAATCGTAATATTTTCAGCCATCTGCAAAGCCGAGCCATATAACAGCCGATCATAGGACTCTTTTGCGGTTCGATTGGCATAAATATGCGCACTCCAAAGAGCCACCGCGTTAATGACGATCAATACCGTCGCCACCATCAGGATCAATTGCCGACGAATCGATGCAGTCGATTTAGTCATGATACTTTTCCAGCAAATACCCTAAACCACGAATAGTCCGGATAGAGATATCGCTGTCTTGCAAAGATTTGCGCAAACGCGCCACATAAATCTCAATCACACTTGGATTCGGGTTTTCATTAAAGCTGTAAATATGCTCAATCAGCACTTCTTTACTTAACACTCTTCCAGTATGACTAATAAATACCTCTAGCAAACGAAACTCACGTTGCTTTAACTCGATAAGCTGACCAGCAACGGTGACGGTGCAAGCTTGTAAGTCTAAACAAACATTACCGTATTCTATGCTGTTTTGTGCTTGCCCTTGGCTACGACGTAACAAGGCTCGGCATCGTGCTTCTAATTCACCAAAGTCCACTGGCTTGGTCATGTAGTCGTCTGCGCCTAAGTCCAATAAAGCTATGCGGTCTTTTATTTCATTTCGCGCCGTTAGGACAATCACGGGAGTATTCGAATGTTTTTTACGCAACGTATGTAAAATGTGACTGCCCGACATATCGGGTAAATTAAGATCCAAGAGCATCAAGTCGTATTCTTGCAAAGCCAACATTTGATTAGCTTGTAGCCCTGTTTGTGCAAGATCAAGACCATGCCCCATACGACGGATTCTTTGGCTGATGGCTTCGCCTAAAATACGATCATCTTCCACGACTAAAATACGCATACTACTGAGACTCTTATTGTCTGCTTTATTGTTATTGATAAATGGTCAATTGGGAGAACAATTTAGCCTATATTAGCGTACGAAAGAATGGGCTATGTTTTCTATTAATAGACAAAGTGAAAAACGAATACCACGCATTTTTAAGCTATACCAAATTCACGCTATCTGTGTCCTTGATTCTTTTGTTATCTGTCCATGGGCAAAGGCCGCCAAAACACGTAAAGTGATTAGCTTATTTTCGCCTCACTCTATTGTACGGTTAAGGACTTACCATGATTCGCAAAGATATGTTTTTGGCGCTGATTATCATCGTCGCGTGGGGCTTTAACTTTATCGTCATGCGTTGGGGCTTAGACGAACTCACACCAATGATGTTAGGTGGATTGCGCTTCCTCGTCATTGGCATGATTGGTTGCTTCTTTTTCTCTCGGCCGAATACGCCGCTGCTTTGGTGTATTGGCTATGCCCTATCGTTAAACTTCGGACAGTTTGCATTTTTATTCAGTGCCATCTCATTTGGCATGCCCGCAGGACTCGCCTCTTTAGTATTGCAATCTCAGGCCATTTTCACACTATTCTTTGCTATTTTGTTATTAAAAGAAACCGTACGCCCTTATCAAGTGCTCGCTATTGGCATAGCCATTGGCGGCTTGGCGGTCATTGGATTAGACAATGAAAACTCGACCATGACAGCACTGGGGTTTGGTCTAACGTTAGCCGCGGGCTCAAGCTGGGCGTTGGGCAATATTTTCACCAAGATCATCAGTAAAAAAGGCTACGACGCTAACCTCAACCTGATCGTTTGGTCTAGCTGGGTGCCACCTGTGCCCTTCTTTTTGTGCGCTTATTTTATTGATGGCGGAGACGTCATGTGGAGCAATATCGTCAATTTGAACCTCAAAACCTTGGGCACATTAGCTTATCTATCTTTGTTTGCAACGCTAGCAGGATACGGTTTATGGAGCTATTTGTTGTCCCGCTACCCAGCAGCAACGGTCGCTCCGCTCACTTTGGGCGTGCCTGTTGTGGGATTAACTTCAGCGGAAATTTTTCTGTCCGAAACGGTTAGCGCTATGCAATGGGTAGGAATTTTAGTCGTATTGCTTGGCTTAATGCTCAATACGTTTGGCGGTCGCTGGCTAAAAAGGCTTAGCCAGCGTAGCGTTTAGAGAGATCAGAGCTGGGTTAATCTTTTCGCTCTTGTTGTGCGTCTATCTTATCGGCAAGGCGCGCAACTTGGGCTTGTAGCTCTGAAATCTGAGTGACCAAAGCTTGATGATGGTTTTCTTGGTTTTCATGCTCTTCTTGCGCAGTTTCACGGGTCATCACGTCCAGTACCACACCGACCATCATGTTTAAAAACACAAATGCGGTTAAGAAGATGAAGATGATGTAGAAGATCCAACTAAACGGATACACTTCCATTGTCTCGTACATGACATCCGTCCAATCTTCGAACGTTGCAACACGAAATAATGTCAGCATTGAGATCGCAATATCACCCCAAAGCGTTTCGTTCACATGGTGAAAAAAGATCGACCCCACCGCCGCAAAAATGTAAAAGATGATGAACATCAACAGGGCAATGTAGCCCATTTTGGGAATGGCTTTGAGTAAAGCGTTAATCAAATAGCGCAGATCTGGAATGATCGATACCAGACGTAATACACGAAACACGCGTAACAAACGTGCGACAAGAATCATTTCTGTATCGGAAATTGGCACCAAACTACCCAGTACAATGACCGTATCAAATACGTTCCAAGGGTCTCTAAAAAAGCGTCGTTTATCGTCACAAGCGATAAAACGCAAGGAAAGCTCAACCAAAAAGAACACAGTAATGAAGTTGTCTAAATAATTAATGGCGGTATCAATGCCATAAGGCAAAGAATAAGTTTTTGCGCCCACCGTTAAGGCAGCCACCACTATGATGCTGATAATAAAACCTTGGAACCATGCGCTGCGTTCAACACGCTTCATCACAGAAAACCAACTTCCAGAACGACTCGTTTCCATGCGTTTCTACACCTAATATGCAAAAGTCTCGACAATAAATACCTGAATCAAAGACAGGCGCCGCCATATTAAGTTCATATCAGCAAGAATAAAAGCAGAAGCGAATAAAGAGCACAAAACACACGTGTTAAGTACGTTTCACTCTTACCACCTTCATGATTTCCACTGGAATTCCCGCCACCATTTCTTGAGTCGGGTAATAGGTTAGGTTAACGCGAGCACCACGCAAGGTACGATATTTACCTTGGCGCTTAAAGCGAAAAGGCACATCGTAGCCTTCAATCATTAAGGTGTGAAGCACCCAGTCTTCTTGGGGCCGTTGCGCGTGAGATTTCACTTTCAGTGCTTCGGAATGAATCAGTTTATCGTTATTTTTTAACAAAGACTCAGGATCGGATTTCACAAGAGACTTCCTTTCTTAAAGATGAAAGCCTCCTAGTATGACACAAATATCGGCAATCTAGAAAAATTGATTATTTTTCGCTCAAATCTATGAGGTAGTGCGTTGCTCTTCCACTTTATCGGGCAATGTATCGTGTGCAACAAATTGGCTCATTGCCAAAGCAGATTCTCTGTTTTCAAAGCGCACGACAGCTTTTTGTAAAATTAAACTGTTTGGGTAAGTCACCACGTCACCAGACAAACGATGAATGATGACATGAAAGGACGATATTTCTGTAATTTGTCCTAATATTTCATCGTCTTTGTCCACCACTTTAACCCAATCCCCCACTCGATAGGGAAAGCCAAAGAAGATAATCAAGCTGGCGGTAATGTTGCTTAAAATCGACCATTGAGCGAATAACGCAACACCGACCACAGCAAACACAGACGAAAAAAAGATCGCCAGTTGGCCATAACCAATGCCAAGCACCAAACAAACCAGCAACACAAAAATCGCGGTAAAGCCAAGGTTTAACATTTTCGACACATAAGTGATGCGAACTTCATTGGCGTATTTTTTCTGGCCCAGCAAGGTGACGCTGGACTTTAAAATCCGAGAAACAATAACATACGCCACCACTAACAAAGCAATTAAGCCAATTTGTACCATCATGCTTTCTCTCCTAAAACGGGACTATAAAACATAAAACAACACGCAAGGAACAATCCCCACACTCATCAAGTTACTGATCAACACGATCGACGCCACTTTATGAGGTTCTTGTTGATAAAGTTCAGCAACCATGTAATTCAAAATAGCCGGTGGTAGACAAGCAAATATCAATAAATACGCGAAATTTTCCGCTGACATACCAACAAGATAATACCAAATAACCGCAATAATCAGACCACTCAATGGGCATAAGAAACCACTAAGCACACCCAATTTCCATTCACTGAAGTCCACATTCGTCATGCGAACACCAAGAGCAAACAGCATTAAAGGAATGGCTATTTGCCCCATCATATCCACAGACACTTTTACCGCAGGCATGACAGTCCATCCTTGTAAGCTCCAGATCAAGCCTAGTATCGTCGCAATGATCATCGGCATTTTCAACACATTGAGAAGATTGGATTTCGGGTTAAGCAAATACATACCAACGGTAAAATGCAGTAGGTTTTCCGTTAAAAACAGCACAACCGCAATAGGTAAGGCTGACTCACCGAAAGCCAAAACAATCAGAGGGATGCCTAAATTACCGCTGTTGTTAAACATCATCGGAGGCACTAAGGTTTGAGGCGAAATTTTTAGCCACCGACAAAGAGGCCAAACAAGGAGCCCAGACCCTAACACAACGGCCGTCGCGGCAAGAATCAAATCAACATATTGAGCGATATGAAACTCTTTTGACGCCATTACCGAAAAGATCAGCGCTGGACAAAATACACTGATATTAAGACGATTCGCCACCGTCATGTCGGTGGGTCGTACACGCGCGTAAAAGAACGCCACCAGCACGATACTGGCCAGAGGGAAAACGGTATTAAAGATTTGCGAGAATAGCGTTGATGTGTCCATTAATGGCCTCTTTCACGAAGGCCGATAGCTTAACTCTGTTGCGCAAAAAGACCAAGTTTCGATGCTGATTTAAAGGCGCTATTCGTTTTTTTCAACCAATACGGAAGGGATCAAAATAAAACGTTGGGGGACCTCTTTACCTTTTAGCAGATCCATACCAATTTCAATGGCTTTTTCGGCCATTGGCACAGGACGCTGAATGGCCGTTGCAATCCAAGGATTGCCCGCTTGTTTAATAATATCCACCGCAAAAGGCGCACCGTCGATGGAGGCCAATAAAAACTCATTACGATTGGCCTGCTGAGCCGCACGAAGCGCACCAAATGCCGTCGGATCATTGATGGTAAATACCGCATCAATATGCGGATATTCTTCCATTAAATAGGTCATGGCTTCCATACCACCCTCTACACTTCCGGTGCCATTCATACGATCACTCAACAAAGTGATAGTAGGGTATTTGTTCAAAGCCGATTTACAGCCAGCCACGCGTTCTATAACAGACGACACTAACACCCCGTTAATGATGACAAAGTTGCCTTGATAGCCGATTTTTTCAGCTAATTTCTCACACGCTATAGCGCCAGCCTGAACATTATCGGTGGTAATGGTCGCATCGGCCCCTTGGGCATTAACATCCACTGCGATCACTTTAATGCCGGCTCGCTGAGCCTTCGCAACAACGGCTGCCACCTTGTATTCATCCGCAGCCGTTAGCACAATTAAATCGACTTTCTGTTCGATGAATTCATTAATTTGACCGATTTGGCGCTGCCAATCATAAGCATCCGAACGAATGAGCATTTTCACGGGCTCACCGGCTAACGCTTCCGCTTTAGAGGCAACAGACTCAATCAGCTGCACAAAATAAGGATTGCCTAAATCTGCCACGCTAATGCCAATGGATTTAAGTGGCTGAGGTTCTGAGGATTGAGAAGACAGCGGAGAAAAAAGCAAAACGAGAACAATAAAAACAGCCAGTACGCTGGGGATAAGACGATTCGTCTTCAAAAACGATCGTCCTTTCAGACTAGAGATGGTTGATTTCATTGGGCTCATTTTACTTCCTCAGCAGTGTCGCATGCTCATAATGACATACCCATATGAAGTACATCGAATAAAGCATAAAGAGCCGCTATTTTGCCCTACCGAATGGAAGAAACAAAGCAACGGCTCATTTTGCATCTAAGCAGCTTGATCTGAGCTGCCCACGTTCATGGCACCGGTCATAATCGCCACCGCATCCGACATGCTATGGGATTGAGGCGTCACAATCGCAGCTCGCTTACCCAAACGATGGATATGGATGCGATCAGCCACTTCGAATACGTGTGGCATATTGTGGCTAATCAAAATAATCGGCAATCCGCGATCGCGTACTTCTTTGATTAAGTTCAATACACGACGCGACTCTTTCACACCAAGTGCTGCCGTTGGCTCATCCATGATCACCACTTTGCTGCCAAATAAGGCAGAACGTGCCACCGCGACACCTTGACGTTGACCACCAGACAGTGACTCAACCGCTTGGCTGATGTTTTGTATTGTCATCAAACCTAGCTCTGTCATTTTAGCTTGAGCACGACGTTCCATTTCTTTTTTATCAAGCATACGAAACACAGAGCCCAAAATACCTGGCTTACGCAGTTCACGGCCTAAGTATAAATTGTCCGCAATGTTTAATGCCGGTGATACCGCTAAATTTTGATACACGGTTTCGATGCCTAACGCACGAGCTTCCATTGGCGAGGCAAAGTGAACTGGCTTACCATCTAACAAAATTTCCCCTTCATCGGGAACCAAAGCACCAGATAGTGCCTTGATTAATGACGATTTCCCTGCACCGTTGTCTCCGATGACGGCTAAGATTTCGCCTGGATACAATTCAAAGTCAGCATGATCAATCGCTGTCACGCTACCATAGCGTTTCACTAAACCCTTTGTTTGTAACACGGGTGTTTTATCGTATTGAGCTACCATTATGCTGTCCCTCTTCGAATCCACTGATCAATGGCAACGGCCGAAATAATCAATATACCGACCGTAAACTCTTGCCATAACACATCGACACCAGCCAGTGCCAAACCATTGCGAAATACACCGACGACCAAGGCACCTATCAGTGTGCCGTAAATAGAGCCTCGTCCACCAAATAAGCTACAACCACCGATCACCACCGCGGTAATACTGTCTAGGTTAGTCATGGTGCCCGCTTGTGGGCTCACTGAACCAATTCGACCAATCAATACCCAAGCACCGATAGCACAGACCACGCCAGCCAACACGTAGACAGACATCAAAATACGATTGGTACGAATACCTGCGAGTTTTGCCGCTTCAGGGTCATCCCCTGTCGCATAGACATGGCGTCCCCACGCGGTCCAATTTAAGGCATACCAAATCAAAAAGAAGATGCCTAGCATTAACAAAGAACCGTAAGTGAGCCTTGCGCCAAAAAAGTCAATCGTTTGGCCAGTCCACTGCAACAGCGGTGCAATATTACTGATGTCTTGGGAGCGAATCGTTTCACTTTTTGAATACCAAAGATTCAAGGCAAAGAACACGTTCCAGGAACCCAAAGTCGCAATGAAAGGCGGTATTTTTAAGCGTGTAATCAATAAACCATTGATAAAGCCCGCTAACGCACCAACAGCAATACCAATCAAAATAGATAAACTAGGATCGATACCATGGTTCACCGCCATCCGTCCCATGACAACGGAAGTCAGCACCATGATGGCACCAACGGATAGATCAATACCCGCGGTTAAAATAATCAACGTCTGCGCGACACCAATCACACCGATAATGGTCACTTGTTGCAGTATCAAAGACAAGTTAAATGGGTGTAAAAAGCGATCACCAACAATGACGCTAAAACTGATAACGGCCAACAGCAGCACAATCAAAGGTGCAGCGATTGGATAATGATGAAGAAACTTTTTAAAGCGCTGCAATGGTGTTTCATTACGCTCAAACTGCGCAACATACGCACTGGCTTGATCGGCAACTTTATCGTGATCAAGCACCGCTGTTGACGGCTTTGTGTCAGTAGAACTCATAGATTACTCCAGACAAGAAAAGGGCCGTTAGCCCAACAACTCGGCTAACGGCAAATAAGGGCACCTTCTCGCCCATCTATCACAAGAGATTGATTAGCCCCAGCACATGCTCAAGCCAGTTTGAGACGTCACAGACTTCACACCTTTTACAGGTTCATCCGTGATCAACTGAACACCAGTGTCGAAGAAATCAAGACCATTAGAGGCAGAAGGACGCGAACCTGATTTAGCAAACTCAACGATCGCCGTTACGCCTTCAGAAGCCATTTGAAGAGGGAATTGCATGGAAGTAGCGCCAATCACGCCATCTTTGATGTTACGAACACCTGGACAACCGCCATCAACAGAAACAATCAAAACGTCTTTTTCAAGACCAAATGATTTCAGAGCCTCATAGGCCCCTGCTGCTGCAGGCTCGTTGATGGTGTAAACTAAATTAACACCTGGATCTTTTTGCAATAAGTTTTCCATTGCACGACGACCACCTTCTTCTGAGCCTTGTGTAACATCATTGCCCACGATGCGTGGATCGGTTTCATCGCCCATACGGTTTGGATCTTTAATATCAATACCGAAGCCTTTTAAGAAACCTTGATCACGTGCAACGTCTACTGTGATCTGACTAGTACTCAAGTCAAGCAAGGCGATTTTCGCATCTTTGGCTTTATCACCCATTTTTTCTTTTGCCCACATACCAATCATTTCGCCAGCTTTAAAGTTATCTGTCGCAAAAGTCATGTCGGCTGCACTAGCAGGGCTAAGAGGTGTGTCTAACGCAATAACCAGCAAACCGGCATCGCGTGCTTTTTGAATAGTCGGAACGATACCTGCGGTATCACTTGGGGTAATAAGAATGCCTTTTGCACCGGCAGCAATTAAGTTTTCAACCGCTTGAACTTGCGTTTCATTATCACCGTCATAACGACCAGCAAAGGTACGTAGTTCAACACCAAGCTCATCCGCTTTTTGCTGAGCGCCTTCTTTCATTTTAACGAAGAATGGGTTGGTGTTGGTTTTGGTGATAAGGCCGATAATTGGGGTTTCAGCCATTGCGACAGTTGAAAGAGTGCCAGCAGCAACAAGACACGCCAATTTTTTATAAGGAATGAATTTCATTATTTTATAACTCCAGTTTTTTGTTTTTATTATTGGCAGCAATGCCATTAAAACGCTGTTGAAACAGAACAAGCCCCGACTCTGCTTCTAACAAAATACTATGAAGATAAAAAACTAATGGATAATTTCATTATTTAATCTTTTTTTGTAATATTTGTAACAATCTCGTGTTTAACTTGAAATATTCCACTTAACTCTTTGATAGTAAAAGGTTTTGATATAAATAAATCTTCGTCTTTTAGTTGATATTTTTGTTTCAATTCGTCTTTTGGCAAACCAGACATCAGTAATATCGGTCCCGTAAAACTATGGGACTGCAGGCGAATGTTATGCGCTAACTCCACGCCACTCATAGCGCCTGATAAATTCACGTCGGATACAATGGCGTCAGGCACCATCGCTTTATTCAGCCCTCTCATTACAGCTTCCGCGCACTCAAAGCTCTGCACCATAAAGCCCATTTTTTCCAACTGTTCGCGCATGACCCGACATACTTCTTCATCATCTTCTACCAACCAAACAAGACTGTGTTCAGGCAATAAAATAGTTTCTTGTTGGGTGTCATTGTCGCGCTCTACCAGGTCGATCGGCGATATCTGCTGGGGTAAAAAGAGACAAACTCGTGTCCACTTGCCTTTTTCTGACGTCACCTTTATTTCCCCACCACTTTGTTTCACAAAGCCATAGATCATACTGAGCCCCAATCCACTACCCTTACCGACAGGCTTGGTAGTAAAAAAAGGTTCGAAAATTCGCCCAATGACCTCTTCAGAAATCCCTTCTCCGGAATCTTCAACACGGATACGTATGGCCGGAACATCACTGCCAGGCAAGGTACAAAGTTTGGTAGAAAAAGCCAAACGGCCACCGTCAGGCATGGCGCTGGCACTATTTAAAGACAGATTTAACAAGGCATTTTCCAACTGCGAAGGGTCAATCAGACTCACCACACCAGGACACTGCAACTCACTTTCAACGATAATATGCGAACCCACACTGTATTCCACCAAATCCAACATCCCTTCGATTAAGTCATCAATGGCAATGGGGACGGGGAACAGTTGTTGGCGACGACTAAACGCTAAGAGCCGCTGCACAAGGTTGCTGCTTTTCTCAGAGACGACCAGCGCACGCTCTATATATCGCGCTTGATCAGATGTCTGCGGACGAGAGTCAGACAACATTTGCAAATTGCCCATAATCGCCGCAAGAAGATTGTTGAAGTCATGCGCCACGCCCCCCGTTAACTGCCCCAACATCTCCATTTTTTGTGCTTGGCGTAACTGACTCTCCACGCTCTTGCGTTCGGTTAAATCGGTATATAGGGTAACAAATCCCCCTTCAGGCATGGGTTTAGAGCGAAACTCGATAATTTTTCCCGAATCGAAGTGGCGTTCAAAACGTTGAAAACGTAAATGACGAGAAACATTTACCTCTTCCATATGAACTTGTTGATTTTCTAAGTTCAAGTTTTTATGCTGACCTCGGTTGATCAAGGTTTGTACTTCATCAATCGACATACCAACACTTAAATCATCGTCCAACAAATCAAACAATTTCTGATAGCCCGAGTTCCAAGCTACCAAAGTGCCTTTCGCTGAAAACACACTCAACCCATCGTTCATGTTATCAAAGATGGTTTCAAGCAAACGTTTTTGCTCTGATAACTCAGCGGTGACTTCTAAACGCCTTAGCGCATCACGACGAAAGACCTCAAAGGTATCCGCTAACGTACCAATTTCATCGTTTCGACGTATCCCAGTGTGCTTTGAATCCACACGCCCTAATGACAACTGTTCCATATCATTAGTAACAACACCTAAATCTTTGGTCATACGCTGGCTGTACCAATACAAACGCGTCAAACCTAACAACAGAAAGACAGAAATACCGATAATCCAATTTTGACCTCTGTCGACAAACGAAGACACGTCTTGTCGCTGACGACTTACCTTCTTTTGCAAGCCACCAACAAAGTCACTGACTTGCTTACTGAGCTGTTCCGATTTCGCGCGAATCGAAATCAACAAATAATTTTTACGTTCCTGAATCTGGTTCAAGCGCCGGTGAGCCATTAATAGATCGTCGGCGATGCTTGCAACTTGCTCATTCTGCTCCGAGAGCTTTAAATTTTTCAGCATGCTTTCCGGCACCAAACTCGGCGACTCTAATAACTGCAGCAGCCAAACCAACCCCTGCTGGCTGTT
Source organism: Marinomonas arctica (assembly GCF_003259225.1). Lineage (GTDB taxonomy): Bacteria > Pseudomonadota > Gammaproteobacteria > Pseudomonadales > Marinomonadaceae > Marinomonas > Marinomonas arctica. The sequence goes on along the minus strand of NZ_QHJF01000039.1, from coordinate 5,933 downwards.
TACCATAGCCGAGTTATCTTCATTGAGTGGTAACTGACGAATTCGAAACTGCTGCGCCAAACTGTCTTCACGTAAATACAATTCTTCCCGCACCAAAGCAACCAGCTCTTCCAAGGTGGTTTGCAAATCGTCTAACCGCTCGTCGATATCACGCTGAAATACAGAATCCGTCAAACTGTCTGCCACACCACGTAACTCTAAGATACGCCGATGAATGCGCTCAGACTCCGTTTGCAATTGAAAAGGTCGACCAGAGCCCGCGGTATAAGGTGCAATAGCAGCCAATTGAGCAACACCTTCCGCTAAGGTTAAGGACGTACTAATTTCCGGTAAAGTTTCAGACTCAAACTCGGATAAAGACGCTTCACTGACCCGCATGGATTGCCAGCCAATGCCCACCATAAAAAAAGCCACCAAACTAATGGCAAATATAGACAAAGACGCTTTTTGGCGAATACTCGTAAAGCGCATTTACTGAATCCGCACTGGGCCTTGAAAAAAATAACCAAGCCCCCGTTGAGTCTTGATGAATTCGGGGGTTTTCGGATTGGCCTCTATTTTTCGACGCAGACGCAAAATCAGCACGTCTACCGTGCGGTCAAACACCTCGGTGTCTAAACCTCGGCTTTGCTCTATTAGTTGCTCACGAGAAAAAATACGATCTGGATGACGCGCCAACACCTCTAACAAAGAAAATTCACCCAGAGTCAAAGTCACTAACTTCCCATCTTTATCTTGTAAAAGACGGGCGGTTAAATCCAACACCCAGCTCCCAAATATCAAACAATCATGATCTTGATTAATAGCACTGCCCAAGGTCGGAGGAGCTTGATAGGCACGGCGTAACAGCGCATGAATTCGCGCAGTTAGCTCGCGCAAATTAAACGGCTTCATCATGTAATCATCCGCCGCTAACTCTAACCCCAAAATGCGATCGGTTTCATCACCCTTTCCGGTTAGCATCATAATTGGCATAACAAAGCGCTCGCGAATATCACGGGCAAGATTCAAACCATCCTCTTCCCTAAGGTATAAATCCATCAATACCAAGTCCACAGGTTCCGCATCCAAATGCAACCACATCTGACGGCCATTTTCTGCTTCTAATACTCGATAACCTTTTTGTGACAAGGCGTCACACAGTAACTGACGAATGTCTTGATCATCATCTACTACCAATAAGGTCTTTTTATTTTGTTCTGTCATTGTTGGGGGATCCATTATCCTTGCTAATCACGCGAAAAAAACCATTATAGCCATACTATTAGACACCTTTTTAACACAGTATTGGCAAGCATCGTTATCATGCACCGTCTCTATTCATCTCATGGTAAAGTTATTACTAAACTAACAAAAGAGAAAGCGACTCGTGCAGCACAAACTTATACCTCAGAAGAAGATACAGCTCGATTTTTTAGATCCTGAGCAATCCATTCAGGTTAATCAAGGTGAATCTATCTTGGATGCTTTGCTCTGTGCAAATATTCCAATCAAACAAGCATGCACCAATGGAGTGTGCGGTGTTTGTCTAACACCGTTACTGTCTGGTGAAATAGATTACGCGGATCGACAACCACATGGCTTAAACGAAAAAGAAAAGCAGAATGGCTACTTCCTACCTTGCATCGCCACCTGCAAAACTGACATCGCTATCGGAAGACCTAAAGTGAGACTGCGTTAACAGGCCAAAAGCGTTATCATATTGATAGCAAATTAACGAGCCATCTTATGTCTAATGAACTGCCTATTTACCACCTTATTCCTCAGCTAAAACACCAACTCGAATATCACCACGAAGCGATATTAGAAGCCGCTCCCGGTGCGGGTAAAACCACGGTGGTTCCATTGGCTTTAATGAATGAGGCTTGGCTCAAAGGGCGCAAAATTATCATGTTAGAACCAAGACGTTTAGCAGCGAAAACCGCCGCAAAACGCCTTGCGGACAGTTTGCAAGAAGCTCTCGGACAGCGTATTGGTTATCGAATTCGCCATGAAGGCAAAGAAAGTCCACTCACACAAGTTTTGGTGGTCACCGAAGGTGTATTAACGCGCATGTTGCACGATGACCCAAGCCTAGATGACATTGCTTTGGTGATTTTCGACGAGTTCCACGAGCGCAATTTGCATTCGGATTTAGCCTTTGCTTTGTGCCTACAAGCACGCGAATTGTATCGTGACCAAGATCCGCTTAAGCTCTTGGTTATGTCTGCGACGCTAGATACCGACGCACTAGAAACGCGACTTGGTTGCCCAACCCTGACCAGTCAAGGCCGAAGTTTTCCAATCACGACACATTATGGCAATAAATCCCTTAAAACCTTTCAGGTCACCGACGAAGTCGTGCGCCTTACTTGCCAAGCTTTTTATGAAGAAACCGGCAGCATTTTAGTCTTTCTACCAGGTCAAAAAGAAATCCGACAAGCTGCCAGCCAATTGCAACAGCACTTAGGCCATGAAGCCTATTTAAGCATCTTGCCCTTGTATGGCGAGCTCAGCTTAAAAGAACAAGAAACGGTCATTGAACCCACGACAGCCCCTCATCGTAAAATTGTACTGGCGACGGCCATTGCACAAACCAGCTTAACCATTGATGGCATTCGCGTAGTCATTGACAGTGGTCTTAGCCGTGAAGCACGCTTTGATGCCAATACAGCGATCACACGATTACATACACGTCGCGCAACACAAGCGGAAACCACTCAACGCATGGGTCGAGCTGGGCGAACCGAAGCAGGCGTTTGTTATCGTTGGTGGAGCGAAGCACAACAACATCAGCTTGCTCCACAGGCTCAACCACAAATAGAAATCAGCGACTTGAGTAGCCTGGTGATGGATTTAGCAAAATGGGGCGTGCAAGAACGTTTGGAATTGGATTGGATGACACCGCCACCGAACAGCCATTGGCAACAGGCGATCGACTTGCTAATCAACCTGCAAGCACTTGAGCAACCTAAAACATCACCACCTTCTTTAACGTTAAGCCAACTCGGTGAGCAAATGAGTCGCCTTGGAATCGAACCTAGACTGGCCCGATTGCTGCTGGATGGCAAGCAAAACAATCAAAGCGATTTAGCCAGTGCCATCTGTACACTTTTGTCGGAGGGCGATCCTCTGTCCAACCACCATAGCGACTTATCGGATCGACTCCATTGGTTATCTGGGTCACGTCAGATCCAGAGCAAACGCCCAAGACAACACTATTTAAACGCCCAGCAACAATGGCAAAAGCGCAGTCAGCAAATCAGCACGCAACCTGCCTCAAACAATGGTCAAAAAGAGATCGCTTTTTTATTGATTCGAGCGTTTACGGACCGTATTGCGCAACGTGCAGGGCAAGACCATGACAAGACACGATACAAACTGGCCAATGGTCGCATGGCCAGTCTATCGTCTCTCGATCCTTGCGCCCAAAGTGACTGGCTCATCGCATTAGATATCGGTGGGCATCATGGGCAAGAAGAAGATCGTATTTTTCTCGCTTACCCCATTCAGCTTTCCATGCTGACACAAGATTTTGACGACTTATTCACCGTTAAACATCATCTTGCTTGGTCAAAAAAAGAGGAACGTCTACTCAGTGAGTCACAACATTGGATTGGCAAATTGTGTGTGCATAAACAAAAGCTCAATAAACCGTCTGAAGCCGATATCGGCCAAGCGGTTTGCCATTTCATTCGCCAAGAAGGTCTTTGTGTCCTGCCTTGGAACGATACCAGCGAGCAACTGCGAGCACGTCTACAATTCGCCTTCACACATGACAAACAAAACCTCTGGCCAGATTGCTCAGACGATGCGTTATTGAAAGATTTAGAGGATTGGCTATTACCCTACCTTGGCACAGTCACCAATCAACTAGCTATGAATAAGCTGGTATTAAACGATATTTTGCTCAATCGATTAGATTGGCAACAACAGCAATCACTTAATCAAAAAGTCCCCACGCGTATCACTGTGCCATCGGGATCCAGTCATGCCATCGATTATGGAGAACAACAGCCAACCCTAAGAGTCAAGCTGCAAGAAATGTTCGGCTACACCAGCAGTCCCACTGTACTGAATCAGATAATACGTATCGAACTGCTTTCACCTGGACAACGCCCTCTTGCAGTAACACAAGATTTGGCGTTTTTCTGGCGCGAAGTGTACCCAGAAGTACGCAAGGAAATGCGCGGCAGATACCCTAAACACCCTTGGCCAGAAGATCCTATGACCGCTCAAGCTACGGCAAAAACCAACCGTGCATTAAGATCGTCTTAATTGACTTAACGCCTGCTCAGTCAATTGCTGACTGAAGGGCGTATTTTTCGGATGAGTGGGCGACCAGCCCATAATAAAGCGATGAAAGTCTGCCCACGCAATAGAAAATAAGTTTTGCCATTCTTCAATTACCGCTTGGGCAAAGGCCTGCGACTCGCCTTGCGCTATCAACTCTCGTCCCAACTCTGAAAAATAATACTCCAATAGGTAATCTATATTTTCGGCCAGCTCAAACTCAGATAAAGCACTGCCTAAAAGATACGCTAAATCCTGCACTCCCACACCACCGCCAACGTATTGGAAATCCACTGCAGCCACTTGATTATCAAGTGGAGAAAAACAAAAATTAGCCACCTTGGCATCCCCATGAACTAGGGTTTTAAAACTCGCTTGATCAAGACAATTTGCCAAAGCGGCAGCAGACGATTTTAAATCACCATCGTCCATGGCAGACCACTCTTCATGACGAGTCTCAATATGCCAATAGGTCCCTCTGCTCCAAAGATCAGGCGGCCAGTCTAGAGGGGGTGTTTGATAAACAAAGCCTGCATGAAACGCTGCAAGCCAATTAATACAAGAAAGTAAATGCTCTCTATTGTTGGCATCATATCGATCTGAATAACCAGCAGCGTCTAAATCTTCCAATAAGGTCAATCGTTGACCTGTATGTTCATCATAAAAATCGCCATAACAAAACGCGATACGAGCGGATCTATGGCAACGAGAGGCCCAGTTTCGATACCAATTTTGTTCCACTTCATAGGAGCGAACCTTACGTTGATGACTGTGATCCGAATGCCAACCTCTAGGATGATTCACCGCTACAGGCAATAAACAGTGCTTCGCAACAACAAAAGAAATGCATTCGTTCCCTGTTAATGAATAACGAGCCAACTCACCATAACCACTCCACAAAGACTGAATCCGCTCTTCACGTTGCACTATATGGGCTTTGCATTGACGTTTAATAAACACTTCTGGAGTCATAAATTTTTTCATATGAGTTATTGAGACAAGATTAAATCGATTTGAATTAACAACACAGAATTTAAGAAGGGGGAGTTACAAAATAGTAGAATGAGTGTAGAAAAGGGATTTTCCGCTGCATCCTTGCAGCAATAGCCTACCTTGAAAGGAGACAGAGCCTTCGTCCTGAAGGCTTTAGGCAAGTCCATCGCCCTCTGTCTGTTAATAACCTTAACGTCGTAAGGCGTCGCATGCAAGTATAAATCGAAAAAAAATCGATTTTTATTAAAAAAGCACACCAACAAAAGCTCCACACGATACATCCTACCTTGTCTGACGAACACCAACCATTCATTCACACTGATGCCTTGAGTCTACGAAACAGACGCAAGCGAAGCGAATACCAAGGTGATGGTGATGCACCTCGGCCCCTTTCCTTGAGACGAAAAAAAGCCCCGACAGCGTTAGCTATCAGGGCTTCTTAAATATAAAGCTTGATGACGACCTATGCTTATCCCCTTGCGGGATGCTTATCCCCTTGCGGGATTATCACATGCTTGTCTGCAATAAAGAGCCCCACACGCACGTGGCAAGGATCCTGTTACGTCCCTGAAACGAAAAAACCCCACCCTACTGAGTAGGGTGGGGTTTCTCTTAATATAAAGCTTGACGACGACCTACTCTCACATGGGATCTCCCACACTACCATC
>NZ_QHJF01000038.1 GCF_003259225.1 Marinomonas arctica | reverse complement strand
AACATTTCATTTACCTATGGTTACTAGGATTAATTGGGGCTGGGTTGATATTTAGTTCTTAGATATTGACTAGACAACCGCTCAATCAATCTGGATCAAACCGCCCAACGTCCTCAACGATATCTTTTTGGTCTGTCATAAATCCGGGGGCCGCTTTTGCCAGGAACGGTTTTCTCCACTTTCTGTATGCCTCTTAGGCGCCTTTACGAGATCGAGCAATAAAAGGCAGATCTAATTTATTTAGTTGATCTATTAGAGTTTCAGCGAGTTCGTCATCTACATTGAGGAACAGTTCATCTGCGTGAGCAGTGTGAGAATCTAGCCCTTCAAGTAGTTCTGCTTCACTTAGTCGATTATCATATACTTGGCTTTTCGCCTGCTTAATCATAATTCTGTTTCCTTCAGCACAGACCTCGATATGTGACCAACCATTTTTAGCCGCCATATCACGGATCACACAAATTATTTCTGCTTGAGCCTTTAAGCTCAGTGCTTCCTCGTTGCTGGCTGCCACCACTTCTAAAATGCTTGAAAACTTTATTGAGGCCATTGTCTATCACCTTAAAATAACGCCGGTTGCTTGTATGTAGTATAGCTGAGATTTATCTGGCATGCTGGCGGCAATCGACAGTGAAATTTTCAATGTTTTCTAAATTGTGAAGCCCTGTTGTCAGAACTTAAATAGTTGTATCGTCAAGGTGTTGGATTGGTAGACGTGTGCCTTAAGGCAGCTTGCTATATCTAAAACACCAAAGAAATCAATAATAACATTGATTTTTAAGGAGCGAGGAAAAGTTGTTTTTTGCAATTCTTCTAGCGGGAAGTTGCCAATTATAAGAAAAAATATAATTGCATATAATTGACGTTAATTCATCACTTTACTCGATGGCTTTTTTAGCAATAGACCGAGGCAACTAGCGTCTAGCAAACTTTGGGAAGTCCAGTTTTAAGATCTCTGACGCCGCTGAGCGACTTTGTGTTAGCTATAGATTGGATTGCTCTATACAGCAACCCCGAAGCGAGTCAAAAAACGTAAGGTTCTGACTGAGGAGAAAAAGGTACTAAGTTAGTAAACCTGATATCCATTCTTTAGTGGCCTTCGAATCAAACGCTTTTCTTCCGTACCCTGCGTTTAACAAACCTTCAGGCAAATACTCGTCATACTTTTCAATCATCTTTTGTTGTAGTGAAAGTATTTCGGCCAACTCTGTCTCATCAGGCACCCCATCTATTATGATATCCATAAAGTAATCTTTTAGGGCATCGACACTCGCATTTTGAACTTCGATAACACCAGCAAAATTACTGCATACATGTCCACTTTTAATTAGCAAAATAGTAAGAGTATTAACTACTTTATCACCCATCCATGAAAAAATATAACAGTGCTTACCACTTTGGTATATGGGCTGATTTTCAAGATTGGCTTCTTTGAAAAAATACGCTCCTTCTTGAAATAACTGACTTCCGATCTTATCCACAAAATCTATTTTCTGATTACCAACTTCAATACGATAGTCACCAGAGCAATAGATTCTTAACATCTCTTGTCGAACTCTGTCATGAATCGACATGCCGTTACCGTTAAATTTCGGAGGTTTACCACCTTTCGTAGAAGTCACATAGATTACTTTCTTTTCATCATCAATATCAGTTACCTTCCACCTACGACCACCAAATATGATGTGCTGATCTTTTAAAATTAGTGAGTCAAGTGGTAACGTTCCTAGAGTTTTACTTCCCGTAACGATACGGAATTCTTCTGGTGTTTTAAAAACAGCGTAGAAAGTATATGAATTGGTAAGTCGTTCGCCCTCAATCCCTAAAACCAATTCACCGCTATTAAGTTGCTGTATTAGTTGGACCGTCCCCATATGAGTCAAAAGTTGTTTAAAGTGCTGGATTGATATTTCTTTGAATGATCCTTGCTCACATAATAAAGAATAAAGCTGGTCTACTCTGGCGCTTCCCCATTGAGCAATGACAGCTAGAATCTGGTGTAAAAATGTAGAAAAATGCATTTGCTTTGTATCTGCTGGCTCAAACCAGTTATCTATAATGAGTAAGCGTATCATTGCTAGTGATTGAACAAGCTCTAACCTAAGATTATCTACTATATTGGATTTATCACTCAGTTCATTTTCTGAGATAAACATTCGTAAAATGGAAGGGGTATTTCTTCTACCTGATCGACCTAAACGCTGACGTAAGCTTGATACTGAATGTGGAGCAGTAACCTGAATGACAGAACTCACTTTCCCAATGTCGATACCTAGCTCTAAAGTCATGGTACAAATTGCTGTAGTAGGAAAAGCTTCCTTCTGCAATCTAGCTTCTAAATCTTCTCTGAGTTCTTTAGCTAATGAGCCGTGATGTGGGAAAAACTCATTCGGTACAACTTGTTGCTCACATAAATCACTTAACTGTGCGGCAATGCTTTCTGTACGACTGCGGCTATTGGCAAATACCAGATGTGAGTCGCCTCTACAGAGCCTAAATATTTCCTTGCAAATCTGCTGTTCTGATGAGGTACATGTATCATCAGTCATAATATCTACAGGTTCTAAATACCCTTTAACCTGAACTTTAATAGTGCTTTGGTGCTGACTACTAGTAATGGTTTCACAAGGCAGACTTTTATTCGGCCTAAGAGAAAGAGGTACTTTTTCAAGCTCTCCTAGTGTCGCACTTAAAGCAACCCGTGGAATTGGATTAGTAATTCGACCTATAAGGTGCTCTAGGCGAGTAAGCAGAGAAAGTAATTGCTGACCTCGCTCTGTTCCGATAAACGCATGAAATTCATCAATAACAATATATTTAAGGGAGGTGAAGGATTGTTTTACCCATCCAGGCTCTCTGACTAGCAGTGACTCTAAGGATTCAGGGGTAATTAACAGAATACCAGAAGGATTGTTTCTGGCTTTCTTCTTTTTGGATTGAAGACTATCACCATGCCACGGCGTAACTTGCAAATCCAACATTTCGCTTAAACTCTCGAGCCTGCGGTATTGATCGTTAATCAGTGCTTTTAAAGGGCTGATATACAAAATACCAAAGCCGTCTTTCTCTTCAGCAATTGCACTACATGCTGGTAGAAAAAAAGCTTCTGTTTTACCTGCCGCTGTTGATGCGCTAATTAGCACATCTCTATCACAAGCTAGAATCGGTATGATTGCCCGTTTTTGTATTTCTCTTAAATCAGGCCATCCTTGGTTAAACAACCATTTCTGTACACGCTTATCAAGAAGTTGATATTCCTCTGTCATAATTTGAAATCAGCTAGTCCATCAGATTTCGTTGTTTCTCCAGCTCCTTCGTCTACAAAAATTTCATCTGTATTACTTGGATGATCTTCTTCAATAGCAATAGATTGAACTAACTGCGACCATTGCATAGAAGGGTTTTGCTCTAGTACAGCCAACATATCTAAAAACGCTTTGATGGTATTTCTCGGCGTTCGAAAATAAGCATCTCCGATAGTCTGGCTACAATGCTGTAGAAATGACTTGAGAGCATCATCTGGGACAAGGTATTTAGAAGTATCACCTTCAGCAAAAACATGACGTAAGTTCTTTAGAAGAATATAGAGTTCTTCTGGAGTTAAACTCGATAGGTGAAGTGCTGGGGAGGAGTAATCAATCACACCTGCTCGCTTTGCAAAGCTGTTTTCAGCTAAACGTGATTGCAATGCTTCATAGCTATATAGTCCTCTACGAGGGTCTAATAAGAACTCTGGAGTTCCACCCAATAAAAAACCTAGATATTCAGCTGAGCCTTGAAGGCAGTCATTTAGCATTCGTAGAATCTGCTCATAGTTGGATGTACGCGCTTGTGTACTGCTTAATTTATAAAGGTTAACCATCTCATCTAGATTAACAAGTAAGCCTTCATAGCCAGCCTGACGTACAAATAGGCTCATAAGTTTTAAAGCATCATAAAAAGAATTGTCAGAAATAATCGTTCTGACATCAAGATCCCTTCTTGCATCTGTCTTAGTGGTGTATTCTGCTCGTAACCAACGAATAGCATTTGATTTTAACTCATCATTATCTTGCTCATGACCGTTCCAGTAAGCATCAATGACTTTTGCAAAATCATACCCGCCAACCAGTTCTGACAAAGAGGCTAACTTTTGATGTATTACTGTTGAAACGCTGATATCTTTTTCATTTGCTTCTTTACGAGCCTGTGTTACAAAACGCTCTACAACACTGGCTAATGCATTTCCATCCGGTTTATTACGGGTTGCTAGGTTTTTCATGAGCTCAGAATACAGGTTCCGTGCCTGACCTGAAGAAGCATGTACTCGTCGATCCGGTGAAAGATCTGCATTGACTGTGACTAGCTTCTTTTCAAGAGCAATGGAACGCACCACGCTTAAGAAAAAAGTTTTCCCTGAGCCATAATCACCAATGATAAGTCTGAATGCAGCACCACCCTGAGAGATTCTTTCAATATCCTTATACAACGCTTTGACTTCATTGCTTCTACCTACCTGAATATGCTGAATCCCAATTTTGGGAGTCACCCCTGATTTCAGTGATTGAATTATTGCGTCACGTTCTTTTAACCGGATACGTTTTTCCATAAGTTTAACCTTCTATCTCTGCTACGATTTCCTGATCAACATAAATAGCATCACCATCATCTTCAAGTACAGCTGCATCCACTTTATCAAAAGACCAGTCATTAATAGTTTCCAATGCTCCGCCAACCATAAGACCTAAATCTCCGCATAGCGATTCCACTTCATCACGAGACCATTTATCTTTCCGTATCAGGCTTTCAAACAAGGCATAATGCTGTTTATCAATTCCGGCTTCTTCCTCTATATTAAAGCTATCGTCAGATGAGTCATCGGATTCTCCTGTAGATTCGTCTTCCACAAATATTGCACCTAACATGCTTTGCACATCTTTGGTTTCTGATTCATGAATCGCTAGGATATTTTCATCTAACTGGAACGAAGTAAGAGCTGACGAAGTTGTTTCTGATGGAGAACTTGAAGATTGCATACCACCTTTACTTGATGACATTCCATGAATGTCTCCTGTAACAAGGGCTTTATCAAGACCTAGCAAGGTATAAAGCTTTTCAAGCTGTTTGATTTCTTCTGGGTCTATTTTTCCATCGGCCATCGCCACGCCAACAAGTATGCGACTAACCGCTGCTTTTTCTGTTTTACCTAATGTTTCCAGTCTCGCTTTCAAACCTGTGATATTTGAAGGCGTATTGAACCTCCAAACTAAGTAGGCGTGTAGTGATTGTTTTTCGGTAGGTGATAGATTGGTACTGTGATCAATCAGCTGTGTTAATAAATTTAATTCCGCCTGATCTACATGCGAATCAATAGCGGCAACCATTGCCCCTAAACGAAGTGCCATACCTACTTCACTATAAGCCTTGGATGGTTCAAAGTATTTGCCGTGTCCTTCAGGAAATAGAACCAGCTTTCCATCTGCACTCGTCTTCGCATGATGGTAACGAGTATCAGGAGCGATGCCATACCCGGCTTTTTGAGCAAGGTTCTGAATTAGTTCAGCTTCCTTTTTGTTGATCTTGGAAGGCAAAGGCGATTTGGTATATGTCCAGAATTCCTCAACATCTACCAACCCTTTTTTTGTTGAAATAGCATCATCTGCCCATTTTTTAAATTCTCCCAATCCTAACTCCGCACCTAAATCACTAAGATCATCTGGCAGTAATAATACAGCTTCAATATCAGTGCGAGACGTGTTTGGTTTAGCAAGATAACGACTATACGCTTCTAATTCGGTCGTACATTCATCTGCTAGGGCAATCAGCTTATTTACAGGACCTTTCAAATTACTTGGGTCAGGAAGATCTTGTTGAGGGAATGATACGCCACGTAAGGAAGAACTGGCTGGATAATACTCAATCTTTAATCGTGTCTTATTGGGTTTAACAATAACGCCGTTTCCATATTTTTTTGTATAACGTTGTTCAAACATCCGACTAAATTCATGGTCACAGCGCCGTGCCGGTTTCTTCAGATTATAATCTGGATAAAATCGAATCCATGCCAATGCCAGTTCAGCAGGAACAGGCGTTCCTTCACTTACTGTAGTTGCTAAGCGATGTTTAAATAGAAGAGAATCTCTTTGTGGGCTTTTTTCAAGTTCTGGATGTGATACTACTTTAGGGCGTAGTAGACACATGAGTTCCAATAGACGTGTGGCATAATTTGAAAAAGATCGGCTACTACCGTAAATACTTTTTAAACGTAGTATTTCGGTAAACAAAGACTTAAATTCTGCGTCATCTACTGTCTGCTTAATTGAATCAACAGTAATTCGTCTTTCGATGCCATAGAAATAAATGAACACATAACCTAAAGGGGTATCTGGATCACTTCTATTGCCGGATAACCAGTTGAGGAAAGCTCCACGCCCTTTAGGAGTAAGTGAGATGAATTTAGGCCAATAGCCTAAGCTTTCATTTTCATAATTTGACAGCTGATGTTCAATTTTTAGCGAATCATCAACTAATGAGGCTTCCGTTCCGTAACCATCTAATGAATTGAGCTGTCCACCAAAATAAAAATTACCTTTAGTAAACAGTTGTCCATTTATAGTGATAGATTCATCTGGTTTTATCCATTTCCCCGCAGTTTTGTTTTTGCTTTTCTCTTCTTCATAACCATAAGAAATATTAAAGGTAGCTAGATCGTCGTCATCATTACTTTTTTCAACTACTCGATTATTAGTTGTTATAGTTACGCTAATGTCATTTTCGGAGCTTAGTCTATTGCTCGGGCTCTTTTGTTTTGAGGAAATTTTATTTTTTTTGATGATGTAGAAAAACACTACTACGATTCCAATTAATAGCCAAAACTCCATATTAACCTCGACTCATATATTTTTAGTTTAAATGTGATCTAGTAAAGTCTGGGAAGTCCAGTTCACCTAATTTAAAAGCCATTAAATAGTCACGCTATGTGCGCTTGATATCTGATGTTGACATAAAGAGGCCCTCTTTATGTCAACATATTTTAGGGTGGAACAGAGACTAATATAAAGCCGAGAAGTAAATAAAGTCTAATTTTAAATATATATTGCATTTGGCAATTTATTCTGATAGGGTCTAAAGTATCGATAAAGAGTATGTTCTATGTCATCATTTTTGTTAAATAAGATTAGCGCTTCAGCGAAAAAACACGGTTTCGTGTGCTTTTTGCTGTTTGTACTATCGTTATTTTCGATGGCAATGGCAACGAACAGTATGATGTTATCGAGCTCGAATATGATGTCTATGGAAATGCATGACACGTCAGAATTATCGGATCATGATATGTCTCCTGATAAGGGGATCTCTTGTACGTCTGATTCGATGGACGAATGCTCTAGTTTGACATCAGAGCACAATCACCAAAACTGTATGGACAATCATTGCAGTAGCTTTTCAGGCTTACTGGTCAGCTATCATTCTGATTCTGACAATATTTCTTCTGTTCACACGACTCTGTCGTCTGAATTCTACGTTTCTACCCACCCAAATACGCCTTATTTCCCCCCTATAGTCATTTCTTAAATTCGCAGTTTCACTCATCGCTTTAATGTGCGTTGAGATTTTATGAATTTAAAAATGAGTACTCAAGCCAATGGCCAAAAACAAATTTTTGGCATTCTGTCATGTATTACAGAGTGTCTATTGCCGTCAATTTTTAATCGGTAAAACGAATCGTATTGCCTCCGTTTTCTTATTGTCGTTGCTGCCACTTGTTGCGAGCGCAGAAGTGTTAAGCCTGCAACAAGCGGTGGAAAAAGCCGTCTCCCAAGATGACTGGTTGATTTCCAGCCAGCAGAAAGAGAATGCTATTCGCGCCTTAAGCCAAGGCATGACGGCGTTGCCGGATCCAAAAATCAATGTTGGTTTATTGAATATGCCAACTGAAAGTTTTGATTTTAACCAAGAAGCAATGACGCAATTTAACGTGTCGGTATCGCAGATGTTTCCAGCTGGCGATACCTTACGTTTAACAGGGGAAAAGTACGCTGTGCAAGGCGATCAAATGCCCTTGATGCGTGATAATCGTCGTGCAATGCTGGCGATGGAAGTGTCAAATCTTTGGCTAACGGCCTACAGTTACGAAGAAAGTATCAAGCTCGTGAAGCAAAATAGAATTTTGTTCGAACAACTTCATGAGGTAGTGGAAAGTAGTTATAGCTCGGCGTACGGGCGAGCCAAACAGCAAGATTTAGTGCGCTCTGAACTGGAGTTGATTAAGTTAGATCATCGCCTTACGCAGCTTAGCCAAGCGAAAGAAAATGCACTGAAAAAATTATCCCAATATATTCTTCCGACAATGGCTGATCAGAACACAGCTGATCAAGATATCACCCTGAAAACAACGGGTGAACCCATTATGGTAACCCCGTCTAATATCCTTTCATCGAATTCATTGGCATTGGCGGCTCGCCTGAGCCTGCATCCGTTGGTTCGCATTGTCGATGTTCAATCCAATACCGCGCAGATAGATAAATCGATTGCCGAGCAAAAGTACAAACCAGAATGGGGCGTTACGTTGGGTTACGGTTATCGTGGCGATGATCTAAGCGGCAAAGATCGAGCCGATCTGGCGTCGATTGCGGTGAGTGTCAGCGTGCCAATATTTTCGTCTAGTCGACAGGATGCTCAGGTGAAAGCCGCGTCCTTACAAGTTGAGTCTTTTCTTTCTGAAAAGCAGCTGGTGCTGAATGAACTCATGGCGAAATACCGTGTTCTGACATCTGATATTACTCTGCTAGATCAACGAATCCGTATTTATCAAACAAAGTTACTTCCTAGTTACAGAGAAAGCGCACAAGCCATGTTGAATGCTTATACCAGCAATGATGGTGTTTTTTCGGATGTGGTTCAGGCGCGTATCGCGACATTGAATGCGCATATTGAATTGTTGAATATTCGCATTGAGCGTTTTAAGCGCTTGGCAGAATTGAATTATGTGATGGCACAAGATGAAGAGGTGAAACTCAAATGAAAGTAATCGGGTATATCGGTGTATTTGTACTAGGTGGCGTTCTTTCGGCTACGGGTTATCACTTTGGTCTTCAAGCATTTAATGCCATGAACGGGGAAATGAATGCTGGTGCATCAGTCACGAAAGGTGAAAAAGCGCCTTTATATTGGGTGGCGCCAATGGACCCAAATTACCGTCGTGACAAGCCGGGTCAATCTCCTATGGGAATGGATTTGATCCCTTTTTATGGCGATGATCAAGGTTCCAATAATCAGGGCGCTGGTACTGTGAGTATCTCGCCTGAAGTCGTTAATAATCTTGGCGTGCGAACAGGAAAAGTGTTTGAAGGCGTGCTGAAACCAGACATTCGTACTGTGGGCTATTTGGCCTACAACGAAGACAAGATTGTTCATATTCATCCTCGTGTCGAAGGTTGGATCGAAAAGAGCTTTATTAAATTCAATGGTGATTCAGTTGAAAAAGGTCAGCCTTTGTTCGATCTGTATTCACCAACCTTGGTGAATGCGCAGGAAGAATTTGTCTTTGCGTTAGCGCGCAAAGACCAGCGCATGATCAACGCGGGTGAAGAAAGGCTAAAAGCTCTGCAAGTGTCGAGCAGTTTTATCCAAGCGTTAAAGACAAAGCGCAAAGTGTCTCAAACAGTGCGATTTTTTGCGCCACAAAGCGGCGTTATTGACAACCTTGGAATTCAAGATGGTTTCTACATTAAGCCAGGCACAACTTTGATGTCGATCGCGGATTTGAGTGAGGTGTGGTTGGATGCTGAAGTGTTTGAACGACAAGCGCATCTTGTCGCGGTGGGGCAACCGGTTGAGGCTGTTATGGACTCTCTACCGGGGGAAAACTTTGCCAGTAATGTGGATTTTATTTATCCGACTCTAAATGCGAAAAACCGCACTTTGCGTGTTCGCATTCGTTTAGATAACACTGAGCAACTTTTGAAGCCAGATATGTTTGCCCATGTTCGTATTGAAACCACGGAGCCAGGTAAAAAACGATTGATTCCAAAAGAAGCTCTAATTCGCGGCGGTGAGCAAAACCGCGTGGTACTGGCATTGGGAGAAGGGCGTTATAAATCGATTGCAGTCGAAACCGGTGCGTTCGGCGATGACTACGTGGAAATTTTAGATGGCTTGGTGCTGGGTGATGAGGTCGTTACATCGGCGCAGTTTTTGTTGGATTCTGAATCCAGCAAAAGCTCGGATTTCAAACGCTTGAATATAGGCAGTAAGCAGGTGTCAATGCCTGCCAGCAGCACTGAAATGACTAAGACATCAATGTCTAGTAATGCAATGTCAGCAGCAGAACCTACCAACAATGTTTGGGTAGCTGCACGCATTAATCGTATTGATGCGACAACGCGGATGGTGAATGTGAATCATGATGCTATTACTGATTGGAAATGGCCAAAGATGACGATGGACTTTGAGTTAGCTGATTGGTTGACGCTGGATGAATTGCCAATTGGTAGAGATATTCAGCTTGAGATTACGCGGGAAAGCAGTGTGAAATTCATGGTCACTGACTATTTTGACGCTGACACGGAGTAGGGGAATATCATGATTGAAGCGATCATTCGTTGGTCCATAAACAACCGATTCATGGTGTTATTGGCTACTTTTATTTTAGTGGGCGCTGGCTTGTATTCGTTAAAGAATACTCCCGTTGATGCCATTCCTGACTTGTCTGATGTGCAAGTTATCATTAAAACCAGCTATCCAGGACAAGCGCCACAAGTTGTGGAAGATCAAGTTACGTACCCGTTGACCACGGCGATGTTGTCTGTGCCCGGTGCTCAAACAGTGCGCGGTTATTCGTTCTTTGGGGATTCGTATGTCTACGTGATTTTTGATGAAGATACCGATATGTATTGGGCGAGAAGCCGAGTGTTGGAGTATTTAAGTCAGGTTGCGCCATCCTTGCCCAGTAATGCAAGGGCGCAATTGGGGCCAGACGCAACGGGTGTCGGCTGGGTGTATTTATACGCCTTGGTCGATAAAACCGGTCAAAACGACTTGAGTCAATTGCGTTCACTGCAAGACTGGTTCTTGAAGTATGAATTACAAACCGTGCCTGGCGTATCGGAAGTGGCGCCCATTGGCGGCATGGTGAAGCAATATCAGGTAAGTGTGAATCCAGATAAATTGCGCGCGTTAAACATGCCATTGAGCCACATTCAAAATGCTATAAAACGCGGCAATCAGGAAGTCGGCGCGTCGGTCATTGAAATGGCTGAAGCTGAATACATGGTTCGAGCGTCTGGTTATATACAGAGCGTCGAAGATATTGAAATGATTCCGCTTGGCGTCAGTGAAAGTGGCACACCGCTGACGATCAAAGATGTGGCAGATGTTGGTATTGGCCCACAAATGCGTCGAGGGTTAGCTGATCTAAATGGCGAAGGCGAAACCGTCGGCGGCGTGGTGGTGATGCGTTTTGGTGAAAACGCACAGAAAACCATCGAAGGCGTAAAAGCGAAATTGGAAACTTTGAAATCCAGCTTGCCAAAAGGCGTTGAGGTGGTGACGGTTTATGATCGTTCTGGTTTGATTGATCGTGCCGTGGAGAATTTATGGACCAAACTGCTGGAAGAGTTCCTTGTGGTTGCGTTGGTTTGTATGGTGTTTCTTTTTCATGTGCGTTCCTCTTTAGTGGCCATCATCAGTCTGCCTGTCGGTATTTTGACTGCTTTCATCGTTATGCATTTGCAGGGTATTAATGCCAATATCATGTCGCTTGGCGGTATTGCGATTGCCATCGGCGCCATGATTGATGGCGCAATCGTGATGATAGAAAATCTCCATAAGCATATGGAAAAAGTCGAAATGACCAAGGAAAACCGTTGGCAGGTTGTGGCCGCCGCGGCTACCGAAGTCGGCCCCGCGTTATTCTTTAGTCTGCTGATTATCACCGTCAGTTTCGTGCCTGTGTTTACCTTGGAATCCCAAGAAGGACGGATGTTTGGCCCGTTGGCCTATACCAAAACCTATGCCATGGCTGCATCGGCGGCATTAGCAATCACTCTCGTACCTGTTTTGATGGGGTACTTTGTGCGAGGTAAGGTCTTGCCTGAGCATAAAAACCCCGTTAATCGGGCTTTGATCGCGGTGTATATGCCAGCGCTGAAAGCCGTGTTGAGTTTTCCGAAAACCACCATTTTGGTGGCAATTGCTATATTTGCTATTGGTATGTGGCCGTTAAATAAGTTGGGCAGTGAGTTTATTCCTAACCTAGACGAAGGTGATTTGATGTACATGCCAACAGCGTATCCGGGGATCTCCATCGGACAAGCACGTCAGGTATTGCAGCAAACCAATAAACTGATTGCGACCTTGCCAGAAGTGAAAACTGTCTTTGGGAAGGTTGGCCGTGCAGAAACCGCGACAGACCCAGCACCTTTGACGATGATCGAAACCTTTATTCAACTCAAGCCTCACTCAGAATGGCGAGACGGCATGACCAGCGACAAGATCAAGCAAGAGCTGGATCAGCTGGTCAAGATCCCTGGCATTACTAACGCTTGGGTAATGCCGATCAAAACACGAATCGACATGCTGGCAACGGGCATCAAAACCCCTGTGGGTATAAAGGTTGCAGGTCCTGATCTGAAAGTGATTCAAGATATTGGTTTGCAGCTAGAGAAAATCTTGAAACCAGTTGAAGGCACGGCATCGGTTTATTCTGAGCGTGTGGCCGGTGGTCGTTACGTCAATATAGACATTAATCGCGCGAAGGCATCGCGTTATGGGTTGAACATTCAAGATGTTCAAGAAATTATCTCTTCGGCGGTGGGTGGCATGAATGTCACTAATACTATTGAGGGGCTTGAGCGCTATCCCATTAATGTTCGCTATCCACAGGAATATCGTGATTCACCAGAGCAATTAGCCCTTTTGCCAATCGTGACTCCGAATGGTTTACGAATTGCTTTAGGGGATATTGCTGATGTGTATGTGGAAGAAGGTCCGCCAGGATTAAAAAGTGAAAACGCGCGTTTAAACGGTTGGACCTTTGTGGACATTGAAGGTGTAGATATTGGCCGTTATGTCGAAAACGCACAAAAAATCGTAGCAGACCAAGTGCAATTACCAGCAGGTTATTCGTTAAATTGGTCTGGTCAATATGAGTATATGCAACGGGCAAAAGAAAAGCTGACCTATGTAGTGCCGCTTACATTGGCCATCATTATTGTCCTCTTGTATATCAACTTCCGTAATTTCTACGAGGTGGCGATCATTATGGGCACCTTGCCATTTGCTATGGTGGGTAGTATCTGGCTGATGTATTTGTCTGGCTTCAATTTCTCGGTTGCTGTGGGGGTTGGCTTCATTGCGCTGGCTGGCGTGGCCGTGGAAATCGGCGTCATTATGCTGATGTATTTGAATCAAGCTTGGGCAGAGACACAAAAAAAATGCGCTGAAAAAGGCGTCTTACCTCGCGCGGACACGCTTTACCATGCGGTGCTTCATGGCTCTGGTATGCGAGTTCGTCCGGTGATGATGACGGCGGTATCCATCATTATCGGCTTGCTGCCAATTCTATATGGTACTGGAACGGGATCGGAGGTGATGAGTCGAATCGCCGCGCCTATGGTTGGTGGTATGGTGAGCGCAGTCGTGCTGACGTTATTAGTGTTGCCTGCGGTGTATTTTCTATGGAAAAAATCGTCATTGAAACAGATGTCTTAATTTAATCAGTATTAAAAGAGTGTTTTTTCGGAACTTTTAGAGATCGTTGATATAAAGAGATCCCCTCTTTGTATCCGTTTAAAAATTTATCAACAACGTAAAAGGTAATAACATGAAAACTATGAAATTGGCATTTTCTACATTGGCTTTGGTGGCCTCCGTTAACGTATTTGCACACGGTATGATGACCATGACATACCCCAAAGACGGTGCCATGCTAATGGCTCAAGCAGAACGAGTAGAGCTAAATTTCCAGAACCCTATGAAAGTTGTAAGTCTCAAGGTAGTAGGATCTAAAGGTAAGCCCGTGTCGGTTCGGTTTAATCGTGACGGTGCAACAACGAAAAATTTTCAAACTATTTTACCAATGTTGGCGCCGGACAGTTATACAGTTCATTGGAAAGCAATGGGCGAAGATGGACACATGATGAAAGGCTCTTATGGTTTTATGCAGCATTAATTTGAACATTTAAACTGTTTAGTTCAACTGGCTAATTAGATTATATCTTTTAGGCTTTTCATTTTATAAAAAAGGGGCTGTATGATGTTAACGAACTGGGAAATCGCGCAATTATTGACACGTTGGTTATTGTATTTTGGTATATCAAGCGTTGTAGGTGGGCTATTTGCATTTTGTTTGTTGCGTCATCAGTCTGCTTTATTGAGTAGTATAAAAAGGTATATAAAAGTCGGCGTACTGGTGGGAAGTGCGGCTACGGTGGCGTATTTCTATATCCTAGTGGGGGCGACGATGGAGGAAGGGCTTTGGTCGATGTTTGATCCAGATATGGTCTCCATCTTTTGGGATTCTGCTGCAGGCAGCATTGTACTTGTCCGTTTGTCTGGTTACGCACTCGTGGCGCTGTCGTTGCTTCTTCTTGGTAAGGCTTGCACACAAAATGCTTGGCCGTATTCGTCTTTATCATTGCTAGTCGCTTCTTTTGGTGTTGCCAGTTTAGTGTATTCGTTTTCTCTTTCTGGGCACTCGATGAGCCAAGCTTGGTATTATCAAGTGATATTTTTCATTCACATCTTAATCGCGGCTTGGTGGTTGGGGTTGTTGTTTCCATTGTGGTTAGCGGTGCGCCACGCAACAGTTGAAGAGTCCAATATAGTATTAGAGAACTTTGGTAAGCTAGCGGTCATTACCGTGTCTATTTTATTACTTTGTGGCGTCTGGATGAGCTATGAATTGACAGGATGGCAAGGTTTACTGTCATCCGACTATGGGTTTTGGTTGATGGTGAAGCTTAGTTTGGTTGCCGTTATTCTTGCGATGGCGGCATACCATAAATTACATCTTGTGCCGTTAATACTGAAACGCGGTAATACATTTCTTATTCAAAAATCTATTTTAATGGAAAAAATGATCGCTTCTTCTATTTTGGTGGTCACGGCGATATTTACGACGTTTGTTGGTCCTCCAATGCATTAATTAGAAGTGTATTTAAAGTGATGTTGTTTGGGGTGAAAGTTGATTGGGGGAAGAATAATGAGACAAAATAAAATCGTTATCATTATATTTGTTTTGCTCGTGTTTGTTAGCCAGACAATGACTTCTGTGGCTGGTCCAATGGCATATCACTCAATGCAACTTACTGCTACTGCTACTTATGGCTCGATGGTCGATCATAAGGCTTCGTTGCACAACGCGTCTGTTGAAACACACACAGATCAGTATGTTCAAATATTGCCGGTCACGAATGCGTTAGATTGTTGCAAAGACAAAAGCTCGTGTCCGATGAGCGTTTGCATGTCGATGGCCGCGATCATTGATCGTCAGTGGATTTATTACGGCTCTCAACTGAGTCAGAGTAGTGCTCATCTAGTTCAACAAGAGCTACCGTTGAATAGCTCTTCTTTATATCGCCCTCCGATACTTTCTTAATCTTTGGATGAATCCGTCGTTTTGTCGGACGCTCCAAGGTCACTAACCGTTATTTTCTAGGCTATTATTAACCTTGTATCCACTACAGGGATAATGCCTGTATTGGATCTTCTCAAGAACATTGTTGGAGACAATTATGTCTTTTATTCATTACATTATTTGGTTGCACCTGCAAACAGGTGTTGTGGGTTTAATTAGATTAAGGGAGTTCAGTTTATGACAGTATTCAAACCTTCACACGAAGAGCAGAACAAATCATCGAGCGGTACAGTGCTTAGCCGTCGTCAGTTTGTATTTGGTGCTTCTGCCATGCTGGCTTTAACTACCATTCCGTTTTCAAAAAATGCACTAGCAAGTGCCATTGGCCAATCTTTAACTCAGTTATCTGGGAAAGTTTTTGATTTAAGCATTGATTATAAAACCGTTAATTTTACGGGAACGCCTGCTAGAGCAACGGTCATTAATCAACTGTTTCCCGGACCCTTGTTACGCTGGAAAGAAGGTGAAACGGTCACGCTAAGAGTAAAAAACAATCTTGATCATGACAGCTCTTTGCACTGGCATGGGATGATTTTACCGACAGAAATGGATGGCGTTCCTGGCCTTAGTTTTGCGGGCATCAAACCGGGAGAAACATTCGAATATAAATTTCCAGTTAAGCAAAGTGGTACCTATTGGTATCACAGTCATTCAGGTTTTCAAGAACAAACGGGAGTGTATGGCGCGATTGTTATAGACCCTAAAGAAGCAGACCCTGTTGTGTTTGATCGGGAGCATGTCATCATGCTGTCGGACTGGTCGGATGAGGCGCCTGAAACGATATATGCGAATTTAAAGAAGCAATCAGACTATTACAATTACAGTGAAAGAACGATGTCTGATTTGTTTTCTGATATCAAAAAACAAGGGTTGGTGAACACATGGAGAGCACGCTCCATGTGGAATCAGGAACGTATGAGTGACCGAGATATTTCTGATGTCACGGGCGCCACCTATACGTATTTAATGAATGGGAACCCACCGGCACAACCTTGGCAAGCACTCTTTAAACAAGGAGAAAAAGTTCGTCTTCGCTTTATTAATAGCTCTGCGATGACGATATTTGATGTGCGAATTCCAGGTTTAAAAATGACCGTGGTAGCGAGTGATGGACAAAATGTTCAGCCTGTTACCATCGATGAATTTCGCATTGGTGTTGCGGAAACTTACGATGTGATAGTCGAGCCGAAGATGGAGGATGCTTATTGTATTTTCGTTCAGAGCATTGACCGTTCTGGTTATACCGTTGGTAACTTCACGTCAGATGAAATGTTCACGGCCAAAATCCCTGATATGGACCCTATGCCGATCTTAGGGCATGGCGATATGGGCATGAATATGGAGGGCATGGACCACAGTAAAATGGCGATGGGTTCGGACTCTATGTCGGGCATGGAAGGCATGGACCACAGTAAAATGGCAATGGGTTCAGACTCTATGTCGGGCATGGAAGGCATGGACCACAGCAAAATGGCAATGGGTTCAGGCTCAATGGCTGGCATGGAAGGCATGGATCACAGCAAAATGGCAATGGGTTCAGGCTCAATGACTGGCATGGAAGGGATGGATCTCAGTCAGCCAAGTATGGTTATGCCTACTTTAGGTTTAGCAGGTTACGGCAGTGACAATGAGATTAAGCATCTAGATTCAGAAAATGGTCCTCAAGTAGACATGCAATCAGGCATGCCTCAAAGCGGCCTTAACGACCCAGGTATTGGCTTAAGGGATCATCAAGCGAACTATAACCGTAAAGTACTGACCTACGCAGACCTAAAAGGCTTGCATCCTACTCATGATAAACGTCAACCCACTCGAGAAATCCAGCTGCATCTAACGGGCAATATGAATCGTTATATGTGGTCAATTAATGGAATCAATTTTGCTGATTCCGCTCCACTTGAATTGGCGTATAACGAAAGAGTGCGAATTACCTTGGTGAACGACACCATGATGATTCATCCCATGCATCTACATGGTGTATGGAGCGAGTTAGAAACAGGAGACCCTGATTACATTCCACGTAAGCATACTGTGATGGTTCAGCCTGGTTCAAAAATCAGCTATTTAGTCACCGCAGACGCCTTGGGGCAATGGGCATATCACTGCCATTTGCTATATCACATGCCTGGCATGTTTAGAAAAGTGGTCATCAAATAAGGAGAGTAATAAATGAAAAACTTTAATTCACTAGGCTTTACATTAGTGATGGCAACGGCTTCTGTTATGAGCTCTTTGTCTTATGCAGGTGCGGAAGATGACCCTTTATTAAGTTATGTCGCCATCGACCAATTAGAAAAAGGCCTTGAGTCAGACGATCCAATCAGCTTTAGTTTTCAAGCATGGGTTGGTTATGATATGGATAAAATCTGGCTTAAAACGTCAGGTGAATACCAGAATAGTGACGACCAGGACCTAGAAGTACAGGCTCTATACAGTCATGCCGTAGCGCCGTATTGGGATATGCAGATGGGCGTAAGGCGAGATATTAAACCGTCCCCATCTCGTGATTGGTTGGTGCTTGGTTTCCAAGGTTTGGCTCCGTATTTTTTCGACATTGACGGTGCTTTCTTTGTTGGAGAAAAAGGGCAAACCTCCATTCGTTTAAGCATCGAACAGGAATGGTTAATCACTCAAAAACTGATATTAACGCCTGAATTTGAAATGAACGCCTATGGTAAGAGTGATGACGAGTTAAGCATGGGTGCTGGTCTTTCTGATATCAATGCAGGCCTTCGACTAAAGTATGAAATAACACGTAAGTTTGCACCTTATATAGGTATAGACTGGAGTAAAAAGCTCGGTGCTACGGCTGATCTTGCTCGTGATAATGGAGATAGCATTAGCAACTCTCAGTTTGTCATTGGCGTAACGGCTTGGTTTTAATTTTTTTACAAGAAGTAAAAGGGATGTCAGTGAGATGAAAGATAAAAGTCTCACTAACATCACCATTAATTTCTACGATATAAAAGAAAGGACAATACCATGATGAGCGAAAGTATGTTTGGTAGCACTATTTGGGTAGGACACTGGATGTGGATGTGGATGTTAGTGATTGCTATCTTAGTCGTTATACCTGTCTATAGAATATGCAAGCGAGCTGGATATTCTGGCTGGCTGGGACTGCTGATACTGGTCCCAATGGTCAATCTGATGTTGTTGTATTTCATTGCTTTTTCTGACTGGCCCGCGAGTAAAAAAGGAGCACAATATGAGTGAGCACACGAATCATCATGAACATAAAAGCCATGGAGTGCATGACCCTGTGTGCAAAATGTCGGTAGATCCTCAAACCGCAAAGTATAGTAGTCAGCATGTAGATAAAACTTGGTATTTCTGTTCTTCCGGCTGTCAGTCGAAGTTCGATAATAATCCAGAGAAGTATCTCAGCGAAGAAAATGAGCAAACAGAGCCGGTTGCAGCCGGAACCATGTTTACCTGTCCTATGCATCCAGAAGTCCGTCAACAAGGCCCCGGTGACTGCCCGATTTGTGGCATGTCGCTGGAACCTGAGGAAGTAAGCCTCGACAACGGTCCTTCAGTAGAGCTCGCCGACATGACTCGTCGATTCTGGATTGGTCTGGCTCTGGCACTTCCGGTTTTTTTGATCGAAATGGGAGGCCATCTCTTTAAGATTGACCATATTGTGTCGCCACAAATAGCCAATTGGATTCAGTTGGTTTTAGCTACTCCAGTGGTCGTTTGGTGTGGTGGACCATTCTTTGTGCGCGGTTGGAAATCTGTACTTAATCGTAACCTTAATATGTTCACACTTATTGCCATCGGTACGGGTGTTTCTCTGTTGTACAGTTTTGTCGCAACCTTGGCTCCGCAGATATTTCCTGACGCTTTTCACGCTGACGATGGCTCAGTCGCAGTGTATTTCGAGGCGGCCGCTGTCATTGTTGTGCTGGTGTTGTTGGGTCAGGTACTTGAACTCCGAGCTCGAGAAAAAACCTCTGGCGCTATCAAAGCTCTATTGGATCTAGCTCCGGCCACGGCAAGAAAACTGGACGATGACGGCAGTGAGTCTGATGTGGCGCTCGATCAAGTTAAGGTTGGCGATCGATTGCGAGTTCGACCAGGCGATAAGGTGCCTCTAGATGGCGAAGTGCTTGAAGGCCGTTCCAACGTTGATGAATCCATGGTCACTGGTGAACCCCTGGCTGTTAGTAAGAAGACTGGAGATCAAGTAATTGGTGGTAGCATTAATCAGCAAGGCAGTTTTATTTTACGGGCTGACAAAGTAGGTCGTGACACAATGTTGTCCCAGATCGTCCAGATGGTTGCCAGTGCGCAGCGAAGTCGTGCGCCTATTCAGGGAATGGCTGACAAAGTGGCTGGTTGGTTCGTTCCGGTGGTTCTGTTGGTCTCTATCATTGCATTCGGAGTCTGGTCTATCGTCGGTCCAACGCCACCCATGGCCTTTGGTCTGATCGCAGCTGTGAGTGTGCTGATTATTGCTTGTCCCTGTGCCTTGGGTCTGGCGACTCCTATGTCGATCATGGTCGGTGTTGGTCGTGGCGCTCAGATCGGTGTCTTGATCCGAGATGCTGAAGCGTTGGAGCGGATGGAAAAAGTAGACACAGTGGTAGTGGATAAAACCGGGACCTTGACCGAAGGTAAGCCTCAGGTGACAAAACTGGTCTTGGCAAACGGTTTCAGCGATGAAGATTTGATGCGTTATTCCGGTAGTCTTGAAAAAGGCAGCGAGCATCCGTTAGCACATGCCATTTTAGATAAAGCTAAGACCATGAATCTAACTCTGCCAGACGTCATAGATTTCGACTCACCGAACGGCAAAGGCGTTACCGGTGAAGTCGATGGAAAAAGGGTTCTGCTTGGTAATCGACTGTTAATGCAGTCAGAAAATGTTAATACTTCAACTTTTGAGGAAGAAGCTAACCAACTTCGAGAAGACGGTGCCACAGTAATCTTTGCCGCGGTTGACGGGAAGGTTTGTGGTTTGCTGGCAATTGCAGACCCTGTCAAGGATACCTCCAAAGCGGCAATAATCGCTCTGCAGAAGGAAGGAATTCGGGTGGTGATGCTGACTGGAGATAACCTTACTTCCGCTGAAGCCGTAGCCCGCAAGCTCCACATTGATGAAGTGAAAGCAGAAGTGTTGCCGGAAGATAAAGGCAAGGTTATTCAACAACTTAAGAATGAGGGGCGTGTTGTTGTTATGGCTGGAGATGGTGTAAATGATGCGTTAGCCTTGGCAACTGCTGATGTAGGTATTGCGATGGGCACAGGAACCGACGTGGCCATAGAAAGTGCGGGCATTACTTTGTTGCGTGGCGATCTGATGGGCATAGTGGAAGCGCGACGATTATCCCGAGCAACCATGCATAATATTCGGCAGAACCTGTTCTTTGCATTCATTTATAACATGGCAGGAGTACCGATTGCTGCAGGAGTACTTTATCCGTTTACAGGTATTCTCTTATCGCCTATTTTTGCCGCTGCAGCTATGTCGTTGTCCTCGGTGAGTGTCATACTAAATGCTTTAAGGCTGCGGGCGGTAAAATTATCAGATAGCCAAATTAATAGTAAATAGCTAATTTTGAAAGAGGTGAATATATGAAGGTAATAAATAAAAGCATTGCAGCTTCAATCTTAACGTTAGTCAGTGCAAGCGTGTTTGCACAACCTATAATAGATCTCTACAAGTCTCCGACATGTGGTTGTTGTGTTAAATGGGGTGAGCTAATGAAGGCAGAGGAATATACCGTTAATTATCATCACACAGAAGACTGGTCCTCTTTAAAGAAAGATGCGGGTATGCCCATGCAACTACAATCGTGTCACACCGCTGTAATCGACGGTTACTTAATTGAAGGGCATGTGCCAGAACAAGATGTAGCGCGTTTAATACTAGAAAAGCCTGAAAATGTATCAGGCTTGGCTGTGCCTGGAATGCCAAGATATTCTCCTGGCATGGCAGCGAAAGGTCAGGGATACAGAGATTTTAATGTGGTTCAATTTAGCCAACAAGGCGTGATGACAGTTTATAAAAAATATTGATAAACGATTAATCCATCAAATACAACTGGTTAGTTAGCCAATTTAATAGGAGCTAACTAACCAGCTTTGTAAACGAGCACACAAGACCATTCAGGCTCTGGATGACTCCAATTTTACTAGGTATTATTCAACTCGAAAATCCTCATGAAGTTTCTGTCAATGTATTATGTGTTGCTGTGGGATATGCGAATAAGCCCCTTTCATGAGATCATCCTGTTTTATTATCCATGTCACACCATCTCACCTTTGTCGGCAGCGAGTTCAATAACAAACGTCGTAAAACTCGTAAAGAAATTTTTCATGCACGCATGAATGAGTTGATGTCTTGGGATTAACTAGAAGCAATTATTGAGTCGTTTTATCCTAAGCTGGCAATGGAAGAAGACCTTATCTGCTATGGATACTACGAACAAGTCAGATAATTCTGGCCTGACTTGTTCCGCTAGACGGCAATTCGTCAACTGTACCAATTAGGCGCAGTTTTCCGCCATTACGCTGCTCTAAGCAGCTAAAAATCCGTTATTTAGACGGATTAACCCCGTGCAGATCGCATCATCTGATCTACTCGTAACAAATTTCCCAGCGCAAACAACACGGCGAGTTTATTGTCATTTTTAGACAGACCTTTGTAGACGACTTTGCGAAAACCAAACTGACATTTCAATATTCTAAACGGGTGCTCGACTTTCGCCCTGATACTCGCCTTTAAGTATTCCGTTCGGATCAGCTGCTTATTTATGCTAGGGTGCTTCTTCCAAGCGCGTATCTTGCTAGGCATCTCTGCGACTAACCAATCAATTTTCTTATCCTTGGTCTTTATGCGCTTTTCTACGCCACGGTAGCCAGAGTCCGCTGATACAAATGATTCATTACCATGAAGAAGTTCCGTCAACTGGTTTAAATCGTGATCATTGGCAGGCGTCGTGGTGAAGCTGTGCACTAACCCACGCTTTGCATCAACACCAATGTGAGCTTTCATGCCAAAGAACCACTGCTTCCCTTTTTGCGTTTGGTGCATTTCGGGATCACGAGAATTGGATTTATTTTTAGTGGAGCTTGCTGCCTCAATGATCGTTGCATCCACAATCGTCCCTTCTTTAAAGTAAATACCGGAGTCAGACAGCCATTTGTTTACTTCTTTGAAGAGTTTACGACCCAGTTTGTGCTTCTCAAGCAGGTGACGGAAATTCATTATGGTCGTGTGGTCTGGAATCGCACCTTCTAATGATAAGCCAGCAAACAGCCGCATTGAGGTAATCTCGTAAAGGGCATCTTCCATTGCTGGATCACTCATGTTGTACCAGTTTTGCATAAAGTGAATGCGCAGCATGGTAGCGAGAGGATATGGACGCAGCCCATTGCCAGCTTTTGGGTAGAACGGTTCAATTTGAGCTTCAAGCTGTTTCCATGGAATCAGCTCATTCATCCGACTAAGGAAAAGCTCTTTGCGGGTTTTACGGCGTTTGCTTGTGAATTCGGTATCGGCGAAGGAAATCTGGTTCATAGTCGGCAGGAATCATGGTCAAATTAAGTTGGCAATATTATCTCATGTTGCCGACTTATTCGTATGTTCCCAAGCTGTACCCGTGAATTCCCATGTAGAGGCCAACAACACAGATTAATACTCCTGAAAAATATGGTGCTCTACGTGCAAGATTGCTTAAACGGTTCCACTTGCGAGTTGCTTTCTTGACACCAACTGCAGCAATGATGCCAACAGATACGAGAGTTAGCGCCAAACCAATACTGAAAGATAAAACAAGTGTGGAACCAAGAACTAAGGTTTTCAACTGAAGGCAAATTAATAAGACGGTCACTGCTGCAGGACAGGGTATTAAGCCGCCTGTTAAACCGAATAATAGTATTTGGCCATTCGTTACCGTTTGGTTCATAAAACGTTTCTGTATATCTAAAGCATGTGCTCGCTCGTGAGCGTCTTGGTACTCTTTATCATTACTTTCTTCAGATAAGTGGCTATGTTCATGAAAATGAACATCAAAATCATGGACATGATGATCGTGCCCGATCATTAGATTAACGGATAATTGGTTCGTATCTTGAAAACTCAATGCTGATTCTAAGTAACCATCTCGCTCAATAAAATCATACTCAATAGGTATTTTGTTTTCTGCGTTTTTAAGTTGAACTCTAACTTCAGAGGCACTTAAAGTGTGACCACTCAATATTCTTAATTGGAATCGGTTGTTATGTTGAGTATCTTCCACGACAGATAGGCTAATATAGCCATGTCCTGTATCGACAATCTGTTTTGTCCAATTCTGAGAATGCGTGTGTAATTTTTGCCACGTTCTTTCTCCATTCCAGGTTTTCCAAATCATCCAAATACCAGTCGAAATAACGATGATTCCAGAAATAAGTAACATCCAGGGTTCTACCGCTTCCGCTGTAAATTGTTTACTGACATACATCCCACCTAAAGCGATAAGCCAAACAACAATAGTATGAGAAAACGCTGCGGCTAGCCCAAGCATAACCGCTTGTCTTGTCGAGCCTTTTATAGAAACAATAAAAGCAGCCATCATTGTCTTTGAGTGACCAGGTTCTAAGCCATGCAATGCGCCAAGAAGAATAGCGCTGGGAATGAATAGCCACCCATTGCCTTGCTGAAGTAGTGTTGTAAAGTCCATTGCTATCCACTCTATTTAATTGTGTTCGGATTGGAAATATACTACCTCCCAGTATAAAGTACTACCCCCTAGTATAATTTTGATGTTATATTTTCGTGTATAGTCAGCTTTACTTATTAAATGATGGACTTTTCCATGTCGCATACCACTCGAGATCAGAAAAAAATCATAGCTCGTGTCAGTAAGATACAAGGCCAGACTAATGGTCTTAAAAAAATGTTGGAAAATGAGCATGAGTGTCAAGATGTGTTACAACAAATTGCCGCTATTCGAGGTGCTGTCAATGGATTGATGCGTGAGGTTATTAAAGAGCACTTGATTGAACATGTTGTTCTTGAAGACGATCTTGCTAAAAGAGAGGCGGATTTAGAGGTAATACTGAAGATTTTAGATTCATATATTAAGTAGGTTTTAGTGCATTCTAATATGTATGTACAAATTCCTTTTTCAGTAAACAAAAGAATTTTTTACTCATTTGCCCCTTTTTATTTATTGGTTCGGGCTTCCCAATGTTTTCTAAGTTGTTGTTTGTGTACTTTTTTCATTAGTAGATTTATAAAAGTATTAGGGAAACGAGCGCTTGTCACACTGGTGTAGAAAGCGAAACGCATGAATGTGCTGGGAATGAGGTAATAAATAGGCGGTCAGTTTTTTTTGCGAAAGCCATCCCATGACAACCAACCACAGGTATAAGCTCGGATAGCAAAACTATACCTGATGAGTGCTGCTTCACCAGGCTGTTAGGTGCAATGTACTTTACATAATAGCAGGCTCTTAGAGCATCGATTGTGCGTGTGATAGTGAATCAGGTCCGTATGATTAGACATATAATAATGCACTGAAAAGATCAATTCGTGCTTTTTTTAAATTAAGCCGTTAGCTAAATTGTCACGTTGAGCCTGTCTTAAATTATCCTTGATATTCTTTTCTCGGCTGGATGAATGACGCTACATCTCACGCATTTTCTTGTGAAAATTTTTAAATTAAGTGGACTTCCCAGACTTTACTAGACACCTATTAACGTTAAAATCTAGTTAAATAAGAGGTGTATTATGAAGTCCAAACGTTACCCTGAAGAATTTAAAAGAGAAGCGGTTAAACAAGTGACAGAGCGTGGTTACTCTGTTGCTGAAGTGGCTCAACGGCTCGATACGACCACCCATAGTTTATACGCCTGGATCAAAAAGTATGGAGAGCCACAGCCTAAGCCTTCTGAAGACCTCGACTTAACCTCCGAGAACGCACGACTCAAGTCTGAACTGAGACGAATCACGGAGGAACGTGACATTCTAAAAAAGGCCGCAAGGTACTTTGCCAACAACCCAGAGTAAAGTACGCCTTTGTCCGTGATCATCAAAAAGAGCACTCCGTTTAGCTGATGTGTCACGTCTTTAAAATTCATCGAAGCGGTTATTACGCTTGGTTAAAAAAGCCTTTATCTGATCGGGCGGTTGAGGATTTACGGCTGCTAGAGCGTATAAAAGAATGCCACATTGCTAGCGGAGGAACCTATGGAAGTCCATGGATACACCGTGATCTTTGCGATGAAGGTGAATTTTGTAGCGTACATCGTGTTGCTAAGATTATGCGTAATAACAGGATTAAGACCCAGATTGGCTATAAACGTCGTTATATCCAAGGCGGTAAAGTAGACCAGATTGCGGACAACATATTGAAGCGCCAGTTTAACCCTGATGCACCCAATAAAGCGTGGGTAAGTGACATCACCTACGTTAGAACCCATGAAGGATTTTTGTACGTAGCGACAGTAATAGATTTATTTTCCCGACGTGTTGTCGGGTGGTCAATGGATAAAACGATGGATCGTCATCTGGTTATTAATGCTTTATTGATGGTGGTTTGGCAGCGTAAACCTAAGAATGAAGTATTAGTGCACAGCGATCAGGGGAGCCAATACGCGAGCTCTGATTACCTCGCCTTTATGAAGGCTCACAATTTGATTCCTTCCATGAGCCGTCGAGGAAATTGTCATGATAACGCCGTTGCAGAAAGCTTTTTTGCGACTTTCAAGAAGAGGGTGACAAAACGAAAGATCTACTCGACACGAGAAGAAGCGAAAGGTGAGATATTTAATTTTATTGAGATGTTCTACAATCCGATAAAACGACATTCGCATACAGGCGGCGTGTCACCTGCTAAGTTCGAAGAAAAGTATTTTTTAAAAGTTCCTACTGTCTAGCAAACTCTGGGAAGTCCACATCACCAAAATCAATATCATCAGACTGCCTATAAAGCAGTTTGGAGTCCACCTACTTAATAACGTGTACCATTATTGAGTATTTCTTCTATATAACCTTAATTTACGGACCAGAGTCTTCAGGTAAAACAACATTAACACTGAGTGTTATTGCTGAAGCTCAGAAGCAAGGTAAAACGTGTGCCTTTATTGATGCGGAACACGCTTTAGATCCATCCTATGCTGAAAAGTTAGGCGTAAATATCGCGGATCTTTTGATCTCTCAGCCGGATACGGGTGAGCAGGCGCTTGAAATCGTCGACATGCTAGTACGTTCAAACAGCGTTGACGTTATTATTGTCGACTCTGTCGCGGCTTTGGTTCCTAAGTCTGAAATCGAAGGCGAAATGGGAAGTTCTTCTGTTGGTGTTCAGGCGCGCTTACTTTCTCAAGCGATGCGTAAGTTGACAGGCTCTATCAAAAACGCCAATTGTCTTGTGATCTTCATTAACCAAATTCGTATGAAAATTGGTGTGATGTTTGGTTCCCCTGAAACAACGACAGGTGGTAACGCACTTAAATTCTACTCTTCTGTACGTTTGGATATTCGTCGTATCGGTTCTGTGAAGCAGGGTGACGAGGTGATTGGTAATGAGACTCGCGTTAAAGTGGTGAAGAACAAGATTGCCCCACCATTTAAACAAGCTGAATTTCAAATCATGTACGGTGCAGGTATCTACCGCATGGGCGAAGTGATTGATTTGGGCGTTAAGCAAGGCTTTGTTGATAAAGCGGGTGCTTGGTATGCTTACAATGGTAATAAAATTGGTCAGGGTAAAGCCAATGCCGCGCAATTTTTAGCCGATAATCCTGACATGGCAAAAGAAATTGAAGCTAAAATCCGTGAGGATTTATTGCCTAAAACAGCTAAAGCCGATGGCAAGCCTAAAGAGGCTAAAGACACTGAAGTCGAAAAAGACGAAGATGTTGAGCAACTTGATTTCTAAAATAGTCTTTTAAAAAAACTATTTTCAAAGCAGGCCTAGTGTCTGCTTTTTTGTTTTTGCTGAAAATGTTTTAGAGAAAAGTTTGTTGGTTTGTTTAAAAATATTCTTCTATGATGATCTTGTTTATATTGGGTATTAACGGGACGGTCATCATGTCGATGTGGCAATGGTCGCTTATTGTATTGAGCGTACTTTTTTTTGGTTTCTTTCTTTTTATATTGTTACGCTATTTATCTTTGAAAAAGAAGGCTTTAGAGCTAGGTGTTATTCAAAAGACTGAGTCACTTCAGCAGAAAGAAGGTCTGCCAGTACCATCTATCGAAGAAAAGTCACAATGGTTGGCCTTATTAAGGCAGCAGCAATACATCTGCGCTCAGCTTATTGAGGAGCTGCCTAAGTCTGATTTTCAAGGGCGAGCCGCGCTGTCATGTTGGGCCATTTTCTTGGATATAGAGATTAATATTATTGAGCATGCTATCCCTCATTCTCATGTTGCAGAATTACTAGAAGCCTTTAAAGGGATTTTAGATAAAGTCGATCGGGCTCAAGAAGTTGATGAGTTATTGACGTCGCTAAAAGTGAATCAATCTTTACTGCGAGAATTAAATAAAGTGATTCAAAAAGCGGGCGAAAAGGTTTTTGCACAGGTCAATATTACCTCAGTGTTGAATATTCAGCTTAGTGAGCTTCAGCTTCAGCTAGCAAAGGAAGCTGAGTTGGATGAATCTCTGGCTTTGCTAAGGGCTCAAATGGCAAGCATGTGTGAGTTCGTTGAACGGCTTAAGCTACACTTGGCTGAGGTGAAGCAAGAAGATGATAGCGCGTTGTATGTGCAAGCTCTAGAAACGTTTCTAGAGGGGACTGATCAGACGATTTTCTTAGATTCCGTTCGCTCCGAGTTACACGATAAAGTCTCGGACTTAAAGCAATTAGCAGCGCACCAAAAAGCGATTATGATGGAGTTGAAGGAGCAAGTTCGTAAAGTAAGAGCTGGCCACGAGGGGGACGGTAGGCATGTTGGTGTCTATGACATTTATATCGTTAGGCTGGAAAAGGCATTGTTGGAAAGCAGTCGAGTCGTTAAGCGGTTAGAGAAGAAGCTAGAAAGTTTGCAGACCATCAAATACAACTTAAATATTGATGTAATCAAGCGAGATGAAGCGCTGAAGCAAAAGAATGCTTTGTTGAAAACAAGAGACGTCAAGGCTAAGCAGAGTATTGATATCTATGATGTGTTTGATGAAGAAAGAAGCACCATGAAAAACATGGAGGATCTACTTTACCAAGATTCATTTACTGAAGAGTCGGATTCTTTTGCGAGTGAGCAAGCTTCGAGATTAAACTCTTTGCGCCAGATGGTAAATGAGTCAGAGCTGTACGTAGAAATGCTTGAGCGCGATTTGGACAAAGCTCGATCATTACGTGAAAATTTAGAGCATAAGCTGCTTCATCCTGAGTCGATCGAAGATCTGGACAATAGTGATGTGGACGTATTGGCCAGTCAAGATTTAGAAGAATTTGAGAACCTTAAAGAAGTGAATAATGAATTAGAGGAAGAGCGTAAACGTCTGGAAGCGGCTTTGTATGATGGCCAAGTTCAAACCGCCGAAGTGATCAAATTACAGAAAAAAATTGAAGAACTAGATAATAAAATAGCGCTGACTCAACAGAATTACGTCGACATGGAGGCTCGTTATGTTGCCGCGTTGATGGCAAAAGGAGCAGATTCATAAGCTTCTTTTTTTACATAAAAGATTTGCGCGCTTAGAATTCGTCAGAGTCAGAGACTGCGTATTTAATCTGTTCAAAATTAAACCCGCGATATTGAAGGTAGCGCGATTGCTTGGCTTTTTCTTTGAAGTCCTTGCTGGCTTCTTTTCCAAACTTATTTTCTTTGAGTTGCTTCGCTAATTCAAACCAGTCTGCATTAGCATCCGCAATGGCTGCTTTTGCTAACTCACTACTGATGCCTTTCTGGATCAGTTCTTGAGCTATTCGGCTTGCACCCAGTGGTTTGCTTAGTCGGCTTCGGACAAAGATTTCGGCAAAGCGCTCATCGTTGAGATAGTTCATTTTTTCAAGACGTTCAATGGTCGCGATGATGTCTTCTTCCTCGTGTCCTTTTGTTTTTAATTTTGTAAAGAGCTCTTTTTTACTGTGTTCTCTGTGACTGAGTAGTGATAAGGCTTGATCGAATACAGATGCCTGATGTTCTTTCATATTGGATCTCTGTGGGTGTCTTAGTGGATGCGTCATTTTATCAGCTGAATCAGGTTTTTACATTTCATTTCTAAAAAACTAAAAAATCCGATTTTTATGGTTTTTTATACTTCGTA
Source organism: Marinomonas arctica (assembly GCF_003259225.1). Taxonomy (GTDB): domain Bacteria; phylum Pseudomonadota; class Gammaproteobacteria; order Pseudomonadales; family Marinomonadaceae; genus Marinomonas; species Marinomonas arctica. Next base: position 7,591 of record NZ_QHJF01000038.1, on the reverse strand, counting down.
TTATTATTAAATAAGATGATAAAACTGTATATCTTGTGTAAGTATGGGCAATATGACTTTGTCTTTATTTGAGGTTTTTTTATGCGTGTTTGCGTGTTGGGTGCGGGTGTTGTTGGCTTAACGTCAGCCTATTATTTGGCGAAAAAAGGCTTTGAGGTAACGGTGATTGATCGTCAGGAAGGGGTAGCTTTAGAGACCAGTTTTGCCAATGCAGGGCAAATTTCTCCGGGCTACTCTGCTCCATGGGCTGCACCAGGCATTCCTTTAAAAGCGATCAAGTGGCTCATGCAAAAACACGCACCATTAAAGATCAGCGCGGATCCTGAGCTTAAAAAAATGGCATGGATGGGTAAGATGTTGGCGAACTGTACGGAAAAAGCATACGACGTGAATAAGTCACGCATGGTGGCTTTGGCGGAGTATAGCCGTGACCAGTTTATTGCTATGCGCAAAGACATTGGCATTAAATACGATGATGGACAGGGTGGGTTGACTCAGTTATTCCGCAAGGATGAGCAAGTTGAGGCGTCTGAAAAAGACATCAAGGTATTAAAAGCTTTGAATGTGCCTCATCAGGTATTAACCCCAGCGCAGATTTTAGAGGTTGAGCCGGGTCTTGCCCCCGTTATCCATAAGTTTAAAGGCGGACTTCGTCTAGTTGGGGATGAGACGGGCGATTGTTTTGTTTTTTGTCAAGAGCTGAAAAAGCACTGTGATGAATTAGGGGTGACATTTAAATTTGGTGTTGCTATCGATCGTTTGCATGTGGAAGGTGGTAAAATACGCGCGGTTAAAACGGATCAGGGTGACTTTGAGTTTGATAATGTCTTGGTGTCCATGGGCAGTTATTCAAAAGAGTTGCTTAAGGCGATCGATATTTCTATTCCTGTTTACCCAGTGAAAGGGTATTCCTTAACGGTGCCAATCACTGATTCACAGTATGCGCCAATGTCTACTGTGATGGATGAAACTTACAAAGTGGCGGTGACTCGATTGGGTGGGCGCATTCGTGCGGCCGGAACCGCGGAGTTAAATGGCTACAATCTTGATTTGCCTAAAGTTCGTACTGAAACCATTACCCATGTGGTACACGATTTATTTAATCAAGGCTGTGAATTATCGCAAGCGGATTACTGGACTGGACTTCGCCCTATGACGCCAGATGGTACGCCGGTTGTTGGACGCACCGGTGTGCAGGGATTGTACTTAAATACAGGTCACGGGACATTGGGTTGGACGATGAGTTGCGGCTCTGCCGCTGTGATTGCAGATATTATGTCTGGTGATAAGACTGAGATCGATTCACAGGATCTTTCCGTACAACGTTATCAGTAATAAAACGCTATAGAAGTTTAAGGGGCAAAAATGGCAAGGCCACTCACGGCAACGGTAGATTTAGAGGCGATTCTGCAAAATTACCGTTATGCAAAAAAGTTACAGCCAACTTGCAAGGCGTTTGCGGTGGTTAAGAGCAATGCTTATGGGCATGGTGCGGTTGAGGTCTCGCGTTATTTGGATAAAGAGGTCGATGCTTTTGCGGTAGCGGCCATTGAGGAGGCGATTGCTTTGCGTGAAGCGGGCGTTGTCTCTCCAATACTATTATTAGAAGGCGTTTTTGAGGGTGACGAGTGGGCATTGTGTGAACAGTATGGCTTTTGGTCCGCTTTAGAAAATGCCCAGCAACTTGACGAGTTGCAAGCCAGTCGTGCCAAAATAGAAAAGATCTTTCTAAAGTTAGATTCGGGAATGCATCGTCTTGGCGTGGACAAAGAAACGGCTCCGGCATTTGTGGCGGCATTAAAAGGCGGTGGCCAAGTGGGTGAAGTGGTGTTAATGACACATTTTGCTTGTGCCGATGATTTGTCGGATTTAACGACGATGCAGCAGCTGGCGTATTTTGAACAAGCTCGTCAATCGATAGGCGATATTGAAGCCAGCGTAGCGAATTCGGCTGCGATTATGAAGTGGAGCGTTCCTGAAGGCGGCTGGATTCGCCCCGGTATCATGCTATATGGGATTTCACCTTTTGCCGAGGTCAGTGGGCGATCGATTGGTTTGCGTCCTGCCATGACGCTGTCATCAAAGGTGATTTCGACGCGTAAGCTTAAACAGGGTGATAGAGTGGGCTATGGTCTTGGCTATGTGGCTGCAGAAGATCATATTTTGGCTACGGTCGCCGTGGGTTATGGTGACGGCTATCCTCGCCATGCTGTGAATGGTACGCCTTTGCAAATTAATGGCGAAGCGGCCTGTCTTGCTGGTCGAGTCTCCATGGATATGATCACGGTGCGCATGCAAAATGTTGCTTCTGAACTCGCTATGGGGCAGGAAGTGGTATTGTGGGGAGGAGATGTGCCCGTTGAAGAGGTCGCGGATTATGCTGGTACAATCGGGTATGAGCTCGTGACTAGAATGACGGCTCGACCTCATTATCGTTATACGCGTGGTGAAAGCGCTCAGTAATACCTTTCAAGAAACATTCAGCAAAAGTAGGTTTACTTCCGTAAAACCTACTTTTGCTTAACTTATACACAAAATAAGCGTCAAATTACGACGGTTTCTTTTGAAAACACCTATCCTTTGCGTGTACTATTTTGTGCTTTTCGTTGCATCGAGTAGGCATGTAGTAATCTGCCATTCACGCAATCCAATTCGTCCAGAAAATAGAGATAGAGACTCATCCCATTATGAAGAGTTCTGAACTACGTCAGTCATTTTTATCGTACTTTGAAAGTAAGCAGCATCAGATTGTGGAATCCAGCTCATTGGTTCCTGGAAATGATCCGACCTTGCTGTTTACCAATGCTGGCATGGTCCAGTTTAAAGATGTGTTTTTGGGGGAAGATATTCGCCCATACTCACGAGCAACGACGTCTCAGCGTTGTGTTCGGGCAGGTGGTAAACACAATGACTTGGAAAACGTCGGTTATACTGCACGTCACCATACATTTTTTGAAATGTTGGGTAACTTCAGCTTTGGCGATTATTTCAAAAAAGACGCGATTCATTACGCTTGGGAGTTTCTAACGGTCGTTTTAAAGCTACCAACAGAAAAGCTGTTGGTAACGGTTTATGCTGAAGACGACGAAGCTTTCGATATTTGGAATAAAGATATTGGTTTGCCAGTAGAGAAAATTATTCGTATTGGTGATAACAAAGGCGGCCGTTACCAGTCTGATAATTTCTGGGCAATGGGCGATACCGGTCCTTGTGGTCCTTGTTCTGAAGTGTTTTATGATCACGGTGAGCATATTTGGGGTGGGCCTCCAGGTTCTCCTGAAGAAGATGGCGACCGTTTCATTGAAATCTGGAACGTGGTTTTCATGCAATTTAATCGTTCTGCTGATGGCACTATGGCGCCATTGCCTAAGCCGTCTGTCGATACTGGAATGGGCTTGGAGCGTATCGCGGCGATTTTGCAAGGCGTTCATAGTAACTACGAAATCGATTTGTTCCAAAATCTCATTAAAGCCGCGGCACAAGTGGTGGGTACTCAAGATCTGAGTGCGCAGTCTCTTCGAGTTATTGCTGACCACATTCGTTCTTGTTCCTTCATGATTGTTGACGGTGTGATTCCATCCAATGAGGGTCGTGGATATGTGTTGCGTCGTATTATTCGTCGCGCGATTCGTCACGGTAATAAACTAGGCCAAAAAGGCGTGTTCTTCCATAAGCTGGTCGACGCGCTTGATAGTGAAATGGGTGAGGCTTACCCAGAGTTAACGAAATTAAAAGAGCGAGTGGCTTCTATTCTATTAAAAGAAGAGGAGCAGTTCGCTAAAACCCTTGATCAAGGCATGAAGATTCTTGAAGAGGCGATTTCTGAGTTAGGCGATCAGAAAATTATTCCGGGTGAGACGGTCTTTAAGCTTTACGACACTTACGGTTTTCCAGCAGATTTGACCAACGATGTGGCGCGTGAAAATGATTTAGAAATAGACGAAGCTGGATTTGCAGTGGCAATGGACGCACAGCGTGCGCGTGCGCGTTCGGCCAGTAACTTCTCTATGGACATGTCAAGCGGCGTTAAGCTGGACTCTGTGACTGAGTTTACCGGGTACGAGAACCTAGACGGTGCGTGTGTCGTGGAGATGATTCTGGTTGATGGTGCTCCTGTTGAGGCGATTGAAGCGGGTCAAGCTGCTGCTGTGATTTTGAAATCGACGCCTTTTTATGCTGAATCCGGTGGTCAGGTTGGTGATCAAGGTTGGTTACGTGGTACGGGCGCGTTTAAAGTGTCTAACACGACGAAGCAAGCGAAAGCGCATTTGCACCATGGTGAGCTAAAAGAAGGTCGTTTGGCGGTGGGTGATCAAGTGACTGGTGAAGTAGATCGTACTTTGCGTATGGCAACCACACTGAATCACTCAGCTACTCACTTAATGCACGAGGCCTTACGTCGTGTTCTGGGTGATCATGTTTCACAAAAAGGCTCTTTGGTAAACCCTGAGCGTTTGCGTTTTGACTTCTCGCATTTTGAAGGGGTTAGTGCAACGGAAATCGAACAAATCGAAGACATGGTAAACGAGCAAATTCGCTTAAATCGTCCAGTAGAAACCGACATCATGGATGTTGAGTCTGCAAAAGCGAAAGGCGCTATGGCCTTGTTTGGCGAGAAATATGACAGCGAAGTGCGTGTATTGACCATGGGGTCTGATTACTCAATCGAGTTGTGTGGTGGTACTCACGTAAGTCGTACAGGTGATATCGGTTTCTTTAAAATCATCACAGAAAGCGGTATTGCGGCGGGGGTTCGTCGTATTGAAGCGGTGACGGGTAAAGTGGCCATTGACACGACTCGTCAAACAGAAGCGGTTCTTGATGGTATCGCCAATCTTGTTAAAGGCAACAAAGACAGTGTCTTAGACAAAGTGGTTGCTTTGAACGATCACGCGCGCAGTTTGCAAAAAGAATTGGATGTTCTGAAAGGCAAAATGGCGGCGTTAGCGGGTGCTGATTTAGCCTCTCAAGCGGTGGACATTAATGGTGGTAAGTTGTTGGTCGCTCAGGTTGAGGTGGAAGATCCGAAAGCGTTGCGTGACTTGCTAGATGAGCTGAAAAGTAAGCTTGAATCCGCCGTTATTTTATTGGCAGCGGTGAACGATGGCAAAGTCAGTTTGATTGCTGGCGTGACGAAAGAATTGACTAAAAATGTGAAAGCGGGCGATTTGATTAAGATGATTGCGCCTTTAGTGGATGGTAAGGGTGGCGGTCGTCCTGATATGGCTCAAGCGGGTGGTAATAATCCAGATGGCTTATCTGCCGCGCTGGCATTGGTGCCTGATTGGGTTGCTGAAAGAGTATAACTTGATTCGCTCTGTTTGAGCTTTGATTTGGGTAGTGAAGAATATGGCGTTGTTAGTTCAAAAATACGGTGGCACCTCGGTTGGTACAATAGAACGTATTGAGGCCGTTGCGGACCGAGTGTTGAAGCATAAGCAGCAAGGAGATGACATCGTTGTGGTTGTTTCCGCTATGAGTGGTGAAACCAATAGACTGATCGAGCTTGCAAAGCGCATTGATGCGTCACCGAGTGCTAGAGAAATGGATGTGCTGTTATCAACAGGAGAGCAGGTAACGATTGCTCTATTGTCGATAGCCTTGATGAAGCGCGGCCTTGACGCTCGTTCTTATACTGGTTCACAGATCCGTATTACCACTGACAGCGCTCATGGCAAGGCTCGAATTCAAAAGATAGACACAGAGGCGATGCGTGCTGATTTAGACGCTGGTCGTGTGATTGTTGCGGCCGGTTTTCAGGGCGCGGATGAACTTGGCAATATAACGACGTTAGGCCGTGGAGGCTCTGACACCACAGGCGTTGCACTTGCCGCCGCATTGAAGGCTGATGAGTGTCAAATTTATACTGATGTGGACGGTGTTTATACTACCGATCCTCGCGTAGTAGATAGCGCACGACGCTTAGACAAAATTACCTTTGAGGAAATGTTGGAAATGGCCAGCTTGGGCTCTAAGGTATTGCAAATCCGTTCTGTTGAATTTGCGGGCAAATATCAAGTGCCGCTAAGGGTGCTGTCTAGTTTTGTTGAAGGTGAAGGTACATTGATTACAACTGAGGGGGTTAAGGGTATGGAGCAGCCAGCGGTTTCTGGAATTGCATTTAATAGAGACGAAGCGAAATTAACTCTGAAAAGGGTGCCTGATATTCCAGGTATTGCCTCACGTATTCTTGGGCCTATCAGTGATGCCAATATTGAAGTGGATATGATTGTGCAAAACGTATCGGTTGATGGCACTACGGATTTTACGTTTACGGTACATCGTAATGAATATGATAAAGCACTATCGACGCTAAATTTAATAGCTGAAGAGCTTGGTGCCAGTGCGGTGTTATCTGATGCCAAAATCGCTAAGGTGTCTATTGTCGGGGTTGGTATGCGCTCTCATGCTGGCGTCGCCAGTACTATGTTCAAAGCGTTAGCGGCTGAATCGATTAATATACAGCTGATTTCTACTTCAGAAATTAAAGTGTCGGTCATCATTGATGAAAAATACATGGAGTTGGCTGTCCGTGCGTTACATTCTGCATTTAAGTTGAGTGATGCGACACCAGAAGTGAGAGAAGCGTAACATTTGGATACACAAAAGCCTTAATTAATGGATGGTTTAATTTTTATTGAGAGGCTACAATTACTTTTGTAGGAATTGCCCTACAATGCTTGTCGGGCAATTCTTCTCAATAAATGTTGAAAGCTATTACAGGGAGATATTCTTATGCTTATTCTTACTCGTCGTGTCGGTGAAACTTTAATGGTTGGTGATGAAGTTTCTGTCACTGTATTAGGTGTAAAAGGGAATCAGGTGCGTATTGGTATCAATGCGCCTAAAGATGTGTCTGTTCACCGCGAAGAAATCTACCTTCGCATCCAAAAAGAACAAGACGATCAAATTTCTGAAGATTAATTTTTAAAAAAACCTTTACAAGACAAATGTGTCGTATATAATGCGCCCCACTTGTTACGGAGAGTTGGCCGAGTGGCCGAAGGCGCTCCCCTGCTAAGGGAGTATGGGGTGAAACTCATCGAGGGTTCGAATCCCTCACTCTCCGCCATTTCAAGTTCGTCTTCTTAGAGACTATCCGCTCTAAGTAAAAGATAAAAAATTGTGATGCACCCGTAGCTCAGCTGGATAGAGTACTCGGCTACGAACCGAGCGGTCAGAGGTTCGAATCCTCTCGGGTGCACCATTCTTTTTTTAAGCATTTTAAAGCTATCCACTTTAAAGTGTGGTTGTGAAAAAATATTGCTATGCACCCGTAGCTCAGCTGGATAGAGTACTCGGCTACGAACCGAGCGGTCAGAGGTTCGAATCCTCTCGGGTGCACCAATATAAAAAATGATTTCAAGCAATCCTCTTAAGATCATTTAGTCAAAGCATACATTGCTACGCACCCGTAGCTCAGCTGGATAGAGTACTCGGCTACGAACCGAGCGGTCAGAGGTTCGAATCCTCTCGGGTGCACCAATATAAAAAATGATTTCAAGCAATCCTCTTAAGATCATTTAGTCAAAGCATACATTGCTACGCACCCGTAGCTCAGCTGGATAGAGTACTCGGCTACGAACCGAGC
>NZ_QHJF01000037.1 GCF_003259225.1 Marinomonas arctica | reverse complement strand
ACGCACCCGTAGCTCAGCTGGATAGAGTACTCGGCTACGAACCGAGCGGTCAGAGGTTCGAATCCTCTCGGGTGCACCATGACTATACCTTCCATAATCTTCAAGTCTTTTTTATTGCTATTCTATTTTTAGTAAAAATACCTTCTTATATTTTTCTAATGTTTTCGAAAGCTTGCGTTAGCTCGTTTACGCTGTTGCAACGTCTTAATGTCTGTAGATTCTCTTTTATTTCATCAAAGCTAAACCTCAAATGTCCACACCATTGTTTTAGTCGGCCTAGCGTTACAATGTCGTCATAGTACTGTTGTAGCTCGGCGCTATAGTCTGTGAAGAGTGTTTTTAGTATGGTGGTGTCTGTTGTGTCTTTCTGTCCGCTTAATTCGTTTCTGATTTGTTGAAAAACAAATGGATTGTTAAGTGAGCCTCGTCCAATCATAAAATGCTGACAACCTGTAATAGACTGGCAGTGCAAAAGTGACTCTGTGTCTACTATGTCTCCGTTAGCAACAACATTCATGCTTGTTATGTCTTGGATTTTTCCTATTTTTTCCCATCGTGCTGGTCCTTTATAGCCATCTTTTTTGGTGCGCCCATGGATTGTTAAGGTACCAACTCCAGCCGCTTCAATGGCGGCCACATTATCAAACAGTAGAGCTTCATCTTCGAAGCCTAGGCGAATTTTTGCTGATACAGGTATTTCGTCGGGTAGTGTTTTTCGAATCGCCTTCATGATGTCATAAAGTGCATGTGGGGTTTGCAGTAAAAATGATCCACCACCATGTCCGTTGACGCGTTTGGCAGGGCATCCAAAATTCACGTCAATGTGTGTTGCGCCAGCTTGTATAGCATTGAGGGCGCTCTCTGCCATGAGTTCTGCGTTGCTGCCTAGAAGTTGAGTGTGAACAGGGTGATTGTGAGCGGTTGTTGCTTTATTGCTATTTTCAGGAACAAGGCGCGTGAATGTGGTGGTTGGTATTGGGTGTTGGGTGACTCTAATGAATTCTGAGACTAGATAATCCATGCCACCAATTTTGGACAGTAGGTTTCTCATGGTGTGATCCATGACGCCTTCCATGGGGGCGACGGCCAGGACAATGTTTTTATTATTTGTTGGTTTTTTTACGGGGTAGGGCGTTTTAGGGGAAATGTTCACGAAATAAGTCTAACTGTTATGCAAAAAAAATATGAAACTGTTCTGGTTTGTGGTAAAAAACTAATCATCAAAGTAAACAGTGCTGTTGGTTGTGCATCTGATCACATTAGAGGAGCACAAACAAGGCGATAACAAAGGTGTCTATGTTATGGGTGAGTTGCTGGAAGATGGTTTGGGGTTGATGGTGCTAGGAATGGGCTTTGTGTTTCTGTTTTTAGTGATTTTAATTTATGCCACAAGTTACATGTCTCGTTTGCTTAATCATCTGTTTCCTGAGTTGCCCCCAGTTCCCTCGTCAAGTGCTATGTCTAAGTCTTCTGACAAATCAGTTGTTGATGCTCAAATGGCGGCGGTGATTACAGCGGCTGTGCATCAGCACAGAAACAATAAAAAACGTTAACTCTTAATTCTAACTTTCTTGATCTATTTGAGGCTGAAATATGACAACAACTAAGCAACCTCTAGGCATTACTGATGTCGTTTTGCGTGATGCTCATCAATCCTTATTTGCCACGCGTATGCGTATCGACGATATGCTTCCTATTGCTGAAAAACTGGATCGAGTTGGATTTTGGTCACTTGAGTCCTGGGGAGGTGCAACATTTGATGCATGTATTCGCTTTATCGGCGAGGATCCTTGGGAGCGTATTCGTGAATTGAAAAAAGTGATGCCTAAAACACCACAGCAAATGCTGCTGCGTGGACAGAATCTTTTGGGGTATCGCCACTATGCGGATGATGTGGTGAGTAAGTTTGTTGAGCGCGCGGCTTTGAATGGGGTGGATGTTTTTCGAATTTTTGACGCAATGAATGATCCGCGCAATTTAGAAACGGCGATCAAAGCGGTTAAGCAGCAAGATAAGCATGCGCAAGGGACGATTTCTTATACCAAGAGCCGAGTTCATACCACCAAAAACTGGGTGGATTATGCTAAGAGGCTGGAAGATATGGGGGCGGATTCCATTGCGATAAAAGATATGTCTGGCATTTTGACCCCATACGATGCCTTTGAATTGGTTAGTTTGTTGAAGGCTCAGACTCAGCTAGAAGTGCAATTGCATGCACATGCTACGTCTGGTTTGTCGGATATGACGATTTTGAAAGCGGTTGAGGCTGGTGTCGATCGAGTGGATACGGCAATTTCTTCCATGTCGATGACTTACGGTCATAGCGCAACAGAATCTGTTGTGGCGGCGTTGCAGGGTACAGATAGAGATACAGGTTTAGATCTGGAGCTGTTGGAGGAGATTGCTGCTTATTTTCGTGAAGTCAGAAAAAAATATGCAAAATTTGAAGGCTCTCTTCGCGGAACCGATTCTCGCATACTGATTGCTCAGGTGCCTGGCGGCATGCTTACCAATATGGAGAGTCAGTTAAAAGAGCAGGGCGCTGCAGATAAGTTCGACGAAGTGCTGAAAGAAATTCCTAGAGTTCGCGAAGATTTGGGTTTGATTCCTCTGGTAACGCCTACATCACAGATTGTAGGTACTCAGGCTGTGTTGAATGTGTTGACGGGTGAGCGTTATAAGTCCATTTCAAAAGAAACAGCTGGGATTTTAAAAGGTGAATACGGTGCGGCTCCTGCTGAATTTAACAAAGAGTTGCAAGCGAGAGTTCTTGATGGCGCGAAAGCCATTACTTGTCGACCAGCCGACCTGCTGTCACCGGAAATGGATAAATTGACCGAAGAGCTATTGGCGCTGTCTAAAGAAAAAAGCATCGCTTTGGCGGATGATCAAATCGATGACGTTTTGACTTATGCCTTGTTTCCGCAAATTGGTCTTAAGTTTCTTCAGAATCGTGGCGATGCTAGTGCGTTTGAGCCGGTACCAACATTGGATGATGCTGTTGTTGTTGATAGTAAGCCTGCTGCTGCCAGTGCTGCGCCTAATGAGGTCAGTGTTTATACCGTTTCTGTTTCTGGGCAGAGCTTTGTTGTTCAGGTATCAGAGGGTGGTGATGTGAGCGACATTCAGCCAATGGGGTCTGTTCAGGGCACACCGGTTAAGCAATCTTCAGCGCCTGCCGCGTCACCTGGTGAAAATGTACCATCGCCGTTGGCGGGTAATATTTTTAGGATTTTGGTTTCCCCAGGTCAACAGGTTGAAGAGGGTGATACTGTAATGATATTGGAAGCGATGAAAATGGAGACAGAAATATCAGCGCCTAGGTCTGGGGTCGTTGGTTCCATCAATGTGAAAGAAGGTGATTCCGTTAAAGTCGGTCAGTCACTTCTTACTCTGTAGTGAAAGGAATCAATTTAACATGGAAAATAAATTATTAAATCTTTATCACGACACAGGGATTTACCAACTTGAGCTTGGGCAGTTGGTGATGATTTGTGTTGGCTTACTGTTGGTGTTCTTAGCAATCAAAAAAGGCTTTGAGCCACTGTTGCTTTTGCCTATTGGTATTGGAGCGGTTCTGGTTAATATTCCTGGGGCTGGTTTTATGGCGGCGCCTGTTTATGATGCTGCAGGTCATATGGTCTCCCCTGGAGGTCTTCAATATTACATTTATCATGGTGGTATAGAGACCGGACTGTTCCCGCTGTTGATTTTCATGGGTGTCGGAGCAATGACGGATTTTGGTCCTATGTTAGCCAATCCGAAAACCTTGCTTCTTGGTGCAGCGGCTCAGTTTGGTATTTTTGCGACCGTAATAGGTGCCGTATTGCTTGGGGCGTTTGGGATAATGGACTTTACATTAGCCGACGCGGCTGCTATCGGTATTATCGGTGGTGCTGATGGGCCGACGGCTATATTTGTCGCTAGTCGATTGGCTCCTGATTTGTTGGGAGCGATTGCAGTCGCTGCTTATTCTTATATGGCACTAGTGCCTCTCATTCAACCGCCAATTATGCGGGCCCTAACTACGAAAGAAGAGCGTTCCATCAAGATGGAGCAACTTAGGCCTGTATCTAAGAAAGAAAAAATTGTCTTTCCTATTGTAGTGACAATTTTGGTCGCGATGTTTTTGCCGTCGGCCGCCCCTTTACTTGGTATGTTTTGTTTCGGTAATTTGATGCGTGAATGTGGTGTGGTGGACAGATTGAGTGATACTGCACAAAACGCATTAATCAACATAGTGACTATTTTTCTCGGTCTTGGTGTGGGTTCAAAATTGAGTTCGGAAGCATTTTTGAATCTAGAAACCTTAGGGATTTTGAGTTTAGGTCTAATCGCTTTCTCAATCGGTACTGCGTCTGGTGTATTGATGGCGAAGCTAATGAATAAATTCTCCAAGGAGGCGATCAATCCACTAATTGGTGCTGCAGGTGTGTCAGCTGTTCCAATGGCGGCACGAGTGGCTAATAAAATAGGGTTGGAGGCAAATAAGCAAAATTTCCTATTGATGCATGCCATGGGGCCAAACGTAGCGGGTGTTATTGGTTCTGCCGTTGCTGCTGGGGTGATGTTGAGTTACGTAGGTGGCTAGCGATTAAAATTGCTTTTCCAAAAAGGCACCTAGGTGTCTTTTTGTTTATTTGAGTATTTATGAATTAAATTATAAAAAAATAGAAAAAGTGCTTGCGCTAAAACTTCTAGGCTGTATTATACGCCTCCACTGACACGGACAACGACGCAAACAAGAGTTTGCACTTACTAAAGTAA
>NZ_QHJF01000036.1 GCF_003259225.1 Marinomonas arctica | reverse complement strand
GGTTGGGAGTGTGGGGTCACGGTTTTTGCGTCAGATTACGCCTCGTGCCTCGTCTCATCTGACCTACAAGTGATTTGTTTTTTTGGTTTTTGATATTAAATAAGGATTTTTATGAGTGTTGATATTCGTTGGCTGCAGCGTTTCGAACATTTTACACTGGCGCATGATCAATTGGCTGATGCTTTGCGTTTGATGGCTGAACGACCGCTGAGTAATCTTGAGAAGCAGGGTACTATTCAGGCGTTTGAGTTTACGTATGAGTTGGCTTGGAATGTGTTAAGGGATTACTTGGTTTGGCAGGGGATTGAGTCGATTTCTGGGTCACGAGACGCTATTCGTGAGTCGTTTAAGCGTGATCTTATTGCGGATGGTGGGGCTTGGCTGTCGATGTTGCAAGACCGTAACCGTACCGTTCACACTTATAATGAAGAAACGGCGAATCAAATACTCGGGCAGTTGCGGTTGGTTTATGCGGGGTTGTTTATGGCGTTTCGGTGTAAATTTCAGTCGTTAGCGGATGACACTCGTGACTCAATGGAAAATGGCGATGTTTGACATGGGAGGGTTGAGTCGCGCTGAATGTGACAGTATTAACGGTGTTTTTCAGTTATACCCTCAGATTAAGACGGTGATTTTGTATGGCTCTAGAGCGAAAGGTAATTTTCGTCCTAGTTCAGATATCGATTTAACGTTGGTGGGCGATTTGGATTGGTCAATTTTCACAGAGGTTGAGAATGCCTTGGATGATCTGTTGTTACCTTACAAAATAGATTTGTCGATGTTTGATCATTTGGAAAATAATCAGTTGATTGAACACATTGAGCGGGTAGGGTTGGTTTTTTATAGTAGGAAGTAACCGCTTTGTGTGTCAGATCACGCCTCGTACTTCGTCTCATCTGACCTACAAGAGTTGGTAGTGATTTTTGTAGGTCGTGTCGTTTGTCGCGTTTGTCCTTTATTTCCGCATTTTTATATTTCTTGCTGTTGGGTTTTGTTACACTGGCGAGATTATTTTGTTATAGGCGCTGGATCTGTTTTGAAAATTATTCCTGTCATTTTATCCGGTGGGATAGGAAGTCGCCTTTGGCCGTTATCGCGTGATCATTTTCCTAAACAGCGTTATGCATTAGTAGATGCTCACTACAGTCTTTTGCAGCAGACTATGCTGCGTACTTTGTCGTTGGACGTAGCGGATCCTAAGTGCTCAATGGTGAACGTGAAATTCTGTTAACTGAAAACGAGTCGACCTATATTCCGGTGGGCGTGGTGTATGCCTTGGAAAACCCTGGCAAGATTCCATTAGAGTTGGTGGAAGTGCAGTCGGGCAGTTATTTGGGCGAAGACGACATTGTGCGTTTCAGTGATTGTTATGGTCGTTAAATGTTAATTGATAGAATAAGTCGCTGTATAATCGATTTTTTCGACTATTTATTGAATGTTAATCTTGTAAGAAGCGCGTTCACTATGAAAAAGGAAATTATTCTCCAATGAAAATCGTAATCGCGGGTACTGGCTACGTTGGTTTATCGCTTGCTGTGCTTTTGGCACAACGCCATGAAGTGGTTGCGCTCGATGTGATACCCGAGAAGGTAGCTCTTTTAAACAACAAAAAATCCCCCATTCATGATGCTGAAATTGAAGACTTTCTTCAGAATAAGTCATTGAATCTTGTCGCTACATTGGATAAACAGCAGGCTTATCAAGATGCTGACTATGTCATTATCGCGACGCCAACCGACTATGATGCCGAAACCCATTACTTTAATACTAAGTCGATTGAATCTGTGATTACGGATGTGTTAGCGATTAATCCAAAGGCTGTTATGGTGATTAAATCGACCATCCCTGTTGGCTATATAGAAAGAGTAAAAACCAAGTTTGGTGTAAACAATATTATTTTCTCTCCAGAGTTTCTTCGCGAAGGCAAGGCGCTGTATGACAACCTGCATCCTTCTCGTATTATTGTTGGCGAAGTCTCGGAGCGAGCGACCATTTTTGCGAATTTGCTGGTAGAGGGGGCGATCAAACAAGATGTACCTGTGTTGTTTACCAATGCAACGGAAGCAGAAGCTATTAAGTTATTTGCCAATACCTATTTGGCTATGCGAGTGGCGTTTTTTAATGAACTGGACACTTACGCTGAAATGCATGGTTTAGAGTCAAGACAGATTATTGAAGGCATTAGCCTCGACCCTCGTATTGGTGGGCATTATAACAATCCTTCTTTTGGTTACGGTGGTTATTGTCTACCAAAGGATACCAAGCAACTATTGGCCAATTTTGAAATGGTGCCTCAGGCATTGATTGGCGCCATTGTAAAGTCAAACGACACACGTATGGACTTTGTAGAGCATCAAATTCTGAAGAAAAAGCCGAAAAAAGTCGGTGTGTACCGCCTGATTATGAAGGCGGGCTCTGATAACTTTCGTGCCAGTGCGATACAGGGGATTATGTATCGTCTACAGGGTAAGGGGGTTGAGTTGGTGATTTACGAGCCTGAGTTGGATGACACTGAGTTTCACGAGGCAAAAGTATTGCGTTCTTTGGCGCAGTTCAAAGCAGAGAGCGATGTGATTATTGCGAATCGCATGAGTGACGAGCTATTAGATGTCGTAGCAAAAGTTTACACACGCGATTTGTTTGCTAAGGATTAAAAATGAAAGATAAAAAAGTATTAGTGACTGGTGGTGCTGGTTTTGTTGGCAGTCACTTATGTGAGCGTTTGGTGGCAATGGGTGGTTACGAAGTGTATTCACTGGATAATTACTTTACAGGGAGTGAAGCCAATCATGTGGCAGGTGTGACCTATATTCGTGGCGAGACAAAAGACATTGCCATGTTGGTCGATTTTATGCCTCATATGGTGTATCACCTTGGTGAATATTCGCGGGTAGAGCAAAGTTTTGACGATATTGAGAAAGTATGGGCATACAATAAAGACGGCATTTTTTCGGTACTAGAGTTTGTTCGCAAAGTGGGCTGCAAGATTCTGTATGCGGGCAGCAGTACTAAATTTGGTGATGGTGGTTTTGGGCGTAGCGCTTCCCCTTATGCTTGGACAAAAGCGACCAATACTGAGCTGGTGATGAACTATGGCAATTGGTTCAACGTTCCCTATGCGATCACGTATTTTTATAACGTGTATGGTGAGCGTGAAATCCAAACTGGTAAATACGCGACCTTGATTGCCTTGTATAAAGAAAAAATGCGCAAAGGTGAGCCTTTGACTGTAGTAAGCCCTGGTTCTCAAAAGCGTAACTTTACTCACATCGACGACATTATAGATGGTCTGGTGTTGGTGGGAGAGAATGGTTATGGTGATGAGTTTGGTATTGGTAGCGAAGAAGGTTTCAGTATCGTAGAGGTTGCCAAGATGTTTGGTGGTCAGATTGAAATGTTGCCAGAGCGTAAGGGGAACCGAATGACGGCCGATGTGATTGCGGATAAAACCAAAGCCCTCGGTTGGTCTGCCAAGCGAACCTTGTCTGATTATATCGACAGTTTGAGAGTCGACAATTGGGGGAAATGATGCCTAGGTTATTTAGGCATAAGGCCTAGCATAGCTTAATAGGACTGTGCTCTTGGGGCTAAGCGCCAGCAGATGAAACGTATCTGTGGTGACAGGCGGTATTTAGTGACCGAAAGCGAGTCGATTTTATTCTGATGGATGTAGGTTATGTCTTTGGCAATTCTGGTAAGATTCTGCGCGCATTGTTTGTTATGGCTGTTCTCTATTTTTTAAATTTGGAAGTGGATTTGTTGTTCCCTTATGATGTGGTTATATAGAGTCTTTTGGATGCTTGCCTTGATTAACGTTAAATGAAACTGTTTGCTGTGAACTCTGAAAACCGAAGTTTTTTAGTCAACGCTTCTTTTTTGGCTTTAATGCAGGCGGCTAACACCTTCTTACCTTTATTGACGCTTCCCTTTTTGGTAAGAGTCTTGGGGGTAGAGTTGTTTGGTCAATTGGCCTTTGTTACTGCTTTTATGTACTACTTTGTCGTACTAGCAGATTATGGTTTTAATCTTACGGCCACTCGAGATATCTCAATCCATCGAGATGATGGCAATAGAATCAATCATATCTATAGTAATGTGATGGTCATTAAATCACTGCTGCTCATTGTTGGCTTTTTTTGCTCGCTAACATGTGTGCTTCTGGTGCCTTCTTTTTTTGAGTATTGGCCTCTGTACCTCGCTTCTTTCGTTGTTGTTGTGTGTCAGGCTTTGTTTCCAGTGTGGTTTTTTCAGGGCATGGAAGCGATGAAGTATGTTTCCTATCTGAGTGTTTCCGCTAAAGTGGTTTTAACCGCGGGTGTTTTTATTTTTATTTCTGGTCCAGAAGATTATCTTTGGGTGCCTGTTTTGACAGCCTTAGGGTTTTTCTTGTCGGTGTTGGTGGCACTTTATTTGATTCATGTGAAATATCAGGTCTCGTTTCAATGGCCGCCTTTGGCGGAAATTCGCCAGTCTTTGGTTGAAGGTTGGTTTGTGTTTTTGTCTCAAATGAAAATTACACTGTTCAGTTCCAGTAATATTGTCATACTTGGGATGATGGTTGGCCCAGTTGCTGTAGGTTATTATGTGGCCGCAGAAAAAATCATGCGTACTTTAGCCTTGGCACAAACGCCTATCACCAGCGCATTATTCCCATTGATAGCCAAGAAGATGGCAACGGATAAGGTGGCGGCTATCACCAAGCTGAAAAAAATTGCTTATATGGGCAGTGTGCTTTATCTCTGTCTTTTGGGAAGTGTTTATTTCTTTTCAGATAGCATTATTACTCTTTTTTATGGTGAAGAGATGCAGGCAAGCACTTGGGTGCTCAAGGTAATGTTGATCATTCCTTTATTTATTTTTTTAAATAATATTTTTGGTACTCAAATATTATTGAATACAGGGCGTGAGAAATCTTTTTTCTATATTTTACTTGCTGCCGCCGTTTTGAGTTTGGTGCTATGCGTTACCTTGACCTACTTTTTTTCTTATCAAGGAACGACCATTGCATTACTGGTGACGGAGATATTTATTGTGTTGGCTTTTTTTGTTTTAGTTAGAAAGGATTGGTGGTGTGTTTAAATTACATGGCGTGGTCGTTTTGTATCAGCCTGATGATAGTGTTTGGCGAAATATACAATCGTATTTGGCTCAGGTGGATATACTATTTGTCGTTGATAATTCGGAGGTGAAAAACACCCATCTAATCAGTCAAGTGACATCCTGTGATCATATTGTTTATATTGATAATGGTGGTAATAAAGGCATTGCAACCGCTTTAAATATAGCGGCTCAGCGAGCGATTTCTGCAGGTGCTTCTTGGTTGCTTACAATGGATCAAGACAGTGTGTTTTTAGATCAATCCCTATCTGCTCTGTTGGCTGAGGCCAAGTCTTTACCTAGTGAGCATAATGTAGGTGTGTTATCGCCTGTACATGCCACTGCTAATGTGCGTGTGGCTTTCGGTAAAGAGGGGTCTTCTGCCGTTCACGCCGCCAATAAAATATTCGTAGATGTTGTGATGGCCTCAGGTAATATCATAAATTTGGCTGCTTATCAGAGGGTCGGCGGCTTTTTAGACAAATACTTTATTGATAGTGTCGATCATGAGTATTGTTTAGCTTTAAAAAGAAAAGGCTATCAGATTATAGTGCTTACTTCGAGTGTGTTAGAACACAATTTAGGTGATATGGCCTGCGTACAGTGGTTTGGCCGTAAGATTTTTTATACAAATCATAGTGCTATTAGACGCTATTACATTACTCGCAATCGCTTAGATTTGGTCTGTCGCCATGGACTACATTTTCCTTTTTTTGCTAGTAAGGAGCTATACCACTGGTTGGGGGAATGGGTCAAAATTTTACTTTTTGAACAGCAGAAATGGAAAAAAAGTGTTTTTATTGTCAAAGGCATTTTTGATTTTATACGTCGGCGTTTTGGTAAGCTTTCTTGAACGTGGTACCTTTTGAAACGGTTTTTTTAGGGGTTAATTTTGGCAATTATTGTGACGTTTTTTTCCGGCTTTTACATGGCGCTAATGGCTTGGGTTTATGAGAAAAAAATAAACACCTACCTTTTTTATATTTTGGTGGGTGTGTTTGCCGGTGTTTTTTCGACCTATTTTTCGCATGATTCTCTTGCGTATCAAAAATTGTTTTTAGGTTATTCTACAACGCCTTTTTCTCATACGTTTCATGAAATAACAGGGCATGAATTTTTCTTCGTTTTCTCTAGTAAAGTGTTTTCCTTCTTGCCTGCGTTAGTGTTTTTTTGCCTTTATGCTGTGGTTTCTTTTGCGGTCAAATTGACCTTGATTGAAAAAGCGAGCCGTTACCCTCTATTGTCTTTGCTTTGTTATTTCGCTTTTTTCTTTTTATATATGGATGGTACTGTTGTTCGCCTTAGTTTAGGTATTGCGGTAGCTTATTGGGGCGTGTATTTACTGTCTAAAGATAATGTTATTGCATTCTTAGTGGTTGTGGTATTTAGCAGTGTCTTCTTTCATTATTCTTTGATGGTATTGTTGATTATGCCATTTTTTAGAAGTCATTTATCAATAATTTTTACTTTAGTAATGACGCTTTTTTTCTTGGGCTTATATTTTATTGGTTTTGGTGTTTTAGATTTTTTATTTTTTTTAGCGGGTCATATGGATCCTTCTTACATAGGTGTTAATAAATTTATTTCATATTTGAATAACTCCAATTTAAGTCAACCCTATTCTATATTCTTTTCTTTGCTTTTTCTTGTTTCATGTGTGGGTTATTTTCTATACAGAAAGGAGTTGAGTGTTTTTGAATTGATTGCTTTCAATATGCTTTTTCTGTCTTTTCTTTTTTTAGTGGTACTTTATCAGTCTCAGGTTTTACAAACCAGATTTAGCGAAATTTTCCGGTATTCTTTAATATTCATAGCACCGTTGGCTTATTGTACATTAATGGATTTTTTTAAAAAACCTCGCTTAGCAATGTTAATATACTGTTCTCTTCTTAGTGTTTATTTTTTTTATTGTTATTATTTTCAAGGCATTATTAGTGAGAATAATCTTAGTCTTCTACACGATTTGTTTACTTAAAGGAGGGGATGATGATTCAAATACTGTTGGCTACTTATAATGGGGCAAAGTATTTAGAGGCTCAGTTAGATTCTTTATTGTCTCAGACTTACACCGATTGGACACTGATTGCTCATGATGATGGCTCAACCGATAAAACCTGTGACATTCTTCGTGCTTATCAAAGCCAATACCCAGACATTATCGAAATATTAGAGGACGGTGTAACATTTGGTTGTGCCCGTGATAATTTTACCTATTTGCTTGAAGCATCCACGGCAGAATATGTGATGTTTTGTGATCAAGATGATGTTTGGTTGCCTGAAAAAATTGCAAAAACTTTTTACACAATGCAACAGCTTGAAGGGTTGCATAAGGGCTTACCCATTGTAGTTCATACTGACCTTATGGTTGTGGACGAATCGCTCGGTAGTATTGCTCCATCTATGTTTGACTATCAAGGGTTAAATAGGTCAATAGATGGGCTGTTGCAAATTTTGGCAAAAAATACGGTTACCGGTTGTACTATGATGATTAATCGCCGTGCTATTTCCTCAGCTTTGCCTATGAGCGCTTGCGCTGTTATGCATGACTGGTGGATCGCCGCAAATGTGATTAAGCAGCAAGGGGTTATCGGATTTATAGACGAATCTTTAATCCAATATCGCCAGCATAGTTCTAATTCAGTAGGAACCAAGAAAAACTCTATTTTGGGTTTTATGCTACGTTGTATTAATAGTGTTTTCGATGAAGAGGTTCGTAAAAAAGCTTGGCGTCAAGCAAAAGTCATTGATCCAACGTTAAGCTGGCATAGTTTCTTTCTGAAAAAGCTTAGTCTCCATTGAGACGTTTATGACCTGCTGAAGAAATTATAATGTATTCTTTTAAAAACAGTACTAGAGATATGATATGAAAATTTTAGTGACCGGTGGCGCTGGTTTTATAGGTAGTGCCGTTGTACGTTATTTATTGAGCAGCACTCAGCATTCAGTTGTTAACGTAGATAAACTGACCTACGCGGGGAATTTAGAGTCTATTCCTGCATCATTGCAGGATGCGCGTTATGCTTTTGAACAGGTGGATATTTGTGAGGCGTCTGAGTTAGATCGAGTGTTTCATGCGCATCAGCCAGATGTGGTGATGCATCTGGCGGCGGAGAGCCATGTTGACCGTTCTATCGATGGCCCTGGGGATTTTATTCAGACTAATGTGGTGGGTACTTATACTTTATTGGAGGCGAGCCGTAAGTATTGGCTGGGACTGCCTGGCGATAAAAAGTCCGCGTTTCGGTTTCACCATATTTCGACCGATGAGGTGTATGGGGATTTGCCGCACCCTGATGACGTGGAGGGGGAGTTGACTTTGTTTACAGAAACCACGCCTTATGCACCGAGTTCGCCTTATTCTGCCAGTAAAGCCAGCTCAGACCACTTGGTTCGCGCTTGGTTGCGCACCTATGGTTTGCCGACTATTGTGACTAATTGCTCTAATAATTATGGGCCTTATCATTTTCCTGAAAAGCTTATTCCTCATGTGATTTTGAATGCCTTGTCTGGTAAAGCCTTGCCTGTTTATGGTGACGGTTCGCAAATTCGTGATTGGCTATATGTGGAAGATCACGCACGGGCTTTGGTGACAGTGGCGACAGAGGGCAAAGTCGGCGAGACCTATAACATCGGTGGTCATAATGAGAAGCGTAATATCGAGGTGGTGAAAACCATTTGTGCTCTGCTGGAAGAGCTGGTGCCAACCAAACCGCAGGGCGTAAATGCCTATGAAGATTTGATCACTTATGTGAAAGATCGTCCAGGTCACGATGTGCGTTATGCCATTGATGCGAGTAAGATTGCTAAGGAGCTTGGATGGAAGCCGGAAGAAACGTTTGAGACTGGCATGCGCAAAACAGTACAATGGTATTTAGACAATCAGGATTGGTGGCAGCGCGTACTAAGTGGTGATTACCAATTACATCGTATAGGCGCAAACGCCTAAGGGTTGGGTTATGACAAAACGTAAAGGCATTATTTTGGCGGGGGGCAGTGGCACGCGCTTGCATCCTCTGACATTGGCTACGTCAAAACAACTGATGCCCATTTATGATAAGCCGATGATTTATTATCCATTGTCTGTGCTTATGTTGGCTGGTATTCGTGAGATATTGATTATTACCACACCAGAAGATCAGGCGAGCTTTCAGCATTTGCTGGGCGATGGTAGCCAGTTTGGTGTGGCACTAACTTATGCTGTACAGCCATCTCCAGATGGGTTGGCGCAGGCCTTTATTATTGGTGAAGACTTCATTGGTGATGATAATGTCGCCTTGGTGTTGGGTGATAATATTTTCTTTGGTCAGCATTTTTCTGAGAAACTAAAAGAAGCCGCCTTCATTGAAAAAGGCGCGACGGTATTTGGTTATCATGTGTCTGATCCTGAGCGTTTTGGTGTGGTGGCATTTGATGAGCAAGGCAAAGCTATCAGTATTGAAGAAAAGCCCACTAGTCCTAAATCTTCTTATGCTGTGACGGGGCTGTATTTTTACGACAACGACGTGGTCGAAATAGCCAAGCAGATTACCCCTTCGGTACGTGGTGAGTTAGAAATTACCGATGTGAATTTAGCGTATTTACAGCGTGGTGATTTGCATGTGTCTTTGTTAGGGCGAGGCTTTGCCTGGCTGGACACTGGGACACATGATTCTTTGCTGGAAGCGGGGCAGTTTGTTCAGACAGTTGAACATCGTCAAGGCCTGAAAGTGGCGTGTTTGGAAGAAATTGCTTACCGCCAGAAGTGGATTACCAAAGCGCAGCTGGTTGCGTCTGGTACCGCTTTGAAAAAAACCGGATATGGTCAGTATTTGCTTAAAGTGGCTGACGGTTATCAATAAAAGGTCATCAATAAAAGGCTATTTATAAAAGGTAAGTATGATGGATGTTATTAAAACCGCTATCGATGGGGTGGTCATTATAGAGCCTAAAGTGTTTGGTGATGAGCGAGGCTTTTTTTTGGAAACGTTTCAGGCGGAACGCTATAAAGAATTGGCTGGTATTGATTTGCCCTTTGTTCAAGATAATCACTCTCGCTCAGGAAAAAATGTCTTGCGTGGTTTGCATTTTCAAAAGACCAAACCTCAGGGTAAGTTAGTACGAGTGGTGCGCGGTGAAGTGTTTGATGTGGTAGTAGATATACGAAAAAGTTCTCCTACTTATGGTTTGTGGGCTGGGGTTTTATTATCAGAAGAAAACAAACGTCAGTTTTGGGTGCCACCCGGTTTGGCTCATGGTTTTGTGGTGTTGTCGGAGGTGGCGGATTTCGAATACAAGTGCACGGATTATTATGATCCGAGTGACGAAGGTTGTTTGATATGGAATGATCCAACCGTCGACATAGAATGGCCAGAAGGTATTGAGCCGATTTTATCGGCAAAAGACCAACTGGGTCATGCATTGGGTGAGTTGTTGTAAATGCGTATTTTACTGACGGGTAAACATGGCCAGCTGGGCCGTTGCTTTCAAGATGTATTAACAAGGGCGAATCATGAGTTGTTTGCTTATGATTCGGCTGAGTTGAATATTGCCGATGCTCAGCTTGTGGCGGCTATTATCCAGCAAGTAAAACCGGACATTATTGTAAACGCTGCGGCTTATACGGCGGTGGACAAAGCGGAAACCGATTCAGAGAATGCTTATTTAGTGAATGCAACAGGGCCTAAATTACTGGCAATACAAGCGGCTGATTTAGATATTCCTTTGATTCACGTTTCTACGGATTATGTTTTTGACGGG
Organism: Marinomonas arctica; assembly: GCF_003259225.1. Taxonomy (GTDB): domain Bacteria; phylum Pseudomonadota; class Gammaproteobacteria; order Pseudomonadales; family Marinomonadaceae; genus Marinomonas; species Marinomonas arctica. Next base: position 42,780 of record NZ_QHJF01000036.1, on the reverse strand, counting down.
GCGGCGGTCGAACCTTATTTGCCGACCGATGAGACCAACCCGCAAGGGGTTTATGGTGCCTCTAAATTAGCGGGTGAGCAGGCTGTCAAGGCTGAATGTGAGAAATACATTATTTTGCGTACGGCTTGGGTGTTTAGCGAATACGGCAATAACTTTGTCAAAACCATGGTACGTTTGGCGAAAGAGCGCGACGTTTTGAATGTGGTGGCCGATCAATACGGTTGCCCGACTTACGCTGGTGATTTGGCAAAAGCTATTTTGCGCATTTGTGAACAGTATGAGCAGGGTAAAGTGCTGGCTTGGGGGATTTATCATTATTGTGGCGACTCGCCAATTAGTTGGCACGGCTTTGCGCGCGTTATTTTTTTTAAAGCGGAGAGGTCTGGTGTGATTGCTAAGCGTCCACAGCTTAAAGCGATTAGCTCGGATCAGTATCCAACACCTGCGAAGCGGCCTGAATATTCGGTAATGTCGACAGAGGCACTGGCTGATATTGGGGTGCAGGCTTCACTTTGGCGTTCCAGCCTTGATATGGTATTACGCAGGTTAGCAGTATGATGGATGTAACTGTTGTTGTGCCTACTTATAATGGTGGCATCTTGTGGAAAGAGTCTGCACGGCGTTTAGCTGAACAGATGCCTTCTCCATTAAGAGTGAAGATCGTTGACTCATCGTCAAAAGATGATACACGTGATACCGCACGAGGCTTCAATTTCGAGGTGGCGACGATTGAGCAAAAAGATTTTGATCATGGAGGAACACGATCTTATGCTTTGGCTGACATCACAACGGAGTTGGTTGTATTTTTAACTCAGGATGCCCTCTTGGAAGGGGCAGATGCTATTTCCAATTTGGTTTCTATTTTTGATAAGGAGCCAGAGGTAGTCTGTGTTTATGGTCGTCAATTGCCGCATTTGGATGCCAATCCATTAGCGCAACATGCTCGGCATAATAGCTATAAGTCGAATAGTTATGTTACTAGTTTAGCAGCGGATTTTCCGGTAGGGTTTCGCAAGTCATTTTTATCCAACTCTTTTTCGGCCTACCGTGTTGATTTTTTACGTTCGATTGGTGGGTTCCCAGAGCATTTGATTTTGGGTGAAGATGCTTATGTTGCAGCAAGAGCATTGCTTGATAATAAAAAAGTGGCTTATGCTTCCGAGGCGTGTGTGAGGCATTCTCATAATTATTCTGCAAAACAAGAATTTCAGCGCTATTTTGATATTGGCGTTTTTCACTCGACTCAATCTTGGATGATCGACGCGTTAGGTTCTGTTGAAGGAGAGGGGGTGAAATTTGCTGTCGATCAGTTATTTTATGTGTGTAAAACGAATAAGTATCTTTGGTTCATTCCTTCAATTTTTTCTTCTATGGCAAAGTATATTGGCTATAAGCTTGGGAAAAAACATAAGCGACTAGGTGTACCATTGTCTCGACGTTTATCTATGTATAAAAGTTATTGGAACCGAGTTTGAGTCGCATTTCTACAACACTCGTAGCGACTAAGAGCACTTCAAAGGCTTACAGTTATCCGTACCCAACGTTATAGTGAGGTCATCGCAGGATGGCTTTAATGAAGTGTCAGAATGTAAACCTTGTTGGTTGACGAGATGTTTTTCTTAAAACTATAAAAATTCAGCTTATTACGCTGCATTTTTATGTATGAAGCCTTTGAGTATGGTCAATAAAATGATTTTCAGGTCAAACCAGACTGACCAATTTTCAATGTAATAAAGGTCATATTCGACTCGATTTGCCATTTTGTCTATGGTGTCTGTTTCTCCACGAAAGCCGTTTACTTGTGCCCAGCCAGTTATGCCAGGTTTGACCATATGGCGCTGCATGTATGATTCCACCAAAGTTTTGTAGTGCTCATTGTGTGCGAGAGCATGCGGCCTGGGTCCTACAATTGACATTCTGCCTTGCAGGACGTTTATAAATTGCGGCAGTTCATCGAGAGAAGTTCTTCTCATAAAAGCGCCGATTGGGGTGATTCGGCTATCGCCTCTTTTGGCTTGCGTCACTTTTCCATCTTCTTCATCGTGTACCACCATGGAGCGGAATTTATAGACTTTGAAGTCTTGTCCATTTGCACCAGTGCGATATTGTTTGAACAAAATAGGTCCCTTTGAGGTAAGTTTTACTGCCATAGCTAGCCCTATTAGAATTGGACTAATGCAAATTAAAATACAAAAAGATAGCACTTTGTCTTCAACTGATTTTAAAAAACGGTTCTTGCCTTCTAGCATATGCGAGGTGGATAAGTTAATAACAGGCAACCCTGCTACTTCCGTCACAGAATGATTAAGAAGTCTGAAACCAAAGATGTCAGGTACCATTCGTATGACAATAGAGTTGTTACAAAGTGCCGCTTGTACTTGCTCCATCTTTTCTACTTCGCTCATGGGAAGTGCAATCCAGACTTGATCTGTCTTGTGCTTTTTAGAAATACTCTCTAACTCTTTGAGATCTCCTAAGTAAGGTATAAGGTGACCCTTTTGAGTGGTTAAGCCGCTAATTTTTCCGTGTGTACTCACGATACCCTGTACGACCAACCCCATTTCTGGATGTTGTTCTAGGCGTTCCGCTACTTGTTGGGCGAGTAATCCATCTCCAATAACAATAATATTTCTTATATTGTAACCCTTTGCTCTTAACGCCCCTAAACTTTGTCTTAAAATAAGACGGTAACCGATGATTAAGATAGTTGACGAAGCAAGCCAGGTAGCGACCCAGATTCTGGAATAAAGCTCCGATGTTTGTGTGGCAAAAGCACTTAATACGAGTAGTAGGAATGTACCAAAGGTGGCAGTGACAACACATCTAATTTCGCTAGTGAATGAAGATCCTCGCCATGCACGGTAGCCGCCAAAAATCGACAGCAAGGTAGCGCCAATGATAACACCTAGCAATAAGACATTTTTGTAGGCGATATTTAGGTCGAAATGTGAAAAACGTATCCAATAACTTAACAAACCTGTGACAAATAAACAAAGCACATCTAGTGCTCTATGGGAAATACTGATTGAGGTACTGTGTTCTTTTAGGGTTAAACCTTTTTTCACTTCTTTCTCGTCTCGTATATTAGGTATAATCAAACACTTATATCCGTTGTATGATAGCAGCAAACGCTGAAAAGTAATCTAATTGTCGCTATGTACTCCTTACGTTGCCTATTGTAGCGGAAGGGCAGGCTAATCTTCCAGTGATGATACTCAGTAAGGGATTTTTTGTAATATGTTGAATCGTGTTTTTGGTACTTTAGCGTGGCTTGCCGCAGCGCTGACTTTTGCTTTGTCTATCGCCTTGCCCAGTGGCTACGGAATTGGTACGACATTTATCTTTTTATTGTCCTTGTTGGGGTTGTTTGTACTGAAAGCCAGATGGTGTGAGTTAAGCCAGGATGACCGGGTGTTGTTTTGGGTGTTCGTATTATTTGCCCTTAGTATGTTTGTCTTTGTTTATTTAGATGGATGGTACACAAGAGAACTGGATCGACCTTCTCGTTTTATTTTTGTATTGCCAGTTATGTTTTTGTTGCTTAAGTCAGTGGGACGGGAACAGTGGCTCTGGCTTGGCTGTATAGTGGGTGCGATAGGGGCTTTTGCATTGGCTTTGTATGAGCGCCAAAGTCTTGGTTTAGATCGTGCACAGGGTAGTGAACATCCGATTATGTTTGGTAATACTGGCGTACTACTGGGTCTAATAAGCCTTGTGGCGTCTATGTTCTATTTTGCAAAGCAGCGTTATATTTGGATGGCACTTGCACTTATCGGTTGTTTGTCAGGCATTGGTGCTTCTCTTTTGTCTGGTTCACGAGGTGGTTGGGTTGCATTGCCTTTGATTGGTCTTTTTTTGTTGTGGCAAAGTCGCTTTTTATTGGGAAAGAAGCTTGTTTTGGGTGGGAGTATTGCGGCTATTGTGGTGCTTGCGTGCGTGGTGTCGATTCCACAAACAGGTGTTCAAGGCCGGATCATGGATGCTGTTCATGATGTTCAGCTTTATCAGGCTGGCACCGATAAAAACACCTCTGTGGGCCTTCGATTTGAAATGTGGAAAGCGGCTTGGCAGATGTTTAAGCAAGAACCTGTATTGGGTGTGGGTGAGTATGGCAGTGTTGCTGTAAAAGAGAGATTAATTGAGCAGGGAGTTGTGATACCTGAAGTTCTGAACTTCAGTCACGCACATAATGAGTTTATCAACGCTTTGAGTTTAAGAGGGCTGGTTGGTTTGCTGTTTTTAATGATTGTTTATCTGTTGCCATTGAGACTTTTCTTGAAAAAAATGCGCCAGCATCCTGATAACTGGGGTATTCGGTCTTATGCCATGGCTGGGGCTTTAGTCCCTATGTGCTATATGGACTTTGGTCTATCACAGGCTATGTTTTCCCACAACATTGGCGTGATGATGTATGTTTTTCCAATTGTGTATTTCTGGGCGGCTGTGCGTTGGGCTGAACGAAAAGAATTGGCAAAATAGCTTGGAGTTGAGCTTTTTAGCAGGACTATATAAACAAAAAAATGGCCATCAAATGATGGCCATTTTTAAATCAATGTATTTTTCACCGCAAAGCAATTACTTGGCAGCTTCTGTCTCGCTTTCTTCGTTTACTACCTTGTGTAGTTCAACCACAAATTTCAGTGCGGCATTCGGTGGAATAGGGCCTGTTCCGCCAGGACCATAAGCTAGGTCTGCTGGGATATAAAGCTCGTATTTAGAGCCCGCTGTCATCAATTGTAGGCCTTCTGTCCATCCAGCGATCACGCCATTAAGAGGGAAAGAGATGGATTCACCACGTTGGTATGAGCTGTCGAATACGGTGCCGTCAATTAGGCTGCCTTCGTAGTCCACTTCTACCGTATCATTGGCGTTTGGCTTATCGCCTTTGCCTTCGGTGATAACTTTATAGAGCAAGCCAGATTCTGTTTTCTTCACGCCTTTTTCGGCTTCTTTTTCTTTCAGCCACGCTGCAGAGGCGGCTTTGGCTTCTTCTGCTGCTTTTTCTTCTTCAAGCTGTGCTTTTGCCATTTGTTCTTGCTGGTAGCTTTGGATGGTTTGTGTTACTTCATCCATGGTCATTTGACCTTCTTTGCCAGCAAAAGCGTCTTGGAAGCCTGCCATAAAGGTTTTCATGTCTAAGTCCGAAAAGTCTTGTGACATACGTGAACCAAACATAGTACCTATGCTGTAGCCAAGGCGTTGTTCTTTTGAGTCGAGTTTAACTGCACTGTCCTCTGCGTACGCAAGAGAAACGGAAGACATGACCAGCGCCGCAATAAGCGTTTTTTTCATAACTATTTTTTTCATAAGGAAAGGTGTTCCATTGTTTGTTGATGTATCACTCAGTGATGTAAAGCATTTAGACGGAGTTTGATTTGCTTATTGTTGATTCACATTTCATGGGGCGAAAACAAAGCAGGAACAATGATATACGCCTTGTACTTTGCAAAATTAGATCCGTCGTTTCTGTTTAACGTAAGTGTTCTAACATAAAATGGGCTGCTTACGCCAATTTATATGTTCTTACACTACCAAAGCGACCCCTTCACCTGCACACTTTAGTTTGAGTTCCAAAAGATCTTGTTTCATTCCAAGAACGGTTCCACAAAGCACAAGACGTTTGATGAGATTAATCCTCTGTTCTTTGCTGAGACAATCGCTTTTACACAAGCATGACAGTGTTTGCTAAAGCCGTTTTGTTTATTCGTGAGTCTTTACAGTCTGTTGACTGTTGGCCTAAGTAAGATGATTCGTTTTTGTCGGCCTAAAAGCCGACAAACGCGAAAAGGTCGTGTTTTTTTAACTTATTCCCATAAACAGCGGAATCAGTATTGGCACGAGTATGCTCATGATGAAGCCGCTGGCGATGCAGACGGGGACGATCTGTGCACCATGAAATTTGCCTAGCATGGGGAGGGTGAAGTCCATGGCGGTGGCGCCGGAATAGCCGACTGACATGTGGCTGTTGAGGCGCGCTAAGAAAGGAATCAGCATAAGGGCAAGGATTTCCCGGCTTAGGTCGAGCAAGAAAGCCGTTGTGCCGAGCACTGGGTCGCCTAAGCCAGTAATGAGGATGCCTGATAGGCTATACCAACCAAAGCCAGAGACCACGGCGAGTCCTTGGTTCCAGCTCAGTCCTAGAATTAGGCTGCCAATCCAGCCTGCTAATAGGGTGGTGACGATGGTGACGAGGGCGATGATGACGCCTTGAACGTTGAGGAAAAGTTTGCGCAAACGATGGTTGCCCTGGCGCAGTTGGCAGCCAATCAAAAACAGCAGTACGTAAAGCAAGCCAGTGACCAGTTCATCAACACCTGTGAGCCAGTCTTTGGCAAACATGCCGATCACGACGCCACCAATAACCCAAGCGATGGTTTTGAGTGCGTCAATCAGTGCATGAGTTTTGCTGTCACTTGGGCCTTGGGCCAAGCTGTCGGCGTGTGTGCCACCAAAGCGTAAGCCGCTTAAATAGAGCCCTGTTAGGCTGATGACGCTAATGAGGGCAAAGAAAACCAATGCTTGGTAGCCGGCAATGAATAACTTTTCGGCAAGGTTGTCCAAGGCTCCCAAACTGAAACCGATGAGTCCGAGTATAAGATAGACAAGTTGTTCGAGTCCTTTTGCTACGCGAGCTGGGGTGAAGAGTTTGATGTTTACCCAGTAGCCAAAGAGTAATGCGATGAGTAGTGGGCCGAGTGTCGCGATAATAGTCATGTGGGCATGGTCTTCCTAGACAGAAGGTACTTGATAAAAATAAGAGCGGCATTTTCTCGGTATTTACTGGTAAATACAAGTTTGGTGTTGTGTTTAAGGTAAATGCCGGATTACGACTCGTTCCTCATCTCATCCGGCCTACGGGTGATTGGGGTTGGGGGGATTTTGTTTGTGTTTATTGATGCTTGATATCGTATTTTTTACATGGTTAATCTGATAAAATCCGATTAACCATGTAAAAATGTAGGTTTTTCTAGTGAGCGAAGATCTTTTAAAAACGTTTGGTTGTGTGCCTATCCAGCATAGTAGTTTGTTGGCGGTATTACATGATTACAAAACGCCAAATGACAAAATACATCGTTGGTTGCAACAAGGTTGTTTGTTGCAGATTAAGCGTGGGCTGTATGTCGTTTCGCCACAGACGAGCGGTGAGTTGTGGTCATTACCGTTGATTGCGAATGTACTGTATGGACCTTCTTATGTCTCTCTGGATTACGCTTTGTTTTATCATGGGCTGATTCCTGAACGAGTGGTTGAGGTTTCTTCGGTGACGACTAGGCGTTCGACATTTTATCAAAGTGATGTTGGCCGTTTTTCGTATACCCATTTGCCGTTACCTTATTACTCGTTGGGGATCATTCAAGTAACATCGGCTGACAATGTGCGTTATTTAATGGCGTCACCAGAAAAAGCTCTGTGCGATACCCTTTTATTAACACGTAATTTAAGAGTCTATTCTGTTAAAGGTTTGGAGAATTATTTGCAGCAGGATTTGCGTTTGGACTTTTCTGAGTTGGCGCAGTTTGATGTTACTTTGGTAAAGAATCTCGCAGAAAGCGGAACCAAGACGGCTCTGTTGGGGTTATTGGTTAACTTATTGGAGTCGTTATCGTGTTAAAGCAAATGCTGCAAAAATATTCACTTTCCAGCGAGGCAGAGGCAGATCAAGCGTTACGCGAAGTCATGCAAGAAATTGCGCTGGCGGGGTTGTATAGAGGTGGTTTTTTTCAGAAAGCGGCGTTTTATGGCGGCACTTGTTTACGTATTTTTCATGGATTACCCCGGTTTTCTGAAGATTTAGATTTTTCATTACTTGCTCCTGATAATAGTTTTACCCTTGATCCTTATTTTAAGGCGGTTAAAGACGAGTTTATGTCACTTGGTATTGAAGTTGATATTACTCAAAAAGCCAGAAGGTCGACCAATCAGATTGAATCTGCTTTTTTGAAAAGCCATAGCCAAATTTTTGATATTTCGTTGCTGACAGATCGGCCTGTTAAGATCAAGTTTGAAGTGGATATTGATCCACCTTTGGGTTTTGTTACACAAGAAAAGTTGTTATTGGAACCCTTTTCATTTTATGTGAAGTGTTTCCAACCATCTGATTTATTTGCCGGTAAGATGCATGCTCTATTGTTTAGGCCTTGGCTCAATAGGGTAAAAGGCCGTGACTGGTATGATTTTGAATGGTACGTTCGGCGTGGCATCCCTATTAATCTCTCCCATTTTGCCAATAGAGCTAGGCAAAGCGGTGATATTGCGGATATTGATTTGAATGAGGATATGTTTAAGCAATTGTTAGTAAGCAAAATTACACAATTGGATATCGCCAGTGCTAAACAAGATGTTGTCCGGTTTATTACGGATCCCGACTCGTTGGCGTTATGGTCTGTAGATTACTTTCTGCAAATTACGGAAAAGTTGAAAGTCGCGAATGTGGCGTTATAAGAAATCTTGATTGGTATGGTGTTGAAGCGGCATTTTCTCGGTATTGCGGTGTAAATACAAGTTGTGTGTTGTGTCTAGGGTAAACGTCGGATTACGCTTCGTTCCTCCTCTCATCCGACCTACTTTCATGGGAAAGTGAAATAAACCTGACCAACGGTGCAATGGATGGCGATCAATGGTAAATTACTCGGTTGTTTTTTTGCGTTTTCTATGGATAGTCGGTGGTGGTTTGTGGTTAAGCGTTTTCCGGTGTTGAGTGAAGTGTTGCATTTGTTGTTTCCTATGGTGTTGACGATGACATTGGAGTTGTCGATCAGTGTGGTCGATACCATTATGTTGGGCCATTACAGCGCTTTGCATTTGGCGGCGGTTGGCTTGGCGTCGAGCTTGTGGTTGCCGGTTGGGTGCTTTTTGATTGGGGTAACGTTTGGCATTACGCCTTTGGTGACGCGGCATTTGCATGGTCGTCAGCCAAAGTTGGTTAATTTGTATATGTCGCAAGCGGTGGGGTTGTCTGTTGGGCTTGGGGTGTTGGCAAGTTTAGTTGCCATTACGATTTTGCCGTATTTTGCGGGACTGATGGCCACAGAAGAAGAGACGAGACAGGTTTCTGTGACGTATTTGTATATTTTTGCCCCTGCGTTGCCGATGTTGGCGTTAATGACGGCGTACAAGAATTTGTTTGAAGCGGCAGGGCGTCCGGGCTTTCCTTTGTTTGTGGCGAGCTTTGGTTTAGTACTGAATATCTTGTTTAACTATGTGCTCATTTTCGGCAATTTCGGTTTCCCTGAAATGGGGGCAAAAGGCGCGGCGTTGGCGTCTGCCTTGTCTTTGTATTTGGCGGTGGCGTTGTTTTTTGTGTATGACCGTTTTCTTAATAAAACGCCTCTGTTTACGCGCTTGGTATGGCGTTATACGCGTAAATTTTCGATTCTTTTAAATGTTGGTGCGCCGGCGGGCTTTGCTTTTGCTTTCGAGGTGGGTCTGTTTTCGTCGATGACGTGGCTGATTTCGTCTTTTGGTGATTTGGCATTAGGCGGCGGGCAGATTGTGATGTCTTATACGTCTTTCTTGTTTACCCCTATGATGGCGATGAGTGCGGTAACGGCGATTGTGGTGGCGAAGGCCATGTCGAAAGAAGGCGTTGATGGGGTGAGAAAGCGCATTCGTGTGATTGTGTGGTTAGGTCTTACTTATGTGAGTAGCTGTTTTGTGATTACTCAGGTGTTTCATGAGCAGATTCCATTTATCTACAGCAATAATGCGGAAGTGGTGGCGCTGGCGGCGAGTATCTTGTTGATCTCTTCGTGTTATCAATTCCCTGATATGTTGCAGACGGTGTTTACCGGGGCGTTGCGAGGCTTCCGTGATACGCGTTCTACCATGATCGCGTTTGCGGTGTCTTTGTTCGGTTTGAGTATTCCGTTTGGTTTTTGGTTGTCCCATTACAGCCCTTGGGCGGAGACCTTATCGCTGCGCGGTTTTTACATTGGTTTGGGGGCGGGGTTGACCTTGTTGGCGGTGATCTTGATTATGCGTTTTCGGGTGATATTGGTGCGTTATGAAGGTCGACGTATTGCCTCCCCAAGGGAAGTGGCGTGATCCAGCGTTGAAGGATGAAGTGAGTTCGAGGTGTTAGTGGATGGTCGCAAATCAACATGACGTTCATTAATGCCTCCGCATGGAACCACCAATGGTGTTACCTGAGAACAAGACCCTCTGAGCGACACTACAGTCTGCCCCTTCTCCTTGTTTATAAGGGGGGGGGCAAACCCTCCCTAGCCTTCCAAAGACACAAAACCGCCCTATACGTCAAATGACGTATAGGTCTAAGTCATTTCGCGCATACCTTTCTAGTGGTGATTTTTTAATACTGGTGTTACGGATTTGAGGTTTTCAAACCTCGTCTAAACACTCAACAATATTATAAATCACAATAGGACGGCTCCAATTATGAAAATCAAAACGCTTACTTCTGCGATTGTGCTCTCTGGTGCAACGCTTATTGCGCTTCCTTCGCTAGCGGCAGACACGATCAAGGTCGGTGTGTTGCACTCCTTGTCTGGCACCATGGCGATTTCTGAAACCACGTTAAAAGACACTGTCTTGATGATGGTGGATGAGCAAAACAAAAAGGGTGGTTTGTTAGGTAAGAAGATCGAAGCTGTGGTGGTTGATCCAGCCTCAAACTGGCCATTGTTTGCAGAAAAAGGTCGTGAGTTGTTAACCAAAGACAAAGTGGATGTGATTTTTGGTAGTTGGACATCGGTTTCTCGTAAATCGGTGCTGCCTGTATTGGAAGAGTTGAACGGTTTGATGTTCTACCCAGTTCAGTACGAAGGCGAAGAGTCGTCTAAAAACGTGTTCTACACTGGTGCGGCGCCAAACCAACAGGCGATTCCTGCGGTGGATTATTTGATGAACGACTTGGGCGTAGAGCGTTTTGTGCTGGCCGGTACCGATTACGTTTATCCTCGTACCACCAACAAAATTCTTGAAGCTTATCTAAAAGGCAAAGGCGTTGCTGAACAAGACATCATGATTAACTACACGCCGTTCGGTCATTCTGACTGGCAATCGATTGTGTCTGATATCAAAAAATTCGGTGGCGAAGGCAAGAAAACCGCAGTGGTTTCCACCATCAATGGTGATGCCAACGTCCCTTTTTACAAAGAATTGGGTAATCAAGGTGTGTCTTCTGAAGACATCCCAGTGGTGGCGTTCTCTGTGGGGGAAGAAGAGCTTTCTGGTCTAGATACAAAACCGCTGGTGGGGCATTTGGCGGCGTGGAACTACTTCCAAAGTGTGGAAACACCTGAAAACGAAGCTTTCATCAAAGCATGGCATGCGTACACCAAAAATTCTGACCGCGTCACCAATGACCCAATGGAAGCGACTTACATCGGTTTCAAAATGTGGGCTAACGCGGTAACGAAAGCCGGTACCACAGACGTTGATGCGGTGGAACAAGCCATGATAGGGCAAACCGTGCCAAACCTAACCGGTGGTGTTGCGGTGATGAACAAAAACCATCACTTGAGCAAACCTGTACTGATTGGCGAGATCCAAGACGATGGTCAATTTGAAGTGGTTTGGAAAACCGATGGTGTGGTGCCGGGTGATGCTTGGTCTGACTTCTTGCCAGGTTCTAAAGATCTGATTTCAGATTGGACGGCACCGATCAAGTGCGGTAACTACAACACGGTCACAAAAACTTGTTCTGGACAAAATTACTAACTTAACCCTCCCAGGGTGATGTCTGCTCTCTGTCTAGCACGTGAGAATGTCTAGTCAGAGAGCTTTTTTAGCCATGCATGCTTTTTATCTTTTATTTTTTATCTTTTTTTAGCCTCAGCGTTTGAGTGCTTGCGCAATAAACTTTCCGACCCACGGAGTATGACCTTGAGACATATGACCTTAAGACGTATCACCTTGAGACATTGTATTGCACTTTGTTGCTGTCTTTTTGGGCTCTTATCCCTGCCTACTTTTGCGGCTGAATCGACCGATCTTGATCCTCTGTTGATAAAGTTAGCCGAGGTGAAAATGAACGATATGGTGCCTGTTTTAGTCGAAATAGAAGCGACATCAGAAGAGGCCGTGTTGCCGATTTTTCAATATTTAGTTGAGGGCAGTCTGCACTATATCAAGACAAGTAAACAGCTTGTCGCGCAAGTTGAGGTGAGTGGAGTAATTCGTTACAAAGACTTGTTAACGGGGCAAGTTGTTGCTGATCTTAGTAAATCCGATGTGGATAAGATTCGAGTTAATAACACCTTACGCGTCTATTTGCGCAATGCCATTGCTCGTATTCAGTTAAGTGCGAAGTCACCGAGCGTTCGTGAAAGTGCGGTACGTTCACTCTTGTCTAAACTTGATCAAGAGACGGTGGCGACATTGGAAAGTTTGTACCCCAACGAAACCAACAAGAAAGTCAAAGAAGCCATGGCATTGGCGCTGGCGATGAATACCGCTGCGCAAACGCAATTAGCGCCGTCTAATCGCATTGCGGCGATTGACACCCTGTCTACCAGCTTAGAAAGCGATGTACGAAATCTTCTGACGCAATTGACTCGTGACGGCAATGCCGCGGTGGTAAGTGCGGCGAATGCGGCGTTAGAGAAAATCGCGCAACGAGTGAATCGTTTTGCCTTTGTCGATCAGTTATTTTTTGGCCTGAGTTTAGGGTCAGTGCTCTTGCTTGCTTCCATCGGTTTGGCGATTACCTTTGGGGTGATGGGCGTGATCAATATGGCCCACGGCGAAATGATCATGTTGGGGGCTTATACCACCTACGTGGTGCAGTTGATCATGCCGAATTACATCGACTATTCGATTTGGGTGGCGATTCCTGCGGCGTTTCTGGTGTCTGGTTTGATGGGCGTATTGATTGAGCGATTGGTTATTTGCCGCTTGCATGGTCGTCCATTGGAAACCTTGCTGGCGACCTTTGGTATCAGTCTGATTTTGCAGCAGTTGGTACGGACGATTTTCTCACCGCTTAACCGTCAGGTGTCCACGCCTAGCTGGATGAGTGGCTCTTGGGAAATTAACCCTGTGCTGTCTCTGACATTGAACCGTTTGTACATTCTGGCCTTTGCTTTGCTGGTGTTCATCGTCTTGGTGATCGTCTTGAAGAAAACCTCTCTTGGTCTAAACGTGCGTGCGGTATCGCAAAATCGCAACATGGCAAAGGCTATGGGCGTGAAAACCCATTGGGTGGATGCAATGACCTTTGGTTTGGGGTCTGGTATCGCGGGTATTGCCGGTGTGGCCTTGAGTCAATTGACCAACGTAGGACCTAACTTGGGACAATCTTACATTATCGATTCCTTCATGGTGGTGGTGTTTGGTGGCGTGGGTAACTTGTTGGGTACGTTAGTCGCGGCCTTTACTTTGGGCATCGCAACGAAATTTCTTGAACCCACCACGGGCGCGGTGCTCGCTGCGATTCTGGTGTTGGTGTTCATTATTCTCTTTATCCAAAAACGTCCTAAGGGACTCTTTCCACAAAAAGGGAGGGCGGCAGAATGACACGTCTTACAGCTTGGTTTTCTGAAGGACGCTCGACGGGCAAGCACACTCTGCCATTTGTGGTGATTTTATTGAGTGTGACGATTCTTGCTTCGGCAGCGAATCTGTTTTTACCCGCCGACTCGGCCTTCTATGTCAGCACGTACACCATCACGCTTTTGGGTAAATATTTGTGCTACGCCATGTTGGCGTTAGCGGTAGATATTATTTGGGGATATTGCGGTATTTTGAGTTTAGGCCACGGGGCGTTTTTCGCCTTGGGCGGTTACGCGATGGGCATGTATTTGATGCGCCAAATCGGTGATCGCGGGGTTTATGGTAATCCTTTACTGCCTGACTTTATGGTGTTTTTGGATTGGAAAGAATTGCCATGGTTTTGGCTGGGCATGGATCAGTTCTGGTTCGCGATGCTGATGGCAGTATTGGTGCCTGGGTTGTTGGCTTTTGTGTTTGGTTGGTTGGCGTTCCGCTCTCGGGTGACTGGCGTGTATCTGTCCATCATGACGCAAGCCTTAACCTATGCCTTGTTACTGGCGTTCTTCCGCAACGAAATGGGCTTTGGTGGCAACAATGGTCTAACCGATTTTAAAGAAATCCTTGGTTTCAGTTTACAAGCGGATAGCACGCGGGTTGCTTTGTTTTTGATCACCGCGATTCTGTTGGCGGTGATCTTCGTAGTCAGCCAGAAGATCTTGTCCTCTCGTCTCGGCAAGGTGGTGTTGGCGATTCGTGATTCGGAATCTCGTTCACGCTTTATTGGTTATCGTACCGATCGTTACAAGGTCTGGTTGTTTGTCTATTCCGCTGTGATTGCCGGCATTGCAGGCGCTTTGTATGTGCCGCAAGTGGGCATTATCAACCCTGGTGAATTTTCTCCGATTAACTCTATCGAGATGGTGATTTGGGTCGCGGTGGGCGGTCGTGGCACCTTGATTGGTGCGGTGATCGGTGCTTTGTTGGTGAACTACGCGAAAACCCGTTTTACCGCGATTATGCCAGATGCTTGGTTATTCGCCTTGGGTGCCATGTTTGTGCTGGTGACCTTGTATTTGCCAAAAGGTTTGATGGGTTTGTACGGGCAGCTAAAGGCCAAGCGAAATAGCGTTATGAATAAGGAGTCGCAAGCATGAGTACCTTACCCTCTAAAACGTTAGACAGTACCCGTGAATTCTTCCGCCGTGATCAGGTTTGGCCTTTTCTGGCGCCAGAGCAAGCCACGGTGAATGTCGACAATCAGGTGATTCTCTATGTAGAAGGTTTGAATCTGAGCTTCGATGGTTTTAAGGCGTTAAATAATCTCAACCTTTACGTGAACGATGGCGAATTACGTTGTTTGATCGGTGCCAATGGGGCGGGAAAAACCACCTTGATGGACGTGATTACCGGCAAAACTCAGTGTGATTCCGGCACGGTGTTCTTTGGGCAAAATCACAACCTATTGAACAAAGACGAAGCGGAAATTGCGCAGCTTGGCATAGGTCGTAAATTTCAAAAGCCCACCGTGTTTGAAGAGCAAACCGTGTTCGATAATTTAGAGTTGTCCCTTAAAACCGACAAGCGTGTCTTGCCAACCTTGTTCTCGCGTTTAACACCGACACAAATCGACCGCATAGACGAGGTACTCAAAACCATAGGTTTAGCCAAGCACAGATTTATGTTGGCGGGTGCCTTGTCCCATGGTCAAAAACAGTGGTTAGAAATCGGCATGTTGCTGGTGGCTGAGCCAAGACTCTTGTTGATCGATGAACCGGTGGCGGGCATGACGGCCCAAGAAACGGAACGCACGGCGGAGTTACTAACGTCTTTAGCGGGAGAGCGAACGGTGATTGTGGTCGAGCATGATATGGAATTTGTGCGCAGTATTGCGCGCACGGTAACGGTATTGCACCAAGGTTCTGTGTTGGCCGAAGGCACCATGAATCAGATTCAAAGTAACAAAGACGTGATTGAAGTGTACCTTGGTGAAGAGGCTGCGGCAGGAGAACATGCATGATATCCATTAACAAGGTTGATCAACTTTACGGCGGTACGCAAATTCTTTGGGGCTTGGATTTAGAGATAGTCCCTGGCTCCATTACTTGCATCATGGGACGCAACGGTGTGGGTAAAACCACCTTGCTAAAAGCCATCATGGGATTGTTACCCATCCAAAATGGTGAGATCACCATGGCAGGCGAAACCCTAAATAAGCAAAGCGCAGAGAAGCGCGCGTATTCAGGCATTGGTTATGTGCCTCAAGGCCGAGATATTTTTCCCATGCTCACGGTAGAAGAGAACCTGCGTATTGGTTTGCCAGTGCGAAGTAAACGTACCAAAGACAGCCCGAAAGACATCCCAGAGAAAATCTTTGAGCTTTTTCCAGTACTGAAAGACATGTTGCATCGTCGTGGTGGCGATTTATCCGGTGGTCAACAACAACAGCTGGCCATCGGTCGTGCCTTGGTGTTAGAGCCAACAGTCTTAATCTTGGACGAACCTAATGAAGGCATTCAGCCCAACATTGTGAAACAAATTGGCGATGTGATTTTAAAGCTCAATGCAGAGGAAGGTTTGACCGTTATCTTGGTAGAACAAAAGCTCGGCTTCGCTCGTCGCGTAGGGAAAGAATTTCGCCTGATGGAAAAGGGGCGCATTGTGGCGGCGGATAAAATGGAAAACCTTAATGATACTTTGATAAAGCAGTATTTGGCGGTGTGATTTTTGCATTAAGTGGAATCAGCAGCCACGCGAAAGACGCTTATAGGGCATCCATGAATAATAAACATAATCTTGCTTTGGCAGAACAATACGACCCAAAGCCGTTGCCAGAAACAAACATGTCAGTGATGGGGGAAGCTTCACACTGGCATGCGTTTCTGACCTTAGGCTTTGGTAAAACAACTCGCGGTACCGTGTTGAAAACCTGTGATCACAAGGGGCCTTTGTATGTGCAGAAGCCCTTTTACCCAGAAGGTCGAGACACGGCGCATGTCTATTTATTGCATCCACCGGGCGGTTTGGTGTCGGGAGATCGCCTCACGATTACAGCGAACTTAGCTGAAAATACACACGTTTTAATTACTACGCCGGGGGCTGGTCGTGTTTATCGTGCTCGTAAAGACAAAACCTTACAACATCAAATTACCCAGTTGAACGTCGCTGAGAACAGCTTAATGGAATGGTTGCCACAAGAAACCATCCTCTATCCGAATGCGCATACTCGTCTAGAAAACTGCATTGATTTGGCTGACAACGCCAAGTTCATCGGCTGGGAAATCACCTGTTTTGGCTTGCCTGCCAATAAAGAAGATTTTGGCGAAGGCCACGCAGAGCAAGGCTTTCAGATTCGTCAGAACGGTCGTCTTAAAGTGCGAGAGCGCTTGGTGATAGATGATAACAGTCGAGCCATTTTTACCGCCAAAGCCGGACTGGATGGCAAGCCGATCAATGGTTTGATGATTGCGGGGCCGTTTGATTCAGTCAATCACGACGAATTGATCGATTCTTTACGTCAGCACTGTACCCAACATGGATCATTAAGTGGCGTAAGCATGGTAGGCGAGTACATCTTAGTTCGTAGCCTTCACGATGATTCAGAACAAGTAAAACAGCTATTTATTCAGTGCTGGCGCGATATTCGTCCCGCATTAATGAACAAAGAATCCAATGAACCGAGGATCTGGTCGACCTAAAAAAAGCGCGGTCGACCTAAAAGGGGGCGGCTGCTCTTTTTTGGTTCAACAAAAACAATCATAAAGTGAAGTAACGGAGCATAAAAATGGAACTCCTCCCAAGAGAAAAAGACAAGCTGCTGGTATTTACCGCGGCCTTGTTGGCAGAACGTCGTTTGAATCGCGGCCTTAAATTGAATTATCCCGAAGCCATGGCATACATCACTATGGAAATTATCGAAGGCGCTCGCGATGGCAAAACCGTGGCGGAGTTAATGGCCTATGGCAAAACCGTATTAAGCGCGGAACAAGTGATGGACGGCGTAGTGGAATTGATCCATGAAGTGCAGGTGGAAGCGACGTTTCCTGATGGGACCAAGTTAGTCACTGTTCATAATCCTATAAATTAGGGAAGGAGAACCCCCATGATTCCAGGTGAAATACAGGTTGCCGCGGGTGATATTGAACTCAATGTGGGCCGCAAAACGGTGAAAGTTCGTGTCGAAAATACCGGTGATCGTCCTGTGCAAATTGGCTCCCATTATCATTTTTACGAAGTAAATCCCGCTTTGTCCTTTGATCGTGCTGTGACGAAAGGCTTTCGTCTGAACATTGCTTCTGGCACGGCGGTGCGTTTTGAACCCGGCCAAGGCCGCGAAGTGGAGTTGGTCGAATACGCCGGCACGAAAACCATTTATGGCTTCCGTGGTGACGTCATGGGCAAACTGGCAGGAGCGCAATAATGGCAAAGATGGATAGACACAGTTACGCGCAAATGTTCGGCCCAACCACGGGCGACCGCGTGCGTTTAGGCGATACCGATATTTGGATTCAGGTGGAAAAAGATTTCACCGTGTATGGCGACGAAGTGAAATTCGGCGGCGGCAAGGTCATCCGCGATGGCATGGGACAAAGCCAAGTGACCAATGATGTTGCCGTAGATTTGGTGATTACCAACGCCTTGGTGCTGGATCATTGGGGCATTGTGAAAGCCGACGTTGGCATCAAAGCAGGCCGCATTTTTAAAGTCGGTAAAGCCGGCAACCCAGACGTGCAAGATAACGTCGATATTGTGGTTGGGCCGGGTACCGAAGTTATCGCTGGCGAAGGTTCTATTTTGACCGCCGGTGGCATCGATGCGCACATTCACTTTATTTGTCCGCAACAAATTGAAGAAGCTTTAACCTCTGGCGTCACCACCATGATTGGCGGTGGCACAGGGCCTGCAACGGGAACCAAAGCGACCACTTGTACGCCGGGTCCTTGGTATCTTGGCAAGATGTTACAAGCTACCGACAGCATGCCGATGAACTTGGGATTTTTGGGTAAAGGCAACGCCAGTTTGCCAGAAGCCTTAGAAGAGCAGCTGGAGGCGGGTGCTTGTGGTCTGAAACTACACGAAGATTGGGGCACCACGCCCGCGTCGATTGATTGTTGTTTGAGTGTGGCGGAAAAATACGATGTGCAAGTGGCGATTCACACCGACACCTTGAACGAATCGGGTTTTGTCGACAGCACCATTGATGCCTTTAAAGATCGCGTGATTCACACCTACCATACAGAAGGCGCAGGCGGCGGTCACGCTCCCGATATTATTCGCGCGGCGGGTAATCCAAATGTTTTGCCATCGTCGACCAATCCAACGCGCCCTTATACGCGCAACACGGTAGACGAGCATTTAGACATGCTGATGGTGTGTCACCATTTAGATAGCAATATTCCAGAAGACGTGGCCTTTGCCGATTCGCGTATTCGCAAAGAAACCATTGCCGCAGAAGACATTCTCCATGATCGTGGCGCGTTCAGTATGATTTCGTCTGATTCCCAAGCCATGGGACGAGTCGGTGAAGTGGTGACGCGTACTTGGCAAACCGCCCACAAAATGAAGCAGCAGTTTGGTTTATTGCCAGAAGACCAAGCGCTGGGGGCGGACAATTTCCGTGCTCGTCGCTACATTGCTAAGTACACCATTAACCCAGCGATTGCCCACGGCATCAGCCACGAAGTGGGCTCGATTGAACCAGGCAAACTGGCGGATTTGGTCTTATGGCGTCCTGCCTTTTTTGCAGTGAAACCTTCGATGATCATCAAAGGCGGCATGATCGCCAGTGCGCCAATGGGCGATCCAAATGCCTCTATTCCGACGCCACAGCCCGTGCATTATCGTCCTATGTTTGGCGCGTTCGGCAAGGCAGCGGCGGCGACCTCCGTGACCTTTGTTTCTCAGGCGGCACTGAATAATGGTCTAAAAGAATCCCTTGGTTTGGATCGTACTTTGGTGGCCTGTAAAAACACGCGCAATATTTCCAAGCTCGACATGATTCACAACGACTGGCTGCCGAACATTACCGTCGATCCGCAAACCTATGAAGTGCGCGCGGATGGCGAATTATTAACCTGTGAGCCTGCGGAAGTCTTGCCCTTGGCTCAGCTGTATACATTATTCTAGAGAAGTCTTTTTTAGAGACTCTTTTAGGAACGTTTTTTTAGGAACATACGATGCTAGATATTTACGAAAGATTAGGTACTCATTGTCACGATCCCGTTCATACCACAGTAACCTTAACGCACGAACAGCGTGATCGTGGGCGCTTAAAGCTGGTGGGCGATAACAACGAAGAAGTTCGTGTTTTTCTTGAGCGTGGTAAGCCCTTGTTAGTTGGTGAATTTTTAAAGTCTGAATGCGGCAAGATAGTGCAAGTTAATGGCGCGGTGGAAGACGTGGCTCATGCTAGCTGCGAAGACTGGGAAGCTTTTTCGAAAGCTTGTTATCACTTAGGCAATCGCCACACCAAAATCCAGATTGGCGAACGCTGGTTGCGTATCAAACCTGACCACGTTTTAGAAGACATGCTGCACATGCTGGGCTTGATCGTGACCCATGAAGAGGGCGTGTTTGTCCCAGAATCTGGAGCTTATAGTCATGGGCATAGTCACCACTAACATTGCCACCACTGATATTAGTTTGTTGCGGCTTTTGCAGTTAAGCAGCGTCGGTTTGCCAGTGGGCGGTTTCGCCTTTTCCCAAGGTATGGAATACGCCATTGACCAAGGCTGGGTAAAAAACAAAGCCGAGGTGTCCGACTGGATTGGTTTGCAGCTGCAGCAATCTGTGGCGCGAATCGACTTGCCCGTATTGCAGCGTTGCATGGTGGCGGCAAAACACAATGATGCCGAGCGACTGTTCGAGCTAAATGACTTGGTTTTGGCTTGCCGAGAAACCAAAGAGCTGCGTTTAAACGACACCGCCATGGGCGAAGCCTTGTTTCGTTTAATGGGCAGTTTGCACATAGAGACACCGTTTAAGCGCTTAGATCAGATGAGCTTTGTCACCTTGTTTGCCATTGCCGCGAGCCATTGGAACCTGAAAGCCGATCTGGCTTCACTGGGCTTTGCTTGGTCTTGGTTGGAAAACCAAATCGCCGCCGCGACCAAATTGGTTCCCCTTGGGCAAACCCAAGCGCAAGAATTGTTAGGGGAGTTACAGACAGATATTCGACAGGCCATTGCCATGTCGTTAACCATTGAAGAAGACCGCATTGGCGCAGGCTTACCCGCCATCGCCATTGCCAGTGCGCAACACGAAACACAATATTCGCGGCTGTTTCGTTCTTAAGTGTATTTTTATCCGGCCTACGTGTTTGGTGCGTTTGGATTGATTGGGTTAAATGCTGTTTTGGTTTGGTAGGGCATCATAAGCGCAGCGTAATGTGCCGTTTTGGTCGTATACGCATTGTCAGATTACGCCTCGTTCCTCGGCTCATCTGACCTACGTTTTTGGTTTTGTAATGTTGTGAACAGAAATAACAACCATAAGATTTCTAATGTATTTT
Organism: Marinomonas arctica; assembly: GCF_003259225.1. Taxonomy (GTDB): domain Bacteria; phylum Pseudomonadota; class Gammaproteobacteria; order Pseudomonadales; family Marinomonadaceae; genus Marinomonas; species Marinomonas arctica. The sequence continues at coordinate 21,821 of NZ_QHJF01000036.1, read as the reverse complement.
TAAAAGGAACCTAGTATGAAAAAACAAACGTTACGAATTGGTGTGGGTGGTCCGGTTGGATCGGGTAAAACCGCGTTGCTGCGTTCTTTATGCAGTGCGATGCGTGACCACTACAACATTGCCGTGGTGACCAATGATATTTATACCCAAGAAGATGCGAAGTTTTTAACCCAGCATCAAGCCTTGGATGCAGATCGTATCTTAGGGGTTGAGACGGGCGGTTGTCCGCATACGGCGATTCGTGAAGACGCGTCGATGAATTTGGCGGCGATTGATCAATTGTTAGAACGCCATGGTGAATTGGATCTGGTGTTTGTGGAAAGCGGTGGTGACAATTTAAGTGCGACTTTTAGTCCTGAACTGTCGGATTTGACTCTCTATGTGATCGACGTGTCTGCGGGGGATAAGATTCCTCGTAAAGGTGGCCCAGGTATTACCAAATCCGATTTGTTGATTATTAACAAAACCGACTTGGCGCCTTTGGTTGGCGCGTCTTTGGATGTGATGGCGCACGATGCCAAGATCCAGCGTGGTGAGCGTCCGTTTATTTTTTCGAATCTTAAAAAAGCCCAAGGCTTGGACGACATCATTAAATTTATTGTGTCGGAAGGCATGTTGGAAGCAAAAGAGTTACCAGCGGCGAAAGCGGTTGTTTAGTTCAGATTGATCAAGTATTTGGAGAAAGATTATGAATGCACTGAAAAAAAGTACATTGAAAACAAAAGGGTTATTGGTTGCGGCTTCGCTATTGGCGTCAGGTGCTGTTCTGGCTCATCCGGGGCATGAACAGGCTTCTAGCTTTATGACGGGTTTTGCTCACCCAATGGGTGGTTTGGACCATCTTTTAGCTATGGTGGCGATTGGTCTTTGGGCAGCGAGCATGGGTGGTCGCGCTTTGTGGGCGATTCCGGCCGCGTTTGTTATGACTATGTTGTTAGGTGGTGGCTTAGCCGTGGCGGGTTTGAGCGTGCCATTTGTTGAGCAAGGGATTCTCTTGTCTGTCATCGTATTGGGCGCTTTGGTGTTGTTCGCTAAGCGTTTACCAACAGTGGTTTGCATGGCGATTGCCGGTGGTTTTGCCTTGTTTCATGGTGCCGCTCACGGTATGGAAATGCCGTTGAATGCTAATGGTCTGCAATATGCGCTGGGTTTTGCTTTGGCAACGGCTGGCTTGCATGTGGTGGGGTTAGGTTTTGGTCAGTGGATGGCAAAAATTGGTACCTCTTTAGTGACTCGTGTGAGTGGTTCTGTGATTGCCGTGGCGGGTTTGGTGCTTGCTTTTGTATAAGCCTATGAGCTGCATATTATGGCTTGAGCGTAAGATTTTATGACGGCGGCGCAAAAGATTTTTAAAGTGCGACGCCATTATAATAAGTGGGTGGCCGACCAAACCATGGAAGACTATGCCTTGCGTTATACCTCTAGGCATGACAGTTCTTCTAAGCAAGGTCATGCCATGAGCATCGAGCGAGTTGGTCATACGGCGCTCGGTGCGACGGCGTTTTTGGCTCTTGAAGGGTTGGCCGCGGTTATTACTCTGGCGTACGGTTTTACCAACGCGATAGCGGCCATTCTCACCGTGATGGCGGTGTTTTTTGTGACGGGTTTCCCGATTGCCTATTATTCCGCCAAGCATGGCTTGGACATAGATTTACTGACCCGAGGCGCGGGTTTTGGCTATCTTGGCTCGACCGTTACCTCGCTGATTTACGCCACTTTCACCTTTATTTTTTTCGCAATTGAAGCGGCTATTTTGGCGTCGGCCATGGAGGTGTTGTTAGGCATCCCCTTGGCCTTGGGTTATGCACTCTCGGCCATCTTTGTGATTCCCATTGTGACACACGGTATTCGCGCAATCAGTCGTTTTCAAAATGGCACGCAATGGATTTGGCTGGTGTTGCAAGTCGCGGCGATTGGCGTGGTAGTGACTCAGGAATATCAAAACTTTGAAGGCTGGACCCAGTATGCGCCAGTAGATGTACCGAACAGTACGCATTTTGATTGGATTTTGTTTGGTGCCGCGGCCTCTGTGTTGTTTGCCTTAATGGCGCAGATTGGCGAGCAAGTCGACTATTTACGTTTTTTCCCTAAAAAAACGCAGCATAACCGTCGTCGCTGGTGGTTTTGGCTGATTTTGGCAGGTCCTGGTTGGGTGTTCATTGGTGCCATCAAAATGTTATTGGGCTCGTTCTTGGCTTATTTGGCCATTTCCGATGGCGCTACTGATATTCAAGCCACTGATCCAACCTATTTGTATCAGCGCATCTTTTTCTTTTTAACCACATCGCCCACCACAGCACTGATTTTGGCGGCGGTGTTTGTGTTCATTTGTCAGATGAAAATCAATTTAACCAACGCCTATGCGGGTTCTATTGCTTGGTCGAATTTCTTTTCGCGTTTAACCCATTCTCATCCGGGTCGTGTGGTTTGGTTGGTGTTTAACGTGACCATTGCCTTATTGCTGATGGAATTAGGCATTTATCAAGCGTTGGGCGCGATTTTGGGCGTGTTTGCCATCGCGGCGGTGAGCTGGCTTGGCAGTTTGTCGGCGGATTTATTGATCAACAAACCCTTGGGATTAAGTCCCAATTATGTGGAGTTTAAACGGGCGCACTTATACGACATTAATCCAGTGGGAACGGGTTCCATGTTGATCGCCACCACCTTGGGTTTGGTGAGTTATTTAGGTGTCTTTGGGGAGGTGGCGAAAAGCTTGTGTCACTTTATTTCACTGGGGGCTTGTTTCGTGTTTGTGCCACTGATTGCGTGGCTCACCAAGGGCAAATATTACCTTGCGCGTCAAAGCCCAGAACTGATTCCAATGATCGAGCTAGCAAAGCAGCGCAATCCCAGCTATGTCACTTTGACCTGTGGGATCTGTGAAAATGCGTTCGAAACGGAAGACATGAGTTTTTGCTCAGCCTATATGTTACCAATTTGTTCGTTGTGCTGCTCTTTGGATGTGCGCTGCTTGGACAGTTGCAAGCCTCAAGCAGGCATTGCTCAGCAGAGTGATTATTTTTTAAGACTATTTTTACCAAAGAGCTTGGTAAAAGCCGTGCGTTCACGATTGGGACGGTTTGCGTCTTTGTTGTTGGTGATTAACATTATTAACGCGGCACTGATGATGCTGATTTATCGACAAATGGCACCAGAGTCAGTGAGTGAGGAAATACTCTTACAAGACACCATGTTGGCTTTGTTTTTCACTTTATTAATTGTTTCTGGGGTGTTGTCTTGGTTGTTTTTATTGGCTCATGAAAGTCGAGTTGTGGCGCAGAAAGAGTCGAATCGACAAACACGAAAGTTGATTCGCGAGGTCGATGCTCACCAAGAAACCGACAAAGCTTTACAGCACGCCAAAGAGCAAGCCGAGCGGGCAAATGAAGCGAAAAGTCGTTATCTTACTGGTATTAGCCATGAGTTACGCACGCCGCTGCAATCCATTATTGGTTATGCACAGCTTTTGTCTGAAAAAGCCAATACGCCCTCTGGGCATCAAAATGGTTTGGATATTATCCATCGTAGCGGGTTGTATTTGGCGGATTTGATTGAAGGCTTATTGGATATTTCAAAAATTGAAGCCGGGCGTTTTGATCTGTATCGCAATACGGTGGATTTGCCCAAACTCATCGATCAGCTTAACAGTATGTTTGCCATGCAAGCGCGCAGTAAAGGGGTGCAATTTCAGGCAAAAATTCTGGCGCCTTTGCCTCAGCATGTTATTACGGATGAAAAGCGTTTGCGGCAAATATTAATTAATTTGCTGTCAAATGCGGTGAAATACACGCCTAAAGGGTCGGTTTTATTTGAAGTGAATTATCGCAACCAAGTGGCGGAGTTTGTGATTCGAGATACGGGGCTGGGCATAAAAGAAGAGCATTTGCAGCGTATTTTTGATCCGTTTGAACGGGTTCGAGATGTCAGTACGGGGAATTTACCCGGCACCGGATTGGGTCTGACTATCGTTAAATTATTGACCGATATTATGGGCGGCGATTTGCAAGTGCATTCGGTGGTGGGCGCGGGCAGTGAGTTTCGTGTCAGTCTGATGTTGCCTTGGGTGAGTCAAGGCGATGCCAGTATGTATGAACATAAGCGTATTGTGAGTTACCAAGGTTATCAGCGTACCTTGATGGTGGTCGACGATGATCCTGTGGTGCGCGGATTGCTGTCTGATATTCTCGTGCCGCTTGGGTTTAATGTATTGGAAGCCTCAGACGCAGAAAGCTGTCTGGATGAGCTGGCATCCTGCTCGCCGGATCTTTTTATATTGGATGTGTCTATGCCGGGAATGGATGGATTGACATTAGCAAAAAAAATGCGTGATTTAGGTTACAGAGTGCCGATAGTGATGTTGTCCGCTGATGCCCAAGAAAGTCTGCGTCAACCTGATGAGCAAGCGGCGTTTAATCAATATCTGGTTAAACCGGTCAACAACAGCGCCTTACTGGACGCAATCAAGCATTGGTTAGCGTTGGAGTGGCTGTATCAAGAGACCCAAGAGAGCGGTTCAACTACTTTGGCAACCGAACCGATTCCGATACAAAGTGAGGGTTATCATGGTTCTCCTGCTCGGATTCCAGACCATGAAAGCGTGCGAGAGCTGATGGCGTTTGCCGAAATGGGCTACAAAAAAGGCGTGCGTGGTGTGTTGGATCTGCTGGCCAAAAAAGACGTGATTGCCCCAAGTCATTTACAGCAATTGGAAAGCTTGTATCAAGGTTTTCAGTTCGATGCGATTGCTCAATATATACAAACAAACTCACAGTTAATGTGTGATGTCAGTGAGAAACCGAATGATGAATCCCAGTAGTAAGAGTGACATTGTTTTAGTGGTCGACGACTCGCCAGATGCGTTGAGCCTGATTCATGACACCTTGGAAGCGGCTCATATGGATGTACTGGTCGCTCTTGAAGGCCGACAGGCGTTAACCATTGCGAAACGGATTCGTCCTGACATTATTTTGCTCGATGCCATCATGCCCAATATGGACGGTTTTGACACCTGTCGAGCATTAAAAGCCGACCAAAGTTTGGCGTCGATTCCGGTTATTTTTATGACGGGATTAAGTGACACAGACGATATTGTGCGCGGCTTGGAAGCGGGTGGGGTAGATTATCTCACCAAGCCGATTCAGCCCAATGAACTGATTGCTCGCATGCGTGTGCATTTGTCGAATGCGCGTTTGAGTAACAACGCGCAATCGGCCCTTGATAGCATGGGGCAATATTTAATGACAACCAATTACGCCGGTGAAATTACTTGGGCCACACCACAAACGTACGCGTTACTCGCGAAAGCACGGGCCAATAGTGAGTGGCAAAGCACACAATTGGCGTTGCAAATACGCCTTTGGTTGGCTCATCAGCCCCCTTTGCCTGTTGGAAAGTTGGGGAATGTCTTGAAACTCAGTGGTTTGGACTATCCTCTGGCGCTGAAAATGATGGGCGTCACCGAGCAAAAAGAAGTGCTTTTAAGGCTGGAAGACGGCGATAAACTCTCAGGGCCAGCATTACTGAAGCAGGCACTGGATTTGACTGATAGAGAATCGGAAGTATTGCACTGGATTGCCAATGGTAAAACCAACCGCGAAATCGCGGAAATTCTCGAAATGAGCCCGCGCACGGTTAACAAACACCTCGAGCAAATCTTCCCAAAGCTCGGTGTCGAAAACCGTACTTCCGCCGCAGGGGTGGCATTGCGAGTGTTGTCGGCAGAGCGTTGATGATGCCTGTTGAGTGTGCGCTGTTGTTTAAACTCTTAACTTTAGGTAAGCATTTACGTATTTTATAAACGCACAGATTATTCTATGCTGCTTTTTTATCGCATCGCCAAAGGTGTTTTTTTATGTCTATCCAGTACAAGATTAATCAGGCTATTACGGCTCAGCAATTTGTTGAGTTGCTGGCGAAAACGACGTTGGGCGCGCGTCGTCCCATTGATAATACTGAGACCATTGAAGCCATGTTGAAACACGCTAATCTGCTGATTACCGCATGGCAGGGTGAGGCGCTTGTTGGTGTGGCGCGTTCGGTGACAGATTTTGCCTTTTGCTGCTATTTATCAGACTTAGCGGTGGATGAATCCGTACAGGCATCGGGGATCGGTAAAACCCTGATTCGAATGACCAAGGAAGCCTTACAGTCTAAGTGCTCTTTGATTTTATTGTCTGCGCCGCAAGCCGTAGCGTATTACCCTAAAATTGGCTTTACCCAGCACAACAGTGCGTGGGTATTAACCAATATTGATGACTTGAAGTAAGGTATATTTAGGTAAGTAACTAACTGAATTGTATAGGGTTTTGTAGGTCGCGGCTTCAGCCCGACAAGACGTGATTTGTCGTCACGAGTTTTTTGTCGGACTAAAGGCTCGACAAGCAAGTTATCCTCTTGAAGAAAGGCTGCTTAGATCTGGAACTGGCCCACTTCGGTGTCGACTTGTTTGGCCAGTTGACTAAGCCGTTTCGATTGTTCCACACCGGTTTGGCTTTCTGAGGCTAAGTCCGCAGCGACTTGACGAATGATCTCGCTGTTTTGGCTGATTTCATTGGTAACAGCGGTTTGCTCTTCGGCGGCAGTGGCGATTTGTGTCGCCATGTCAGAAATACTAATAATGGCGTTAGCGATTTCTTCTAGACTTTGTGTGGCAGCATCGGCATCGGCCACGCTGGTTTGAGCTTTTGCACTGCTGTTTTGCATCGACACAACGGCTCTCGATGTTTGTTCTTGCAGTAACTCGATCATTTTTTGAATTTCTTCGGTCGAGGCATGGGTGCGCTGTGACAAGGTACGAACTTCGTCGGCGACCACAGCAAAGCCACGACCATGTTCACCTGCCCGTGCGGCTTCAATAGCGGCGTTTAATGCCAATAAGTTGGTCTGCTCCGCAATGCCTATAATAGTAGCGAGAATGCCGCTGATTTGTTGGGCGTGCTTATCTAGATCGGCTATCTGTTGTGTTGCGGCGCTGACTTCGTTGGCCAGTTCATAGGTAGAATGACGGCTTTTTTGTACTTGCGCACTGCCTTTGTTACCCAGTTCCACAGAGTGACCCGCAGCTTTAGCGGTTTGCTCTGCATTGCCAGCGATCTCGTGGGTAGCCGCTGCCATTTCAGTCACTGCAGACGCCACCATGTCGATTTCTTGTTGCTGAGTCGCCACACGCGAAGCGCTTTGTGTTGAGGAATTCGATACTTTGTGTGCTTCGTCTGCCACGTCTTTGGACAGTGTTTTCAGTCGTTCAACCACACCGTGCATATGGCCAACAAAATCGTTAAAACCTTGTGCCAATACGCCAATTTCATCGTCGCGTTTTACTTCGATGCGAGCGCGTAAATCGCCTTTGCCTTTTGAGATATCTTGTAACGCATTAGAAACCCGATTTAGGTCACTAAAGAGGACTTTGAACAACCAGTATAAAAAGCAAATAAAACCAACTAGAAGAAGCAAGGCGGTGACCATTTGGCGAACCAAGACTTTATAGACAGGTGCCATGAGTTCACTTTTGTCCATAGTAAAGACCAATGACCAATCGGTGCCTGGAATGGCTTGTCCGTAGGCAAACACTTCTTTACCGTCTAGGGTTTCTTCCACTAACTTGTCTTCTTTGATCAAATTAGACAGAAGTTTAGGGGCAAAAATCGAAGAGATAGATTCGGCTTTCTGCATCACCATATCTCTGTCTGGGTGGGCGATAATGTCGTTGTTAGACGCCACCATCATGGCAAAGCCTGACCCTGGGACGTTAAGCTCGCCAACTTGTTTAGACAGCTGATCCAAACTGAGATTGGCGCCCACCATACCAAATAGTTGTCCATTTCGGTTAACTGGGTTCGTTAGAATAATCACCAAATCTTTGGTGGTAGAGCTTAGATTTGGTCCAAGTATGCTGGCCTTGCCTTTATTGATCGCGTCAATGTACCAGCTTTGCGCGCGAGGATCATAGTCAGGTCGTTTGGCATCTAGGGCGGGATCTTGGCGATACATATTGCCGTCGTTATTACCGTAATAGGTTAGCGCAAATTGGCCGCTATCAAAGGCTTGTTTGATCGCGATATAGGGGGATTGTTCAGGCGTGCGTTCCAAGGTATTGGCAAGCGATGCAGCAATGACTTTGCGGCTATTTAACCACTCACTGGTGTTGTCACCATAGGCACCAGCAAAGTGACGCACGTCTTTTAATAAAGAGTCACGCATTTGTTGGGTGAGCGACAAAGTCGTTTCGGTAATGAGGTAGGCCGTTGTGATGACGACCGCTAAAATACTGACACTCAATAAACGAGTGCGCAGAGAAAGAGTCATTCAGGTATCTCCTATAAAAAAAGGGCGCAGCACCTTAGTAATGCTTACGCCCAAAGAGGTTTAAGGTGCGCTAAAGCACGAAGGTGATTAGCAAGTTAAAGAATAAAGCGGCGGCAAATCCCAATGGTGCGGCACGGAACAGAAGCTGTGGAAAGAGCTTGGTGCGGCTTTCTTCTGTTGGACAAGCGCCCAGCATTAAACTACCACCGGAAGAAAAAGGTGAAATGGCCGTGGCCTGTGCACCAACAACGATACAGATGAACAGCATCATAGGATCCAATGACAAGCTTTGTGCAATGGATGGCACGATTGGGAAAAGCGCAGGTGTCACCACGCCCAAGGTACTGGCAAACAGAGACATAAACGCGGCAACAACCCCAAACACAACAGGAACGAATACCGCTGGAATAGACGTGCCAATCCAAGAGGCAAGGTCGTCAATGGTACCGGCTTTGATAGCAACCGAGATCAGCATACCCACACCACAGATCATAATAAGCGTTGACCAAGGCACAGAAGCAATGGCTTTGCGTTCATCACCTAGTTTCAGCAACAGCGCGATGACAGAGAACACACTGGCAATTAAGCCAATGTCCATTTTTGAATTAATGAAGGTAATCGTCTGATTATCAGGGAATACCAGATGTGAAATTGGCGCAAGCAATACTAAGCCCATCATAACAAGCGTTAGTATGAGTGTTTGGCGTTGCTCTTTATTAAACGCCGTGGGCGCTTCTATTTGAAAGCCGCCTTTGGCGATCGTGCTACGGTGTTTGGTGAAGAAAATCAGCGCCGTAATCACGATGAAAGGTATGATTGCCGTGCTTAGAAAAATACCAATGGAGTTGATAAAGGCTTGGTTTTCCGTGACGCCGGCGTTCGTCATGATACCGCGGAAAATAATGCCGCTCTGACTAGACATAAAGTTTGCCCCCGTTAGCGCCCCATAACCCACCGACATTGAGCCAATCACCATGCTCATGCCAGTACGTTGGCAAAGCAGTAGGGTAATGGGTGCCATAAAGGCTAATACCGTGTAGTAGCCTGCGCCCAAAGCCGAAATAATCGTTGTGGTAATGAAAATGGCGTAAGGCAACAGATGGGGGAAATGTCGGCAACGATACATGAGATGCTCGGCCAGTTTTTCCAAGGTGCCATTGATGATGGCGAAGCTATAAAACAAAGACACAGAGAAGATAATAAAGAAGATCTTCAGCGGCCACATTTTAATGATGTCGTTTGGGCTTAGTCCCAGTGCAAAGCTGCCAATCAAATAGGCAAAGGCAATGGCAAACAGTCCGATATTAATACGGGTTTTATAGCCGAGAATGATGGAGAGTAGAATGGCTCCAACAACAAGTAGACTCATTTTTATGATTCCTTTTTACACTGCCTGGTTGGCAATTAAAATTTAAATAGCTTGCTTGGGTTCGTTATCAGGATCTGCTTGCGTTCATCCATGTTTGGCAGTAATGCTTCCATAAACTGGTATTGTTCTGGGTAATCGGTTTGTGATTCGAACTGGGTATGTGGCCAATCACTGCCCCACAATAAAAGCTCTGAGTGTCCATAAGCTGAGCGCAAAGTGGCTAACATGGTTTGTGCTTGCTCAAGGTTGGCATCACAGCGATAGGCCGCTGACACCTTGGTCCAGATAGGTGCACCGCTGCTTAATAAGTCTAAGAAATCTTGATGGGCTGGATTGGATACTTGAATGCCCGTTGAAGTCCGTCCAAAGTGATCGACAATGATCTCTACGCCTGATTCTAAAATAGCCGGTAGAAAACTGGCTAAATCGTCGATTTCTCGCTGAATTTCTACCACCCAGTTGCGCTGTGCCAATTTGCCAAAAAAAGTCTGCCAAAGCGGTGAGGTGTAATCTTCCAGCGGCTTTTTAATAAGATTAAGACGAATGCCAACCACGCCGTCTGCGTTCAAATCGTCCAGCTCTGTATCGCTGATGCTTGGATCGACAACGGCAATGCCTTTTAACTGTGTCGCGTATTCGCGCAACGCGGCCAGCATAAAGCGGTTGTCTGTACCCAAAAAGCTCGGTTGAACCAACACACCGTGAGACACATTATGTTTGGCTAATTGGCCTAAAAAATCTTCGGCCAGTGCATTGTATTCAGGTGCGTATCGACGCTGTTCGGCCATGGGAAGGTCGGTGCGAAATAGGTGCGCATGAGTATCAATGCCTGTTATTAATGGTGATTGATGCGTCATCGGAGAATCGTGTTTTGTCATTTTTATTATTCAATGTGAAAGGTTAGTGTAATTTTTTGTAATTCATATATATGAATATATGTTTATATGACCAACAAGTCAACAATCGTGGACGTTCTGTAAACAGAGCATTAGAATGGGCCTTACTTATCAACAAGAACTTACTAAACAGAGCTCACCAACAAGAGCTTGCTAATAAGAGCTTACAAACAAGAGACGACAATGACTTTTTTCAAGCATGGGCGGGATAAACGTTTGCCGCTGTATCAACAGGTACGTGATGAATTGCTAGAGAACATCAGCGCAGGAATTTGGTTGCCGGAGAAGCCCATTCCGACAGAAAGTGAATTAACCAAAAGCTATGGCGTGGCCATTGGTACGATCCGTAAGGCGGTGGATACGCTAGTGAACGATGGTTTGCTTTATAGAAGCCAAGGTCGTGGCACCTTTGTGCGTCGACCAGATTTCAACGCTTCGTTGTTTCGTTTTTTCCGTCAAATGTCGTCGGATGGCCGTTTTGTCATGCCGAAAAGCCAACTGTTATCAAAAACCATGAAACAACCGTCTAAGCACATTGCTGATGCGTTAAACCTTAATACAAGGGACCACGCCATTTGTCTCGAACGCCTGCGATTTTTGGAAGAGCGTGTGGTACTAACGGAAGAAATTTGGCTACCTGAGTCACTTTTTTCCCGACTGATCGATTTAGATTTATCCGAATTTGGTAATTTGTTATACCCATTTTACGAACAAGAATGTGGCCAACTTATCGCCTCAGCAAGAGAAACCTTAACGATCCAATCGGCCAATACGCGCATTGCGGGAGCGTTAAACATCGCAGAAAACAGCCCCGTTGCGGTGATTGAGCGGGTGGCTTATGGTTACGATAAAACGCCCTTGGAATACCGTATTTCCCATGGTGCTGCTGAAACATTTTGTTATCAAATCGAGATTACTTAAACCGTTAAGATAGTGCTTGACCAACGCCGCTTGCTAACGCTTACTACTGGTTATGTTATGCCGTGCAAATGGGCGGTATTTTGTAACGAATAGAAAGACTTTAAGGCGTTAATATGAAGATTACCGATTTACCCTTTGGTGTTACCGATTGGCAAGGCGTGGAAAAAACCACCCACAAAGGTGAAAGTGGCTTTGCCTACTGGCAGACCAAACAATTTGGCGATATTCGTGTGCGGATCGTGACTTATTCGGCGGGTTATTTAGCCGACCACTGGTGTACCAAAGGTCACATTCTTTTTTGCATGAGTGGCGAGCTGAAAACGGTCTTAAAAGACGGTCGTACCTTTGTTTTATCCGCAGGCATGAGCTATCAAGTGGCCGACGATGCCGAACCGCATCGTTCTTCCACAACAGAAGGCGCAACTCTGTTTATTGTTGACTGATAGTTGTAGATTGAGCACGACTAATAGATAGAAAAAAGCAAAACCACGTAGGTGATTTTGCTTTTATATTTTATGCTCCTTAATCGCTTAATTGGCTGTTATAGAAGACACAAAACGTTGCCGAAAAGCGCTGGGCGTTAGCCCCATAATTTTTTGAAAGGCTTTACGACAACTCCCTACATCTTCATATCCTACCTCCAGGGCGATGCTTTCGAACGGCTGTGTTGTTTCCTCCAACTTGTCGCAAGCGGCTTGAATACGAAGTCGCTGCAAATATTCATTGGGGTTGAATCCAGTACATTTGGAAAAACGTCTTAAAAAGGTTCTCGGTGTGAGTTTGGCGAGAGCGGCCATGCTTTCGGTGCGTTGCAGTTCGGCAAAATGCCCTTGTAAATGATGTTGAACCGCCAGAATCGCCGCATCGCCATGATCGAAATTTGGCTGGAATTGCTGATAATAGCGTTGTTCTCTTTTGCCGGTATCAACGACTAACGTTTTGCCTAGCTGACGAACAATATTGACATTCATCAAGGCTTGTACCAGCTCCATCGCCAAATCCACCCAAGACATCATGCCACCGGCGCTGATCACATCGCCTTGGTTAATCAATATCTTCGACGTGTCCATTGCTTGCTTGGGGAAGTGTTCTTTAAACAAACCTTCCAGCGCCCAGTGTGTTGTCATCAGTCGTTTATCCGTAATACCTGTGTAAGCCAAGAAAAACGCCCCAGCGCAGGCACTGCAAAGCATGGCGCCTTGTCGATGTTGTGCGATTAAAAAATCATTGATGCTGGCATTTTTCTCGCTGTAACTGGCTTTCTCCAAACTGGGAGGCAATAACACCGCGTGATAAGGTTGTTGGGTTGCTTGTTTGTTGAGCAGGTCGGCTTCATACAAAATATGCGTGGTGATGCGAACTTCTAAGCCTATCTCTGTGCAGGCTTCAGTGGCAAGTTCGAACGTCTCGGCAAAACCATAAACCGCCGACAAGAGAGAATGAGGATAAGCAAGCACAGCGATTTGATAATGTTTCAAGGGAAATACTCATTTTGTCAATTTTGGCTTTTAATATGGCAAATTTGACACTGTAATGGAACCCATCGTTTTGCGATGCTAGGGTTCTTGATAACGATCTTTGCAAACAACAGAATAGGAGTCGACCATGAGCCGCACCGCATTATTAGTCATCGATGTACAAAACGATTATTTCGACAATGGAAGCTTTCCTTTATGGAATACAGAGCAGGTCTTAAAAGAAATCCTTAACGCCATTCAAACCGCGAAAGAGCAAGATACCGCTGTAGTCCTGGTGCAACATGTGGCTGAAAGTGAATCACCACTATTTGCTGAAGGCAGCGAAGGGGTTAAATTGCATCAAGCCATTTTAGACGCCGCACCAGATGCGCCTATCGTCACAAAAACACACGCCGATGCGTTTCAAGAGACAAACCTGACGCAAGTACTAGAAGAGCTAGCGGTAGATCGCCTAGTGATCTGCGGCATGATGACGCAAAACTGCGTGACACACACGGCGATTTCAGATGCTGCTGATCCTTACCAAGTCAGCATCCTGCCAGACGCTTGCACCACCCGTGAAGAACTGCTGCATTTTATTGCCCTAGAAGCGATTCAAGCAAAAGTGACCTATACCGACATTCAGCACGCATTTGAGCGTGTTAATTGATAAGTAAGAGCGAATCAAAAGCCGAGTTGAAGACAGTGGTGTAGTAGATAGACAAAGTGATTGGTTGAAAAAACGTCAGATAATCAACCACTTTCGAAAAATTATTACATATAAATGGCATCGACTTCTTGGCAAGCGGCGATCATGTCGATATAATCTGCAACGCTTTTAGGGCCTGTAGCTCAGTTGGTTAGAGCATCCGACTCATAATCGGCAGGTCCCCAGTTCAAGTCTGGGCAGGCCCACCATATAAAATAAGCCCCGATAGGTTGGTGAAGACTGACTTATCGGGGTTTTTTTATTGTTCGTGCTACATGGGTGCTACATCTCTATTGAGTCTTTGTAAGTGTTGATCCGTTTGCGTACATTTGAAGCTTTACTTTTTATTGTTTGGCTGGGTTTTAGTTCCATATATCCTTCACTGATTTCGGACTTTACTATATCAATATAGGTCATTTTTTGTTCTGTGTGTTTTGAGTAGTAACGCTTATCCCTTTCGTTTCTTTCTAATTTTTTCGTATTTGCAACTTGGAGCACGAGGTTTTCGATATTGAGAGCCTGTAGCAACCAGTAAGGGTGAAGTGAAGTTTCGTAAGTATTGTGCAGTCCGTCCACTGAATAGAGCTTCTTTGTGACATCTTCAAAAGATACTGAATTTGCGATGATTTGACTAAGAGTTTCTTTTAGGTGAGCTAGAGAACTCACAAATTTCAACAAGATAGGCTTACCGGTTTTATCCCAATCTCCATAAAGTAAAGAGTCAACTATAAAAATTATGCCTTCATTAACTTGGAATGAAATACCAATGATTTTATCAATGGGAGTATTAATTCCAATTAACTGAAACTCTTTAAAACCGACTGCCTTTCTCAGCGATTTATATTCCTCTAAGGCTTCCTTGAGATCTTCATTTATTTCCCCTTCTTTACCTTCCAATGAGCTAAAGACCTTTCGCGCCATTGTATAATTCTTATTTCCATCATAGTGACTAGTTTTGTGAAGATCACAAACCTCATTACCTGCTGATGTTCTGTAGCAGTACTTACATAGTTCAAATTTTTTTAGCTTATGATTGAGGGATTCTTGTCTGTTTTGAGTAGCGTTGGCGGAGAGCTGTATTTTTCCTGATGAGTTGATTCGAGATAAGAAATTAAACTTATTTATTACATCGTAAGTATCTATAATTAAAAACTTTAATATTCTTAGATCTTGAAAAATTATCTTTATCAAATTTTCTGTTGATTTTGACTTTAGTTGATCCGTAAATATATCTATATATCTTTCTATGCTGTATAGCTCTTCATTATCTTGTTTTGACCAATAGGATATGGTCAAAAAATCGGGGGCATCGATTTTAATTTGTATCCATTTTAACATTGTTATATCCATGTATTGACGGTTTTCATCATGGAAAGTCAGATAAGTTCTCTCTATCCCTAATATCACTTTTTTAATTTCATTTTTTAGCCTTTTTAGAAAAGGTTCATATTTTCCTTGGCGAGTATGAGTTAAAGAAAAGTTTTCAGATTTATTACAATATTCTATAAGCCGATCCACCGAGTCTTTGCAATAGTCACTCATTTTTATATAGACGTCTTTGTCATCGGTACGAATATGGTTCAATGTTGTAATAAGTTCGTTTTTTATTTGGTCGTTTTCGGTTAAATCTGCCATTCCTATTTATTCCCTCACTGAGCTGCTATGTGGTCAGGCGCACTTTTTTTTAACATTCTAAAAGTGCGCAGCTGAGTTGTTGGTCGTAATCTATCTCCGTCAACCAGAAGGAGACGTTATTGTGACAAATAAAATTAAATCAAGTTTGGTCAATCGTGAGCAAGCAGCGCGATACCTTGGAGTCAGCTCACAGACTTTGAGTCTCTGGGCTTGCAATGGGCGCTATGGATTGCGTTATGTGAAGATTGGACGTAGAGCAATGTATCGTGTTTCTGATCTAGAGGATTTTTTAGATCGTCGTACGATTACTCATTGTGGGGAGTTGAAAGATGAATAAATTAACTGTTTTTCTATCAGACCCCAACGCACCTGACGATGCATCCAGTGATTTGTTGAAACCAGAGCTATCGCTTGAGTTACTTACAGAGTAACTGATTCCAGTTAGCGAATTGATTTCATAATTCTATTATTAAAAATTTAACAAATTCAATTATTTAAAGCGGATTTCATTGAAATCACGCTCAAGGGATTCTTATGTCTAAAAAAAGTGTAAGTAGGGCAATCACTGTACGTTTTTCAACGTCAGATTATAACCGCATCGTGAATGATGCAGAACAGAAAAATGAGTCTGTAGCGGAGCATATTCGAACCATCATTTCATCTAATGACGAACAGCTATCTCTAGACCAACGGTTCGTAGATCTAGAACGTCGCATCACTCACAAAACGTTTTCTATTGTTTGTGCCGTAGCAAACTTATCAGACCACGAGTGTGAGATTGCTAGACAGCGTTTAAGCGGAGGTAATTAATAATGAGAACTACACCAAACGAAAAAACACAGGATTGGAATTCGATTTTTCTATTATTTGGAATTATTTTTATATTTTTATTTTTGGGTTCTATATGGCTCACATGGAATTGGCTAACGTGGTGGGGGGGGATTTTAGAGTACTCAAAATACTTTGTTAGTTTATTTAAAAAATTAGTATTAGGTGGCTCTGGCTACGATTGGAATAACTATTGGGATTGGTTAGAAAGAGAAAGGTTAGTAACACATTTCTACCTTCATTTAATAATTCCATTATTATTTTCATTGCTGGTTTCTTATAAATTAACAAAAAAACTAGCTTGGGTAGAAGGCGGTCTTGATCTTAGTAGACATGTTGAGGGCGCTAGGCTTTACATAGGGAAAAGAGCGATATCTATTGCTAAGAGAAAGGCAAAAAAGACTCTCAAAAAGGCAGGAAGAAAAAGCAGGGGCATTAATATTTATCCAAATTTTTCCCTAACAAAAAAAGAGGAACAGTCAAATGTTTTAGTTTTAGGTACTGCGGGTGGAGGTAAAAATACAGTTATTTTACCAATGATAGATCAGGCTATGAATAGAGGCGACAAGGTTTTTATTTATGATGAAAAGAAGGAATTTACCTCTTTTTTCTTGAGCAAAAAAACAATTTTGATTGCACCTTGGGATGGTCGGTCATTCATGTGGGATATTGCTAACGATGTTCTCAATGAACATGATGCTGAAATGGTCGCAAGTAATTTAATTCCAGATAGCGGTTCGAATGACCCTATGTGGATAAAGGGAGCTCAACTAATTTTTACTGGGATGTTAGTGAGTCTTTTGGAAGAGGGAGAACCTTGGGGCTGGGATAGTATTACGCAACGTATTCAGCTATCCCAATCTGAAATGCTGTCTTTATTGCAACGTCATTATCCTATTGCTGCATCATTTGTTGTAGAAGGTTCTAAAACAACCCAAGGTTTTTACGTCAATTTAATAGCAGAGCTGAGCTGGATCGAGACTCTGGCTGTAGCGTGGCGAGATTCCGATAAGCCAAGATTTTCTATTCGAGAGTGGGTGAATAGCAATCATAAAAAAGTAAGAAATACGCTCATTGTGCAGTCTGATCCGCGATATAAATCGATTGGAGCACCATTGTGCAACGCGTTATTGTCGCTGATGACAAAGCACTTTTTATCTCAACCCATGAGAAATGTTCGAGATACTTGGTTGTTTATTGATGAAATGGCAAACCTTCCACCAAACCCGAGTATTAAAATGTGGCTGGAGTTAGCGCGAGCGCGTGGCGGACGAGCTGTTTTTGGAACTCAATCAATTTCACAGATCAAGAAAAATTATCAAAATGATGCTGATACGATTTTAAACCTATTTTCTGTTGTGGTTGCTATGCGCGTAGGTAGTGCAGGGGGAGAATCTGAATATGTTTCCAATATGCTCGGTGATCGCATTGTTGAGCGGCCATCACAGGTTGGTAAAGAAAAAACATGGCAGCGGTCTAGTGAACCTGTTGTTAGTGAACATGATTTAACTCACATTGAAATGCCAACCAAAAAAGGTGTTATAGGCTATCTTATGGTGCCAAGTTGGGAAGGTGTATTTCGTTTGCAATGGCCGCTTTATAAGAAAAAAACTATTGCGGAGGAGCACGTTCCTGCTAAATGGTTAACTGAACGTCCAAAAAAAGAGAGTCAACCTACAAATAAATTGTTTGGAGGGCGCTCATAATGCTTACGATCTCTCCAATCCGAACGATTTCATACTATACCAACCTCGCAGCCGAGGACTACTACCTCGGCTCAGGAGAACCACCTGGCGAATTTTATGGGCTAGGGTGTCGTAGTCTGAAGTTGCATGGTAAAACCGTAGAAAAGGAGTCCTTAGAGGCTTTGATCAATGGAGGTGCGCCTTCGGGCGCTCCTCTTGTTCAAAATGCATATTCAGATAAACGTCGATTAGGGTGGGATTGCACGTTTAGCGCGCCTAAGTCGGTCTCTGTTGTGTGGGCTAGAGCTGATGATGAGTTAAGAACTAAAGTGCAGGAAGCTCAAACAATAGCTGCCAAGCGCGGTATTGATGCATTAGAGCGTTATGCAGCTTTTACGAGACGAGGAAAGGCTGGAGAGACTTTAGAGCGCACGGCTGGGTTAGTTGCTGCAACTTTTAATCATTGCACGTCGAGAGAGCAAGACCCGCAATTACATACACACGCTGTGATCTGTAATGTAGCACCACGAGCAGATGATAGTTGGGGTAGTGTTGAGTCCCGCAAAATTTATCAATGGCAAAAAGCGGCGGGTGCGTTATATCGAGCGGAATTAGCAGCACAGATGAAACAGCTAGGCTTTCAGATTGAAAGAGATGAGGATTCATTTCATGTCAGTGGTGTTGATAAAGAGCTGTGCGAGCATTTTTCAAAAAGATCAAAATCTATTCGTGAGGAGCTAAAAAAACAGGGAGTCGATAGTAGTGCTAGCAAAGCGGGAGATTTAATAAAACTGGATACCCGAAAAGAGAAAGGGTTAGTTGATCATCAAGCATTGTTAAAAAGTTGGCAAAGTGAAATGGATAGTATGGGCTTTCATACTGAGACTCTACAGTCTATACAAGCTGAAGCTCTTTTGGATGCTGAATTGCCAGAAGACGATCAAATTCTGTATTCAATTACTGACAAAAAGGCGACTTTTAGGCCTCAAGACCTATTTTATCAAACAGCTATTCAATCCGTTCAGAGCGGAAGTAACGCTGCTGAGTGCGAGAAAAACGTTAAGCGATTGATCAGAGATCAGGAGGTTGTAGAGTTAAGTGCAGAAAATCCGTTTGAACCTCAATACACTACTAAATCGGTTTTAAATTGTGAGCGCATGATGATACAAACCGCACGTGATTTATCGCGTCGTTTTACTAAAAGCCTATCTGAGCCTGAAATTCAAAGAGCTTTGAAAAAGGCTGAGTCGGAGCTCGTTTTCCCTTTTGATGATGAGCAAATAGAAGCTGTATACAATGCTCTAAACGGGCCTGATATTTCGATTGTGCAAGGCTCTGCTGGTGCAGGAAAAACGACCTTAATGTTAGCAGCAAGACATGCCTATAATGAGAGGGGTTACAAGGTTTTAGGTGCCAGTATTGCAAAAAAGGCGGCAGATAACCTTCAAGAAGAGACAGGTATTCAATCAGTAACAGTCGCCTCACTGATTAATAAAATCACGAATGGCACTAACCCTCTATCATCTACGGGAGTTTTAGTTGTTGATGAAGCTGGTCAATTACCGAGTACTGATCTACAAAAGCTAACGCACTGTGCTTATCAGGCTCAGTGTAAATTGATCCTTACTGGTGAAGACAAGCAGCTTGATGCGATCAATAGAGGTGGGTCACTGCGCTATCTATCAAATCCTGAAGTAATTGGTACACAGCGTATTGAAAATATACGCAGGCAACGAACAGCGTGGGCTCGTGAGGTGGTGGCAGATCTAAGGGACGGAAAAGCAGAAAAGGCACTTAAAACGCTTGATGAGAAAGGATGTCTTCATTTTCACGAGAATGCAGAAAATACTAAAAAAGCGTTAGTGGATGATTGGCATAAGTATCAAAAAGCCAACCCTGAAAAAGCCTCTCTTGTCATTGCACAGCGATGGACTGATGTTCAAGAAATTAGTAAAGCAATTAGGGATATTCACATATCAGAAGGGCGAGTAGGCCAGGAAAATATTTCGCTTTCGTGTAGCGTGGCTGACAAGTCGTTTAAAACTGAGTTTTCTAAAGGTGACCGTATTAAGTTTTGTCGTAATGATTATAGAAAACTTGGTGTAACTAATGGTACGTTAGGAACTATAGAGTCTATTCGAATTGTTGAAAGCGAAGATGTAGAGTTTTCAATAAGAGCGGATGATGGCCGTAAAGTGAGCTTTTTATCCTCAGAATATGCGGATGAAAAAGGGACGAACTTGTGTCATGCATATGCGCTGACAGTATACAGTTCGCAGGGCACAACAGTCGATGGAAATACATTTGTTTACCATACAAAAGTGATGGATAGAGCTAATATGTATGTTGCTATGAGTAGGCATAAAGATAAGTCTCATATATATACATATGATCATTCTTTTTTATATGTTTCTGATTTTGTAAGTGATGCTAAATTTAAAATTCTAGCTATAGAGAAAGAAAAAGATCTAAATTATATGGCTGCCGATATTTAATTTTTAAAGAAAATTTTATTTAGAATTGGCTTTTTCAATTCTATTGGTGAAAGGATGTTTCTATGTTAAGCGAAAGTGTTTATGTTGGTTTGGAAGAGTCGGAAATAAAAAGGAATATAGTTAAAGACTATAGGGTATGGTCTAAAAAAAATCTCTCTCAAGTTTTTTTTTGGTTGATACTCCATCTCTCGATAGAAAATATGAATATGAATTTGATGATGTTGTTGTTGTTCTTTCACCTGGATATAAAATTTGTTTTATAAATTTAGGTGATGAAGAAAGTTTTGATGATTTTTGTGATGATTTTTGTGAAGATTTAGGTGTTATTTCAGATAATTTTGAATACAAGGAAAAAATAGGGCGTCCAAAAAAATGGAGGAAAGAAGTTTCTGTAGAAGTTGATTATTCTGAAGTAACTAGCATTGATGAATTGATGCGAAATAATAAGGTTGATGATCTAAATGAAAAAAGAAAAATAGAACTTATAATTTCTCTTGTTACAGGTAGTATAAATGATGTCAAGAAAATTGATATTGAAGAGAAAGATAATCTTCTTGATATAGTCAAAAATAAAATAATGCTTTTTGATGTTGACCAAACTAATTTTATCTACGATAAATCTAAAGATCCTGTGATAAGAATGCAAGGGCTATCAGGAACTGGGAAGACTGAGCTATTACTTCATAAACTAAAGGAAGTCTATTTATCATCAGATGAATCAAGGATTCTTTTTACTTGTCATAATAAAATTTTAGCTAAAAATTTAAGAGAAAGAATACCTTCATTCTTTGATTTTATGCAAGTTAAAAAGCAAATACATTGGCAAAAAAGGCTCTGGTGTATCCATGGATGGGGAGGGAAAGGTGATATAAACTCAGGTACATATAGGTACCTTTGTGATTTTTATAATTATGATTATGAGACTTTTTATCGCGGAATAGATGTTTCAGGTGTTTATTTTAGACTTGCTGAACATATTAAGAAAAACCATCCTGATTTATATGCTTTCGATTATTCTTTTTTAGATGAAAGTCAAGATTTTCCAGAAAGTTTTATAGGTTTATTAAATGTTTCTACACGTGAAAGTGTTTATATCTCTGGTGATATATTTCAGAGTATTTTTGATGAGCCTGAAGAGTCTGATATAACTCCTAAGTATACTTTAAATAAATGTTATAGAACTGATCCAAGGACTCTGATGCTTGCTCATTCAATGGGTATGGGGCTTTTTGAAAAAAAGAGATTGCAATGGTTGAGTGATGAGAGTTGGAAGGCATGTGGTTACCAAGTAAAACATGATAATAGTAAGGTTACTTTGAAACGAGAGCCTATAAGACGATTTTCCGATGGTTTTGATATCTCATACTCTAGTGTTTTGCTTAAAGATATAACTGGTCATTATAGTAATATTTATAAAACGGTTTTAGCATCTATTCAAGAAATAAAAGATGAGAATGCGTATTTCGGTGATTGCGAACGCTTGTTTCGGTTTATTCCGAACACCTGGACCAGCACTTTTTCT
>NZ_QHJF01000035.1 GCF_003259225.1 Marinomonas arctica | reverse complement strand
GAAATGTCTATTTTACAACACGAATCGAGCAATGGCGTGGGTTTAAGGTA
This sequence comes from Marinomonas arctica, assembly GCF_003259225.1. Taxonomy (GTDB): domain Bacteria; phylum Pseudomonadota; class Gammaproteobacteria; order Pseudomonadales; family Marinomonadaceae; genus Marinomonas; species Marinomonas arctica. The sequence goes on along the minus strand of NZ_QHJF01000035.1, from coordinate 54,265 downwards.
TTTTTCTACAGCCTGAAAGCCCCGATGTGGGCTTTAGTTGTTTTTTAGACTGGTAGGAAACGAGAAAGTCTTTTAGTATCAATGAACATTTAAACGCATGCATGCTATTAAAATATTAGGTAGGTGTTAGCCAAGTGTATATATTTGAAATGGAGAAGTTACAGGCTGGCGACATAATTTTGACCGCTCAGACAGGATTTATAAGCAAAACTGTCCGGTTATCAACTCTAAGTAAATTTTCACATGCAATCCTGTATGTGGGCGGAGGAAGCTTTATTCATTCAGATATTCAGGGAGTTCATTCAAATAATATTCAAAGGTTACTTTTTGAAGAAAAAAATCATGTTGAGGTGCGCCGAATTGTTGATGCAAGTTATGTGGCTAATGCAATAATGTTTGCACGCTCTCAAATAGGAATATCATATTCGGTACAAGAAGCAGTAAGAACAAAATACCCTCTGTATAAGGGGAAAAAACTGAACAGACAATTTTGTTCTCGCTTAGTAGCGCAGTCTTTTGAGTATGCAGGAATCAAGCTAGTAAGTAATCCCGATTATTGTACGCCCAAGGAACTACAAAAATCACCTCTTGTAAATATGGTTGCTGGGTGCCTTAGGGTAGCAGAAGATCATGAAATAGAGTTTTCAAATAGTTATAGCCCTCTCCAAAGACAAACGGAGGTAACGAATGCGATTCTAGAAGCAGTAAGGGAATTGACGGGGCAGGATATTCAAAGCTTCGATGATCTAGACCAATTTGTAATAAAAAATCCAGTTTATGATCAGAGGATAACAGATATTGTTAAATCTTCCGGCTATTTGATTATGTTTGACTATGAGTTAACTCAGAACCCTTGGAGATACGATGGTGAAATATTCTTGGCTTTAAATTTTGAGAGTTCATACAAAAGAGAAAGAGCTCAATTAGAATTGGAGAGTGCCGTTAATCAAGTTAAGCGGTACAGCCATAACTACCAAATGTGTCAGAATATTCGTGGACGCTTCTCACTGAGGTATTTTGAAATGAAAATGGAGCTTTATAAAAAACTTATTATCCAAATGAATAAACGAATTGACGCTATGAGGTATGTGATTGCAAATACCTAAAAAAGCTGGGATTCAATGAGCTTAACAGGGCAACCACCTCTAAACCCCACTCATATCAGGGGTTCTGGTAATTGTCTTGCTCATTCCGATGGTTTCCAACCTCGAACTCGTCCGCATGATCAAAGCCATCCGATAACACCAAATCGCCCAACTTAGCCCTTTAATCTAAGTAAGCAGACTAGGTAAACGACAACATCACCCGCGTCAAAGATTTCGCCCAACGCAACTTTGTAGACTTCTAAGCGACAAGCAACTAAAGCCTACGAAAGTGGGCTTTAGTTGTTGTTTTTCATGGGGTAAAGGGATAGTTTTACGATTGATGAATTTAAGAGTTGAACACATTTTATACAAAATTTTCTATTTTGGAGATGTAATGGTTTCTTTAAAGGGAATCTTCCCTATGGATCTTCGATATCCGGGTACTGAGATTAAAGTTGAGTTAATTGTTTTACGTGCATATCTTTCTCAAATGGAAAAAGGCGTGAATTCAGTCTGTGAAAACTACATAATGGAAGAAGAAAAAACATTTAAAGATGCTGAGTACTATGAATATCAGCATGTTTATACTATAGCTGAAGATGAACTCCCACGAATTATTAGAATGCCATTCGTAGTTTCGATATATGCTCTTTTCGAAAATTCGGTTGAACGATTGTTGGATTATGCAAAGATAAAAGAAAATAAAGAGCTATCTCTTAAAGATATAAATGGAAGAAGCCCTTTATCTAAACAAAACAAATATATGAAGCATGTTTTAGGATATGACTATCAGTTTTCCAGTACGATCATGAATAAAATAAATAATATATCTAAAGTACGGAATTATGTAGCTCATGCTAATGGTAATATTAGTAATATTAGTAAAGAAAAAATTAAAGACTTAGAAAAGATTGCTGATGAAGTTGTCGGTCTTACAGTTGATCCAAAATTTATTGATATTTCTTATGATTACTTGATTCATTCTATGGAAACTATTGAATCATCTTTGAAGGATTTAATGAACTACATGGAATCTAAGTATGGTATTGGCCAAACAGTAAGAAATTAAAATTTAGCGTTACAGCAAACGTCAGATAACCCCCTGAACCTCGTTATAATCTCCAAACCAAACACCCCCAAGCCCATCCCTCGATGGGCTTTTTCGTTTCTGTCCTTCCATTTTTGTCTAAGGAGTATTCATGCGTCAGATGATGTCGCTCGGTGGTTTTGTGTTTTCGCTGAGCGAAGGCACGCCATATGAGGGTTTGCAGCGTACTAGCGACGGCGGTTGGGTCGCGGTGGCGCGTTACGGTCAAAAGCTCATAAGCCAAGACGACCTCATCAAAAGCCAACGCCAAGGCTCCAGCGTCACCCTCGACTCTCTTACTTTGTCGGTATGGGCAACCTAAACTCGTCGCAGAAGGCATCCTCACCCTAAACGACACCTTCCCACCCGAAATGAAAGGCAACTGGTCCATCGACAAAGCCGCCGCACGAGGTGATAGTAAAGCAGGGTATCGGTGTACTGTGGTGGCGAGTGAGGTTGCTTGATTTAAAAATGGTTTTCGGTGAAAAATGAAAGTGGCTGGGATCGTGCTTTAAGGGCAGGAAAGGGAAATTATAGGCATTAAAAAAGCCACCAAATGGCAGCTTTAATGAAATCGATTATTTTGCGGAAAGAGGCGTTTTGGGTTTTAATGTGCCTTCTTTTACTGCTTTGGCGTATGCCTCTCCTAAGCGCTTAAGGTTTTTTGCCTTTAATGCAGAAACCTGTTCAATGCGTTTTGATGACATAGCATATCTCCTCGTTGAGATTAATTTCTAACCAGTAGCCGTACTTTAACGTATTGCAATATCTTTTTGCAAGCTTATTGTAGAAGCGTACTAGGTGTGAGTGCGCCGCCGATGCAGTATAAAACTCGCCACCATATTGATTCTTATGAATATTTATTAATGAGCATAGCGCATGTCCTAAAATATTCAAATTTTGTGGAGATAATGGAGGCCCTACAGGTGCCTTGAATTGGGTCTCAACACCACCCTCAATGTTCGGCTCATAGTCAAACTTAACTTCAAATGAAGAGTGAGTCAGCTGATGGCCTATAAAGGCTTGAATGTCTTCTAAAAGGTCCATTTCATTATAAAAGTGGATTGATGGCGAAAAATACACAATATAATTAAGGCCATTGATGTTTATGTCGTAGGTGTCAACTTTGTACGTTCCGAGGTCCAGTTCTTTAAATACCAGGGGGAGTTTAGAGGTTACTTCTATACCTTTTAAAGTATCTGTCACGCTACCAATCGCGCAAATAGTTTAGGTGCTCAATACTTAATAAAGCCATATTAGAATTTTAAGGAAAATAAACAATAGTACTTAATTTCTATTGATCCTAAATAACTATGCCAAACCTACGACAGCGCAACCACCGCCCAAGACGACCTCATCAAAAGCCAACGCCAAGGCACCAGCGTCACCCTCGACTTACCAGGCAACCCCAAACTCGTCGCAGAAGGCATCCTCACCCTAAACGACACCTTCCCACCCGAAATGAAAGGCAACTGGTCCATCGACAAAGTCACCGCACGAGGCGACAGCAAAGCAGGGTATCGCTGTACCGTGGTGGCGAGTGAAGTGGTTTGAGGTTTTTTTGTTGGCATAAGGTGTGAAAGTGCTTAGTATCAAGGAATAAGGGTTTATAGCCTAGAAATAACAGGCTGTGATTTCCTAAAAGAAAGATCACATATGCGACTATTGAAATGTTAAATGCCGATATTGTCTAAATAGAGTATCTATATGAAAGAAAAATTTAAAGTCCCAGATAGTGTAATAATATTGGCCTGTACTCTATTCGGTTATATGGCGGTATATCTTTATGAACTAGGATATTGTAAAGCTTTTGGGATTCCAACGGAGCTAATTAATCCATCTATTTCAAATTACCTTAAGGTTGGTGGGATAAGTATTGCGGTACTGGTTTTTCTGTTTCAAGTTCTTAATTTATTTCATCTAATCATTAATGAAAGCTTACCAAACTCACCTTATAAAACTTTGCTATCTAAATATGGTCTTTTCGTTATTTTGGGGTTGCTAGTTGCAGTTCAATCGTATTTCTATTGGCATACAGTAATATTCTTTCTAGGATTCCCGTTATTAATGCTTTTGGTTGATGTTATTATTCCACTATTTGACCGAGAAGGTACTTATTCAAATCGCCTCGAATTATGGTTAAGTTTTAACGCAAAAGTACCTAATAAAGATTTAATAAACGAACATATAAATGAAAATAATTCAAAAATTATCTTATCTGTAGTTCTTTCAATTTATATATTAGGTGTTCTCACTAATTTTGGTTATGGTGAGGCTTTAAGAAAAGAAAAATTCTCTATTGTTGGAGAGTACGCATTATTAAAAGTTTATGGTGCTCAAGGTATCGTAATGAAGTTTAATAGTGAAACTAACGAGCTCTTGCCTGAATATAAAATAGTTGAAATGAAAAATATAGAATTTAAAGTAGTTGAGCTTGGAAAACTTAGGCAGAAAGATGAAAAATAGCGCTTAATTTTCATCGACTCCAACAAGCCTGCCAAGACGACCTCATCAAAAGCCAACGCCAAGGCACCAGCGTCATACTCGACGCTCTTATTGACTAGACACGGGCAACCAAGCTCGTCGCAGAAGGTATCCTCACCCTAAACGACACCTTCCCACCCGAAATGAAAGGCAACTGGTCCATCGACAAAGTCACCGCCCGAGGCGACAGCAAAGCAGGGTACAGGTGTTCTGTAGTGGCGAGTGAGGTGGTTTAAGTATTTATGGTGCCATTATGGCAACACATTGACATTGAATTATGGGTGGTGTCATAATGGCACCAAGCAGCATTTTTCTGCTTTACAGGGAAAATACAAAAATTTGACTGAATTATATGTTGGTCAAGGAGAAAGTTATGACGGTATCTCATGCTCAAGAAAATGTGCGGCTCGTTGCTAGAGCGCCAAAAGAGGTGCAAGAAATCATTATTAACGCGGCGGAATTATCTGGTGCTTCAATGTCGCAGTTTATGATTGATGCTGCCTTAGATAAAGCAAAAGAAGTGGTAGAGCGCAATAGGCTGCTAAAATTGTCGATGGAAGGGGCTGATCGATTTTTTGAAGCATTAGACAACCCACCGGAGATCCAACATCTTGACGATGCATATAAGGCGTTAAAGGATTACGAAAATGGCTCTGTCAGTTTTAAAAGAAAGCCATAATCGAAAACGCTTTGATTGTGGCAATGAGCGAATTAACAAATTTCTAAAAGAGTCTGCGAACAGTGCGGCAAAGCGAAACCTATCTAGGACGTTTGTTCTAGAAGGGAGTGATGAAACAGACATTGCAGGTTTTTACTCGCTCAGCAATATTGAGGTCAAAGTTCCTGTTCCTCATAAATTATATAAGAAATACCCCAACCCATTACCCGGCGTGACATTAGCCAGAATGGGCGTGGATAAAGGTTACCAAGGACAGGGCATCGCCAAAATCATGGTAATCGATGCTATGCGGCGAACCTTGCTAATAAACGAGAACATGGGAGTTGTTGGATTATTTGTCGATGCCAAAGACGATGATCTCGTTAAATTTTACAAGGATCGCGGCTTCATCTTCCTTCAACGGGAAGAACACACCTCCAAACTTTGGATGCCGATCGACTCCATTGTAAAATTCTTCAAAGATCGAATATAGCCGTATCGATTATCATAATGAATATGCACAACCCTCCGCACCCAGGCGAATTTATTTACGACGTTTATCTTGAGCCAGCGGGCTTGAGTTGCCGCTTTTTGGCTAAGCAATTGGATGTCGCCTCGTCCACGTTAAGTCGTGTCCTGAAAGGGCAGAGCGCGGTGTCGCCTGAAATGGCATTGCGTTTGTCTAAAGCGCTTGGTAGAACACCAGAAAGCTGGCTGGCCATGCAAGATGCCTACGATCTTTGGCAAGCCAAACAACATCTAAATTTAGCGAATGTTCATCCTGTTAACTTTGCAGTGGCTTAGGCCAAGCCGTCCGCATGTACCAAATCACCCAACGTAGCTTCACAGACTTCTAATTGATAGATCGTGTTTACTGGTAAAATTAACATCTCCTCATTTTTGAGGAGATGTTAATTGCCACCCTTTATTTGATTATTTAACGCCCTCAATTTTGAGCTGGTTGAATATGAAGACGGAAAAGGGGGAGTCACGCCCTTTTGATCGCATTATCGGCGGTATGTGCAGGGATTAGATTTCTCTTCTAAAGGCTTCGGCTTCGCGGCCAATCTGTTCCATCAAAGGCATGTCTTCTTGTTTCTCGTGGGCTGGCGGATCAAGAATAGCAATCAGTAGATAGTGATTTTCATCATAGTAGCCAGGGCAATAGATAAGACACTTATCGCTTGTACGTGCCTGCTGATTACGGATTTTTGGCCATTTAGTGAAGTGAATCGGTAGGTGGGCTAGGTGTATGTGCCATACATGCTCTTCTTTGCAAATGGTGGGGCGGTTATTGTCACCGTCTCTACCAAAATGAAGGGGAGGAATGCCTGTTTCTTTATACAGGGCAAAGTCTTTGGCTAAGTCGCTTATATCTGGGTGATCGTTAAGGAAAGAGCTAACACTGACTTGTATTTGAGAGGACATTTATTAGATAACGCGAACCCATCCAGACGTAGTTTTGTCTTTCATGGCAGCTTCAAGACCTTCGCGTGATGCTTTTTCAAGCCCAGCAATATCGTAATGCTTCATTTCTTTAGCATCTTTGTTATCTTGCTTAATCTTGTTGTGACGAGATAAAGACATCGGAGTGGATGACTTATACTCAGCTAGGGTATTCATAGTTTCACCTAAAAATGTAAAATGATATTACACCCGTATTTATAGCTAAGTTTGACGAGATCGTCAAACTTATGATGTGATCAAATGTTAACCAAATAATGATTTTCTGAGTGAATGCGTGTTTGTAAGGCTTTTCTTAACTCATCCTGAAGCTGCTCTAAACGCTCTGCAATAACGTGCTGATTGGCTTCTGGAATCGCTGATGCGGTTGGTAAAGTGAGCCAAAAACGGAAAGCTTAGTTTGCTGGCTGTTTCCAAATGTCGATGCCAGATATACTGCTTTTTTAAGTCACCAGATGGATGAAGTATGAAAGGGCGATGGCAGCACAGTAATAAACTAATAGTAAAAGGGTATGTGTTTGCTTTAACGTCGGTACTGGTTTGGACGGGTTTTATTTTGATATCGCGCGCTGGTGCGCTGGCTGCTTTGTCTTTGCCCGATATGATGATGGTGCGTTTTGGTACGGCATTTCTGGTGTTTTTTCCGTTCATTTGGATTCACCGTAAGGCGATTTTTCAAGTGCGAATGATGTTGCTAGGGTCTATTGGTGGCTTGGCTTATTCGCTTTCTGTTTTTAACGGTTTTCAATCAGCGCCTGCGACTCATGCGGCTTTGTTATTGCCTGGTTTAATGCCAATTATGATTGCCGTGCTTGCCTATTTTTGGGCTGGAGAGAGGCATTCTCGATTTGCTTGGATGGGGATTGGCATTAGTAGCCTGGGCATTTTTGCGTTATTACTAGAAACGCTATTATCTGGCGTGTCATATTGGGTTGGTGATGTTAGCTTTGTCGTTGCCTGCCTATTTTGGGGGATTTTTACTGTATTATTAAGGCGTTGGAAGTTTCCACCGTGGCACGCCACTTTGGGGGTGATCACTGCAACCACTTTACTGTTTACTCCTTATTATCTCACTCAGTTATCCCATGCTTTTAACGATGTGTCTCATAGCATGATTGCCTTGCAGGCTTTTTATCAGGCTATTATGGCGATTGCTGTGCAATTTGTTTGTTATGGAAAAGCGGTACATATTCTAGGTGCGACAAAAATGGGGGCGCTTATGGCGTTGGTTCCTTTGTTAGCTAGCGTGTTTGCTGTCCCATTATTTGGCGAGCCAGTGACAAGTGGTCTGCTTATCGCTTTGGTATGCATTTGTGTGGGAACGATAGTCGGGAACGTGTTGCCGCTTAGACGGCCATTTTAGAATTCAAAAGGGCAGAGTCGTTGATTTCAGCTTTTTAGTTCAATCAATCAAACTGGCTGGGTTACGTGCCAGCATCATCCATCACTAATATTTTATAAACACTGACTTGCCCAGATCTTATCCACAAACTCAGGGTGATCGATAAAGGGATTTCGGTTGCCTTGCAGCTTTTGTACTCGGTCGTTACGGCGTTTTTCGAAGTCGGTTACTGGGAATTCTTCGTTCCACCTAACCAGCGTACATAAGTCGCCAATGGTCGGCTCTCCGCTTTGCTTTTCGTTGCCTTTGACGATGCGTAGGTCTGGCATGTTTTCCGGTGAGGCGTTGTCGCCAGTTTCGTAGCGTGTCGCCATGTAGAAGATCATGCGGGCGATTTGGCCTTTGGCCCGGTCAGTGGGTTCGAAGGATTCATTGGTTTTGTCTACAAAGGTGCCGCTCAGTACTTTGCGACCATCGCCTAAGGTGTCGTAAAACGGTGTGCCACCCACGGCGTACCCATAGTTGCTGTGCGCGCCGTTTATGTTCCGGTCAGCGGGACGCAAGTGGTGCAGGTCGGTGTAACCGTCTTGGCTTTGTTTGGCAAAGCCACGTGACTTTGGCCAAACATGTTCTCTGTCCCATGAGTCGTCATTGCTTTTACCTCGGTTTGCTTGGTCAATGTGCCTTACGTCATCAAGGTATAGCATTTGCACAAGGCCGCATTTGGGTTGCTCGTCGGGGCAGGCTGAGTCGGTATAAACCAAGGCTTCCCAGACGTCTATATTTTTACCATCGTACCAATCGGTATTGCCGCTTTGGGTGTACTTAAGCGGCTGTTGACCATCTATTATGCTGTGTAATTTGGATTTCAATGCATCGCCGATAAGGCCTTGCGTTCCATCGTAGTAACTTGCTGATACACATACCGAGAACAACATAAGAAACACAAAAAAACAGCGACGCATAGCCCATTTCCTGAGGAGTAAATTCGGCTGGATTGTAGGGCTCTTCGCTGTCAGGAATGCGTCGAGATTTGCAGTGTTTTGTGAGTAAGTGTATGAGTTCTATGAGGGTTGTGTGATGGTTTGTTCGACGCTCTTTTTCTTTAAGAATAAACACCTAATGTCCAGTAAATATGCAAGCTGACTGTTTGGGGTGTTATCTGGTGGCTATGTCCTTATAGTTAAGAGTAAGACTTGATAAGGCGATGGCGGTGTTAAGTTAGGGTCATTTCCTTAGAACTTAAAGGAGGCAAGCTATGAACAAGACATTAGTTATTGGTGCAAGTGGCCAAATTGGTCAGTTAATCACAAAAGCATTGGTGGAAACGGGCGAGCCAGTTCGAGCTTTGGTACGAGACAAGAGTAAATTGGCGCACCTTAAAAGTGATGAACTCGAGGTCATGGAGGCGGATTTAGAAGGGGATTTCAGTCGCGCTTTTGCTGGTGTGAGTAATGTTATTTTTGTGGCTGGCTCAGGTGGTGCGACGGGTGCAGATAAAACGCTGTTAATTGATTTATGGGCCTCTAAAAAAGCGGTGGATTACGCTAAAAACAATCAAGTGAAGCAGTTTATTATGCTAAGCAGTATTGGTGCCGATAATCCTGATTCCATCGAGTCCGATATCAAGCCTTATTTAGTGGCGAAGCATATGGCAGATCAATATTTGATGGCATCCGGTGTTCCCTACACCATTGTTCGCCCCGGCCCCTTAACCAACATAGAAGGTCAAGGGAAAATTACCATAAAACGACCCAATACCCGAGATGAAATGGCGATTCCACGAGCGGATGTGGCGAAGTCCGTTTTATTTATTCTGAGTAAGGATAATTTAAATGGCAAAATCTTTGAACTGTTCAATGGCACGTACGATGTGGATAACGTACTTGTCTGAATAAATGACAGGTATTGTGCGGTGAAGTGCGCCCCAATCCAAGCGTTGCGCTCTGATTGGGGCTGCTACTTCAAATTATAGGCGTTTATCAACACAGATTAGGCGGGTTGTGATTTGCCGTTCTGATCTTGACTATTTCCCTGTGATTCAGCAGCTCGAATGCGCTGATAAATTTCTTCACGATGCACACTGATTTTTTTAGGTGCTTTGATACCAACCCGAACTTGGCTGCCTTGTATTCCTAGGATGGTGACTTCCGTGTCGTCCCCGATATGAATGGTTTCACCAGGGCGTCGAGTGAGAATTAACATAATTTCTATCCTTTGATTGTTATCGACACAGTCAAAATACAGTTTATATTGTCTGTTCGTCAACAGTTAATGTTGTTTTTATTTTTTAAAAAGGTATTTATTCAAGTTAGCGTGTCGTGTTTCTTTTGTAAATTGGTTAAAACAAGAGACGCGCTTGTGTTACGACACCAATGATAGCCAAGTCTTGAGAGACTTCAATGGCTCGATAGTCAGAGTTTAAAGGCTTTAGATAAGTCTGACCAACATCTACTACCCATTTTTTGAAGGTTACTTCGGTAGTGTTGGCTAGTTTTGCGACAACTAAATCACCGTTTTTAGCGGTTAAATTTGGCTCAACCAGAATGAAATAGCCCTCGGGGATGCTGATACCTGAGGTCGATGTCATGCTATCGCCAATGACCTTTAACCAAAATGCAGAGGGGGAGGTATCTGGCGGCGTGTCTAAATAAGCTTGCTGCTCAGCGTCCATTGAATAGTTGGGCCATTGTGCCGCTTGAAAGGCGCTAATAATAGGTCTTTGGTGTTGGCTCAGTGAGGTAGGTGGTGCGCTGTCGTTACTGTAATGTGAGCTGCTTTCTCTGACTTCTGTGGTGGTTCCAAGCTGTAACCATTCTGGGCTGCAGTTTAGCGCTTTGGCCAAATTCAGTAATTTGCGTGGGTTTTGTGTTCTGCCGTCTTCGATTTTTTGCAGGGATTGCTGCGTAATGCCGACACGCTTCGCTAACTCGGCTTGAGTCAGTCTATATAAGGCTCTTTTTTGTTTAACGCGATCTGCAATGCTCATGATGGGAATGATTACAACTTTATCTGTATTTGACAAACAATAAAAACTGTCATTAGATACAGTAAAGGTTGTTAAGGGAGGTTATATGTCAGCCATCGCTAAAGCGGTCGAAATTGTAGGGAGTCAAACGGCGCTCGCTAAAATGCTAGGAGTGAAACAAGCTCATGTTTGGAATTGGTTGCATGTTCATAAACGCTCTCCAGCAAAATACATCCGGCGCATCTCGCAAGCAACGAATGGTCAGGTCACAGAAAGTGATTTGCTGAAAGATCATGAGGGTAAATAGTCCGTCAGCGATCCGATTTCATCGCATCGTTCTGATGCCATGAGCCTCATGACGAAACGATAGGGCTAAAACAGAGGTTAGAAGGGGTCTTAAAGACCATAAAAAACGCCTTTTATTACAGTGTAGTAAAAGGCGTTTTGGCTATCCGGCCCAGTGGTTTACCGTCACCTTAGAGTCTTTCTAAGGTGACTCTCTCGTCACCCGTCGCTCGGTTGTTCACCCGGTGGTATTTGAACGTGGCCTTTTGTTTCATTGTCCAAATCTTTGTTGCCAGCCAATGGACGAATGTGGCCGTTGTCGCGGTAGAAGCCGATGTCTTTCAAGTAGTGGTCGTCAAGCTGACGAAAGGCTTGGTTGGTACGACGAGCTTCGAAATACTCTTTAGCGGCGTTGAATAGGGCGATGATGCTCATAAGTTTTCTCCAAAATTAACATTTAATAGTGAGTTTTGGCGGAACTTACGGGGTGTTTCTTACAGAGGTGACCGCGTAAATTCCGCGGTCAATGGTGTATTACACAGGCATTGAACGCGTGGACAAAGTTTTACGTACTCGATTATTCAGGCGAGTTGCGACGGAGGAAGTAGAATGATGTAGCGTGTAAATAGTCATTGTGCTTCTCCTTAACTTTGGGTTGTATTGATTGCGTAATGCATTGTGTAATTTTTGCTCATCAATGAGCTTTTTTATTGAGCCCGTTTTTAAGCCTTATGTCAATCACTTATATCGAAATAACAGTTCTTTTTTTGGGCTTAACAAATACGTTTATGACGAGAAAAAACAGTCTGTTTAGTGCGGTATTAGCGGCGTTTTTTGCTGTACAATTCGTCGCGATTTTCTGGTTCCTCTTTTTTCATCGTTAATAAACCTAGTAAGTGAGCGCATGGCAACGAAAGCAACAATTTATAAAGCATCGGTTCAAGTATCCGATATGGATCGAAACCATTACCAAAGTTATGAATTGACCTTGGCATTACACCCTTCTGAAACGGAAGAACGCATGATGGTGCGTTTGGCGGCGTTTGCTTTATTGGCTGATGAGAAAGAAGGCAGCGAGCAGTTGAGTTTCAGCAAAGGCATTAGCACCGAAGACGAGCCAGATCTTTGGCAGAAGAATTATTCCGATGAGATTTTGCTGTGGGTCGAATTGGGCCAGCCAGACGAGAAACGTTTGCGCAAGGCGTGCGGTCGAGCTCAGCAAGTCATTATTGTTAACTACAATGATAAATCGGACATCTGGTGGGAACAAAACAAAGGCAAAAACAGCCGCTTTGAGAACATGCGTGTGTTGCGTTTCCCTGAGGCGCAAGTGGAAGCCTTAGCGAAGATTTGCACTCGATCTATGCAATTGAATGTGACGATCCAAGATGGCGATATGTGGATTTCGGGTGAGCTAGGCGAATGCCAGATGACACCAATGTGGCGAGGCGAGCAATAAGCTCGCCTCGTTTCTTGTTGTTGGGTTTGAGTGTTGAGTGATCAAGCTTTATGCAAAGTGCGTTGAAATAACGCTACGGCTTTGTTGTAGCATTCTAAGGCGAGGGCAGGGTCGTAACGATCGCCTTCGTCACGCATAAAAGCGTGTTGGCCGTTGAATTCATGCCAAGTGAATAGGCGGTCCGTATCGATCAATTGTTGGTAAATCTTCTGACGTCCTACCGTGGAAACGTGCGGGTCTTGTTTGCCCCACACCATGACTAATTCCCCTTGAATCTCTTTGGTGCGAGTGAAAGAGTCATTGCCTTCGTTGCAAGGAATGGTGTTTGAATGAATGTCTGTCGCGTACAAACAAAAAGATGCCTGAATGCGTGGATGAAGCGCCGCACGGTAAGCCAAATTGCCGCCCAAGCAAACGCCCATGGAGCCGAATTGTCCTGTGCAGTAAGCTTGTTGTTCGAAGTGCGTTAGCATGGCCACCGTATCGCTATCATGAGCTTCTAACGTTTTGGTAAATTTGTCTGCGTTGCCTTTGTCCTTGCCTTCATCGTCATAGCCTAACACTGTACCGATGGGGTTAAGTTCGTGAAACACTTCTGGAACAATCACCACAAAGCCATGACCCGCCATAATGGCAGCGGAACGCGCAATGGGCGCGGTTTGTTGGAAAATCTCGGAATAGAAGAAAATACATGGAAAGCGGCCGTCTGCTTTAGGGCGATAAACGGTACAGCGCATCGTGCCTGTTGGCGTGTTAATATCTTCGTCGTGGCATTGAATGATCATGGTTTTCCTCAAAGAATGTGTTACTGGCTTACATGATATTCGACCCAACCCTGATGAGCCAGCCGCAAACGCAAAATTAAACAGATGAGTGGGAAAAGTACGGTGCGAATTTTATTGATAAGTGCTTATGAAGCCAACAGCCATAAAGCATGGGCACATACCTTAATGAAGGGGCTGAGTCAGCACAATTGGGAGTATTTGTCTTTGCCCGCTCGACACTTCGCATGGCGGATTCGCGGTAATGCCATGAGCTTTGCGTTTGATCCAAAATTTAAGCCCATTTTAGAAAAGTCCTACGATTTGGTCATTGCCACTTCGATGACGGATTGCGTTGGTTTAAAGGCGTTTTGCCCTGATTTGCAGAATGTTCCTTGGATACTGTATTTCCATGAAAACCAATTTGCTTACCCAGCCAGCGATAAGCAACAAGGCTTAATAGAAATGCAGATGGTGACCTTATACAGTGCTTTGGCGGCGGATTGCTGTGTGTTCAATAGCCAGTTTAATAAAGCGTCTTTTTTTGCCGGTGCCCGGGCCTTGTTGAAGAAGCTGCCGGATTATGTCTCACCAGATTGGCTCAATAACACCGAAGATAAAGCGCAGGTTTTGCCTGTGCCTTTGGATATTGCGCATTGTGCTGAATTGAAAGGGGCCACGGGACCTTCTGCTCGTGTCCGCTTGGTATGGTCGGCACGTTGGGAGTTTGACAAAGGGCCAGACCGGTTACTGGCGATTTTAGAAGAATTAGAGCGCCGCCAAATAGACTATGACATTGCCATTCTTGGTGAGCAATTTCGTTCTATTCCAAAAGAATTTGATCTCATCCAAGCCAAGTTCGCCCACCGAATAAGGCAATTTGGCTACGCGCCGAGTCGAGCGGATTACCTAGATTTTCTGGCGTCGTCTGACCTTGTGTTGTCTACCGCATTGCACGAGTTTCAAGGGCTTGCGGTATTGGAAGCGGTTGCGCTTGGTTGTGTGCCGGTATTGCCGAATAGGCAGGTTTACCCTGAATTGTTTGGCGATCAGCGCAATGATATGCCGCATCTTTATCAAAGTGATCTAAAAGACATTCATCATGAAGCGAAACGAGCCGTGGACTTGATTCAGTCTGTTGTCGCGAATGATGTTAAAGCCCCCGATGTGAGTCAGTATCAAGTCGAATATTTATTGGCGAAATATGAGGAGCTGATCAGACAAACCGTATCTTGAGTCTTTATGTATAGACAACTTAAAAATTTAGTCTTCATATAAAAAATCCTTCTTCTTTTTCGTGATGGTCTGCTTCAGGTGGTCGTGATTCAAATAAGCGCATAATTCTTTATTTTGCGCTTATTATGTGCGATTCTCTCAGCCTTGATGGTCAAAATAACAATAATCGAATATTAGTCCTAAGAGAAAATAAGCATTTTTAGCGTGTTTTTATATGTATATACATGTTGGTATGTTTGTTGCTTTTTATCTTGTGATTAATAACCTTCTCATAGGAAGTCTTCACATGAATGCTACTGATCCAAAGTCTGGAGCCGTGTCTCCACTGTCTCTTCTTAAACTCATTGCCTATAGCTGCATTGGTATTTTTGTCTTTTTCATTCCGATCAGCGTCGGTGGAAAAGAAACCATACCGCTGGATCATATTGTGTCCTGGTTACGCGGTGACTACGCTCAAATGACGGAAATCTACGCTATTTTAGTGGTGTTGGCTGGCGGTGCTTACCCCTTCATATCGGGTAGCTGGCGCGCCAGTAAAACCCAAACTGTGTTGTCTATTTTTAAAGTTTTGGGTGTGGTAACGGCTGCGATGGCATTTTTCTCTGTTGGGCCTGCTTTTTTATTCGAAAAAGATATGTTGCCGTTTTTGTTTAGCAAGCTGGTTGTTCCTGTTGGGCTGATTGTGCCGATTGGTGCGGTATTTTTGGCGTTTTTGATAGGTTACGGTTTGCTTGAGTTTGCTGGCGTGCTGTTGCAGCCAATTATGAAACCCTTGTTTAAAACGCCGGGTAAGTCTGCGACTGATGCGGTGGCGTCTTTTGTGGGCAGTTATTCTATTGGTTTGTTGATTACCAACCGAGTTTATAAATCTGGTCAATATTCGGCAAAAGAAGCCGCGATTATTGCGACTGGCTTTTCCACGGTGTCAGCCACCTTTATGGTGATTGTGGCAAAAACATTAGGCTTGATGGAGGTCTGGAACGTCTTTTTCTGGGCAACCTTATTGATTACCTTTGTGGTCACGGCCATCACAGTGAGATTATTCCCGCTGAGCAAAATGGATAACACCGCACAAAATCGTGAGCTAGAGGTGTTTGAGCATTCTCGTTTCAAACAAGCTGCGTTGGAAGGTCTGGAAGTAGCGAACAATGCCGCTCCCATCGCTCGTAACATTCTACAAAACATCAAAGAAGGCATGTTAATGGCAATGAGTATTTTGCCTTCTATTATGTCGGTTGGGTTGTGTGGTTTGTTATTGGCAAAATACACGCCGGTATTTGAATGGATTGGTTACTTGTTTTACCCATTCGCGTGGATCGCACAATTGCCCGATCCAATGATGGTGGCCACGGCGTCGGCGACAGGTTTGGCAGAAATGTTTTTGCCTGCGTTGATCGCTGCGAAAAGCGTCTTCGTGGTGAAGTTTGTGGTTGGTGTGGTGTCTATTTCATCGATTCTTTTCTTCTCTGCGTCGATTCCTTGTATTTTGTCGACCGAGATTCCGCTAAGCATTAAGCAAATGCTGATTGTTTGGTATCAACGTGTGGCTTTGACCATTTTGATCGCCTCACCAGTGGCGTTTTGGGCGGAGCAGTTTGTTCAATAAATTCTAGAGAGTTGTTGGTTCCTTGAATACACCGCTCGACTCCGCGTTTTTTAACTTCTGATGATGTGGGAATCGAGATGATAGGGGAGCAGGGATGCTGCCAGTGCCCTTTTTGAGTGTTAAGTCGTGTATTTCTAGTGGTGTCATTCGCCATGTTTCCTTATCATTCAAACATGACTTCAAAACTTCAATTTACCTCTATCTACCTTCTCGTGTTGCTTGTGTTATGGCTAGGGCTTTTTCTCGACAGTCAAACAGTGTCCGAGCAAGTTCAATACAATCAATGGGTCACCAATGGCTTGGTGCTGTTGTGTTTTGCGTGGGTGTATTCTCACGTTACGTCCAAAATCAAAAAATTGATGTTGTACGGTGTCGTACTGGCACTTCTTGGTGAAGTGGTTTTTTCTATGCTGTTGGGCATGTATGAATATCGGCTGGAAAACGTTCCGCTTTATGTTCCCCTTGGTCATAGCCTTATTTATGCGGCTGTATTTTCTCTGCAAAAAGAAAAAATTATCCAGCGCCACAAGACACGCGTTGTGTCGTTTCTGTACTGGGGAATGATGGTGTATTCCAGCTTATGGTTGGTGCTTGATAAGGACGTATTTGGCTTTCTCTGTATGTTGGGCATTCTCTTTTTTTTGAAAAAGACCCCTGGTAATGAATTGTTTTTTCTTATCATGTTTTACATGGTAGTGTATTTAGAATTACTGGGCACCTATTATCAGTGCTGGGTTTGGCCTGATATTTGGTTCAATCAGATCTCTTTTATTCCTAGCAGTAATCCACCGAGTGGGATCAGCGTGTTTTACTTCGGTTTCGATATTGGTTGTCTGTGGATTTATAAAAAGCTAAATGCCAAAACATGGCGCCGCATGAAAACACTGCGACGCCTATCTTTCCTCAAGCAAGCCTAAGCAGTCAGTTGGATTGGCTGTTTGGTGCATTGCGCTGTGAGGGATCTCGCTTCAAATCTTTTACCAATGTGCGTGGGTCAAGGATTTCACGCTGTTGTTTCGTCGCGGCTGTCCACCACCAGAGCTGATTAAAAGTGCGTCCCAAATACTCTTGCCAGTGTTCTTTGTCTTGCAGATAGTCGCCATCTTGCTGAAAAACCGTTTGAGCGTTGGGGATGTGTATCATGGCTGATACGGGCAAGCAGCCCAGTTCTGCTAAAAAAGTACGCATGTTCACAGCCGCGCGTGCGCCACCCCATTGCCCAGCAGAGTAGGTGACAATGGCGCTGGGTTTGTAAGAAAACAGCGACGCGCCAAAATGGTTAAGAAGATTCGCGAGTGCTGGACTCATAGAGTGGTTGTATTCTGGACTAACCATCACATAAGCATCGGCTTGGGCGATTTTTGTGGCGAGGGCATCCAATTGCTCTGGCACCTTGTTTTGATGGTAGGAAAAATGGGGCTTAAAAATCGTATCCAGTGGATAGTCCAGCGGGTCGATCAATTCAACCGACAGATCTGAAAAATGTTCTGCAAGATAGTGAACGCAGGCAAGAGCGACTCGTTCGCCCAGCCGGGCTGGAGAAGGCGGAGTGCTGTCTCGAACGCTTCCTAAAAATACCAGTACTTTCATGGTGTTCTCTTTATTGATAACGTGAGTGCCTGTTTTACTCTCTTCTATCAAGAGCAGCATGGTGCAATGGGAGTGCTTAGTCTGGCTTAATGACCTGCTTGCCATCCGCGTCTAAAATACATTCTCCGTCTTCCTTGTAGTAAGGGCCTGCTGGCCATTTGTCGAGCAATGACAGCACCGATTCACTTGGGCGGCATAATTTCACCCCTTTGCTCGTGCACACAATGGGACGATTTACCAAAATAGGGTGATTCAACATGGCTTGCAAAATGTCTTCATCCGATACGCCTTCGTTTAGTAAGCCTAACGCTTCGGCTGGGGATTTACTGACTCTTAGGGCGGTTTTGGGTGTTAAATCAGCGGCTGCAAATAACGCCAATAACTGCGCTTTCGTCCAGCCTTCCTTTTGGTAATCGATGACAATCGGCTGATAGCCCGCGTCGGTAATGATATCAAGTACGTTACGAGATGTGCCGCAGTCTGGGTTGTGATGAATAACGATCATGGTCACTCCTAGATTGAAGATTGATTGACGCGTTGGCTTAATTGTTCGGCAGATTCAACTCGTTCAGAGTAGCGGTCAACCAAGTATTCGGCGTTGTCTCTTAATAACAGCGTGAATTTCATTAGCTCTTCCATAACATCCACAATGCGATTGTAATAAGCCGAAGGTTTCATTCTGTCGTTGTCATCAAACTCTAAAAACGCTTTCGCAACAGAAGATTGGTTGGCAATGGTAAACATGCGCATCCAACGTCCCAAAATACGCAATTGATTTACGACGTTAAACGATTGCGAACCGCCACAGACTTGCATTACCGCAAGCGTTTTTCCTTGCGTGGGGCGCACACTGCCGATGCTTAAGGGAACCCAATCTATCTGACTTTTGAAAATGCTGGTCATCGACCCATGACGTTCTGGCGAACACCATACTTGTCCTTCTGACCACATCATTAGCTCACGTAGTTCGACCACTTTAGGGTGTTGGTCATCGCCACTGTCGGTTTGAGGCAAGCCTTCAGGGTTAAATATTTTTACATCAGCGCCAAAATGGGCAAGGATCCGAGCGCATTCTTCAATCACTAAACGACTGAAAGATCGTTCCCGTAAGGAGCCATATAACAATAAAATGCGTGGTTTATGGGTAGAAGGTGTGGAAGTAAAGCGATGAAAATCTGGTGTTTCTAGCTGTGTGAAGTCGATGTGGGTTAAGTCGTTTTGCGTCATTACAGTTCAGCCAAGTATTAAAATATATGGATAATCATATATTTGATTATCCATATATTCAACCTATTCTTAGAAGCCACTGTATAAAAAATGCCAGCCTACTTTTTAAAAACCAGGCTGGCATGATGGTGATGCGCAAAGAGCCTAAGGTTGATGGCCTATAAATCGGCTTCAATCTCCGCCACAAGCGCATCGTCTTTAGGTGTTACATCTGGCGAGAAGCGGTGAACTTTGCCTTCTTTAGTGATCAAGAATTTTTCAAAGTTCCACACCACTTCAGGCGCTTTGGTTGCTTCTATTTTATGACCGGCCAACATGGTGACCATAGCATCACGGTTTGGCGTAACAGGTGCTGCAGCAATCAAGCTTTTGTACAAAGGATGCTTGTTTTCACCAGTAACAACAATCTTGCTGAACATGGGGAAGGTGACGTCGTACGTTAGACTACAAAACTGCTGTATTTCTTCATCGCTGCCTGGCTCTTGTCCTGCGAAATCGTTCGCCGGGAACCCAAGAATTTCCAACCCTTGCTCATGGTATTTTTTGTACAAGGCTTCAAGGCCTTCGTACTGTGGCGTTAATCCGCACTTAGATGCAACGTTGACAATTAAAACCGTTTTGCCTTGATAAGTGGATAAATCAACGCTTTTGCCTTGAATGTCATTAACCGTTAGGTTTAGCGGGTGACTCATAACAACTCCTTATTAATTTGTGTGCAATGCTAACAGCTTAGCGGTTTGTTGCTGAATACAATGCGGAAAAAATGCATAACCTAAGACCAAGTGCGTTTAGGCGTTTAACGGACCACCTTGATCTAACAGTAATTCACGCAGTTTGCAGAACACCTCTGGCGATTGACGCACGCCATCGTGCTCATAACTGTTAGTAAGCCAAATTTGAGTATTGGCGACTTGCTTGGCGGTTTTTAATGACAGTTCACGCGGCACATACATGTCATTGTGATACACCGCTGCCACCACAGGTACTTTGTTTTTTGACAGCTTCTCTAGATCGTATAAGGGCGCATAATCTTTATAGTCGGCAAGGGCATTTGCTGCGCCAGCAAAAGGTCGTAACGATGCAATTTGCTCAAACATCCACGGGTAAATCATTTCGCCCGTCAACATCAAAGGCTCATGAGGTGTACTGAATTCACTCCATTGCCCGCGCAGTTGTTGCGCGGCCCAGTTGGTACTTTTATTAGGTTGACCATAAATGCTTTCATGAATTGTCGCAAACAGTGGGCCTTCGTGATAGCTGGTGAGGTTCATGACCTGTTCTAAAAACGCATCGCTAAGACGTGTTTTATCGCTGCCTGAAAACGCTTCATCCACTAACCAGTGTACTTGATCAATGCCTGGTCCCATTCCCAATAGGATGCCAATGCTTTGGAAGCGTTCTAGCGTGAGTTGATCGCCATCAGGCAAAAGCACTGTTTCGTTAGTTAGGCATTGTGCGATCTTCGCCATGACCTTGGCGTCTTCTGGATAGCGAGCATAATAATCTTGATTCTTCTCGATCACGCGCTGATAGGTGAGCTGATAAACCTCCTGTGCGGATTCTTCTAAACCAGCCAAGCCGCCCGTAACATAACACGCGGCTAAGCCCTCTGGTGCTTGGGATAAATACGTCAGCGTGATAAAACCACCGTAGCTTTGTCCCAAAGTTTCAAATAAATGCCCGCCATACACCGTTTTACGTAAGTGTTCGCAGTCGGCCACTATGCTGTCGGCACGGAATTTAAGCAGATAATCACGACCGTCTTCGGCGGACAATTGACTGATCAGATTGGTATCGATACGACTGCTGCGCCCCGTGCCACGCTGATCGATCAAGATAACACGATGGGTTTTTAACGCTTCCACCATCCAAGACGGTGAACCTGGCATAGGACGAGGGGACTTGCCGCCAGGGCCACCTTGTAAAAACAATAACAAGGGTAGCTCTTCGTCGACGCGGTTGACATCCACCACCTCACGAGCAAACAGCATAATGCTTGGGCTGTTATTAGGGTTGTTATTAAAGTTCTTGTTAAAGGGACGCCAATCCAACGGAACCTCCAACTCATACTCGGTAATAAGCATGCCTTTCATCTTGTATTGCTGCTGTGCTGTGTTCATATTGTCCCATTATTGTTAAATAGCGATATAGATTGCCTGCCACTTTAGCATTAGTAGACACGGGCGTTCGAATGTTTTTATCTATCAGTCTTGATTATTAAGGTGTTTTTGAGTCTGCTGAAAAACGACGCAGAATCTGTTGTGGCGTTGTTCTCTAGGCTTGAAATTGTTATTTTTAGTAGCAATCTATTACTCTAAGCAAAATGATTAGATATGCTTATGGATAGACACCATCCATATTCCATTTACGACACGACAGCGCTACGGAGTGCCTTTATATGAAGAAACTTGATTTTTACCCAACAACCAACGTTGATGAATTAGCGTGGCCTGAAGAAAACTACGATCTGACTATCGATTCTTCAGCATTGCTTTTTTTTACGGATTTTCAAAATAACAAACCTCTGGTGGTTGAGTCCACTTCACCCGTATTAAAAGTTAAAGAGCTAATGCAAAAAGAGCATGTGAGACTGAAATTTGTTGTTGACGAAAAAGAGCATTTTATTGGCGTTGTGAGCTCTGACGATATTATTGAACGCAAAATTGTTCAAAAAGTATCGGAAGGTTTAGAGCGAGCAGAAATTGTTGTCGCTGACTTGATGACGGCTAAAAAAAATCTAAAAGCGTTGGACTGGCAGGATATTTCTAAAGCCACTATTTCTGACGTGATCACCGCGCTTCAAAACAACGGTGAGCGTCACTGTCTGGTTCTTGACCGTGAAAATCACAAGATTCGCGGCATTTTCTCTGCCAGTGATATCTCTCGTAGACTTCGTTTAAATATCGACATTCAAGAAAAAACCAGTTTCTCTAAAGTATTTACCGCGACACTTTAAAGTCGACATAAGACAGCTAGTTGTTTTATGTATTGATATGAAAAAGAGCCTTATTTGACTTGAGGCTCTTTTTTTATGAGTAGGAAACGCTAGAGTTTAAGCAATCCAAATCTGTTGCACGTTGACAAATTCGCGTATGCCTTGCGGGCCAAGTTCACGACCATAGCCAGATTTACCAATCCCGCCCGATGGCAATCTAGGGTCGCTTTTTACGATGCCATTGACGGCAATTTGTCCTGATTCCAGTGTTTTAATCGCTCGATCTATGGTCGCTTGATTACTGGTCCAAATGCTGGCGCCTAAGCCATACTCCGTGTCGTTCGCCAGTTCCAGCGCTTGATCAATCGTCTCAATCGGCGTCACGCTGAGCACTGGCCCAAAGGTTTCCTCTTCAAACACCGTCATGCCGGGTTTGACGTCGACCAATAACGTTGGTGGATAAAAGAACCCCGAACGAGATGGCAAATCGCCTCCGGTTAAACAGCGCGCACCGGCGTCGATGCTTTGCGATACTTGGCGATGCAGCTGATCACGCAAATCTTCTCTTGCCAACGGACCAAGATTGTTAGTTTCGTCTCTTGGGTCGCCACATTTGAGTTTGCTAAAGCGTTCTCGTAGCGCTTCACAAACTTGGCTATAAATGGATTTTTCGACGAATAAGCGTTTTACTGCAATACAAGATTGCCCTGCGTTGATCATGCGCGACAGGGTAATTATGTCGAGAGCTTTTTCCAAATCCGCATCGGCCATTAATATACAAGGATCGGAACCGCCAAGTTCTAATACGGCGGGTTTTAATCCCGCTGCGGCTTGCGAGGCAATAAATTGTCCCGCTTTGCTAGAACCCGTAAACGACACGGCTTTTACTTTCGGGTGATCGATCATTTTACTGGCTACCGAGTTAGGTACTGCCAGATTGGCGACTGCGTTTTCAGGTACGCCAGCTTGATAAAAACATTCGACCAATTTGTTTGCTGTGGCCGGTACATTCGGGTCAGCTTTTAATACGCAAGTGTTGCCTGCCATTAAGGCTGGAGCCAGAAAACGCAATGCCAACCAAACTGGCGCGTTCCAAGGCAAGATGCCTAATACGGTACCAAGAGGCGGGTATTGCACATAACTGTGACTGGCGTCGGATTCAAGCGATTCGGGCGCTAAAAAATCGGCACCGTGTTCGGCATAGTAGTCGGCACACCAAGCGCTTTTCTCCACTTCGGCAAGGCCTTCCTTTATTGGTTTGCCCATTTCTAACGCCATTAAATTGGCCAGTTCGTTTTGGTTGTCCCGTAACGAAGCCGCCACGGCTTTTAACACAGCCGTTCGCTTAGCAAAGCTTTTGGTTTTCCACTCTGCGAAGCCGTTCGCCACTTTATCGATGGTGGCGTGTGCCTGTTCTAAGCTTAATGACGGGCTCGGTGGTAGGGCTTGGCCTGTGGTTGGATTGATGGTTTCTAACATAATCACCTCGTATCAACTGGCTGCTTTTTCGGCTTGCTTGGCATGTGATTTGGCTTTTTTACTCTCTTCTTGTGCTGGCCGTGTATTGGACAGATCAATAGCGAGTTTTGTCCTTTCTTGTTCGATGCTTAAGGGCTTAACGGTGAAATCTCGATCTAAGTTAAAGAAAGAGCGACAACCGTCTTCGGTGATTTCGATGGTGTCTGAAATGCCGCAGGTTTTATTGCCTTCAATACCCCACATCCATGGAATCATATGAAAGGTCATGCCCGGTTTGAGTACCGCAGAATTGCCCTGTTTTAAACTGATGATGTAGCCTTCGTCCCAGCTGGGTGGGAAGGCGATGCCTATGGAGTAACCGGATCGTGTGATTAAACTCGCACCCACTTGGTTGTCCATAATGATATTGCGCACCATGTTGTCTACGTCCGACACCGTCATACCTGGTTGCACCACTCGATGAATTTCATTGAGCGCGCGTTTCATGACTTCTTGCGACTGATACATGGCATCGGATAGTTCACCAAGAATCACGGTGCGCATCATGGCGGTGTGGTAACGACGATAACAACCACCCACTTCTAAAAAGACGTGCTCGTTGGGTTGTACCGTGCGGCCTTCAAAAGTGGCGTGACCAATCATGGTTCTTGGTCCAGAGGTGACATACGGCATAACGGCGGGCGTTTCACCGCCAGCACGGAACATGGCGGCCGCGATTTCAGCGCCGATTTCATTTTCGGTAATGCCGGGACGACAAATGTCAATGCCCGCTTTCATGCCCGCTTCGGTTGCCAACGCGGCGCGACGCATAATGGCGATTTCTTCTTGCGATTTGCAGATTCGGCCTTCTTCCACAATGCCGAAGCAATCCATCAGCTTAGCGTTCTTTAAGGTGGTATGAATGTAATCCTGCTGGTATGCAGGGAAAAAATAACTGTTGCGTTCATAGCCAATGCGTTTGTCGGCCAAACCAAATTCGCGTAGGGCGTCCACCAACATTTGAATGGCATCCCCCGTATCTGGGTAAGGACGCGTTAATTCGACCCAAGTGCGAGCAAAAATATTCGATTCTTCCAACGCCCGAGTGATCATAAAGGGCTCTTTTTCGAGGGGAATCACCAGCGCCTGAAAAAAGGAATAGCCTGTGGTTTGATAGTCGGTTAAATAGGTAATATTTTCTGGATCGGTGACCACGACGGCATCCAAACGGCGCTCGGCAATGCGAGCGCGCAGTTCACCCAAGCGGCGTTGATATTCTGCAAAAGTAAAGGTCATGTCATCGCGTTCAATCATGCGGCTTCCTCCATTACAAAACGTACGGCGTCTTTCAAAATATCCAACCCTTCTATTAAATCCGCGTCAGGAATCGTCAAAGGTGGAATGATCTTTAAGACTCGACCGCCGCTGCCACAGGCGCCCAGCATCAAGCCGTTTTTGAAGCAGCGTTGCACTACCTTGGCGGCCACGTCGCCGCTGCCCATGTCGAGACCAAGGATCAAACCTTTGCCACGCAGTTCTTTGGCGCTGTGTTCGCTCACCAAAGGTTCCAGCGCATGGCGGATGGTATTCACTTTTTCTGAGACTTCCGACATTAGCTTGTCGTCTTCAAAGTAACGTAGGGCGACTTCCCCCGCGACAAACGACAAGTTTTGTCCACGGAAGGTGCCCGTGTGTTCGCCTGGCGACCAATGCTTGTCCAAATCTGGATGAACCAAGTTCATCGCCATCGGCGTGCCTGCGCCGCCAATGCCTTTGGCCAAGGTAATGATATCGGGGTTGATGCCCATGTCATCAAAGCTGAAATAAGACCCGGTGCGACCGCAGCCCACTTGAATGTCGTCAACGATCAATACAGAACCGAACTCTTTGGCAAGCTTTTCTAACTTCTGCATCCACTCTTTACTGGCGACGTTGACACCGCCTTCTGCTTGGATGGTTTCGACCATAAAGGCCGCTGGTGGCTTGATACCACTGGATGGGTCACGGTACTGATGACCTAAGGCATCTAATGCTGTGAGAGCGGCTTCATGATCGTGCTCTTGGTCAAACAATTCATGACTGACATGCAATAAAGGCACGCCAGAGGCTTGACGGAAATACTCGTTGGCCGTTGCGGCTAATGCGCCCAATGTCATGCCGTGAAAACCCTGACTAAAGGCGACAATGTTATGGCGTCCCGTGGCATTACGAGCCAGTTTCATGGCGGCTTCGACCGCATTGGTGCCGGTTGGTCCCATAAACTGCATGCGATGGGGCATGTTTCTGGGTTTTAAAATCACGTCGGTAAATTTCTGCATAAACTGCGCTTTGGCTTGAGTTTGCATGTCCAAACTGTGCAATACGCCGTCCTTTTGCAAATAATCGATCATGGCTGCTTTCATATGTGGGTTGTTATGCCCAAAGTTAAGCACCCCAGCACCCGCGAAGAAATCAATGTATTCCTTACCGTCTTCGTCAATTTGACGGGCGTTTTTTGCCGTAACAAAAACCGTTGGGTACGTGCGAGCGTAAGCTCGAATATTGGATTCTCGTTGTTCGAAAATAGTCATAACGCCTCCTATCAACCTCTGTCTACAGCGGTTGCTGGTTCGTGTTTTTTTGGGTTGTTACTCTTCTAGTGAGTGCTTAGGTAGTGATTGATCGGCGAGGCCTGCGAGTTGGCAGAACCAACGGCAGACATCGGCAATTAATCGATCATTGAAATCGTAATGTGGACTGTGGCAAGCCACACTGTGCGCATCGCCATCATTGCTGCCAATTAAGGCAAAAGCACCGGGAACGGCTTGTAGATAATAGCTAAAATCTTCTGATGCCATGATTGGCAGAGCTTGCCCATGATGTAGTGCGGGTTCGCCGTACAACGACTGCCACTCTTTTCGAGCTCGGGAGGCTTGCTCTTTATGATTGATAGTCGCCTGATAACGCATGTCATGTTCAATCGTACACTTCACACCATAGGCGGCCGCGGTATAGGTGGCCACCTCGGAAATGTGTTGGTTGAGCTGTTGACGGGTATCCTCGTCAGGAACACGAATACTGCCGCTTAACGTCGCTGTTTCTGGAATCACCGTTGGCGCAGTGCCGCCGTGTATTTGCGTGACACTGATCACGGCGGTGGCTTGTGGGGCAAGACGACGGCTGACGATTTGTTGTAAGGCTACATTGACCGCGCTGGCGGCCAGAATGGGATCTGCACACAGTTCTGGTTGGCTAGCGTGACCACCGCGACCTTTGAATATCATATTGAAGGTGCCATTACCGCACATGACAATGTCGTCAGGGCACGCCATGGTGCCATAAGGCAGGGCAGGCCAGTTGTGCCAGCCATAAATCGCGCCGACGTTTTCTAACGCGCCGTCTTTGATCATTTCGCGAGCGCCATGCAAGCCTTCTTCGGCTGGCTGAAAAATCAGCACAACCGGTTGGGGGAGTTCTGTTTCAAAGTGTTTTAACCAACGTGCTGTTGCTAGCAAGGTGGCGGTGTGTCCATCGTGACCACAAGCGTGCATGCAGCCTTGATTGACGGATTGCCATGCTTTTCCAGTCTGCTCCTCAATGGGTAATGCATCCATATCGCCGCGCAAAGCAATCGCTGCGCCTTGAGCGTCTTTGTTGAGCCAAGCAATGGTGCCGGTGTCGGCGCAAGCGCGCCATGGGATATCTAATGCATCAAGCTGACGGCGTACTAAGGATGCCGTATTTTTTTCCTGCCAACCGAGCTCAGGATGAGCGTGCAACTGCTTGCGCAGTTTTTCAGCGAAGAGAATGTTTTCTTGCCATAAATTCTGCATAACGCCTCCCTGAAAAAAGACTACATACATAGCGAAATTTGAAAAACTTCATACAGTAGTAATTAAATAATGGTGAGGTTGCAAGTGTGAAAAATAATAATACTGTCAAGAAAATGTAGAAATGAAACTAAAATAAAAGAAAAGACACCAAAAAAAACGCTCAAAACAAACACATAGAAAAATATGTAAAAAATGAATAAATTTTAAAAAAAAATCTTTTCTATCAATAATAAAAGGCTTTTTTATCTGCTCTAAAAATGCGCTCCAATGCCCTAAAAATAGGCATTTGTCATAATGTTCGTATAAAAAATAAATGTCATGTCAAATTGTTAGTCTTGTAAGTATTAATTCATTAAGAGTTTATATGTCTAAATATAGTAGGCATTTTATTTAAGAAAGTGAAAGATAAACACAGTGACCGTAGCGGTTTTATTAAGTAACAGAGTAGAAGGCTATTTTGGCCAAAAAAATGCCAATCTATTTAATAATAGACTGGCATTAAATCCTCTATTTACAGCGTCTTTTATGACTTAACTGTCATGGTTCGCTAGTTTCTGAGCGTTTAGAAAGGGTAGTGTTGGTTTGGATCTTCAATGGTAATCCAGCGTAAGTCGCTAAATTCTGCGATCCCTGCTTTACCGCCAAAACGACCGTATCCAGAGTCTCCCACACCCCCAAAAGGCATTTGAGGTTCGTCTGCGACGGTGGGTCCATTGATATGGCAAATACCACTTTCTATTGCGTTAGCGCAGGCCAACGCTCGGTTGATGTTCTGTGAGAAAACCGCGGAAGATAAGCCGTACTCAGTGTCGTTGGCGACTCGAATGGCCTCTTCATCATCCTTCACTCGAATAATGGACTTCACCGGGCCGAAGCTTTCTTCCTTGTAAATACGCATATCTGCACTGACGTTATCGAGCAAGGTGGCAGAGAACATTGAGCCGTTGCTATCCCCACCACACACTAATTTCGCTCCTTTGCTGACGGCATCGTCGATTAAGTCGTGCATTTTTTTCGAGACGTCTGGGTTGACCAGTGAACCAAGTACGACCTGATCGCGCGGGTTCCCCCAAGGTAATTTAGACGCACGTTCGGCCATTTTAGAGACAAATTCGTCGGCAATGGCATCGGCTACGATTAATCGTTCTGTCGACATACAGATTTGGCCTTGGTTCATAAAAGCCCCAAAAAGAGCCGCATTCACTGCGCCGTCCATATCCGCATCGTCAAGTATAATAAGTGGTGCTTTACCGCCTAATTCAAGCAATGCGGGTTTTAGGTTTTCCCCTGCAAGACGTCCGATAATTCGGCCAACGGCGCTAGATCCGGTGAAGTTAACGTGGCGTACTTCAGGGGCCTCTATTAACGCTTTCACAATCTCGGCCGCATCTTCGGGGGCATTGGACACAAAGTTGATGACACCTTTGGGTAATCCTGCCTCAATAAAACAATCAACGATTAAACGGTGAGTTTGTGGACACAGTTCAGAACTTTTGAAAATTACTGTGTTGCCGCAAGCGATAGGCGTTGCCACAGAGCGGGCGCCCAGAATAATCGGCGCGTTCCATGGTGAAATTGCCAAACATACGCCTTTGGGTTTTTGCACCGCCATGGCAAAGGTACCGGGCTTATTGGCAGGTATGACTTCGCCACCCATTTGGCTGGTTAATGCGGCCGCTTCACGAATATGGCCCGCCGCCAACATGACGTTGAACCCTGCCCATGGCCCTGTCGCACCCGTTTCTGCGATCATAGCTTGGATGAAAGCGTCTTGCTTCGTTTCCATAATGTCAGCCGCTTTGTTTAATAGAGCGCGACGTTCACTCGGGCCTGTTTTTGACCAGCCTTTGAAGGCATCGTTTGCTGATTGAACGGCAGCTTTTACGTCATCAAGCGTGGCACGAGCAGACACTGAGGCCACTTCACCGGTAACTGGGTCTAAACGTGAGAACGTGCTTTGGTTGCTGGCTGAAAGATCTTGTCCGCCGATACTAAGTAAGACTGTCATGGTATTCTCCTCTGATTAAAGCGCTAATTCTTCAAT
Source organism: Marinomonas arctica (assembly GCF_003259225.1). Taxonomy (GTDB): domain Bacteria; phylum Pseudomonadota; class Gammaproteobacteria; order Pseudomonadales; family Marinomonadaceae; genus Marinomonas; species Marinomonas arctica. The sequence goes on along the minus strand of NZ_QHJF01000035.1, from coordinate 24,764 downwards.
GGTAACGGAGGCTTCTAAGCCACCATCTGTTGCAATATTATTGCCGTTTACCCAGCGTGCTGCGTCTGAGCATAGAAATAAAATAACGGGAGCAATGTCTGCTGCTGTGCCTGCACGGCCAACGCGATTGACGTCTGAATTCACTCGTTCATCGCCTAGAACATGGCGAAATTGAGTCAAAATAGGGGTTTCAACCGGACCCGGTGAGACCGCATTGACTCGAATATTACGTGACTTGAATCTGTCTTGATGTGCTGCCAACATGGTCCAAACCAAGAGGATTTCTTTGGAAATCGGATAGCCCAGTTCATTGGGAATAGCAAAATCGCCCATTACCTTTTCAATGTTGGGGAAGCCATCCATTTTAGCGATAGCAGAAGCGCGTTGGGTATTTTGACGCCAACCAAACCCCGCCATCGATGCGACATTCACGATACTGCCGCTGGTGCGGATTTTTCCGGCCAAGCCTTCAGACAGTGCTTTTAGTCCAAAAAAGTTAATCGCTAACGTAATGGCTGCACCACCAGTACCAGATACCCCTGCTACATTACAGAGTGCATCTATTTCATTTGGAAGGGCGTCGATAATACTATCTACTCCGTCTTGAGTAGACAGGTCACCTTCTAAAAAAGTACCCACATTGTGTTTAGGTTTGACGACATCGATACCAATAACGTTAGCGCCCATTTGTGCCGCAAGTTCAGCCGTTCGCTGGCCAATACCACTTGAAACACCTGTTACTACTATTGTTTTACCAAATAACATATGGTTCTCCTTTTTATTTTTCGAGTGCGTATTTGATGGATGACCTAGGGTCGTTCATCAAGGCTTAATCAGTGTTAACAGGGGGGGCTTGTAAAGCTCTACATTCGCCAAATTGGATGCGAGTGACGCTAATAGACGTGCTTTCATAAGAACCTCCTTTCCATTTTTGTGGTAGTTGACAGTAGTGAATGCGAGCTAGGGTGGGGCGACCGTGATCCACCGCACTTCGGTAAATTCATCTACGCAAGCTTCGCTACCAAAACGTCCGTAACCACTGGACTTAAGTCCGCCAAAAGGCATTGATGGGTCGTCTTTTATGGTTGCGGAGTTGATGTGGCACATGCCAGATTCGAGTTGATTTGCCATGTTTCGTGCCAACGTCAGGTCGCGAGTGAAAATGGCGGCTGCAAGCCCATATTCACAATTATTGGCAACGGTTATCGCTTCTTCGGGGGAATCGACTCGATAAATGCCAGCAATGGGCCCAAAGCATTCTTCTGAGTAGATCCGCATCATGGGCGTGATATGGTCGAGTAAGGTGGCGTCGATAAATTGGCCGCGACGAGCAGCCCCAGCGATTTGTGTTGCTCCTTTATCGAGCGCGTCTTCAATCAGTGCCGACAATCGAGCGGCGATCGATGCGCTGGCAACTGGCCCGAGCTTGACGTGTTTGTGGCGAGGATTGCCCGACACCAGATCGGCAACCATGCTTTTTAAAGTCTTGATAAAGTCATCCGCAATGGCTTGCTCCACAATGATTCGATCTGTGGCCATGCAGATTTGCCCTTGATTCAAAAAAGCCCCATAGACGGCGGCTTTTGCCGCTAACTCTAAATTGGCGTCTTTTAATACGATCAGTGGCGATTTACCACCTAACTCTAGCAGGCAGCGTTTCAGGTGTTGCGCGGAAATACTGGCGATGATTTTGCCAATGCGAGTTGACCCCGTAAAGTTAATACGTCTGACGGCGGGATTGGCTATAAAACTGGTAATGACTTCTTCTGCGTGCTCAGGTGCATTGGTCATCACAGAAATAACCCCTTTTGGGACGCCTGCCTCGTCAAGCACTTCGGCAATGAGTGAATGTGTTGCAGGAGACAATTCAGAAGCTTTTAGAATAACGCTGTTCCCGAAGGCTAATGGAAACACGACGGCACGCATGGCCAAGACAATGGGCGCATTCCAAGGGGCGATTGCAAGACATACTCCCGCCGGTTGGCGTATGGTGTAGGAATCTGATGTTTCATCTGTGTGTAATGTCGATGGATATTTGAGTGCTAGAGTCACTGCCGCTTCGATGGCATTTGCGGCCACTTGGACATTGAAATCCACCCAATCATCAACAGCGCCGATTTCACTCAACATTAATTGAGCAAATCGATCTCGATATTTAGGAATAAGTGCTTTTGCACGGCGAAGAACGGCAGCGCGTTCGAGCACATCTGTGGTGGCCCACTTTGCAAAATTAGCCGCCGCAACAGCGACCATGTGTTCGGCATCTTCTGATCGACCACAGGCAGCACGAGAGGCCACCAAGTTTGTACTTGGGTCCAATCTTTCAAAATACCCTCCAGCCATAGCGGGAGAGGGTTGACCACCAATGAATAAGTTCACCTTAGGCGCTGTAGATACGTCTGTATCGCTATACATGATGCTCAAAATTTCACCTTATCGCTATTATATTTTTTATCTGTCGATGAGCCTGTTTTCAATATTAACAGGTATATTGCTTATAAATATGTTAATTTATGGGTTATTGTTGTTGATTTCTGGTTTATTTGGCCGATTTTTGGGGAAAGTCTATGTTGGCAAATATCATAGGCACTATGGTGCGGTTTGAATTTATTCAACCGAGTTTGCAATCTCGGGTCTTTAGTACAGGAAATGACAATTTTACGGATTTCAATTTAATGGGGCTGGTACAACTTGGCGATGCAACGGTGACTATGGAAGAAACGCACCATATTGCAGAGATGTCTATTTTTTGCATTCCGCATAAAAAACTGGCTAAGGTATCGGTGCCAGCAGGCAGTCAAATTTGGCTGTTAGGTTATCGTAATGAGCTCAGTTCGCTGGTTACTGGCTCCGATTCGGACAGTATGAAATTAGAAACACTGATGCGGCAATTCACCATTACATCTTGCTCAAAAACAGACATTCAAGAAGAAATTTTGCCGCTGTTAAAGCTGTTAAGTGCAGAAATATCTTCCCTTAACAAGCGCTCTCGCTCGGTCATTTGTTCTATCATGCGGATTTTACTAATCAGTATTTATCGACTGAGCAATATCGAATCCATTCGTCTTACTCATTCTCCGGATGAACTGGCGCTGCAACAGTTTCGTCAGCTGGTTGAGATTGAGTATAAAAATAGGCGTACAGTCGCCTATTATTGTGACGAACTCATCATGACATATGACCGGTTACACGCCATTTGCCAGCGCAATCTGAAAAAGTCGCCTTTGCAGCTGATTAACAATCGAGTGTTAATTGAGGCCACCACAAAGCTGAAGCGCTCAACGGAATCAATACAGGCTATCGCCAATGACCTTGGCTATGGCGACGCCAGTCAATTTAGTCATTTTTTTAAAAAAGAGATGGGGATTTCGCCAAGTCAGTTTAAGCGTCAATACAATGAAAAAAACGTTCCTGACCGCGATGAACACACACCAGACTTTTCAGATTGGCCATAGGTCGGATTGGCTGTGTTTCACCGCTTGGGTTTTGAGAAATGCATTCAACTCTTCTTCACCACAATCGAAAGAATCGCGACTTTGGTTTGGTTTGTGGCTTAAAATTTCTTAAACCACTATCTTTTCACTAAAGCTCTACGCCATCGCCATTCTAAATAGGCGAGTGTACCGACAAATATCGCTTCACCAAGTAAGTGTAATAATCCAAATATGCTCGCAATATCTGCGTAGTTATAAGCTAATCTCAAGCAGTTAATGGACCAGATAGAGTTCGCTATGATTAAGGCAATGATCAATATCGTTGGTCGATTTTTAAGTATTGAGAGGCTGAGAGAATAGGCCGCGTAAAATAAATTGATTAAGGCGATCGATACGAGCAACTCTTTGGGTAACTTATGCAAATCTTGTAGCCAGCTTATGTACGAAAGGGTGATGACTCCAGCACAAGATGCCGCTATACCATCAAGGAATAGAATATTACGACGACAGTCCATATCTTTGAAGGCTCCGATTTTAGTCACTCAAATGGTTGTTAATTCACTATGATTCTAGAGTTAGCTTAGGCCATTGCTTCAGCCACTTTTTTGATGAAAGACGATGTTCAAATATGGCTTTCTTACGTTTTGGATTATGACTTAGCTTTAAGTCAAATAGTGAATCAAAGCCGAAGGCTGATACGCATTCATAGCCTTGATTGTCGAGTTGGCGAATCGCGACAGCTGTTTCTTTTTCAGGCCAATAACTCATTGCATCGATCAAGTTTAGATAGGGTTTATCGCCATTTCTTAAATGCATTTTGGCTTGGTTGCGAACTTGCCAATTTAGCTCTGGCAGCAAGGCTGACAAGCGAGATTCATATTCTAGATGCGCGGTCTCGTTGCTTTCGTTGGTGTCATAATAAATCACGTCAACATCATTTAACGACGTTGGTATTTGTTTGTTATGTAATGAATCCCAGACTAAATTTCTTACGAATCCCGCGGCAATATAGCACTGAGGTAAATCCAGAGAAGCGACACACTCAAGCGCTCTTATTCGAACCTGGTCTTTTTCAATTAACTGAATGATTTTATTTATCATGTAGTATTTTATCGAACAGTTGACTCATTGATATACCAAGTATCATCTTTATGGTGAATACCAATAGTGATAAGCGCTTCACGTTTTTCATAAATGCCTTTCCACACAAACCGATAGTAGGCGTCACGTTTACCGTCGTGATAGCCTTGTAAAAAAGCCCAAAAATACTCGTAACCCACGTTTCGACCATTTCTGGCTTGCATCTGTTTGATGTCTTGCTCAAAACGCTCGGGAGAGAAATTGATCAGATCCTCCTCTTCGTAATGCTTCACAAACAAATCATAGTTGCCCGTGTCATCGGCTCTCAGCATTTCCTTGAGGAATGTTTCTGCGATGGCTCTTTCTGCTTTGAGTTCAGGCATGTTGGCTTCCTTCTTTAGTGATAGTCAGCAAGGTTTAGGCCTTCTTTTTGACAGACTGTAATGATCGCTTTATGTTGAGCCAATTGGCGTAGATATTGAGAAAGATTCTTGAAGGATAGAGGTGGTTTTTTTAGTTCGTCTGCCCACACGGCCAACATAAAAAGAAAGTAATCACAGACACTGATTGTTTCTCCTACCAGGAAGCTTTTGCTTTCCAATTCATGGTCAAGCAGCGTTAGTATTTCAGTGATTCTTGTGTCTTGTGCGGCGAGAATACCGCTGACGCTATTAATCTCTGTTGTGTATTTCTCTGGGTAGCAATAGATCATCAGCTCTGCTTGTAAGGTGTTGGTTAAATACATCAGCCATTGAAAAAATAATGCCCTGTTTTTATCGCCTATTGGCGGCATCAAATTAGATGTTGGGTGTGATTCAGCTAAGTGTATGCAGATTGCTGCACTTTCAAAAATGGCGAAGCCATCATCTATTAAGGTAGGAATGCGTCCAGCGGGGTTTAGTGCTAAATAACTAGGAGACTTTTGGGCTTTGCTGTTTCTATCAACAAGGGTCAACTCGAAATCAACTTGTAAGGCTTCAAGTATGAAATGAGGAGCCATACTGGCGTTTAACGGGTAATAATATAACTGGTACAAGTGCGTCGATCCTTCTGAAATAGTTTATTCTTTTGCATCCGCTACTAATGTCATTTTTTTATTTCTACTAAGCACACTTTATAGTCGAGCCTTTCTATAATTGGGTTTTCTAGGTGGTGCTACTCTATGGCCGAAAAATGTCGAGTCAAAACATAGAAATCACTTTCTACATTGGTAATGTCATAGCCCAACTTTTTATAAAACTTTACGGCTTTTTCATTGCGAATGAAACTAGACAGTGTGATTGATTTTCGTTGCTCAGCTTGGGCTAATTGATGTACATAATCCATAGTCATATAACCTAATCCCTGATTTTGAAAATCTGGAAACACAATTAATAGGTGCACATGATAGGAATTGTCATATGGTTTATAGCAAAGCATACCGATTCTATGATCGTTGTTGTAAATCCAGTAAAACCAAGTCGGGTCATATTCATCAATCAGTCTTTTACGTTGAAAGTCATCGTCCCAGCCGAAAACGGCATCAACATGCTCATAGATGGCTTCCTTAACGATAGAAAACCTTAGCTCATACTCTTGCTGCAAAATTGGTTTTAACGTGATTTCCATTGGCTTTATTTACCACACTAGACGGTCTATTTTTCTCTAGTTGCTCATTGTGTGAACGCGAACCAACGCGTTCCGAACAATTAAAATATGAAAGGGAAGAATGGTTTTAAGGTAAATTTTTCCACCAATATTATGTGGATGCACCCATGTTGATAAAAATACTCGTCCATCTTGAGAGATGACAGACACCCTAAAGTCCAAGTGTTTATCGTCAAATCCCGCAATCAATTCATGATCATTTTCTGATTCAACAGGGAAAAAGCCAACCTTATCGGAGGCTTCTGGCCCATCGCTTGATAAGCCAAATTTAGAAACCACAGAATTGCGTATTTTAACCAATAGACGCGCCCAATCAGGGAAATCGGTAACAATGTCGGTTGCTTGGCGAGGTGATAGATTGGACGGAACTGAGTAGCAATCGACAAAATCGGATGGTTGGATACGATGACGAAGCAGACTGTCTTGAGGCAACTCCGTTTTTATTACCTTGTTCATAGCAAATCATCCTGTTGATTGTCGGTGTCTTCTAATAGTCTAGCTGTTTTTTTGGCTGAATCTAAAGCGCTATTTGCGCACAACTCCCAATTCCAAACATTCTCCTTCCATGGCTTTGGCATCCTCAGTATCGTGGGTGACGAGCAGTGCGGGTATGTTCGCTTGGCGTATTTCGTTGAGAACAAAAGCTCGTACATCGCGTCTGAGGGCTGGGTCGAGTTTGCTGAAGGGTTCGTCGAGCAGTAGGTAGTCTGGTTTGGAAAGCAAGGTGCGGAGCAGGGCGACGCGGGCTTGTTGGCCGCCTGAAAGTTCTTTCGGTAGGGCGTTGGCTTTGTCGGGAATACCGAGTTTTGCCAAGGCGTGTTGTGCCATGTCGATGCGTTCGATTTTATTGATGTTGGCTGGGATGGCAAAGAGCAGATTTTCGATGATGCTCATGTGCGGGAAGAGTAAGGGCATTTGTTGCAACAGGCCGACCTTTCTATCTTGAATGGATTTAGTGTGCAATGCCTCGTTGTTTAAAAAGGCTTCACCTGTGGTCGTTAAGTTAGGCGATAAAGAGCCACTGAGAAAATGCAGTAGGCTGGATTTACCAATGCCGCTTGGCCCCATGATAGACAATATTTGCCCAGCGGCAATCTCAAAGTTCAAGTCTTGAATGAGTGTCTTGCCGTCCAATGACAATGAAAACGCTTTTACACTGAGCACTTTTGATTCCTTTTACTGTTTTTGCTAAAGAGCGTTTTGAGCGCCAAGCGCCATTTTGTCCAACGGGGTGGAATGGCTAACGCCAGCCAAAATACCAAAATAGGAAAAACGGCTTGCAGGAGCGCCATGCTGCCCACCTGTTTCCTATCGCCCGATGCTGCTTGTGCTACCGCTTCGGTGGTTAATGTACTGTAGCGGCCTTCACCCGCTATAAGCGTGGGTAAATATTGGGCGATGCTGACGGAAAAACCAATGGCGAAAGCCGTAAATAGGGCAGGCTTTAACATGGCGATTTTCACTAAGACATAATTGCGCCAAGGGCGGTGGTTGAGTCGATTGGCTTGTTGCAAGTATTCCTCTTGGTACGCCAAATAAGGACCTTTTAGGGTCAGATACACGTAAGGCAACACATACATCAGATGCAGGGCGATGATGGCACACAGATCGCCATTGAGGTTCAGATAAATCAGCAATATATGCAAACCAAATAAGAAGCCAATTTGGGGCAATAAAATTGGCACATAAATCAGCCAATCAAACACATGAGGCCTGTTGAGTGCGGTGGCTGTTGTGGTGGCGTGGCGCTTGGTTTCCAGCATCACTAAGCTAATCCCGCAGGCAATCAATGTTGCAACGATTGCAACGATCAAGGTATTGCGGCTAAGTTCCATCAGCAGCGGCATGGCGCGGTCAATGTTGTCCCACGTCCATTGGCTTGGTAAGGCATCGGGAAAACGCCAGCGTCTAGCAAGCGACCAAATTGGCAGCAAAGCCAGTGCTACAAAGGCATTCAGCAATGTGAATAGCCCCAAGACAACACCCAGTCTCAGTATGTTATCGGTCAAGCCAAAGCGCTTGCCATTGCTGCGTTCGGCTCGAGTCAACTGGCGAAAAAGTAAATGCGCCACTTCCCAGCTTGCTAACACCAGTACAATCACCAACATGAGAGAAATGGCGCCAGCACTGGCCATTAATCTCATGGATAAATCCGGATCGTTAAACCAGCGCAATAGCGTAACCGCTAGCGTAGACGGAGTATTGGGGCCAATCACTAAAGCCAAATCCACTACGGTAAGACTAAAAGCGATGACGATAAAAATGGGCAAACGAATAATTGGATACAACTGAGGGATTAACACTTTACGCCATAAGGTAAAACGACTGTAACCAAGGGCTTGGCCGACTTGCAGGCTTTCTCGTGCCTTAATGCTTTTCATGGTAGCAAGCATGACATACAAGAGGTAAGGCATTTCTTTTATCACTAGGGCAAGAATCAGTGAAACACCATAAGGATCTTGTACGGTAATCCAGTTAGGCGGTCGATCAAATCCCGTTAGCCACGGGCTAAATAAGCGCACCAACCAACCGGACGGACTCAATAAAAACAACAAGCCAATAGCAATGGCCGCGTGAGGAATCGCCAAAATCGGTGAGAGCAAGGCCTCTATTTTACGGAAAAACGGCCGTTGATACCCCCACGCCAAGAGGGACAGCGCCAACCAAAGTGATAGTATGGGAGCGCCAATGCCTGTGATCAGCGTGAGTTTTAAACTGGCGTAGAATTCCCCTTGATCAAACAACTGACGCCAAGGCGCTAAGGAAATCGTGTGTTCGCCAAGGGGTGGGAAATACGCAAACGCGGGGAGCAAGGTGCCGACCAAGCCAATGACAATGGGGAATATCAGTAGTAGGGTGATAATTCCAGTGATCCATTTCGCGTGTTTTAACGGCATCTTGCTTCTTATTTAGCTCATTATTGGGCGTAACGCTTACGCCATTCCGTTTCTAATGCGCCTACCCAGCTACTGTGCGGCTCTGGTAAGGTTTGCCCCAATTCTTCAATGCTGAGTGTGGCGATACCACGAGGTATCGCATTAAACTGAGCTTGCTCGGCGGGTGACAATTTGGCATAAGATAAAACACTTAAATCGCCCCAAATGGTTGGCGTTTGCTTTTTGATTTGTGCTTCTGGCGACAACAAAAAGTTGGCAACTACTTGTGCGCCTGCTGTTGCGCTGCTGTTATAGGGAATGGCAAGGAAATGTGTGTTACCAATGGTGCCATTTGTGAAAACATAAGAACGTACCGTATCTGGCAAGTTTCCTTGATCGATTTGAACGGAAGCCGCAGAAATATCAAAGCTTAAGGCCACGTCAATTTCTTGGTCATCAAGTAAACGCATCATTTCTTCCGCACTGGATGGGAATGTTTGTCCATCGCGCCATGCGACCTTATGCAGTTTGTCTAAGTAAGCCCACAAAGGCGCCGTTACGGTATCGAAATTCACACTGTCTGCAGGTTGTGAAAGCGCTTGGCGATACGCGGTTAATTCGTACAGCGCCTGTTTTAAAAAAGTCGAACCGAGGAACTGTGGTGGCTCAGGGTAAGTTATTCGTCCTGGGTGCGCTTTAGCAAAATTGAGCAGTTCGGCCATGGATTTAGGGGGGCTGCTTAACGTCGCGGTGTCATACATAAAGATAACCTGTGCCATTCCCCATGGGGATTCCATGCCATCCACCGGTGTGCCAAAATCTTGAGTTAGGCTCTGACGAGAATTTTCGTCCACATAAGTCACGTAGTTAGGCAGCGACTGGCTGAACGGGCCAAATAGAAGATTATTGTCTTTCATGGCGCGGAAGTTTTCGCCATTGAGCCAGATCAGATCGATTGAACCATTGCTGTCCTTGCCTGCGGCTTTTTCGGCCAATACTCGGTTTACGGCGTCGGAAGTGTCTGTCAATTTCACTTGTTTTAGCGTGACGTCGTATTCTTCTTTAATACGGTCTGCCGCCCATTGAATATAATCGTTAATGTTATCGGCACCGCCCCACGCATTGAAATACACGGTTTGGCCTTTGGCTTGATCCAAGGTGTCTTGCCATAGATAACTGGTTTCGGCTTGCGCGGTTAGACTGGTCAGCGCGAGCGAGGCCATAATGGAGGCCGCGATTAACGATTTTTTCATTCCTTTCTCCTGAGGTTCTTTCGTTGTTGTCATCTTTACGAGTTGTTAGACGTAAATAGAGTGTTGTTTATTACAGCTTTTATTTAAGGAATTGGTTTTTATTAAAAATGGGTTTTAGCGTACCATGTTGCAGGCTCAATTTGGGCGAATGTTTCACGGCTTTTTTACGAGGTGTTATGTCTTATCAAATTTACTCTCATATATTACCGAGCGCGACACCGGGTACCCAGCGAATTTTAAAAGCCCATCATTTTGGTGAAACCGGCGCGCGCCCTAAAGTCTATTTTCAAGCGGGTTTGCACGCTGATGAATGGCCCGGTTTTTTGGTACTGAATACCTTGCTAAGAAAGCTGAAAGCAGCCGACGATAAGGGACTGATTCAGGGGGAAATTATCATTGTCCCCGTGGCGAACCCGATTGGCTTGGCGCAAAATTTTCATGGTTATATTCCAGGGCGCTTTGCGTTCTCTGATGGTGGCGGCAATTTTAATCGTAACTGGCCGCAGTTGGGGGCAAAAGTCGAAAAGCGCATCAAAGGCGACGTGACTGGTGATATTGAACGTAACATTGACCTGGTTCGCCAAGCGATTCATGAAGAATTGGCCTTGTTGCCAGAGACCACCGAGTTGCAAGGCATGAAGAAAAATTTGCTGGCCTTGTCGATGGGTGCGGATGAAATTATTGATTTACACTGCTCCGGTGAAGCCAGCATGCACGCCTACGTGGCGCAAGAGTTTGAAAGTCACTTTAAGCCGCTGTTGGCGTTATTGGGTGCAAAAGTGGGCTTGTCTGAACTGGAAACAGGGGCCGCTTCGTTTGATGAAACCAATGTCAGCGTATGGCGAGATTTAAAGGCCCACTATGCGCATTTGATTCCTTGGGGAAGTCGTTCTTTAACGGTAGAATTGCGTGGTGAAAATGACATTTCTAATGCGTTTGCCGAACAAGATGCGCAAGCCTTATTTGATTATCTTGTGTTGCGAGACGTAATCGCTGGCAAAGCGCCATCGATTGATGACAGCGACGTCGAATATTACCCGCTGGACGCCATGGACTTAGTCAAAGCGCCCTGTGCAGGTATTGTGTGTTACCACAAGGCGATTGGCGAAGAAGTGGAAGCAGGCGAGGTGATTGGTGAAGTGGTCAATCTAATGGACGATGACGTGGAAACGTCGAGCTATCCTTTAATAGCGCGTACAAATGGCGTATTTTTCGCTCGCGTGCAGCGTCGCTTAGTGGTGTGTGGTGAATCGATTGCAAAAATCGCTGGCAAAGAACACCTCGCCTTTCGTGAAATTGGTAAACTCTTTGAAGATTAAAATAGGTTCGATGTTCGTCATCCATTTCCCCATTGTACAAGACTAGGCAAGATTATTTTGACACAGGTTCAGCCCAATACAGAGGTGATTACCTCGTTAACCGATGAGCAAACGCTTGTTGTAAATCATGATCTCGCCACACCCGCGAAAGTGATTGCCGTCGCGGGTGCGGGCAAAACCACGACTTTAATTTCTCGCATTGAGCATTTGTTGGCTCAGGGTGTGGAACCGTCTCATATCGGCGTGTTTATGTTCAACAAAAGCGCGCAGGAAGAGTTTTCTGAGCGTTTAAGTAAGCGACTCATGGCAGCTGGGCATTTCCGCTCTCCCAGTGTGATGACTTTTCATGCGTTTGGCATGAAATTTTGTCGTCGCTTGGAACAGCAAGGTTGGCTGGCTTCTGCAAAGCTTGTTATCGACGATTTCAGCTTAGTGAAAATGTTACGTGAGGCCCTGCAGCGTCTGATTCGCAATGGCGAAAAAATTGCCATTTTAGATGAAAAAGATTGGTTAGAAGACGTGCTGTTATTTGTCGATCAAGTGAAAGCGTCACATCAACCCGCGCAGATTGTGTTTGAAGCCTTAGGTTGGTCAAACGAACGTAAGTTTTTCCCCGCGCTCTACAACGAGTTAGAAAAGCTGCGTAAGCGTAATAACATACGTTTTTTTGCCGATTTGCTCAGTGATCCCTATGAGCTAACCAGCGAATTAGGAGAGCCTGAGCGAGTGAGAGTTCGTGGCTTGGTGCCGGATTTTCGCTACTTATTAATTGACGAGTTTCAAGACATCAACCCTTGCCAATATGAGCTACTAAAATTGCTTTATCCTATGCCTTGTCAATGGATGATTGTGGGCGATGTACAGCAATGTATTTACGAATGGCGTGGCGCTAGTCCAGAGATTATGGCGAGCCAGTTTGATCGGGATTTTGGCAATGTGGCGACCTATCCATTGAGCACCAGTTTTCGTTTTGGTCATGCGGTCGGTTTAATGGCGTCGAGCGTGATCAGTGAAAATGATCCAGACGCCTTGGTGATTGGTGCTGGTGCGCGTACGCGCGTGTCTTTTGCCCGCGCACCGAAAACGGGCAAGGCGTTACTGGGTGAGCTAAAAGCGTGGGTCGATGAAGGACGGGCATTGAGCGATACCGCGGTATTGGTGCGTTTATATAGCGACATGGTGCCAGTACAGTTGGCTCTGATGCACAAAGGCGTGCCGTATCAATTACACGGTGACTCACCACTGTTGGAAAATCGCCAGATTCGTATGCTGATGGCGTATCTTGCCGTTATTGCAGGTGGTTTGGAAAGTCCAAGCACGTTTTTTCACCCCGATGATATTGAGTACCTATTAACGGTGCCAAGTCTTGGTGGCGCCATGGCGCAACGCAAAACCTTGATCCAACAAGCCAAGCAATCACCGCAATTGTTGCCACAAATTATTGAATCGGTGGCGGATGCAACGGACGGTTGGCGTGCGAAAAAACTCTATGAGCGTGCTGACTGGTTGCGCAGTTTAAGCATTTATCGTACTGATCCAGCGCAAGGCTTGGCGCACACTTTGGAGAAGTTGGGCATTTATCGCTACTTTGAAAGTACCAGTAGCAAAGACATTCAGACCCAAGAAAAGATAGCCACTTGCGATGCCTTTATGGCCTATGTGCGCGGGGTGGGTGGCGATGCCAAATCGATTTTAGAGCAGCTTGCTACGTTGAACGAAAAACAAACCGATGACAGTCACGGTGTGCACTTGATGACGATTCATAAGTCAAAAGGTTTGGAGTTTGATCAGGTGTTACTGTCCGGCTTACAAGAAGGGCGCTTTCCTTACTATGATGAAGATTTGAGCGCCATAGATAAGCAAGCTGCCAGTGATTTGGCGTCTGAGCGTCGTCTCTTTTACGTGGCCATCACGCGCGCCAAACAGAAGCTTGTTTTGCTAGAAACGCCCAGTGCCGACGAGCATAAACGCATGAAGCAGGGCGACATTCCCCGCGTGGCATTAAAAAATTTATCCTTATCGCGTTTTGTATTCGAGGCCCAGCCCTATGCTGTGAGTCGGATTTGTGAGGCGTGGTATGAAGATAAGACTGGCACGCAAATTGATACAGAAAAAGGTTCGGTGTTTCAGCGTTATTTAAACGCGGTTGATCCTTCCCCATCGCTGACTTTTCGTCATCGGATTGAAGGCCAAAATCTCTTACAACCCGGCGACAAGGTCCGCCATGACCAATTTGGTCAGGGCGTTGTCGTAAGACAAGAGCGAGACGCCAAGCAAATGATTTTTGTGGATTTTGGCGAAATGGGTTTAAAACGCTTTAATCCCAAGCACACACAACTTATTAAACTGTCTTCCAGAGCCTAAGGAACACTGAATGTCCATTCCATTGATTGATTTATCCAAGCTGACCCACGAGAGTGAATCTGTTCGTCAAACTGAAATAAACGCCCTAGACAAAGCGTGTCGAGAAATTGGTTTCTTTTATCTGATCAATACAGGCATTCCGACAGAATTGATGTCGGCGCTAATGCGTGAAGCCAAGCGATTTTTTAATCAGCCACAGGAGGTTAAAAATCGCATCGATATTAAAAACAGCATTAACCATCGCGGTTATGGCAATATCGGTGAAGAGCAACTGGACGAAATTGGTCATGCCGACTGGAAAGAAACCTTTGATATGGCATTGGATTTTCCTAAGGAGCATCCTTTGGTGGCAAAATACCCCACCATGTATGGGCCAAATCAAAATCCAAGCGACCCGACAACCGTTGAAGTATTACAAGAATACTATGTACAAGCGTTCCAAGTGGCACAAACGTTACTAACGGCCATGGCACAAGCGTTGTCGTTGGACGATGATTTCTTCACTCGTTGTTTTAAAGACCATGTTACCGTTTTACGAATGATTCATTATCCACCACGTCCAGCCAGCGACCATGACAATGGCGCAGGAGCTCACACAGACTACGGTTGCGTAACTTTACTGCTGCAAGATCAGGTTGGTGGCTTGCAGGTGAAAAACCGCAAGGGAGAGTGGGTAGATGCCACGCCTATCGCCGATGCGCTGGTGGTGAATATTGGCGATTTGATGCAACGTTGGACCAATGATGAATACGTTTCGACAGCTCACCGCGTGCGCGCGTCTTTGCCAGATGCGCATCGTTACTCCTTCCCATTTTTTGTGGAGCCAGATTACGAAACCGTGGTTGCGTGTGTGCCGAGTTGCGCCACCACCGAAAGCCCTGCGAAATACGCTGCTATTTTGAGCGGAGACTGGATTCAGTCACGCTTTGATGCGACTTACGCTTATCGAGAAAAAGAGAGTGCGTAAGCTCTCAGCAAACAGGCGTTTAATAAAACTGCGGTCCTGGCCTAAAAAAATACCTATACGATGAAAAATGACCGCTAGGCGGTCATTTTTAGTAATTCGGCTAACGGTTGGATTTGGTAGTGTCGCCCTTTGATTTTGGCAATGTGTCCCGCTGGGACTTGTGTCCAACTGTCACTGGAATGATCTAATGGTTCTGAGCCAATCACAATGTGATGGGAGAATTCTTTGCAGTAAAGGCTGGGGGCACGATCATCGCTGGAAAAGCGCACTGCAATGATTTCTTCACCATCAGAAAAAACCGACGTAAAGCGTAAAGGGTCGGTGATTTTTTTGTCTTTCATGATGTCGAGAATTTGTTTTAAAGTCATTGTAATGGCTTGCTCAGGATGAGTTTGCAATCCATTAGCGATCATGAGCAAAAAGATCAGTTCAGAGTCTGTGGCGCCTTGGCGTTCGTTGTATAAATACTCAGGAATGAGCCGATCCAATTGCCAACGCAAAGATTCATAACCGCCAATTTGACCATTGTGCATAAAAAGCCAGTTTTTATAACTAAAAGGGTGGCAGTTTGAACGGCTGGTTTCTGTGCCTGTGGAGGCGCGAACATGAGCGAAAAACAAGCCGCTTTTGATGTGCTTTGCCAAGCTTTTTAAATTGCTGTCACTCCAAGCAGGTAAGACTTCATGGTAGAGGCCCGGTTCTTCTCGTTCATCGTACCAGCCCAACCCAAAACCATCGGCGTTTACGGTAACCTCCGACTTTCTGGCGCTTAGACTTTGATGAATTAAAGAATGCTCTTGTTTAAAAAGCAACGACTCAAGATAAACAGGTTCACCTTGATACGCCATCCAACGACACATGATTTTCTCCTAGGAATGAAAGCAAAAGGAAGCAACGAGTTGCTTCCTTCATGGTAATCTAATCTTCTCTTTTCCAGTAGATCTAGACTTTGAAATAGCTGATTTTCGCGGACAATTGTGTTGCCAATGTTGCCAATTGATCCGCAGAGTTACTAATAGCATGAATGGATTTGGTAGTGCGTGATGCAATGTCGTTGATATTGGCAACATTGCGACTGACTTCTGCTGTCACCGATGCTTGCTCTTCAGCGGTGGCTGAAATGCGATCATTCATATCACGGATCTTAGACACAGATTGGTTAATGTTTCTGAGAGATTCTTCTTCATGCTTCACTTGGTTTACCGCATCGGTAGAGCGCTGGTGGCTAGACGTCATGGCTTTTACCGCCGAGGCTGTTCCTGTTTGTAAGAGGCTGATCATTTTTTCAATCTCTTGTGTGGCATTCTGAGTGTTCTGGGCTAAATGACGCACTTCATCGGCCACGACAGCAAAGCCTCGACCTTGCTCACCGGCACGGGCCGCTTCAATGGCCGCATTAAGCGCAAGTAGGTTCGTTTGCTCTGCAATGCCAAGAATCACGTTAAGGATATTGCTGATTTCTTTGGTGTTGGTTTGCAGTTCATTAATGGTGCTTGCCGACGTGGATATTTCAGCCGCCAACTCTTGGATGCTTTGAATGGTTTTCGTAACGATGACCGTACCCTCGTTAGCGGCGGTTTCAGCGGTATGAGCCGCTTGACTGGCGTCATTAGTGGATTCGGAAACATGCACAGCAGTGGCTTGTATTTCTTGTACGGCTTGTGAAATAAAGTTGGTTTCTTCCTGCTGACGATCCACCATTTCGGAGGACTCATCCGTGATGCGGTTTAAGTCATTTGCCGCCGTGGTCAGCATGGAACTTGATTCTGCGACATCATGTAAAATACTGCGCAACTGAACCACCAGTTTATCCATAGCGATTTCTAATAGGCCAATTTCGTCAGTGCGTTTGCTGGTGAATTTAGGTTCAACCAACTCGCCAGAGGCGATTTCTTCTGCGCGACGTACAGCTCGAATCAAGGGTCTACAAATACCGTTCACTATGATAATACTGATGAGAATACCCGCCACAATTAACACCGCTGCTAAGACGCCACTGGCATAAATCGTTTGGTCTAATTTGCGGTTTTGGTTTTCAGCAACGAGGGTATTGTATTCATTAATAGACGTGATGATTTCTTCCATTTGTTGATTGACTGCGATTAGGCTGTCGTCGGCGGCACGACGAGACTTACCGGCTTTCATGGTATTAAGTTTCACCCACCAGCTGTAGGTTTCCGTGCTGGCTTCAAGAAACACCGCTTGCTGTTCTTCTAAGGCGGATATTTGCGCTAACAGGTTATTTAAACCGTCATTTACTGGCATGGTGGCAAGAATGCCTTTTACGTTTTCGATGCTCGACAAAAGCTCATTGGTATACGTTTTGAATTTCTCTTCTGATTCGGCAATTTGCTCCGTACCATAACCGCCAATGGATTTAGCAATGGACACTTGGAAAAAACCACGCTCAAACTCTACTGATTGTTGCAGTAGTAATTGGCGGCTTTTTTCTAGGTTTCTCATCAGCTCCAAGCTTTGCGAAGAAAGGTCTTGTAGTTTTGCTGAAACGGATTTGCTTGATAAGGCTGAGCTGACGCTAATGCCAACGATGACCAATGAGAAGAGGGCGATGAGAGCGAGTATTTTAGTGCGTACAGACAGGTTTAGCATACTTAATCCAATGAGTTAATCGTGTTGGTCGGTATCTCTTGTCCAGCAATACTTATGCCAATCAAGTTGCAATATTGTGCGTGTTTTGCGCCGTTTCGCGAAAAAAATGGCAAACTGTCTACAGGATTTGAGAATATTTGATAAAGCGTGTTGCATTACTAATCTGTTCTAATCACGACATTATATGAAATGTGCAAAAAAAACTACATCGCACTAAGATAACGCAAAGTTAAGTAGGAAGCATAGTGATATTTTATCATTATGCCCCATTGTTGTGCGTCTCTTGTTTTTAACAAAGAGGGGCTGAGTCGATAACCACATTTTTGCCATCGACAGTGAAGAAAAAGCAGTCACGACGGTTGGTGTGGCAAGCTGGACCTTGTTGATCCACTTTGACCAAAATAGCATCACCGTCGCAGTCAAAGGACATAGAAACCAGTGTCTGGCGATGACCCGAGCTTTCGCCTTTGCGCCAGTAGGTTTGGCGAGAACGAGACCAATAACACACTTGGCCTGTTTCCAAGGTTTCTCGAATGGACTTCTCATTCATGTAGGCCAACATGAGCACTTCGCCCGTATCATGTTGCTGTGCAATGGCCGCGATCAAGCCATGCTCGTCTGTTTTTAAATTGGCTAACACTGTATCTAAAGAGAGTGTTTCGCCTTTGGCGAGATGTTCGTAGTCTTTTAAACTCATACCGTTACCTATTCTAATGAAGGCGATTGATGTCATGCTCACATCTGGGGCGTACTGGCTAAGCGGGTACCTGATGCTCTGAAATAGCGCCTTTGCCGATGCCTTCGAAGCCGTAAGCCTCAATGTGCGTTCCTGGGTTTTCCTTCGCGAGCACATCGGCAATATGTGCTGAAAGCGACTCCACCGTAGTGTCACAATCGAGCATGTAAACTTGATTGCTGTCGATTTTTAGCTCAAACAATCCCTGCTGACTGGTGTAACGGAAACAGTGATAATTCACGCCGTTTTCTGTGATCTCTCTGTCTAAGTCTTCTTGGGTGCCTAGGTAGATATCTTCCCAACGCTTGGCCCAATCGTGTTCCATGGCGGCGTTACGTGCGCCATCGGCGTAAATCTCAACAGTAGAGCGATGCCCGTGAGCAATACGCTGACAATTGCCAGCGTGCTTTTTCAAGCCATGGCTATATTGGTACTGCGCGCCAGTGATGTGCTCTGGGGTAAAACGCACGCTAACCGCTTCTAACTCAGCAGGAAGTAGATTCAATATTTGTGCTTCAACCCACTTGGCAACGGCGTCTGGTGTGACTTCTGTCATTGGCAAGACGCAAATGGCTTGAGTTGGCGCGTCACACTGAAACACACGTTTGTCGTCAGCGGCTTCTTTACTGTGATCAAAGAGAAAAGCAACACGATCATTCGCTAATGGCGTGAGCATAGAACCATCATGCTCGGCAGGAATCGCCAACATATGATCAATATTGTCATCCAGCCATTTCTTGATTTGTTTTTTCACGATACTGAAATCACAAATCATGCTCTCATCGTTTAACTTACCCGTCAGCACAATGTCTGTCTGCCAGCTTTCGCCCAACAAACCACGCTTGGCATCAAAATAGGAAAAATCCACGTGGGTTAGGTTTTTAACAAATAGCTTCAACTCGCTACTCCTATGATTCTTAATGGCGCGTATCTTACCGTAAATAGAAGCCGCGTTATAGCTCGATGCTAAAAAGCAACAGAGTAGAGAAGGTGTAAGGAAGGGCGACAATAGGCGCCAATCGATAAGTATATGAAAATACATAAGAAAGGCGGTTGATATTTCGAATTGGCTGCGTATAATTGCGCCCCAAGGTCAACAAGCCTCCTTTATGGTGTCTCTGCTGGTCCCCTCGCAACGATAAACCGTTAATCTGGTCAGGTCCGGAAGGAAGCAGCCACAGCGGTGGACTTGTGTGCCGAGGTGCGGCTGGTAGAGATGCCACCTTAATCTCCCCAATATTGATTGAACCATAAGTTGACAAATTTGCAGTTTACTGTGACAAATTTGCACTTTACCTTGACATAGCCTACTTTTAAGTTGTTATTTTGTTACAACTTACAGGATTGAGCTATGTACAATCGTAACCTTCGTAAGCCAAGCCCCAATAAAAATATCTTTAAGTTTGCTAGCAAAAAAAATCATCACATTATTTTGTGTGAAAGTGCATTAGAATTTGACGCGTGCTTTCATTTAGAGTTTTCCCCATCAATAGTTACGTTTGAATCTCAGCCTACCGGCATTGAATACCAAATGAACAATAAAGTTCATCGTTACACGCCAGACTTTAAAGTTGTTAAGATAAGTGGCGAAATTGAATACATCGAAGTCAAACCTGCTAAAATCATTAACTCTATAGAGTTTCGAGAAGAGTTTATTTTGAAGCGTAATGCTTATAATAATTTAGGTTATAAGCTGCTATTGATTTCTGAAAAGCAAATACGCCATTCAGTACTTCTTGCCAACCTCAAAATTCTTCACCGCTATACTGGTTCAATGCTCACAGATATACATGACTCAGCGTTAAAATATATTAAGTCAAATAATATGGTGTCTATTAGTCAGCTTTCACTCAATTTGGGATTAGCGACTGGTGATTGTATTGCTGCATGTGCATTTTTAATCTCCAATGGTTTAGTTAAAGCAGATTTAGAAACAGAACCTCTATCTAAGTATTCCACGTTAATCGAGGTTTAAGATATGTTTGCTGATGAGTTTGATGAGCAACCAGATTCTTTATTTGAATCTCCTGATAGTTCTCAAAAAGTTAAATCTTTATATTTATCATCAGATTTAGATTCTTTTCCTGAAAAAATTAGGCAAGAGGCTATAAGTAAGTATAAAATCATTAGTTTTGTACGTCAGAATCTGAATCGAGGTTGGACACAATACAATCTTGAGCCTCTCATAGAAAAATATTGTGCTGATCACCCTGAACTATCTCAACCAAATTGGCGTACAGTAGTTCGGTGGAACAAAAGCCTTGAAAATAATGATACCCCCACTTCTTTGGTACCAAAGCACCATAAAAAAGGAAATTTAAGACTCAAGACAGATAGTGCAAGTGAGGTTTTTTTTGAAGAGGCTCTTGAAAGTTTTTTTAAAGCAGAATGTCCTAATGTTGCAATAGCCTTTAATTCCTATAGTGATAAATGTCTACTAAGTGCTTCTAATGTTAAGCCAATGTCTAAGCGAGCATTTTATAATAGAATTGATAAGCTAAGTTCTTATGATGTAGTTTTAAGGCGTTTTGGTAAGCGTAAAGCTGATATGAAGTTTGGTCATAAAGCCTCTATTATCAAGCCAGAGCGCTTAATGCAGCTTGTTGAAATTGATCATACCCCCCTTGATATTATTTTATTGGATGATGTAAATGGTACTCCAATAGGTAGGCCATATTTGACTCTTCTTAAGGATGTCTATAGCGGTTGTTTAATCGGCTACCACCTAACATTTAAATCTCCAAGTTATGCATCGGTAGCTAAAGCGCTCAGTCATTCCATTCTCCCAAAAGACCGTTCGAAAGAGTTATGGGGAATAGACTGGCCTTGTCATGGAAAAATGGAGGTGCTAGTTGCTGATAACGGAGCTGAGCTATGGGCATCATCATTAGATCAAGTGTGTCTAGAGCTCGGTATTAACCTTCAATACAACAAAGTAGGCACACCGTGGCATAAACCTCATATTGAGCGATCCTTCAGAACTATAAATGATTTATTTTTAAATGATTTATCTGGTAAAACTTTTCGCAGTATTGATGAGAGAGGCGAGTATAACTCGATAAAAAATGCATCGATAAGATTTCATAATTTTGTACATGCCTTTGAAAAATGGCTGGCAGAAGTTTATAACCGTTCAACAGATAGTCGAGGAATGAATAACCCATTATTGAAGTGGAATGAAGGTTTTAAAAAATTTCCACCTGCATCTCTTTCTAAGCAAGAGATTAAAGATTTACCAAAAATTATAGGTTTAAAAAAAACTAGTAGGCTTCAGCCATCTGGAATAACATTTAAAGGCCTTCGTTATGATTCAACAGAATTAGCAGATTATCGTAAGAGAAAACTATATGGTGATGAAAATAGAGATGAAATGTATAAAATTGATATCGATGACCTTAGTCAAATCTATGTCTTTTTAACAGATACTCAGGAATACTTGACTGTCCCATGCACTGAAAAAAATTACACAGAAAATCTTAGCTTGGATCAGCATTTGGTAAATAGAGCATTCACCAAAACAAAGAATAAGCTCAATGGTACCTCAGATAAAGATCTAGCTGCTTCGAGAAAGGAGATACGAGAAATTCTTGCCGGGCATGAAGATAAGGTTAAGTCATCAACTAAAACATCAACCAGTAAAAAAGTAGCTCAGCATAAAGGAATCAATAGCGAGACAGTCAGGAATGCAGGTAATGCTGATAAAGTATCACCTAACCATGAGGCTAAAGCGCCAGACTCTAGTGACGATATTTCTGAGTTAGAGGCCTTATGGCAGTCGTTTAATAAGGACTGACTCCCTTGAGCCTTACCGATGCAAATAAGTCCAAGATTCGAGAGTTTAAAGACTCTTTTTGTCTTTATGCCCCCGTTCGTGAAGTGTTAGCTGATCTTGAGTCGCTTTATCAAAGTGCCGAGATTGGTGGGGATCAGCTTTCAATGCTTCTATGTGGTGATACTGGAACAGGGAAATCTGCTCTCATTCGTTACTTCAGCGAAACAAAAAATCAAAATCAATCTGAAAGCCTTCCCATTTTGCTATCGCGTGTACCAAGTAAACTGACTGTCGAAGATACAACGAGACAGCTTTTATGTGACCTAGGAGTATTTGGTGCAAGCACCCACAGACATAAAAATACCCAAAGTGATGCTCATCTTACTGGCAGACTGCTTGACGCTTTAAGAGTTAAGAATACAAAGTTGATTATAATCAATGAGTTCCAAGAGCTGATTGAGTTTAAGGGGGCTCGTGATCGTCAAGCCATTGGTAACCGTTTAAAACTTATAAGTGAAGAGGCTGGTGTACCGATAGTTCTGGCTGGAATGCCTTGGATTGATGAAATACTTAATGACTCTCAGTGGGCCTCTCGACTTGCAACCAGAAGGCACACGTTGAACTATTTGAGCTTGTCAAAACGGCCAAAAGAATACAATGAGCTTCTAAAGCTGTTAGAACAATCAATCCCATGTGAAGTTGAAAATAGCCTAACAGAATTTGAAATTAGCCTTTCACTTTTTGCGGCATCATGTGGTGAGATCCGTCAGCTCAAAGCACTGCTGACGGAGGCAATTAAACTATGCCTTATTAGTAGTAAGCCTCTTACCAAGCAATCTCTGAGTGATTCATTTAAAAACCTTTATCCTGGCAATGAAAACCCTTTTGATCTGCCAAAAGAAAAAATCAAAATCCGTGAAGTTGAAATGCACTCCCAGTACATTCGTGGAGATAGCTCTCATCGCGCTTCAATAGAGCCTAGAAGGCTTTCCGAAGTGATGACATTGACCCAGATTTTATCCAAGAAATAGCTACGCTGATTAAAAAGCGGTCTAAATTAGCCCAAACACTTCATTTTCTAAGGATTCCTTAATATACTTTTGGTCTCTATGCTAAGAAAATCTTAGATTACGTTTTTAAGTAGCTAGGATTATGCAAAGCCCATTACCTCAAAGACTAAAGAGTGCTCGCAAGTTGGCCAAGCTCACACAGGAAAAACTCAGTAATAAACTAGGGTTTGATGATCGATCCCATGGGACTGCAAGAATCAGTCAATATGAGACCGGAAAGCATGCCCCAGATTTTGCTATGGCGAAGAAAATGGCTGATGCGCTGGGAGTACCGGTGGCTTATTTATATTGTGACGATGAGAAACTAGCAGAACTACTTTTGGTTGCTTCTAAACTGTCTGAGCAACAGCTTGATGAACTAGTGAAAAGCCTTTCCTAACGATTTGTAAACAGAGAAATTCGGCCCCATATATACCATTAAAGAATTAATATAGAAGAGCATTATTGATATGGAATTTAGAGTTGTTAGTCGTGATGCAAGACTAAGTGGCAATCACCAAAACCTAACGTTTCTTATTATTGATCGATGGAATGATTTTTCTTTTGTTACTCAATTTCAAATGACTGTATTTGATCATCGTGGAGAACGGCATGACATTGGTTATGTGAAAATTGGTTTCGTCGGACAAACGACAGAAGTTACAACTCATGAGAAATTAGAGGAGACCTTTTCGGAGTTAGATAGTTCTTTCTTTTCTCTAGGTAACTCCATAAATTTCTATAAAAACATTGCTGACCTTGGTGATGTAGGTCGTGAATTATTGGAAAAATTAAACGACTTAGCTTGTAACCCTTCTTTAATCGAAAGTATTCGAGAAGAAGAGGTCTTTGCTGTGTCACTTCTACGTGATACTAGTTTGTCGGTTATAAAAGGACAGTACCATCGGGTTCTTAATGGTGGAAAAGAGCTAACAAACTATCAATTTTCATATGTTAGAGAGGGTTCAGAATCTTATAGCGATATAGAACTAGAGTTCGATGTTACCGTTGAATCAAAGCCTAGTACAAATATACATGCCATCATCGGTCGTAATGGCGTTGGAAAAACGACATTGTTAAACGATATGATCAAAGTTGTAACTCGTTCCCCTGACTCTAATGGAGCATTTGTAGATCGCTCAGGGGCTAGGGATAGAGAGATAGATGAAGAGTACTTTAGCAGTCTGATATCTGTATCTTTTAGTGCTTTTGATCCCTTTACGCCACCAGAAGATCAACCAGACCCTTCTAAAGGAACATGCTATTACTATATAGGCCTTAAGGATGTAGCTAAAGAAGGCTTCCATCATGATATTAGCGCATTAAATGAGGATTGCTGCCGAGCATTAAGATCATGTTTTAACGATGATGCTAAAGATAAACTTTGGTCTAATGCTATAGAATGTCTTGGTTATGATGAAAACTTTTCTTCGGCAAATTTAATGGATTTAAGGGGGCGCTTTAATGAAACAAAACAAAGTTTACGTGATAAACAATATGATTCTGCTGAGTTCGAAGAGCGGTTTTTAGAAGTAATAACTCCAACTTTAGATAGCTTGAGTTGTAAGCGTCACTAAATCAGCCTCTAGCTTTCGTGCTTAGTCCCTTCCACACTGTGCTTCGTCCCTATCAATGACGGAGCTATCAACATGAGTAC
>NZ_QHJF01000034.1 GCF_003259225.1 Marinomonas arctica | reverse complement strand
TACAGAGGGCTTATCCGGTGGCCCGCCCCGTGTAACCCACATCCATTTATCGCTTTGAGCGGTTTTACCGGTTTCTTTCAACACTTGGATGCGAGTTTCATCCGCTTGAATGTAACGACCGAGGTTTTGTTGTTCCCGCATCAGGTTGATCAAGGGTTTGAACACGTCATTGAGACGGATGATCCAGTTCGCCATATTATTGCGACCGATCTCGTGACCAAGACGTGCTAACATGCCATCTAAACGATACAGAGGTAACCCATCGGTATATTTTGATGTGATGATGTACGCCAATAAGGAGGTGGTGGCGATGCATTTACCCAGCGGATGGGTTGGCCGCTTTGCTGCGATAACGTGTTCGCCCGTTGGCGATTCGAACACCGCTTTCTCTTGCCAGATCTCGATCACGTTGAGCTGAGCGGGGATAAACTCCAGTTCTTCTTTCACTTTGGTGAAGAAGGTTTTGGTTGCACCGGCTTTGTCGTCATCGCTTAAACTAATCTCACGACGGATTCGGTTTAATGAGGTCGAGAAGCCACGTTGACGCTGGCGGGTTTTCTTGGTTTGTGCCAGCTCTTGGCTCAACGAGTCTTCTGGAATCTCATCAATCAGATCGTCAATCGCACTTTCCAGTTCTGCTTCATCAAACAGGGTGATCTGAAACGGCTGCTTCTCGCTCTTGGCAGCGAAGCGTTGTACTTTTTGCAGACGGATGATCTCTTCAAGACGCTCGATATAGGCATCACGCTGTTTGATGTCTGCATCACGCTGAGCTAAGGATGCGTCTTTTTGCAACAGCAAAGACACCAGCTCAGCTTGTGATAACTGACTGTAATCCGGCTTTTTGGAGTAAGATTTAGACGCGATTTTCATAGCGTTATGGTAACCAAAAACACTGCAAAAATCGCTAACAAAGTGCTTCATAATGCAAGGTTTTATGGCCTTGCATTAGGCTAAGATCGTAGCCATCTAGCAGCCAATTTATCTGCTCGCCATTGAGGGAGACCAATTCGTCTGAGGCTTTGGGCCATTTAAACTTTTCTTCTGCTAAACCTTTGTAATAGAGCACGAAGCCATTATCTTCCCACATCACGCATTTGATCTTATTGCGATGCCGATTGGTAAACGCGTACAAGGCTCCAGAAAACGGATTGTGCCCCAGATCTTGCTCGATCAGCACCGCCAGCCCATGGGCCTGTTTTCTAAAATCCACTGGGTCTCGGTACAAAAATATCTGGGGTAAATTTAAAGCAGGACGCAGGTAACGTGGTTTCATAAAGCGGCGACCAAGCTAGTCACTAATGGAATATTACCCGCATCAATGCCACGTATGACCACCCCATTGGGGAGCAGAATTTCTAGATCGCTAGTCTGCTGAGAAGGCGTTGCCAATGCTACCGGCACTAATTTTGATTTATTTCGCGAGTCATCCGCAGATGAAAACTTCTGCCGCCAATAGCTAAACTGGTGATACACCAAGCCTTCTTGTTCACAGAAAGCTTTGGCGGATAACCCAGATGACTGCCATTTATCGATATGGGCAGCCCAAGTTTGGTTTAATATTGTGTTTGTACTCATGTTGATAGCTCCGTCATTGATAGGGACGAAGCACAGTGTGGAAGGGACTAAGCACGAAAACTAGAGGCTGATTTAGTGACGCTTACGTTAAAACAGGCAGTCCAATTAGGATGGATTGGAAACTAAAATCTCCTGATCATTACTGTCTCTTTTTTCATTGCCAAACAAAGTTAGTCGATACGTTCCGTGAATTATATGGCGAGGTGTTGGACTTTCAGGGAAACAGAGCCATTGTTTTATCATTGTCTAAACCATTGCCCAAAGTTGCTATCAAGCACTGTATCGAGTTGGCGTTAACCTATCATCAGCGAAAAAACTTACTCTTGCTGGGGGCTTGAGCATAACTCAAAGCAATAAAAAAACGAACGTCATTCAATGGCGTCCGTTTTTTTTATTGCGAAATCTAACTACTTACGCTTCAGGAATGTGTTCTGAAAGTGCAGCATAAGCCACAGTGAAAGCACCTTCTTGAAATGCGCGTAAGCCTGTTGCTTTGAATCGCATTTAACAAGCCACCCACCTTTAGAAGGCTGTTGCTTCAAGGAAATAACGCAGTTGGCAATGCCGTAAGTGTGGTGTTAAATTTCTAAAGAGTATTTGATGTCTGTTGAGGGTTGAGTGGTGCAAGAACGAGAAGAGAGCCAAAAAATAAAGCTTGTCACAGCTGAGCCGAGCAGTCTAACCGAGTTTAAATTGGCGTTGCAGGATTCTTTCCGTGTGGCGGCAGAAGCCGATTTTGGGCATCCGCTTGAAGAGCCGATTCCCTCTGATGATGATATTGAAAAGTCATTCAACGCCACGGGGGCCGTGACTTACTGGATCATGGAAGACGAGCAACGTGTTGGTGGCGCTGTTTTGGTAATAGACCCCATCAGCGGTCGGAATAACTTATCACTTTTCTTCATTGCGACCAGCCAACAAAGTCGAGGTTTGGGATTGAAGGCTTGGAAAGCGATTGAACAAGAGTTTCCGTTTACCAAAGTCTGGGAAACGGTGACGCCCTATTTCGAGAAAAGAAATATTCACTTTTACGTAAACCGATGCGGTTTCAAGATTGTCGATTTTTATAACCGATACCATCCAGACCCTCATCAGGATTCACGCCAAATTCATGATGAGGAAGATGGCGATGAGATGTTTAGGTTTGAGAAGATAATGGATAACACAGACGAAATTAACAAGAATTAGTAAGCTACCTCTGAAAACGAGTCATATGATCGTGGTGACTTGACATCTTATCTCGCAGGTGAAGTGTGTAGAGGCTTAGCTAATGGATAAGTGATGATAGATAGTTCTATTGTGTGTGATAAGACATTAGCACTAAAAGGTTTAGAATGGTAAAGGTTAAGAACAAGCTCACTCCGGCTCAAAAGAAAAGAAAGAAAGTCGCAAAGGCAGAGCGTCGAAATAAGTATCAGTGTATCTTTATAAATGGCAAGCAAGTCAGAATAAAGCGACCACTAACAGTTGACGGTTTACCTGTAGAGCAATTTATAGAAAATAATGCCGACCCGATTTGGCTTCACCAGAACGAATTGTGGGAGCTGATACCTACTTCTGAACTCGGTTTGGTGATTGAATTAAAAACAGAAGAAGAGGAAAACGGGATACCGTTTTAATTTTAGGCTCGAAGATTTTTGTCAGAAGCATTGCAAGGCTTATATAATTATGGTCGTTCAACAGAAGGTTATAGTTGAGGTTAGGTCACTGTATAACCCTTAATCTTTATGTCATTTGAATTAGAGAGTAGCAAAGTGTCGGATAGTATAGAAATTGAGATCACTGGCAGAGAAGCCAGTCTGATCTTAAAGTACGGATACCCTTTTCCTGAACACGCGATTGTCTTTAAGAAGGCTGCTGGTAAGGACGGGTTTCATCGGGTGACAATTGGAAAATTCTGGCTAGAGATGATAGTTGGCGATCTATGTAGGTCAATAAAAGAAGTGCGAAGTTTGTCATTACGAGAGGAATTGGACGCTCTGTGTGAATGCCTAGAAAATGCAATGAGGAACTCCAATTCCAACGGTTTTCACCTAATATAAAAATGTCAAGCATGTGATGTTGAACTCTATATGACCTATGATTCAGTTTTAGCATTATATTTAATAAGGAGAACACTGTGGACATAGATGAAGACAAAATCGATGACGCCGCGCTTGCTCTTTTTTACCTGACTTTGCATGATGATTTTGGGCGCGCTTGGAAGCAAATTGATTGGAGTATAACCAATAGATTGCATGAAAAGGGTTATATTCATAATCCAGTTGGCAAATCTAAATCGGTGACATTAACCGAGGAAGGGCTGGCGAAATCAGAGGCGTTGTTTAAAGTGCTTTTTACTAAGGGCACGGGAAAGTGAAATAGCATTTACCAAGCCACCCACCTCTAGAAGGCAGTTAGCATTTACCAAGCCACCCACCTCTAGAAGGCAGTTAGCATTTACCAAGCCACCCACCTCTAGAAGGCAGTCGTATCAAGGAAATAGCGCAGTTGGCAATGCCGTAAGTGTGGTGTTAAATTTCTAAAGATTATTTGATGTCTATTGAGGGTAGAGTGGTGCAAGAACGAGAAGAGAGCCAAAAAATAAAGCTTGTCACAGCTGAGCCGAGCAGTCTCACCGAGTTTAAATTGGCGTTGCAGGATTCTTTCCGTGTGGCGGCAGAGGCCGATTTTGGGCATCCGCTTGAAGAGCCGATTCCTTCTGATGACGATATTGAAAAGTCATTCAACGCCACGGGGGCCGTGACTTACTGGATCATGGAAGACGAGCAACGTGTTGGTGGCGCTGTTTTGGTAATAGACCCCATCAGCGGTTGGAATAACTTATCACTTTTCTTCATTGCGACCAGCCAACAAAGTCGAGGTTTGGGGTTGAAGGCTTGGAAAGCGATTGAACAAGAATTTCCGTTTACCAAAGTCTGGGAAACGGTGACGCCCTATTTCGAGAAAAGAAATATTCATTTTTACGTAAACCGGTGCGGTTTCAAGATTGTCGATTTTTATAACCGATACCATCCAGACCCTCACCAGGATTCACGCCAAATTCCTGAAGAGGAAGATGATGAGATGTTTCGGTTTGAGAAGATAATGGAAAACGCGGATGAGTAATGTCGTTGAGGTTGACTCGTTTTTCGCATTTAATAAGCCACCCACCTCTAGAAGGCAGTCATATCAAGGAAACAGCGCAGTTGGCAATGAAAATAACAGTGGAGATAAATGTCCCGAGCGTAGAGTCAGATAAAAAATAGTATTTTGTGTCTGACTCTACATGAACACTGTTTTCTCTATTTTAATTCGTTGGCAAAACGGCCTACAGCGTGTACCACCTGTTTGGCGCCTTCCTGAATCTCTACAATGACAGTGCCTGACTGGTTGGCTAGCTCTAAGCCTTGTTGGGCTCTTTCTTGGGAGTTGAGCATCTGGCGCATGACGTCATCTGAGAGCCCTTGGTTTTTCTTCACTACGCCCACAATCTCTTCGGTAGCGGAACTGGTGCGTGCCGCCAATTTTCGTACTTCATCGGCCACAACTGCGAATCCTCGACCCTGTTCTCCGGCTCTGGCAGCCTCGATAGCAGCGTTTAGCGCCAGCAAGTTTGTCTGCTCTGCAATGCCCCCGATGGTTTGCACTATGGCGTTGATTTGTAAGGATTGTTTGCCCAGAGCTTCAATGCTTTCGGTTGCTGTCTGCATTTGTGCCGCTATCTGCTGCATGGTTTCGACGGTTTGTTGTACGACGATTGCACCTTTTTTGGCACTTATGTCCGTTTGTTGTGACACATCGTAGGCAACGCTTGCGCCTTCTCTTACCTGCGTTTCTCGTGCCACTTGATCGGTGATAACGCTCGCAAATTTTACGATTTTGCTGAGGTTGCCCTCGGCGTCATAGACGGGATTATAGGTTGCCTCCAGCCACACATCGGCGCCTTTGCTATCTATGCGTTTAAAACGGTCCGCCACGTAAACGCCGTTATTTAATTTTTTCCAAAAGTTAGCGTATTCTGGCGAAGCACTATCTTCAGTGGTGCAAAATGTACGATGGTGTTTACCGATGAGTTGATCTAAGCGGTACCCCATAGCCTGCTGAAACTGTTCGTTTGCAGTGATGACAGTGCCATCTAGGTTGAATTGGATAACCGCGGTCGAACGGATCAATGCATTAATGAAAGACTCACTTTCTTTTGCGCTGACTATTTTTTGTGTTACATCGCGACCATAACCCTTTACGAAGGCGAGCGTGCCGTCCTCTCCTCGTACCGGAATCCACTGAATATTTATCCAAGCGAGAGTGCCATCTACTCGAAAGTAGCGGTAATCGTCGCTGACGGGATTGAACTTTGCCACGGCGTCATTAAAGTTTCGAAAACAGGGCAGTTTCGAAACGTAAGACGGCACCATTTCTGACAATAATTTTCCCACTAGTTGCTCTTGCTTGAAGCCGAGTGCATCCGCAAAATCTTGGTTGACGGCCGAGATTCGCAAGTCGGCATTTAAGGTAATGCACAGCATCCCCCGATCCATCTGGCTAGCTAGCTGGCGTAGAATCGCCAATTCTTTAAGTTGTGCTTCGTGTTCTTTTTTGAGGTGGCGATTAAACATTTAGAAACTCCAATTAAACTCAATAATAGGCAGGCTGAACCGGACGTTGAGTTTTTATTTAACTATTTAAGTTAAGGTGTATAAAGATACTTTTACGGTGCAAAGGTATCGCTCGGTTCTCGTGTCGTCTGATCCTTAAAAAAACAAGTAAGAACATCATCTACAGAAAACAATTCCCCACCCAGTGCCATGTTTATGCTTGCTGTTTTTAAGAGGGAATTTGAGATAGCCAAAGTCAGAAAGTGTGACATGGCTGCAGCGATAAAGCGACAGGTAAGTATGTATTGACAAACCATTCGACGTTAAAAGCTAAAGTGTTGGGAGTATTTAATCTTTTTTCGTCAGATTGACGATTTTCAAACCTTTTCGGATAACTTTCTCATAAAGAGAGTAGAGTGTTTGGTAGCGTACAGAGCAATTGATTGACTGTTTATAGTTTTTGTACGCTCTACTCCATATTAGTCATTCTGGGAATATACTATGCATGATGCAAGCGAACGGACCTTTTTACCATCACAGAACAATTTATTAGCAGCGTTATCAAAGGACATTCGGGAGCGTTTATTTCCTTTTATTGAATTAGTGTCACTCTCTTTAGGTCAGGTGATTTATGAGGATGGTGACAAATTAGCGTATGTGTATTTCCCTATCGATTCTATTGTGTCCTTGCTGAATGTGATGGAAAGTGGTGCATCGGCTGAAATATCTGTGGTTGGAAATGAAGGGCTTATTGGCATTGCTTTGTTTATGGGAGGAGAAAGTACCCCTTGATTACGCAAATGTCGCAGACTGCAGTATGTAACCGTCATCATTCCATCGACCAGCAGTTGTGTCGTTGGATATTGTTGTCCCTAGATCGTTTACCAGACAATCACCTTGCCATGACGCAAGAACTGATCGCCAATATGCTTGGTGTGCGTCGTGAAGGAGTTACTGAAGCCGCCGGAAAATTACAAAAACTAGGGGTGATTACCTACAGTCGCGGTCGTATCACCGTACTTAATAGGCCAAAACTGGAAACCTTGAGTTGCGAATGCTACGCCGTAGTTAAAGTAGAAACAGATCGTTTACTATCCTATCCATTTTTAACCAAGAGCTAGTCAAGCTGACTCTGGTTTGCATCCACGTACCTATTACGCTTTTCGCTCGCTTATCATTTTTCATCTTCCACTTAGCAAACAGTATCATCCTTTTTCAAAGGTTCTGATTTTTTAAGTAGAGATTTTTTCAATTTTTAAGCGCTTTAAGTTTGGTAGCGCACAGACGGCATATCACCTTATTTATTAAAGTAAAAATAGCCTTTAAAAGCGGATTGAGGTGATATTTTTTTTAACGTTATTTTTGATTGTGATTTGAGTGACATTTTTGGTGCGGATTTAACCATTTGCTCTATTGATGTTATTAGAGATATTAGAGCAAAAGCGCCATGACTTGAAAGAGCATGTTCGATGGATTAAATAGAGATAGGACAGATATTATGAGTCAGATAACAAAGGAATCGTTTTTTTCACTGCGCCGTTATGCACTGCATGGCACGTCTATTATTGCCTTGGCAACATTATTATCGGCATGCGCACAAACCCCACAACCGCCAACTGATGCCGCATTGCAAGCTGCGGAAATGGCGATAGCAGACGCTGATCGTAATGGGGTTAACGGTTATCCATCGCCAGAATTGGTCGAATCACGTAGTAAGCTTCAACAAGCCCGTGCTGCGATAGAAAAAGAACAAATGGATTTGGCACTGAAACTAGCACAAGAATCACAAGTTAATGCCGAACTGGCCTCCGCCAAAGCGACTCGGACAAAAGAACAACTGGTGAATGATGATATGAAAAAAAGCATTGAATCTTTACAGCAGGAAATGGATCGTAATTCAGGAGAAGGCCAGTGAGTACATTAATAATGAATAATTTTTCCAAGCTCGTTGGTACTTCAACCTTGCTCATCATTATGGCGGGTTGTTCCTCTCAAGCCACTAAGCCAGACGGCATAAACCAAGTGCGTGCTAAGTTAACGCAATTGCAGTCTGATTCTCAACTGATTCAGTTAGCACCTATCGAATTTAATGAAGCTGAGACTGCGGTATTATCCGCTGAGCAACCGACTGGTGATAAAGCGTTAGGTGAGCACTTGATGCTGATGGCAGATCGTAAAGTTGGCATTGCTGAAGCGCGCGCTGAAAGTCGATTACTGGTTATTCAACGTGATGGTCTTAGCAAGCAAAGTGACGCCGCGAGATTGGCTTCTCGTACGAGTGAGTTGAAAAGTTCTCGCCTTGAAACCGCAGCGGCAAAAGCGGATGCAGAAGCGTTGCGCGTTCAGGCGGATGCAGCAAAAGATCGCAACAAAGAATTTCAAAATCAGCTCGGAATGCTGAATGCCAAAGCAACAGATCGTGGCATGGTGATGACACTGGGGAGTTTATCTTTTGCTACGGGAAAAGCGGAATTAACAACCAGCGTTTTAGGTGATCTAAACAATTTAGCTGCTTTCCTTAATAATTATCAGGATCGTACCATTACGATAGAGGGGCACACGGACAATGTTGGTAGCGATGCACTCAACCTTAAATTGTCAGAGAGCCGAGCAACAGCTGTACGAGATTACTTGGTCACAAAAGGTATAAATTCTGGACGCTTAACGGTTATGCCAAAAGGAAAAAGTAGCCCGATTGATACTAACGAGACAGCTCTAGGTCGTCAAAACAATCGACGAGTTGAGATTGTTATCTCAAATAGTGTGACGTCTTAAAGTAGCCATTATTCCGTCAAGATACGACAAAGTAAATTTATAAGCTTTCATAACAAGCCCTTTGGCAGTCATTGCCTAAGGGCTTATTTATTGCGATACAACCCTATTAATAATGGGCTAAACAAGCGATCTAACTTTAGAATGCAGTCGTAATTAGTATTAGCTCACCCACTTTAAACACCTTGCAAACACAGGCTTTTAAAGATGTGTCCTATGACATTCATTACATTCTCTCATCACCCCCTATGATTCGCTTCGAAGACGTTGATTCTGCTCGACCATGTTATTTGTGTCCTAGTAAATTGAACGATGAATTACTCAAGATGAAGATTGTTAAGCAGGATAAATAGTAATATCATCTGTCGAACCTTAGGGGAGTAGTCTCTCAGCTTTGTCTGAGATAGCCGTCAACAGTCTCCGAACAGTCGTTCGTGGCGGTTATATCCTGTTTGTTTGGATTGACAAGACCTAAGGCAAGCGTTGTTCTCGGGGTGGAGGATGGCTCTTGCCTTTGTCCCTTCCGCCCCGAGGATGAGAATGTGTTTCAGCTAAAACGTTCCTTTGTACTATCCTTTTATAGGAGGGTCGACGGGGATGAATAACGTCAATGGGCGATGGCTTTTTACAAGGCATGATGTCGCTGTCAGTATTTTTATAACTTGTGTGTTTCACGCGCTGTTTTCCAGCTACGTTTCAGTTAGGTCTATTCGACCTCAGCAGACGGGCTTTTTTGCTTTTTGTCGATTCTTCTTAAGTCACCTGATAAGTGCTAAGCAAGATAGGAACATTGGACTTATTTCTTTTTTCAAACCTGAGGTAACGTTATGACGCTTGCTATTCTGGCTTTATTAGTCGGTTTTGTTCTATTGGTATGGAGTGCCGATCGTTTTGTGGAAGGGGCGGCGGTTACGGCAAAATACGCTGGTATGCCTTCTCTATTGATTGGTATGGTGATTGTGGGGTTTGGTACGTCGGCGCCTGAAATGGTGGTGTCTGCGATGGCAGCGATGGATGATAATCCTGATCTTGCTTTGGGCAACGCGCTGGGTTCGAACATTGTTAATACGGGGTTGATTTTGGGTGTGACGGCCCTGATTGCGCCGATTATGGTGCAATCTAATATTGTTCGAAAAGAACT
Organism: Marinomonas arctica; assembly: GCF_003259225.1. Taxonomy (GTDB): domain Bacteria; phylum Pseudomonadota; class Gammaproteobacteria; order Pseudomonadales; family Marinomonadaceae; genus Marinomonas; species Marinomonas arctica. The sequence continues at coordinate 51,513 of NZ_QHJF01000034.1, read as the reverse complement.
TCCGTTGTTGCTGTTAATTGGTTTGGTATTTGGTTATTTGATTTGGGATGGGTCGTTGACACGTTTTGAGTCTGCGCTTTTGTTGGTTGGTTTTTTTGCTTTGGTTGGCTGGAGTATTTATTCTGCAATGAAAGGCAAAGGCGATGCACTCGAAGGCGAAATGGAACAAGAGCTGGTGACTCATACTATGTCTAAATCCAGAGCCATTTTTTGGTTGGTGTTTGGTCTTGTTGTGTTGATCATTAGTTCTCGTGTATTGGTGTGGGGAGCGGTGAATATTGCCCAAGCGTTTGGGGTGAGCGATTTGATTATCGGCTTGACCATTGTGGCATTGGGAACCTCGTTACCAGAATTGGCGGCGTCAATTATTGCGGTGAGAAAAGGCGAGCACGATATTGCCATTGGTAACGTGGTGGGATCGAATATGTTTAACATACTTGCCGTAATAGGGATTGCGGGGAGTATTTCGCCGATGACAAATTTGTCTGCCGAGGTGTTATCACGTGATTGGCTGGTGATGATGGGCATGACGGTAATGTTGCTGGTTATGGCATATGGTTTCCGTCGGGCGGGGCGTATCAACCGATTTGAAGGTGCGGGTCTGTTGCTGGCGTTTGTGGCTTATAACATTTGGCTGGTTTCCTCTGTTATTGGGTAATTTAATATTTTGTATTGGTTAGGATAAAACGAAGAAGAGATGCTTATGCAAGAGACACTGATTCAATTTTGGCAAAATCATTCGGATACGATTATTTCACTTTGTTATAACTTAGTATTAGCCGTCGTGATATTCACGGCCAGTTCTTTTATAGCAAGAACGGTACGAAAGGCGATATTGAATACCAATTCTAAGCTAAAAAAATTGGACGCGACTTTGCTGCCGATTTTTTCAACCGTTGCCAGTTATGCGGTGTATATTATTGGTGGCGTGTTTATTTTAGATATTTTTGGGGTCAATACTGCCAGTCTTATTGCCTTAGTCGGTGCGGCTGGTTTAGCAATCGGTTTGGCGTTAAAAGACACCTTAAGTAATATTGCTGCGGGTATTATGCTACTGATATTGCGTCCATTTAAGGCGGGTGATTTTATTGAGTTTGGTTCAACGCAAGGTACGGTAAAGGAAATCAATTTGTTTACCTGTGTGTTTGAAACCGTTGATGGCTTATATATTGCCTCGCCTAATAGTGTTTTGTGGGGAGGCAGTATTAAAAACTTCACACGAAATGGTAAGCGACGAATGGATATTGTGGTCGGAATATCGTATTCAGATTCTATCGACGTAGGGTTGTCTGTACTGCAAAAAGTCATCGCAAGTGAATCTCGGTTATTGCCAGACCCTGCGCCGCAGACCATGGTGGTGTCTATGATGGACAGCTCGGTAAACCTGCAGCTTAGAGCGTGGGCAAAAAACGAAGATTATTGGCCAGCTTACTGGGATTTAAATAAACGCGTGAAAGAGTCCATCGAAGAGGCAGGTTTAACCATCCCGTTCCCTCAGCGTACTTTGCACGTGGTTACTGAACAAAGTATGCCGGTATTGAAAGAAAAGCCTTAACAAGGTTTGACTGTCTATATACATGTTTAGCTGCTTTGAGGGCAGCTAAACATGGCTTGAGTGGCCACTCTTTTCTGAGAGCCATTACTGCCATATTTCTACTCGGTTTCTTCCTTGTTCCTTCGCTCGGTATAGAGCTTGGTCAGCCAGTTTAAGTAGGTCCTGATAATTCTCTACCTGATGAGAAAATGCGACGCCCATACTGACGGTCATCGTCAGGTCTGTCGCTATATCGAGATAGTTATAAGTATCTATACGATGGCGTAATGCTTCACAGTAAGCCGCTACGTCGGTGTCATCCATACCTTTTATCATTAAGGTGAATTCTTCACCACCCCAGCGAGCGGCATGTACCTGATGATCGATTAGTGCTTGTAGCTGTTTAGCAAGGGCTTGGATGGCTCTATCACCAGTGAGATGTGAATACTGGTCGTTGATCCTTTTAAAGTAGTCGATATCCATGATCACCAAAGCGAGAGAAGAATGTTGTTGCTTGGCTTCCACAAACTTCTCACTAAGCCATTGATCAAAAGCGCGTCGGTTAGGCAAGCCGGTCAGCTGATCTTCATTGGCTTGACGTTGGAAGTCTTCTGATTGCTGACGCAGCGCATAAGTTTGTGATTCTACAAGGGCTTTTAAACGAACCTCACTTTGTCTTAAACGCTGCAAGCGCCAACGAAGTCCGCCAGCTAAGAGCATTAGGATGAACAGTGCGCAGGCAATTTGTACGTCGAGTCGTTGCCAAACGTAGGGTAAAATTTCGAATTCGTAAACGTCTTCGGCATTGTGCCAGTCACTGTATGGGTAACGGGCACTGACTAAAAATTGATAGTGACCCGGTTCTAAGTTGGTGTATTCGGCAATGGTATTTTTCCCTCTGGCGGCCCAGTCTTTTTCAAAGCCGACGAGGCGAGTGCGATACTCAATGCGTGACGACATAACATAGCCCAAGCCCGCATAATCAAAGAGTACTCGGTTGGTGCCAGCAGGCAGGATGTGTTTTTTGTTGATTGGCAAGGCGTGTCCATCAGCCGACATGGATTCAATCACCAGAGGCAAGCGGGCAGTATTTTTTTGTAGCACACTGGAACTGTTGACCATGGCAACGCCTTTGGCGGTGGCAAACCATAATCGACCATCAGCCATGGCAATAGCGGCAGGGTTGGAACCTCCGTTTGCTTGGGCACTGGCCATGCCATCGCTTTCGGTAAAGTGTTCGAACTCAATATGTTGTTGGCGACCATCGGCAACAGCATGGGCGGCTTGGTAACTTATTTGCCAAATGCCACGATTACTGGTTAACCACAAACTGTTTGAGCCATCATAAATAACTTGAAACAGCTTATCGATGGGTAATCCTGCACGACGGCCGACTAAGCCTAGTTGGCCATCTTTTTGGCGATAACGGACTAGACCACGATCGGTCGCGATCCAAACGTAGCCACTCTCCATCCAGAAACCAAAGGCATACTCGGCTTCTTCCATCGTGTTAATGGGAATGCTTTCAAATCCGTCTGTGGTCAATTTTGCGGCGCCAACCCCAGTTCCGACCCAGAGTTGTCCGCGATCATCCTCGGCCAATGCCATAATATAATTATCAGGCAGACCATTTTCGCGGGTAAAGATTTGTTGTTGTCCTGTTGGATCTTGTCTGACTAATCCGCTTGTGGTGCCAATCCATACGTTACCGTGGTGGTCTTCTAATACGGCTCTTACTTCGTCGCTGGGTAAGCCATTTTGTTGATTAAGGTAAGGGGAGAGTTGGTTGTCTTGCCAAAGCATTAGACCATTCAAATAAGTGCCGACCCAAGCGCCACCTTGTTGGCGTTTACCAAAGCTTAGCACAGAAATAGCAGAACCTGTATTCAGCCTTGCGTTGTATGCGATGTTGTTTTCAATGAGACTCAGGCCTTCACTAGAACCGACTAATACAGTATTAGAACTGACTTCAATCACGCTTCGGACATAGTCACCTATAAGGTGGCGTTCTTTTGTCCAGGTCGTAAATGGCGCTTTGCGTAAACGCATTAAACCACCATTCGTCCCGACCCAAATACTGCCTTCTAAATCTTGCAGTATTGATAAAACGCGATTATTCGGAAGGCCAGATTTCACATTTAAGGTTTCAATGAGTTGTTTGTTTAATCTTAAAAGACCTTTATTCATGGTGCCTAGCCAGAGATTATTTTCATTGTCTTCCATTAAGGAAGTAATGCTTTCACCGGCTAAACTTGGGTGCAATAAATACGCTTGGTTGTTTTCTAGTACATAAGCGCCTCTGCTGGTTGCAATAATTAGGCGTTTATCTTGCGTTTCTAAAAGGGAATACACGCGTAACTCGGGTAAACCATATTGCGTTAATAGCTCTTTTTTGTCGGGACCATTTAAATGGAATAAACCTTTATCTGTTGCTGCAAAAATTCGACCTTGGCTGTCTTCCAGTAGCCGATAAGCGCTGATATTGTGCAGTAGCCAAATATCGTCATCGGCAGACGTTGTCTCTGTTGATTTTGCGCGATAGAAGACGCCCAAGCCTTCTGCCGCCAGCCAGAGATTGCCTGCTTTGTCCTTGAGTAAATGATTGACCATGCTGCGGGCCACCGATTGCGGTTGCCATTGGCGATCTTTGCGATAGGTTATGCTGCCTCTTGCCCCGGCAACCCATAAACCATTGTGATTATCTGAGACTAATGCTCGGGTGCCGGAGTCTCTGATGCCGGTGTGGGCGGAGCGTTCATAAAAGCGAAAATCACGGCCGTTATAACGCGCAACGCCTTCCCAAGTGGCGAACCATAAATACCCGTCGGAGGTCTGCGCTATGGCATTGATACTGTTATGTGGTAGGCCGTCTTGGGTAGACCAGGTGTCAGTGAAATAATCGGCAAGAGGGGTTGTCGCATGGGCAATATTTGCATAGCACATTAGCACCATTGCTAACCACCATGGCAGTGCTTTTTGCAGACTAGCGTGCATTTCTTTTTTCCCTCTTGCTTATACGCGTTTGTAATATTGTGTCTTTTTTTAGGCTGTTAGGGTTCTAATACGTCGTCAAATTTATAGCATTTTGCCATGTAAATTTTTAACCTGGCACAAGCATCTAACGGAATAATAAAAAAGGTTCATGAGTGAGCTGGATAGTATCATGAAGAATTTACAAAAAATGTTTCTAAATGTTACTGAAAATTCAGTGTTCATTTTAAGCCGTATTGAAAATTAGGCTTTAATCTATTGAGGGAAAACCTTTAAATATAGATAAGTACAATAGTAAGTGAATATTTATGATTATCCGGGACGGATTCTTAATATTAACTTAATAAAAGTGATCGTGAGCAGTGGGTAAAAATCTTGTTTGGAAATAGAGTCTGTAAATAGACAACCGAGACAAGTTAACAAGTATCTTAGAGGTTAGCTTGTCTCAGCTGAGTTTTATTTAATACTCAGTAGCATTTTGCTTGTTTGTTTTGTGCAACAAGAGGTTCATAAATAGCGAGATTTTTTGGCAAATTGGCCTCTAAATCTTTGATACGAGTAGTATTAGCTGGGTGTGTGGACAGCAACTCTGGTGTTTTGCTCTCTCCACCGGCGCTCATGTTGCGCCACAACGCAACACTTTCTCTGGGGTCAAAGCCAGCCTTGGCCATGTATTCTAAGCCCAGTAAATCGGCTTCTGACTCATGAGCACGACTGAAAGGTAAGATAATACCGACTTGTGCGCCAATGCCCAATGCTTGAAAAATGGCGATTTTTTCTGGCGTTTCCTCACCGCTCAACTGATAACCCAATGACAGCGCTTGGCTGGTGGCCAACTGAGTCGAGACCCTTTCATTACCGTGTCTTGCTATTACATGGGCCAATTCATGACCCACCACCGCGGCTAACTGAGACTGGTTTTCGGCGAGGTTTAAAAGACCCGTATAAACCCCCACTTTATAACCTGGTAAGGCAAAAGCGTTGACTTGTTCATCATTAAACAAGACCACTTCCCAAGCTTGGTTGCGGTATTTCTCTGGCAACACGGCGATCAAGGTATCCGCCACGCATTGTACTTGTTTGCCTAGTTTGGTGTCCGATGATGCAGGGATCTCCTTCTTCATTTCGGTAAAAGACTGAACGCCCATCTCATCCATCTGGCTATCAGGCAACACAGCAAACTGCTTTCGTCCCGTCGGTGACGAACTGCAACCTACGATCACAACTAACGCCGCCGCCAGCGCCGCCTTAAAAGAAATCTTCATAAACACCATCGTAAAACCGCCTTGAAAAACTGCATGGACTATTGAATGTAATGGCTATTATAGAGAAGGGCTTTTGTTAGAAGCAAATGGAGATCGAGTGAAGCCTTATTTGATGTCTGCTTCTTTCGTTATTGGGTTTGTTAAGCGCTGAAATAGTATCTAAGTGTTTTTACTATATTTGGACTTTGTGAATACAATGATGAACCTGCGTAAACGCAAGAGAGTGACAAATGGATAAAGATACAAAAACTAGCCCCGACAAGAATGATCAAAAAAACACAGACTATGAGACAAAGCTGCAAACACTTCGCAGCCTTATTCAAGAAGGCATCGACAGCGGTGAGGTCGAGTACAGCTATGATGAGTTTATGGAAGAAATGGATGATGAGTTGGGCGAGCGAGTTTTGAGCTTTTAACACCTCGTCGATAGTACGGTTTGGTCAATCTGTCATTCTTACGACATCCATTCGACGCAGTCCTGATTGCACGGCTTGATGACGTTTCGGAGTCAACGGCGGATTACGGTCGTTCCTCCCTCATCACGCCCTACGATTCACTACGAAGAAGTTTATTCTTTGTGATCTTTTGGTGTAGCGCTGGTTTTCTTACTTGACTATGCCAAAGGTAGAAAGTCGCTTTTAGTCTACCTCTAGTCGTTTCCAGCCACCTCCCACCCGTAGCGAAAAATTACACTGAGTTCATTGATAGTCACTCCTTTAAAAAGCCCGTATTTAATAGGTAAGGAAAAACAATGAACGCAGCAGAGCTACACGACAAGTCTATTATTATTGACGGTTTGATTTGTGCGAAGTGGAATCGCGAGTTATTCGAAGACATGGCGAAGGGTAAGCTAACGGCGGCGAATTGCACGGTGTCGTTTTGGGAAAATTTCGAAGGCACGGTCCGCAATGTGGTTGAGATGAATCAGCTGATTGAAGCCAATAGTGATTTATTGTTGAAAGTGTACACCACCAAAGACATCCATCGTGCTAAAGCGGAAGGCAAAACCGGCGTGATGATGGGCTTTCAAAACGCCCATGCGTTTGAAGATCAAATCGGTTACGTGCAGATTTTTAAAGACCTTGGCGTGGGCATAGTACAGATGTGCTACAACACGCAAAATTTGGTTGGTACGGGCTGTTACGAGCGCGATGGCGGTTTATCTGGCTATGGTCGTGAAATTGTGGCGGAAATGAACCGTGTGGGTATGTTGTGTGATTTGTCTCACGTTGGGCCAAACACCGCCAAAGAAGTCATCATCGAATCGAAAAAGCCAGTGGCGTATTCCCACTGTTTACCAGCGGGTTTGAAAGAACACCCACGTAATCGCACCGATGAAGAGCTTAAGTTCATTGCCGACAATGGCGGTTTTGTCGGTGTCACCATGTTCGCGCCTTTCTTAAAAGCCGGTATTAACGCCACCATTGACGATTACGTAGAAGCCATTCAGTACATCTACAACATTGTCGGTGAAGACGCCATTGGCATCGGCACGGATTTTACGCAAGGTCACGGTTACGACTTCTTCGAATACCTAACCCACGACAAAGGCTATGCCCGCCGTCTAACGCGCTTTGGCGAGATCATCAATCCGCTGGGTATGCGTACGGTTGGCGATTTTCCGAACTTGACCGAAGCCTTGCTAAAGCATGGTTTTAGTGAGCGTCAGGTGGTGAAGATTATGGGGGAGAATTGGGTGAATCTTCTTGCAGAAGTATGGGGAGAATGATGATGACGACACATGCGCCAGAAATGCCAATTGTGGTTGATGATGAAACGGGTGTTTGGACGACGGATGCGTTGCCCATGCTGTATGTGCCGCGTCACTTCTTTGTTAATAACCACATGGGGATTGAAGACGAGATCGGTGCCGAGCGTTATGCCGAGATTTTATACAAAGCGGGTTACAAGTCTGCCTATTTTTGGTGTGAACAAGAGTCTGCATGCCACGGTATTTATGGCGAAGACATTTGGCACCACTACTTGAAGCGCCTTTCTCAACGTGGCTGGGGCTTTTTTATTACCGAAGAGTTGGACATTGAAAAAGGCACGGCAAAAGTGCGTTTAGAAAACTCGGCCTTTGTTTATCACTACGAAAAAATCCACGGTAAAAAAGTCAATCGCAAGGTGGATTATATGTTCACTGGCTGGTTTGCGGGTGCGTTGGATCAGATATTAGAAAGCAAGGGGTTGGCGACTCGTACGAAAGCGATTCAAACCCAGAGCGCAGCCGAGGAAGGGTGTGATGTAGGGTATTTCCACGTTTCTCCACTGTAATTTGTAGGTGAGGGCACGGGCAGGTGCTCTCTCTTTTTACGTTTCATTTTTATGATTTTGCCAGTTAGGCGGGGTTTTGCTATGTCCCAGTATGATGCGTTGTTCGAGCCACTTAACATTAATAAATTAACCATCCGCAATCGTATTGTCAGTACGGCTCATGCCGAGGTGTACGCCACTGATGGCGGCATGACGACAGATCGTTATGTGAAGTATTACGAAGAAAAAGCCAAAGGTGGCTGTGGTTTGTGTATTTGTGGCGGTTCCAGTGTGGTGTCCATCGACAGTCCGCAAAGCTGGTGGAGTTCGGTCAATTTATCGACAGATCGCATTATCCCTCATTTCCAAAATCTGGCCGATGCGGTGCATAAGCACGGCGGCAAGATCATGATTCAAATTACTCACATGGGTCGTCGTTCTCGCTGGGACGGTGAAAACTGGCCAAACTTAATGTCGCCTTCTGGCATTCGTGAACCGGTTCACCGTGCGACCTGTAAAACCATTGAAGTGGAAGAAATGTGGCGCATCATTGGGGATTTTGCCCAAGCGGCGCGTCGCGCTAAAGAAGGTGGTTTGGATGGCGTGGAACTGTCTGCGGTTCACCAGCATTTGATCGATCAGTTCTGGTCGCCACGAGTCAACAAACGTACCGATGAATGGGGCGGCACCTTTGAAGGTCGCATGAAGTTTGGTATGGAAGTACTAAAAGCGGTGCGCGCCGAAGTGGGGCCGGATTTTGTCGTGGGTATGCGTATTACCGGCGATGAGTTCCATCCCGATGGCTTGGGCCACGAAGAAATGAAGAAGATCGCACAGTATTATGACGCCACTGGCATGGTGGATTATTTTGGTGTGGTGGGTTCCGGTTGCGATACGCACAATACTTTGGCCAACGTGATTCCAAACATGAGCTACCCGCCAGAGCCTTTCCTTTATTTGGCAGCGGGCATTAAAGCAGTGGTGAATGTGCCGGTGATTCACGCGCAAAATATCAAAGATCCAAACCAAGCCAAACGTATTATTGAGGCGGGTTACGTGGATTTTGTCGGCATGACGCGCGCACATATTGCGGACCCGCACTTTATTGCCAAGATCAAAATGGATCAGGTGGATCAAATTCGCCAGTGTGTGGGCGCGAACTATTGTATCGATCGTCAGTATCAAGGTTTGGATGTTTTATGTATTCAAAACGCCGCGACATCGCGGGAATACATGGGCTTGCCACATATCATTGAAAAAACCACAGGCGTCATTCGTAACGTGGTTGTGGTTGGCGGTGGTCCTGGTGGATTGGAAGCCGCGCGTGTTGCCGCGGAGCGGGGTCATAAAGTGACCTTGATCGATAGAGCAGACGAGCTGGGTGGGCAGTTAGTGTTGGCCGCAAAAGCACCACAGCGTGATCAAATCGCGGGTATCACTCGTTGGTTGGTGATGGAAATCGAGCGCTTGGGCGTAGAGGTGCGTTTGGGCACAGCGGCCAGCGAAGAGATGATTAAAGCACTGAATCCAGACGTGTGCATTTTGGCAACGGGCGGTCGTCCTTTCTTAGAGCAAAACCCAGAATGGGGCGCGGCGGAAGGCTTAGTGGTGTCTACTTGGGATATTCTCAGTGGCAAGGTGGAACCGGGTAAAAACGTCTTGGTTTATGACACCATTTGCGAATTCTCTGGTATGTCGGCGGCGGACTATTTGGCGTCCAAAGGGTCATTGGTGGAATTGGTCACCGACGATATCAAACCTGGTGTCGGCATTGGTGGCACGACCTTCCCAACCTATTACCGCTCTTTGTACGAAAAAGAAGTCATCATGACCTCGGACATGCTGCTCGACAAGGTCTACCGCGAGGGCGATAAATTGGTTGCTGTGCTTGAGAACGAATACACCGCGCAAAAAGAAGAGCGGGTCGTGGATCAGATCGTGGTCGAAAACGGCACGCGTCCTAATGAAGATTTGTATTACGCTCTAAAACCAAGCTCGCTCAATAAAGGTCAAATTGATAACGACGCCTTGTTTGATATTAAACCGCAACCGGTTTTAGCAGAAGAGAAGGGCGCAGGCATGATCTTGTGGCGTTTAGGTGACAATGTGTCGCAGCGCAATGTTCACGCCGCCATGTATGATGCTTTGCGCCTTTGCAAAGACCTCTAAGCTAATGAAGGGGTTACGATGATGCTTGATTGGTTAGTCCCAACTTTAATAAGCGTTTTGCTGGTGCTTGCGGGTATTGGTGCGGTGCGTCGGATGAATATGTGGCGCGCAGGGCAGGCAGAAAAAGTTGACATGCTGGCGGGGCTGCTGGCCATGCCAAAACGCTATTTGCATGACCTTCATCATGTGGTGGATCGGGACAAATACATTTCCCGAACCCACGTGGCGACCGGTGGTGGTTTTGTATTGGCGATGGTGCTGGTGGTGTTTGTTCACCTATTTGGTGTCGACAGTAAGATTCTTGCGTGGGCTTTATTGGCGGCGTTGGTGATGATGTTTTGCGGCGCACTGTTTGTTTATAAGCGCCGTATCAATCCGCCTTCACGCCTGTCGAAAGGGCCGTGGATGCGTTTGCCAAAAAGTTTGCTGACTTTTTCGATTACTTTTTTTGTGCTGACTCTGCCTGCTGCGGGAGTGCTACCGGAGGGCTTTGGTGGTTGGCTGCTTACTTTAGTTTTGTCAGTTTTAATCTTAATGAGTCTCAGTGAAATGCTGTTCGGTATGACATGGGGTGGGCCGATGAAGCACGCGTTTGCGGGGGCGCTGCATCTTGCTTTTCATCGTCGTCCAGAGCGTTTTGGTGGCGGTCGCTCTACTGGGTTAAAACCAGTCGATTTTGGCGATGGCGTGAGTGTGAAAGAAGTGCTCGGCGTGGCGAAACCAACGGATTTCAAATGGAATCAGTTATTAGGTTTTGATGCCTGTGTGCAATGTGGTCGTTGCGAAGCGGTTTGCCCTGCATTCGCGGCGGGGCAGCCGCTAAACCCTAAAAAACTGATTCAAGATATGGTGGTGGGTTTTGCGGGTGGCACAGATGAAAACTACGCGGGCAGTCCGTATCCTGGTATTGACCTTGGTCACGCGAAAGGCGCGCCGAATCAGATTATTACCGATGGTTTGATTCATCCCGATACGCTGTGGTCTTGTACGACGTGTCGAGCGTGTGTGGAAGAATGCCCGATGATGATTGAGCATGTGGATGCGATTGTCGATATGCGCCGTTTCTTGACGCTGGAAAAAGGCAGCACACCAAACAAGGGTGCACAAGTCCTCGAAAATATTATCGCGACGGATAATCCGAATGGTTATGCGCCAGCGAGTCGAACTCACTGGGCGGCGGATCAGAACTTGCCTGTTATGAAAGACGTGAAACAAGCCGATGTGTTGTTTTGGGTCTCTGACGGTGCGTTTGATATGCGTAGCCAGCGGATTCTGCGTGCGTTTGTTAAATTGATGAAAGCCGCCAATGTGGACGTGGCGATTCTAGGAGACGAAGAATTAGACAGCGGTGATGTGGCCCGTCGTTTGGGCGATGATGCGACGTTTCAAAGCTTGGCGAAACGTAACTTGGCAACCTTGTCGACATATCAGTTCAATAAAATTGTCACCACCGATCCTCATGCTTTCCATTGTTTGAAAAACGAATACGGTGATTTTGGCTCTGATGCTCTACAGAACGTAGAAGTATTGCATCATACGACGTTTTTGAATCGCTTGGTGAAAGACGGCCTTTTGCAACTGGAACCCTTTAAAGGTGGCAAGGTAACCTATCACGATCCTTGTTATCTAGGGCGTTACAACGGGGAATACGAAGCGCCTCGTGAACTCTTGGCGAGCTTGGGTATTGATGTCGCTGAAATGGAGCGATCAAAATTCCGTTCTCGTTGCTGTGGTGGCGGTGGTGGTGCGCCGATTACGGACATTCCGGGCGAACGTCGTATTGCCGATATGCGCATGGAAGATGTTGTCAGCACTGGCGCCAGCATGGTGGCCGTTGGTTGCCAACAATGCACAGCGATGTTGGAAGGCGTGGTAGAGCCAAGACCTGTTGTAAAAGACATTGCTGAAATTTTAGCGGGACAGCTTATTGAGGAGACACACTGATGAGTGATTTTTCATCAACAGCGCGCTCGTTAAATAATGGGGTTCGTCGTGACCCAAGAAACGAATGGATTGCCCGTAATCGCTTGCACCCTTTGCACGACAGTGTGATGTCGGCCAGACAGGGGGAAGTGCGTGGACCATCGGGGTTATTGCGAAAGAATCCGCATATCATTGGCTTTATTGGTCCCAATGGCATCAAGCGAATTGATAGGGCGAATCTATCTTCTACAGAACTCAATAGTAAAAAACGCACCAGCGAGGCACAAGAAACACTGCTGCCGTTGCATATCGTCGAGAATCCAGATGGTTACATCATGGTGGTGGCGGATATGGTGGGTGGGCGTTTGACGCGTCACGACAAAGACATTTTAGGATTGGCGCATCAACTTGCGACTGAAAAAGCCGCCGTCGCCGTGGTGCTGGTGTGCTTTGGAGAGAATAAAGAGACACAATTTGATTTAGCGGGAGTGGATCGCTTGATTCATCTTGCCGGTCAGGAATTTAATGGCTTTGCACCAGAGGCAAGGCTAGCAGCACTGGAACAGATAGAAACGCAATTTTATCCAGATTATTGGTTGTTTCCAGACAGCGTGAACGGTGGGGCGGATTTGGCTTCCCGTTTGGCCGCCCGGTTAGGCGAACGACCCGCGACTCAAGCGTGGCAGGTGAATGGCACACAAACGATTTGTCGTGGTGCTTCGTCGAGTGTGGACATTAGCCGCGCAACACCACGTATTTTAATGCTACTCGAAGAATGTGCGGATGCCATTGATCGAACTCGCCATCAGGTCTTGCCATTGGCGCTTGATGTCAACGTGAATACGAAGCAACGTTTATTTGATCAAGGGCAGATCGCGGTGGATTCCAACGCAGTACCTTTAGCGGAAGCGGAATTTATCTTGTCAGCGGGCAACGGTATTCACAATTGGGACCAGTTCCATGCCGCTGCTGCTGCCCTGGGGGCAACGGAAGGTGCCAGTCGTGTTGCGGTGGACGACGGCTTTATGCCACGTTCCCGTCAAGTGGGAGCATCGGGAACCTGGGTGACGGCTCGAGTGTATGTGGCGGTAGGCATTTCGGGTGCCATTCAGCATATGCAAGGGATTGGGCAATGTGACAAGGTGGTGGCGATTAATACGGATGCTGGTTGTGACATGGTGAAACGCGCGGATTTGGCAGTCATTGCGGACAGTGAGGAAATATTAGCTGAGCTGACCAGACTGGCTCAGCAACACGCGTCACTTGCCAGCCTAGAGGAGAAAAGCGATGCAGCCTAATGTGAATGTGATTTCTTTGGTATCAGTAGGTCGCCATCCACAATCGGGTCGTGCTCGTCGAGCGGAGCAAGATGGCCGAGCAGTCGAGCTGGGGTTGAAATTAGCGGGAAAAAACTTAACCGTGGTACACGCAGGCAACCCCCAAGAGCCTGTACTTCGACAATATGCAGGCATGGGCTTGTCGTCCCTGACGGTACTGGAGCAAGCACAAGGTTGTGATGCATTACCGGCATTGGTAAGTTTTTTGACAGAAAACTCAGTCAATATTGTATTAACGGGCGTTCGTTCCGAGAACGGAGAGTCATCGGGTATGTTGCCTTATTTATTGGCTGATCAGCTTAATTGGCCCTTGGTGCCCAGAGTAGCGGATATTGTCAGTGTTTCTGCTGAGAGCGCCGAAGTGCTATTAGCGTTACCTCGTGGTCAGCGTCGGTCTGTGATCGTCACGCTGCCATTTATTGCCAGTGTCGATAATGCCGCTCAAGAAGCTCGTCAAACGGCCTTTGGGCCGGGACTAAGAGCAGACTTTCATGTACTGGCTATGGACACTGTGGTGGATGAGGCGGCACACCAATGGAAAATCACCGCCGCAAAACCTAGACCGAAACGCTTAAAAGTGGTTAAAGCGAAGACGGCGGCGGATCGAATGAAAGCCGCGACAGCAAAACCCGTGGGCAGTGGTGGTAAGATCATGAAGAATGAAACCCCAGAGGAAAAAGCCAAGGCCATATTTGATTTGCTACTCGAAGAAAAAGTGGTGCGTTAGGGGCTTATTTAGGTATAAGCTATATCTCGCTATGGTTATTGACTGAATAAAATAAAATGCTTGCTTATAGGTATGCAATATGATGATTGTAGATTTGGTCGACGAAGTCGATTTTAAAGAAAGACTCATCGCCCTTGGTGCGCCTGTCACCCAAGAGCAAAGCTTGGCAGAAGTCCAGACTGCTGTTTTAATATGGCTGCAAGCTTACCCAGAACAGATGCCTTTTGTAAAAGATCTTTGCAGCGATATGCAGAAAGTAAACACGACGGTTTTACCAGATGTTTCTAGTGTGATGGCGGCTTTTAGTCTTAAATTCAGATAATAAGAGCGAATAAAGCGTCTGTTTCAGTATGTCGATAACTGTCTTTTAATCAAGTCGAGAACCTAAGATGGATCTGAGTTTGATGGTAAGGTTTTCGACTTTATTCCCCATCTAAGTTACTACCAATACACAACGGCGATTTTTCTTTTTACGGGTGTTTTTTATCTTCCTTTTAGAGTGGTTTTTTATTTTTTTAAGATAATGCATTCCGCTCTTAGAAAAGTGACCATTTTTGCTTTTATTTTATTCTCTTATATTAATTATCTATGGTTTATAGGCTTGTAATACAGTATTTTAACTGTGTTTATGGATGATACAGCAAAGGCAGGGAGCGTGAGAAAGACATAATATAATTCGTTGTTCAGATAAGTATTTTAATCGTTGTTTTTATTATTTTGTAATGAACTTTTTTGAAGTTTCTTATTAATATCAGCGTTGTTATTAAATAATTTGGATGCATTCTATGAGAATAAAGACGAAGTTATTGATTGCTTTTTCAATCGCCACAGTACTGCCAGTCTTAGTGGTAAGTACGATTACGGCTTTTTTAGCGTCAGATCAAGCACTTAAAGGTTTTTCTAAAAACAGTGGTCAAACATTGACGGCGGTTGAGAAATCTTTTGATCAATTTATGAGTGACATAAAGTCGGTTGTAGGATTCATTGCTGACAGCGATCCTGTTACCGATCCTAATGCGATGCCATTAACGACGTATCATGAAAAGCAGGGCAAAGCCCCCAGTAGCGTTGCTAAGCAAAATGGTGGGCGCGAAGCTGACATTTTTAATCTGTTTGAGGCCATTGGTAAAAACAACCCAAATTATGTGTATGTTTACATGGGCGATGACGGTGATGGCTACCTAGAATGGCCTGGCACCTATGAGTACGCAGAGTGGTACCCTAAGCAACGTGGTTGGTACCCAAGAGCGATGGAAACCCCAGGCAAGGTGGCGTTGCGAGATGCTTATTATTGGGAGCCAGATGACGCTGTCTATGTGTCCGCTGTGAGTACTTATAATAAAGGCAATGCCATCGGTGGCGTTGTCGCGGTGGATGTGTCCATCAAAACCTTGACTGAAATGGCCAATAAAACCAAGTTGGGCAATTCCGGTAGTATCATGGTCGTTGAAAATTCAGGCACTATTTTGGTAGATGCACTGCATGCCGAGAACAATTTTAAGAAAATTGGTGAGGTTGCAGGGGAAGCGTATCAAAAAATTGCACAAACCTCAGAGGGGCTAATTCGTTTTACACTTGATGGTTCGGACTATTACGCCAACGTTTATACTTCGCCAAATCTTAAGTGGAAGTTTGTTGGCTTGATGCCAGCGTCTGAAATCTATGCCAGTACTATGGAATTGGTCAAAACCACGGCCATTGTTTGTATTTTGCTGTTAATGATGTTTGCTGTTGTTGCTTACTTGATGGCGAAAAGCTTGATTACCCCAATTGAATCAGTTTCCAGCCATTTGCGCGTTTTAGCTGAGGGTGAAGGGGATTTAACATCGAAAATTGACATACAAACCAACGATGAAACGGGCACTCTTTCTAATTGGTTCAATCAGTTTATTGAGTCTACTCGCGCATTGATTCTTGGGATTAAAAAATCCAGTATGCAAATTGATAAAATTGCCGCGGAAACGACTTCCAAAGCGAGTGACGTTGCAAAGGCTGCGACAGATCAATTACAGTCTATTGAGCTGATCGCAGAAGCGGGTCAACAAATGTTGATTGCGTCTAATGAAGCCGCAGAAAGTTGTGCGAATTCGGCTCAGTTCTCTGAGAAAGGTTTGGCAACCACGATAGCAGGCAAGAATCTTCTTAAGAACAGCGCGGAAGGGGTAAATCGTTTAGGCACGCGTTTAAAAGAGTCGAATCAGATCATCACCGAGCTGCAAAAAGAAACCACGAACATCAATCAAATTTTATCGACGATTCAAGCGATTGCGGAACAAACTAATCTGCTTGCCTTAAACGCGGCCATTGAAGCGGCTCGTGCAGGTGAACAAGGTCGTGGCTTTGCCGTAGTCGCGGACGAGGTGCGTACCTTGGCGGGACGAACACAGGAATCGACCGAACAGATTAGTCATATTTTAGGGTTGCTTGCTAGTCGAACCAAACAAGCGTCGGATTCTATGGTGACGAGTTTGGCTGAATCGGAAAGTGCTATTAGTTTGTCTGATCAAGCGCTTGATTCGTTTGAGCAGATTGAAGAAGTCGTCAAACAAATGCGTGATATGACCATGCAAACCGCAGCGTCTGCAGAAGAGCAGCGCGCTGTTACCGAAGGGGTGAATGACAATATCAATGCCATCAGTGAATCGGCCCATAGAGTATCGGGTATATCCGGAGACGTTGCTGAACTGTGTCGTAAACAAGACCAGCTAAGCAAAGAGCTGCATTCAATGGTGGTTCGTTTCCGCACTGAGTAATTGCGTACTGTTATAAAATGCGTTGTAAAACAAAAGCTGCCTAGGGTGGCTTTTGTTTTTTTATGTCCTTTTTTCTGTCGATTTAGGCATAAAAAGAGCAAGAAGTAATATTAAAATGAAGTGATAACGATTATCATACCCGCCTAATATTTCTTGTATAAGGTATTATCATGATTAAGTCGTTTGTGATGTGTGTATTTACTCTATGGGTAGGTTTGTCTTGGGCCAGTCAAGTGACGGTAAAAGATGTGCTTGACCGTGATGTGACGTTTAATTCGCCCGCCCAGCGAGTTATCGTGGGTTTTTATCCAGAAGATTATATGGCCATTGGTACGGAAGCGGCTTATGACAAGGTGGTTGCCATGTCTAAGTACATATGGGAAGCGCGCTCCGCTAGTTGGGAAATGTATGTGAAGCACCGTCCTTCATTACAAGATATTCCAGAAATTGGCCGTGTTGATACGCAAACCTTCTCGGTGGAAAAAGCCATTAGTTTAAATCCAGATGTGTTGATGTTAGCCGAATGGCAATTCAAAGGTTTGGGCTCGGATATTGAGCGTCTTGAAAATGCTGGCATCTCTGTTGTTGTGGTCGATTACAACGCTCAAACGGTGGAGCGACACATTAAAAGTACCGAGCTGATTGGTTTGATCACCGGACAAGAAGCGAGAGCCGCAAAGATTGCTGAAGAGTATAAGCAAACCGTAGAAAACATCAGTAAGCGTCTTGCCGCTGCCAATTTACCACAGCCAAAAGTGTATACGGAGTTTGGTGCATCGGGTGTGCAAGAGCTGGGTTATACCTTTGGTAAAAACATGTGGGGCGCGATTTCAACCATGGCGGGTGGCGATAATATTTCCGCACCATTTGTTGAATGGTGGGGGCAGTTGAACCCTGAGCAAGTTATTGCTTCGAATCCAGATGTGATCATTATCACTGGCTACGAGACAGGCAAGGGGACGGATTCTATGCTGATGGGACAAGGTGTTGACACCGCGGAAGCTCGTAAACGTTTGGCTGGGTATAAGGATCGCTTGGGTTGGTCTTCCATTTCGGCGGTGCAAAATAATCGTTTATTTGGTGCCTATCATGGCGCATGCCGTACTATTTTAGATGCTGCGATGATCGAGTTTTACGCAAAATCCATGTATCCAGATTTATTTTCCGATTTGAATCCTGAACAAGCCTACTTAGATTTTTACAAAAAATATTTACCTGTAACACCAAAAGGAACCTTTATGTTGTCGTTAGACAATTAATTTTTGAAATGAAAAAAGGGGCTTTCTATATTTGCCATAGAAAGCCCCTTTTTTGTGTTTTTAGGTGGTGTAATGTTAAAAACTACCTAAAGACATAGCGCGTAATTTGTTGATAGCGATCTTCTGGTGCTAACAAAATAGGCGGAAAATGAGACTGGTGAACCGCATCTGGCCAATGTTGTGCTTCTAGGGCAAGACCGGCGTACGCTGTCAGCCTGCCTGGGTTGATGTTGGATGCGGCACTGAGTTGAATGTGTCGTCCGTCATAGACCTGCAATCCTGGCTCGGTGGTTTGGTAATCTAGGGTGAGCCCGGTAATGGGCGCTTTGAGCGTCGCTACGGTTTGTAATGGGCGGTTGCAAAGCGAAAGGCAGAAATTCGTATCAAGCCCTGGGTAATCTTCACGGCCAATACGGCGTAACTGATTAAAATCAAAGGTGCTTCCTTCGGTAGGAGTGACTTCGCCGGTAGGAATCAGCTCGTTATCGACAGGTAAATAATGGTCGGCTTTGATGTGAAGTTGATGGTCCAGAATTGAGCCTGTGCCATCTAGGTTAAGATAGCTGTGACCTGCAAAGTTACAAATAGTTAAGCGATCTGTGGTCGCAGTAATGTCCATTTCTAAACTGTTATCGAGTAATTGATAGACAACATTAACCACCATGTTACCGGGATACCCCATTTCACCGTCGCTAAGTTGTGTCTGCAGTTGCACTCTATCATCGGCTTGCTCGACGACCGACCAATTTTTACTGCCTGTGCCTGCAGGACCACCATGTAAATGATGAGGTTCTGGTAATGTCAGTGGCAATTGGTAAGTTTTACCGTCGACGACAGCATGGCCTTTGGCGGTCCGATTGGCGACGCGTCCGACAACGGCTCCGAAATACTTGGCGTCACCAAGATAGTCGGATAGATTCGATGATCCTAAGACGAGCGAGTGCGCATACCCTTTTAGATAAATGGATTGAATACTGGCTCCTAAGGTTAAGATGTTGACCTTAAGTTGTGCGTTAGTAAGTGTAATGCACTGAACTTGGTTTAAGTCTGGCGCTAGGTTCATGGTAAAAGCTCTTTTATTGAAATAAACGGGAGCCGAAGCCCCCGTTAAGAATAAATTAGATATTTTCTAACAAGTCATTAACACGATATTGCGCTGTTTTTAGAGCATCGTCTATCGATTTGTCACTATTCACCGCAGAACCTAACTCTTCACCGATAATATCTTGGATGGCAAATTGACGTAATACCTCAGCCGGCAAGGCTTGTCCTGTTGTGGCCACTTTCGCAATATCACTGCGATGAGGTAAGGATTTGAATGCCTCACTGGTAATGACTTTTTTCACCGTTGGTAAGTGCCCTGTTCGAGACCATTCATAGTTGTTGTCATAGAAAAACTTAAACAGTTTCCCAATGGCGGCCATTTTTTCATCCGTTCGGTCCCCGCGAGGCACAACCCAACCGTGGCCATCCGCATAGGTCGCGTCTTTTTGTTGGAAAAATTGTGGCACAGGGAAAACACTGTAGCCATCAGACAAGGCATTATTCGGTTCTTTTGATTGCGCATCGTACGTGCCAATCAGCCACGTTCCATTCACCGCGATACCTCCGTCGCCATTGGCAAAAGCCGATACGGCTGCAGGGTAATCTAAATCTTGGGTGCTTAATCCCTTGTCTACAATGTCTTTCATTAAGGTAAGGGCGGCTTTGGCGTCGTTTCCGCTTAAGTCGATGCGATTTGGGTCATCAAAAAACTTACTGTCTTGTTGCATCATAAGTGTGTAAAAAATACGTGCGTAAGAGGCGGTTTCATTGGCTGAAATTTGCACTAGGAAAGGCTTATTCGTTGCACGCTTGAATTGCTCACCTTGGGCAAAAAGCGTATCGCTGCTGTTGGGCAATATGGGTTTACCATCCGCTGTCAGCAGATCTGCCTTTTTCATCAGGTTGTTGTTAACGTGAAAGAGCATGGTCCAGTTGTCAAAGGGCAGGGCGTACACTTTGTTCTCTTTTGTCACACTGGAGATAGCGGCATCGGTGAAATCGGATGCTTTGATATTTTGCCCTTTTAACACATCATCAAGCGGCACCAACAATCCACGAGATTGATAATCTGACATAGCAGAATAATGCATCGACACCACATCAGGGGCAGAGCGAGAGGCTAACTGTGCGTTTAACTGATCGTATCCTGGCCATTCTACGGTGGTGACATTGACCTTGATATCTGGGTTGTCTGCTTCGAATTTATTGACGAGCGTTGTAATAATGCCACACTCACCAACGGCAGCGGATATGTCGGTTGCCTTACCGTACTCTGCTTCGCAGGCACCAAAGAAGCGTTGTAACTCTATGGTGGTATTGGCATTGGCTAAGGGCGATAGCGCCAATAAGCTTATTGCTGTTGTTCCGAGAAGTAATCTTTTCATTATTTTTTTCTCCTAGGTTGTTATTGTTTGTTTTTTTACTTGTCATGGTGAGGGTTATTTCACGGCACCGCCAGAGACCGCCGTGACGATGTGGCGCTGGAAAAAGATATAGACGATCACCACAGGTAAAGAGGCAAAGACGGCTTGAGCGCCTAAAAACCCTAAGCCTTCTGACTGCGCAAAGTTGGTTTGTGAGGAGGCGATGCCTATGGTGAGTGTGTACATATCGGCTTTGGTCGCTGAGATGAGTGGCCACCAATAGTCATTCCAAGCTTGCAAAAAGGTGAAAATACCTAACGTTGCTTGGGCGGGCAGCGTCAGTGGCAGCAACACTTTCCAAAAAATACGAAAGGTGGAAGCGTTGTCGAGCATGGCGGCTTCGTCGATTTCTTTGGGGATGGCTCGGAAGAATTGCGTCATCAGAAAAACGCCAAACGCAGAAGACAAATTAGGCAATATTAAGCCTATGTGCGTGTTATGCAGATCAAACCAGTTGAACATTTGATGGCGTGCAATAATGACGGCTTGTTCTGGTACCGCTAAGCCAAATAATACAATGATGAACAATGTTTTGCGGAAGGGGAATTCCAGCCTTGCAAAGGCATAGCCAGCAAGAGAAGACAGCAGCAAGACGCCGATGGTTTGGCCGATCGCCACTATCATCGAATTTATAAACCAACCAAACACACTGGATGATTCCAGAATATTGGCGTAGTTCACCAAGGTATACGGCATAGCAAAAACGGCTTCGGTGCCTTTGAGCAATTCGGCGTTGTCTTTTAGAGACAAGCCGATAATCCACGCAACTGGTGCCATCATAATGACGCCAAGGACAGCCGCTATCCAAAACAGATGGCGGTTTGAGGTTAAATGCTCAGGAGAATAATTCATGGTTTTCATGCGTCTACCTCCTCTTTACGAGTGCTGATCCAATATTGCAGCATGGCGGCACATAGGATGATTAAAAACAGAATTTGTGATGCCGCAGCACCCATACCAATGTCCCAGCGTAAAAAACCTACTTCATAGATGTACATAACGATTGGGCGAGAGGAGCCCGCTGGACCACCATTGGTCATTAATTGAGCTTGACCAAACAACTGGAATTGCATGACCACTTGAATCACGGCAACCAGCATTATTGTCGACTTAATCGAAGGCAGTGTGATGCGCGTGAGGACGCGCCAGCGGGAGGCGTTGTCGAGAGCCGCAGCTTCATAAAGGTCTTTCGGTATTTGCTGTAATGCCGCCAAGAACAGCATCATGGGCAAACCGATACACCACCATACCGTTGCGACACCAACCGAAAATAACGACCAACCAGTGGTTGAGAGGAAACCAATGGGTTGCCAACCGAAATATTCAAAGATCAGCGCCATTAAGCCATCATTAGGAATAAAAACGATTCGCCAAATGAGCGTGACTATGGTGACCGATAAGATGGAAGAGGCAAAAAACAAACCTCGTAAGAAAGACGACCCTTTTGTGGTTTTGTTCAAAGCTAATGCCAGAAACAAACCTAACATGACCAAGGTCGGCACAGACACACCAACAAAAATGACGGTATTTTTTACCGCTTGAGCAAAAATCGGGTCGTTCAATACCCGCGCGTAGTTTTTTAAGCCAATAAAACGTTCGCCACCAAAAAGATCGACTTTATTGAGGGAAAGCCAAATCCCCCAGCCTAGTGGAAAAACGAGTAACGTTAAAAAAACGCTAAGATAGGGTACGACAAATAGGCCATTTGACCAGCGAGAACGACGATAGCTTTCTGCCATCTTACACCTCCCTTTGGCTGTGATGAGCCAAGCCATTACCGTCAAAAATATGCGCGGCATGGGGTGAAATAGACACTCTCACTGTTTCGCCTGCTTTTACTTTAGAGCGACCTGTATCTTCTGCAATAAGCTCTGTGCCATCCACTAAGGTGCCGTACAGTAGAGTACGATCCCCCAGCCGCTCGACAACCTTGATGGTTAGATCCAGTCCTTCTTCTTGTGGGGAAACAATGGCGGTGTCTTCTGCTCGAATACCGATTACGGCATCTTTGGCATTGAAATCCTGCGGCAGTGTGATCGCAGTAACGACTTTACCAGCGCCACTGACTTCTACGGTGACGCCATCCACTGTGTTTTCAATGTGGTTAATCGGCAACATAGACATAGGGGGAGAACCGACGAATTCGGCCACAAAACGACTGACGGGGTGTTGATATATTTCCATCGGTGTGCCGATTTGCTCGATTTTTTGCTTGTGCATGATGACAATACGATCGGCCAGTGTCATGGCTTCCACCTGATCGTGGGTAACAAAGATCATGGTCGAACCAAGGCGCTGATGGAGCTGCGCCAGTTCCAATCGTGTCCTGCCTCGTAAAGCGGCATCTAGGTTAGACAAGGGTTCATCAAACAGGAAGGCTTTTGGTTCTTTGACAATGGCACGGCCTATGGCAACACGTTGACGTTGACCGCCAGACAATCTTCCAGGCTTACGATCCAGTAAATGATCGATTTCGAGGATTTTTGCCGCGTCATTGACGCGACGGTCAATCTCGTCTTGCGCGACGTTTACGTTTTCGAGGCCAAATGACATGTTTTGACGGGTCGTCATGTGAGGGTAGAGCGCATAGGACTGAAACACCATAGCCACACCACGTTGACCAGATGGCAAGGTATCAATGCGTTTGTCGCCAATTTCAATGCTGCCTTCTGTGATGGATTCTAGCCCCGCAATCATGCGCAATAGGGTAGATTTTCCGCAACCAGAAGGACCAAGGAAGACAACAAATTCACCGTCTTCAATGTGCAAGTTGATGTCATCTAATACGGTTACGCTGTCATATCGCTTTGTTATATTTTTTATAGAGATAGATGCAGACATGGTTTCCTCTCTCAGCCAGTGTTAAACGGAAGAACTTGGGGGATTACACCCCAAGTCGAATCATGCGATAGCTCATAGGAGCAATGCTTGCCGTTAGTTTCTGCTGTGTCACAGCAGCACCTTGGCCGTCTTTTGGCGCGACGGGTTCTGCTTCTGGACCATTTTTGGCGTCGAGTGCATGACCTGACATGACTTTATCCATAATGATGCGTTGATGTGTGAAGCCTTGCAGAGATAGGTCTAACTCAATGCTTTCGTCAGGGTGGCGATTCACAATGAAGAAGGTCAATGCGCCGTCTTTATCGGACACTACTGCGGAAATATCCAAGTAAGCCACATTTTTAGCAAACTCTGTGTCATAGCTTGGAGAGTTCACCGCAAGATTTAGCGCTGTGCCACGACCATATTGAGATGCGTATAAATAGGGATAGTAAGTAGACTGGCGCCAAGCTGGGCCACCTTTAACGGTCATGATGGGCGCAATAACGTTCACTAATTGCGCCAAACAACCAATTTTTACCACGTCGCTGTGGCGGATAAAGGTATTCAGAATGCAGCCTACTTGTAGGGTGTCGGCAAAGTCGTAGATGTCTTCTAATAAAGCCGGGGCATGTGGCCAGCCGTCATTGCCGCCGAGAATTTTCTTGTCCTGCTCATTCGAGTGGTACCAGACGTTCCATTCATCAAAGGAAATATACACATCATGTTTGGAGCGTTTTTTGGCTTTCGTCGCTTTAATCACCGCGGCGATAGTGTCGATGTAGTTATCGAGTAGACAGGCTTTTGCTAAATAATTTGCCATGTTTTTTTCGTGATTATCGAAATACATGTGCAGGGAAATGTAGTCAACCGTGTCATAGGTATAATCCAGAACTGTGCTTTCCCATTCAGGATATGTCGCCATTTTAGGGGAAGACGAGCCACAAACGACCAACTCAATATTTTTATCAAAAGCGCGCATGGCTTTGGCCGTTTCAAAGGCGACCCGACCGTATTCCGCTGCGGTTTTTTGGCCGATTTGCCAAGGGCCATCCATTTCATTTCCAAGGCACCAGAGTTTGACATTCCAAGGTGCTTCGCGACCGTTTTGTTTGCGCAGGTCAGACCAATAGGAGCCACCGGGATGATTGACGTATTCTAGAAAAGCGCGGGCTTCGTCTAAGCCTCGTGAGCCAAGGTTCACCGCCAACATCATTTCAGTACCTGCTTGTTCAGCCCACTCGGCGAATTCATGGATACCAACCTCGTTGCTTTCGGACGTATGCCAAGCAAGGTCGAGACGAGTCGGGCGGTCTTCTTTTGGTCCAATGCCATCTTCCCAGTTGTAAGCAGAAACAAAGTTGCCACCGGGGTAGCGTGTCACGGGGACATCAATGTCTTTAATTAGCTCGATGACATCTTGGCGAAAGCCATGTTTGTCGGCGGTTTCATGGTCTGGTTCATAGATGCCACTGTAAACAGCGCGACCTAAGTGTTCGATGAAAGAGCCATAAAGACGAGGGTCTATTTTGGCAATCACATAATCTTTGTGTGCAGTTACGTTAGCGCGCATGCTTACTCCTTTTTTATTTTTGTAGGATATTCAGATTTATTAAATATCTGATTTTTTGTTTATTATCTGATTAGTGGATATTAAAAGCATGTTTGACCTGAGGTCAATCAATAAGACGTGTATTTTTTGTGCAATTAAATACCAAAATTGGTATGTTTGAGTGGAGGGTGTAACAAAAAAAGAACGAGGTAAGTATTTTAGTGATTGCTAAGGTATTAAAATATATGAATTTTTTGAATTACTATTTTTTGGGGCTGGCTTATGAATATCCACATCAGAAAATAAGATATTGTGTATGAGGTCAAGATTGAAGGCGTAAAATAATGTCTTGGTCATAATTGCCAAAGTGCTTGCCAAAAATATTAATTCCACCAGGATGCTCGGCGTCGTCAGGGACGGAAATTCGTACGCGAATAGACCTGTGTTCTTCCAAAGCTAGGTCTTTCAAACAAACATCTGAAACACGTACTCCATCAATATAAGTGCCATCATGAGTGACCCGAAAGCTTTTTAAATGGCCGTACTGGCTGCCAGCAAGCTTCCACCAATCTGGGGTATATTTGCCGCGATGATCGCCGTAATCGCCAGGTGCCGTCCAAATGGCTGCGGTTTTACCATTTAGGGAAATATGTATATCAGAAGGCCAGTTTTCTGAGGTGCCGGGTACTTCTG
Organism: Marinomonas arctica; assembly: GCF_003259225.1. Lineage (GTDB taxonomy): Bacteria > Pseudomonadota > Gammaproteobacteria > Pseudomonadales > Marinomonadaceae > Marinomonas > Marinomonas arctica. The sequence continues at coordinate 25,766 of NZ_QHJF01000034.1, read as the reverse complement.
AAGACAATTCCATTACCAGCTCCAGTTCTTTTACTGTTTGGCCTGCAATGCGCGCGTTGTTGGGGAATTGATATTCCACATAACCTTTAGTGAACCATAATAAGCTGGCACGCATACGATCCGGTGAGAGATAAGTGTCTGGACTGTCTAAATACCCCACAATGCCGGAGTCAGAACACAGACCACAAGGCGCCATGACATCAAATTCAGAATACAAGCCAACCGGCATGGAGACTTCGATGACATTGCTTTGTTTTTGCTTGGTATGACTGAAGGATAAGACAATCTCTTCGTGGACTGCGCGGCAAATTTTTTGACTGCCTTTGCGGCCTTTTTGGCTTTCGGTGGTAATTAACCCTGCACTTTCAAGGGAGTTTAGATGGCTGGAGGTTGAGGATTGAGGTAATTCTAGGAAATCGGCAATGTCATTAACATTCATTGGGCCTTTTTCGTGCAGTAAGGACAAGATAGCCAATCTGGCTGGGGCTGCTAGGCTTTTTAATACATCGGACCCATCTTCAGGGGTAAGCAATAAGAACTTTTTACTCATCGTCATCTCCAGTTGAAGATGCATTTATATCGAGAATTGTGATCCTTATCAAGTTTTAATTGACATTCTCTCTTCAGTAAGAAGAGAGAATGTCAATATCCCCCCTTATTGTTATTTGCTAATGGTATAAGGCGTTAAAAGGCACCATAACCAAAGACGGAAACAAAATCAAAGCAATCAATAAGGCGAGTTGAGCCAGTAGAAAAGGAGCAATGCCTTTGGTTACTGCCCCCATGCTTGTGTTCCCAACACTGGATATTGCCGCTAATACTGTACCTACTGGCGGTGTAAGCAAGCCAATACTGAGATTGAGTACAAAGACGATCCCAAAGTAAACAGGGTCAATACCCGCGGCCGTAACAACAGGCATGAGAACCGGAGTCAAAATTAAAATGACTGGCGCAAGATCCATTGTCATACCAATGATTAGGACTAACACGTTGATGATGATCATGAGCGTGGTGGGGTCGTCTTTCCATTGTTGCAGTAATTCGGATACCGCGCCGGGTATATCAGCCATGGTGATCATCCAAGCGGCAATAGACGATGCTGCGACAAGGAACATGATAATGCTCGTGAGTGTTGCACAGTTGACTAATACACCGAAAAGACGTTTTGGAGTGAGTTCACGGTAAACAAAAGTACCAATAAACAGGGCATAAAAAGCCGCTACGGCCCCCGCCTCAGTTGGGGTGAAAATACCAAAACGTAGACCAACGACAATAATGACCGGTAGGATGAGTGCCCATAACGCATTTTTTAATGCGGTTAACCGCTCACTAAGACTGGCTTTTTCTAATAGCTTAATGTCTTCTTTGCGCGTTACGTACCACCAGACAAAAATAAGCAAAACACCCATCATAAGTCCTGGCGCTAAGCCTGCAATAAAAAGCTGTGAAATAGATACACCGCTGGTGACGCCAAATAAAATAAGCGGGATGCTGGGCGGTAAAATGGGCGCAATAATGCCGCTAGACGCAATAAGCCCGCAGGATCGGTTATGGTCATATCCCGCTTTGGTCATCAGGGGGATTAATATGGCACCAAGGGCAACAGTATCGGCAACCGCAGAGCCAGACAAAGAGGCAAACAGTATTGCTGCTACAATAGTGACATAGCCCATGCCACCTTTTTTGTGACCAAGCATCGACATGCCCAAATCAATAATTCGGCGAGTAATACCGCCCGCATTCATTAACTCCCCCGCCAGTATGAAAAAGGGAATGGCCATTAGCGAAAAGTTGTTACTGCCACTGACTAGATTTTCTGCAATTAATTGGCTGTTAAATATGCCCATATAAAACATCAACGCCATGCCTGTCATGATAAGTGCAAAAGCGATAGGCATACCGACAATAATGGCCGCAAATAATGCGCCAGCAAAAATGACCAACTCCATTATGCTTCTCCTTCTTGATGATTTTTATTCTTGTTGAGAGCATTTTGTTGTTCATTTTCAAATAAACGTTTAATGCCAAAGACAATGAATAAACACATGCAAATGCCCATACCCATCGAGCCTGCATAGAGTAACCACAACGGCATATTGGTTGCGGGTCCCAGCGTGTTTATATTGATATGCAGCAATTGCCAGCTACCGTCTATGAGTAACCATAATGCGTAAAGCATTAGGGCGGCTGAAATCAGCTGTAATGAAACTCTTAGCCATTTGAATGGTAGGAGTTTGATGAATACATCAACGTTCAAATGTTGATTTAGCTTCATGGCTCGTGTTGTGCCAAGAAAAATCATAAAAACAAATAAATAGCGTGACATTTCTTCTGACCAAGTGATACCAGAGTCAAACAAATAACGCAGAATAACGTTCGAAAAAACGAGACAAGACATAACGGTTAAACAACTCGCCATGCCGATTCCAAGTAGTAAGTCTACAGAGCGAGACAGCTTTTTAATCATGATGATGCTCTTAGTTAGTTAAGCCGTGTAGTAAATAGAGTAAGGCAGATTCTTATGTAAAAAGAGGGCTTAATAAGGCCCTCTTGGTTATTTTTTATTTTTCGCCAGCAGCAATGATTTCTTTCACAATGTCGCGAGCATCCGGATGCAAAGTGTAATAATTTTCATAAGCAGACTCTTCTGCCTTGATTAAGGCATCGTGAAAGGCTTTATCTGGTACAGTAATTTTAACGCCATCTTGTTCAAGTTTGGCTTTGTTCTCACTCTCTTGTTTGATCAACAAGCTCCACTCTTGTTTTGCGGCATTTTGCGCGGCAGTAGAGACAACTTGTTGTTGCTCTTTGGTTAGCGAGTTCCAAAAGTTGTTGTTCATTAAGTACAAATTCGGTGTGAACACATGGTTAGTTTCTGTGATGTATTTCACGATTTCATACCATTTCGATGCAACGATATTTGGGTAAGGGTTCTCTACACCATCGACAACACCTTGCTCTAAGGCGCTAAATACATCGGAAATAGGTAACGGCGTAATGTTCGCACCGAGGTTTTTGCCTATTTCTATCATGCTAGAAATCCCTGGGAAGCGAAGGCGTAAGCCTTGGAAGTCATCCATAGACGAAATTTCTCGGTTACTGGCGACAACACGAAACCCTTGTACACCGTAAGCAAGAAAATGAAGCCCTGTATTGGTATCCATATCATTGACCAATTTTTGGCCGATATCGCTGTTTAATGCGTTTTGGGCATGTTCGTAGTTTTTAAATAGGAAAGGCAGTTGAATAATCCCCACATTTTGCACTTCCTTATCCATGATAGTACCGAGAATTGCCATGTTTACTGTACCGCCTCGCACAGAGTTATAAAGCTTTTCTTCTGCGCCTAAAACGCCATTACTAAACACTTTGACCTTTAACTCTCCCTTGCTTAAGCTCTCGACTTCATTTTTAAAAGTCTCTTTTAAGGCGATGCTGTTAGGGTGAGTATCAGGGAAAAAGTTAGCTACCGTAATCATTTTCGCGGCGTAAGCGGCAGGTGTGACGGCAAGGGCTGATGAGATAGTCAGAGCGGCAAGGGTTTTGCGTGTGAACATGGTCTTCTCCTGTATACGCTTCGAGCGTAGATTATTTTTATTGTGCTAAGAAATATTGTGCTATTTGCTGCGTATAATGCAGCGTGCAATCGTGTACTTTTCTAGAATTCTGGGTTCGGGTGAGAACCCTAATCCAAAGGCGTCTCCAAGATCATAAGTCGCAGGGCATTCATTGAGTGGGTGAAGATGATCACCTAATTCAATAAAAGGAATTTCTAATGAAGTCTCAGGCATGTTGGCTGCGATAAAATGGGCAGTAGCAACCATACCCGCGCCATAATAAAAGCAATGTGGAACCACTTTTACCTGATGATACTCGGCGCGTTTGCAAACATCGTACATACCTGTAATACCGCCTATTTTGCTAACGCTTGGTTGTGCAATATCAATCGCTCCCGTTGTAAATAACTGCTCAAACCCTTCTGGACCTGAGGCGTTTTCGCCCGCAGAGATGGGAACACCAATCTGGCGAATAGCCGCTAGTTGAGCGCAATTCTCTGGTGGCCAAACGGGTTCTTCTATCCAGCTAAGGTTAAGCGATTTTAACTCTGTGACTTTGCGAGTAGCGTCGGCGAGATTCCAAGGACAATTTACGTCCACCATTAGCTCTATGTCGTCAGGTAACGCGTTACGGGCCGCTTCAATAGCGGCATAAGTTGTCTCGTGCAGTTTGATTTTTTTGAAGCCTGCATTGGCGGTGCGAAGGACATTGTCACGAACTTTTGCAGGTTCGTTTCCGTAGCTTACTAAACTGGCGTAAAGACTAATCTTACCTGTGGTGCCGCCGAGAAATTTATACAGGGGTTGTTTGGCTTGCTGTGCTTTTAAGTCCCAAATAGCAATATCGACGGCAGACAGAGCGTAGAGCATGGGGCCAGAACCACCAAAGCTGTGTAAAGCACGTTTTGCGGCATACAAATCTTTTTCGTAATTCGCCACGTCTTTACCAAGAAACATGGGTGCAACAAGGTGCTCCAAAGCCGCATAGGTTACGATGTTGGAGGCATGTCCGAAAGCCTCGCCCCAGCCAATTAGCCCTGTATCGGTTGCCACTTCAACAAGAAGCGATTCCATTTTATCTATGTTAGGAGAGGCGCCGTTGAATTTGTCTTCCTCTTTAACCGGAGTGGTTTTTCTTGTTCCGGCAGTAAAGGGAATAGCGATTCGCCTGACTGTTATTTTTGTAATTTTCATGGCTAAGAAAATCTCTTTTAATGAGCTTTAATTTTTTTGATGTAGTACATCATACAACTAACTTTTTATTGGTCAAGAGATATGATGACTATTTTTATTTTCAGACCTAATAACGTTTTCTCTTGTTCTTATGCTGTCTTTATCTCAGGAAATATGATTTTTATGATCAAATGATCCTTCTGTTTTTTAATTTTCCGTATTCCTATCACATGTTGTATGATGACTTTTTGGGTTGTTAGGAATAATAAAAATGCAAGATGATCCTTCATCGACTGTAACTTCTTCTGTTGAGTCTCATCGAGAACACAAGCCACAACGCAATTTGGCACAAAAACTGGTTCAAGAAATATTGCATAAAATAGACAATAAAGAATGGAGCCCCGGTGACAAACTGCCCAAAGAGGCAGACATAATGCAAACGCATGGCGTGAGCCGAACGGTTGTGCGAGAGGCGTTACAACGGCTTCAAGCATCTGGGCACGTAGAAACCAAACACGGTATTGGTACTTTTATTTTGCAGAGTAAAGGGCAGGGTCCAATGGACTTGTCTTTTGATTATGTGAACGATGCGGTAGAGATTTTGGAATTACGCATTGGTTTGGAGGTGGAGATTGCGGGTTTAGCGGCATTGCGACGCAGTGACGAACAGCTAGTAGAAATACGCAAAGCGCTGGATGCCTTACGCGCGATAGATCGAAATGGACATGTGTCGGATGCTGGTTTAGCGGATTTTAATTTTCATTTATTAATCGCCAAATCAGCAGGTAATCACTACTTTGTTGATATTATGAAACACATGGAAAACAGTCTTGTTCCACGCAAACGTATTGATGTAGCTCATGTCAATCATGAACATGAAGAAGTGTATGCGGCGATCGAGCGTGGCGATTCGTACGCCGCACGTGCTGCGATGCGTTTGCATTTAACAAACAGTCGAGAGCGCTTTTTAAAACTTGCGAGAAAGTGATCCTCAGTAAAGGGGATCGCTTTCTCATTTTTGTTAAAGACTTATTAGGGTTAAGCCAGTGGTCCACCAACGATGGTGGAGCGTAGGCCTGCAATAATGTTTTCTCCCGTTTCGCGTCTTAGTTCGTCGTACCAAGCTTGGGTCTCTTGCATGTCTTTACCGTGGGTAACGTCGCAGCGTTTACGGGCTTTTAAAACGAGGTCTTTGACACGGAAGCGACGTGCTTCTTCATAGTGTTTCAAAGCCTCAATTACCCCAGGCAATGTTTTTGTTTTGTCTGACCAGAATTGTTCTCTAAAACACTGACCAAGGACAACGGCGTCTTCTAGTGCCGAGCAACCACCTTGTCCAATGTCTGGGGTGGTGCTGTGAGCGGCATCGCCAAGAAGGGCAATGTTGCCTTTTACCAAGGTATCAAATGGCTCGATGTCGTGAATTTCAATACGGTTTGTGGTGTCAGGATCAATGGCCGCAATCAGTTTTTGAACGGGTTCTGCCCAACCAGCAAAGTAACGGGTGAGATCCGCCACCACAGTGCTTCTATCTTCTGCTAGCCCTTTTGGTAATGGCACATCAAAGAAGAAATAAAAGCGACCATCAGCAATCGGCATAATGGAAACGCGTTTGCCTTCGCCAACGAACGTCGTCCATTGGTCAGCTGGTGCGATGCTTTCGTCTATTTCTACCAAACCGTTCCAATTCACATAGCCTGCATAACGGCGTTCAGTTTGATAGCCGATCACATCAGCGCGAACCGCTGAGTGTGTGCCGTCGGCGGCAATCATAAAGTCACCAACGGCGTGGGTGCCATCGGTAAAATACGCCGTGACGCCTGTGTCGGTTTGATCTACTTTTTCTATGCGTTTGCCAAATTGGATGGTCTCGCGCCCCCACCAATCGACCATTTGGCTCTGTAGGTCGGCGCGTGATACCGGGCAAGGGCGCTCACCCACGGCGTCAACCAATGGCGCAAGACTAAACTGTGTCATCACGCTGCCAGTGAAGCCATCGTGGTAAGCCATGTGGTGCATGGGCCCACCGAGTTCGTCCATGATGCTGCCCATACCTAGATGGTTCATGCATTTTACGCCGTTAGACCAAATAGAGAGTGCCGCACCAACGGGCTTGATTTCTTTTACAGCTTCAAAAATCTCGCATTCAATGCCTTGTTGTTTTAGTGCTGCTGCCGCAGATAGGCCGCCGATGCCGGCGCCGATAATAAGTGCTTTCATCTCATTCTCCTTTAATCTTGCGCTTTGTTTGAGCTGTCTTGGCGCATTTTTAATCTTTGATTAAAGAAGTAATTGGCAATAAATATGCCATGAAACAAATGAGTCTAAATTTTATTTCATGAAACCATTGTTTTAGGGCGATTGATTATTATGAGAGTCGAGTCAAAGAAGAAGGGGCCGATTTTCTTCTTTGACCGATGAGACAGAATGTGTTTTATCTTGGTGCGATTCTTATAAGAGCTGCGCTATTCTGGCTCGCTCAGCCGTTTGTGATGGCTGCTTTAGCGAGAACTAGCTGCCACGATAAGTGCTATAGGAATAAGGCGAAACAAGCAGAGGAATATGGTAGTGGGCGTTTTCATCACTGATGCCAAAACGAATCACCACGGTATTCAAAAAGTTAGGGGTTGTGGTCTCGCCGTCGCTACGAAGGTCGCTGGCGTTAAAATACTCATCTATGGCAAATTCCAGTTCATATACGCCCACAGAGAAGTCGTCGGCTTGCAGTAAGGGCTGATCACAGCGTCCATCGTTATTGGACAGCGTGCTGTGAATCCGTTGTCGTTGACCGTCAGCAGTATGTTTATAAAGGTGTATTTTGACACCGGCTGCCGCGATGCCTTTTGTGGTGTCTAGAATATGCGTGGTTAAGTATCCCATTGTTTTTCCTTAACGGTTTTTTTTAAATGATGGCTTTATCTTGCCTGTTTTTTGCAAGCAGTACAGTAGTAAGTGAAAAGTGCCTGAAAATATTGTTTCATAGACTTCAATATTTGTGCCATGTGTTTCTGTGGCGAAGAGGTTTTGTTTGTCAGTGCGATTTTTGTCGAATTGTTGGAATTTGGAGTCTTTTTATGCACGACCCGTTAGCGACTTTTAGTCATTTAAATGAAGCGGATTTTATCGCGTTATTCAGCCGTATTTATGAGCACTCTACTTGGGTGGCAGAAGAACTGTGGCGTCAAAAAGCCGCGCATCCTAGTGAGTATTTTGACAGTATCGATAAGATACAAACAGCCATGGCCAATATCGTAGAGCACAGTAGCGATGAGCAAAAATTGATCTTGTTACGCGCTCACCCTGATTTGGCCGGTAAGGCCGCACTGGCGGGTGAGTTGACGCAAGAATCTTCTTCTGAACAAGCAGGTGCAGGCTTAGACCAATGTACAGAGGAAGAGCTGGCGCACTTCTTACAGCTGAACGATACTTATCGAGAGAAGTTTGGCTTTCCTTTCATCATGGCCGTGAAAGGCGCGACCAAGGCGCAAATACTGACTGGATTTGAAACCAGAACGCCCAATGACTGGCAAACCGAGTTTGACCGCGCCATGAGTGAAGTGCATAAGATCGCGGGGTTTAGATTGGCGGATTTGTAAAACCGCTTTCCGTGATTGATATAAAAAAAACCACCATCGACCTATGAGCATCGATGGTGGTTTTTATTGTGCAGTAGGAAGGCTTACTTATCGACGAAATTAGCCTGAATGCGTTGCGTCAGGAAGTCGGCGGCGCTTATCGGTTGGTAGCGTTTTGCAGGGCCTTGGATGATCTGCGTTTTATTGGCTTGGCAGAAAAAGGCGATGGAATGACGGCTGCCGCAGTATTCATCGACTCGTGGCAAGCGGACTCTGTGCAGGTTGGATTTTAGCTGATCGTCACTCCAGCGCATGAGCATATCGCCGATATTACAGGTGATGACATCGCCATAGGGAGGAATGCTGGTCCAGCGTTGGGTTTCTGCTTCGGCTCCTGGGCACACTTGTAAGCCGCCGTGGCCTTCGTGTTGGAACAATAAGGTCAAACAGTCGAAATCCGTGTGGGCGCCAGCTCGCCAAATATTGCCCTGTTCTGTGACCCCTTCGGTGGCGTAATAGTGCAACAAACGTAACGTACTTTGGTAATCCGATTGGCGTGGGTCATGGGCTTTCGTAAAGAAATCTCGATCAAAGCCTAGTTTGTCCGCAAAGCAAGACAACACCTTCATGCCCACTTCCCAACATTGTTTTTCAAAGCGCAGTGCATTGGCTTGAAAGTGTGGCAACTCTTCTTCGCTCGGCCACAAGTTATCCATATGGTACTGGGTGATCTGATAGGATTCTTTTTGATCTTTGGTGCCAGTGGAAGGGCGAATTTGGCTACGGCTTTCCCAGCCAGCGTTGATACCTTTGGGCCTTGGGTATTGGCTTTTAATGCTTTCTGAAAGGTTAAAGAAACGTTCGGATTCGCTGAATGCGGCTTTTATTTCTTGTGGATCAATGCCGTGGTTACTTAATTGAAAAAAGCCGATCTCAGTTGCTGCGAGCCAGAGTTGTTCGGTGATTTCTGTGCGACGGTTGTCAAAGTCGCTCATGTCGATGATGCGAATTTCGCGATCGTTGGTGTCTTCGCCTGCGCCACCAAACGTGGTTTCTCGTTGCAGTTCTTCAAGTGCGTATAAATGAGTCATTATGGTCTCCTCCTAATGGAAAATGGAGCAATGACCCAGCGTTTTGAGGCGCTTGACTGCTTCTACTCCGATTACTTTTTTTATTGCGTCACTATTGCTTTATGGCTTACCAAACACCTTCATGCAATTTTGCTGCCTCTTCTTCAAGGCAAGGTCCAATGACTTCGACTTGTCGTTGCCCCGATTCAAACACGGTACGACAAGGTAAGGCCAAGGTTGGGTTTTCTGGATGGTTGCCAGTGATTTGTTTCAAGCTGTGTTCACTTAATCCATACACAAGGCGTCCTAATCCTGCCCAATAGGCGGCACCAGCACACATGGCGCAAGGCTCGGCGGAAACGTACATAGTGCACTTTGCCAAAAAGTCAGGGCGATAGGCTTTGCTGGCGCGCGTCATTAACTTGCGTTCAGCGTGGCCTGTCATATCGAAGTCGGGCAAGTAGCCGTTAACCTGCGTCATCAGTACATTGTCTTCGTCGTCGACCAAGATCGCTGCAAAAGGGTGAATGCCTTGGTGCTTTGCTTCTTCTGCAAGGGCAAAGCTTTGGCGTAAAAAGTCTGTGTCTTTAGTATTTAATGTCATATCTGTCTCTATTTTATTTCTTTTTAGGAAGGCTCCACGGAAAAAACCACGCCTGAATCCACTGGATCGATTTAAACAGTAACAAACTGATAATCGACAAAAAGATCAGCCCAGCAAACGCCTGTGGAATTTTAAAGAATGACGTGGAGAATTGAATGAAATAGCCCAAGCCTTCTTCCGCCGCGACGAACTCGGCCACCACAGCCCCGATAATCGCCAAGGTGATAGAGACTCGAAGGCCACTGAAAATGTGCGGGATCGCATACGGAATGCGAATCTGCCAGGTTTCACGATAACGCGGAGCTCGCAAGGATTGGCTCAGCTCAATCATTTCGGGTGGCGTTTCCAGCATGCCCGTTGTGGTGGATACCACCAAAGGGAAGAAGGTGATTAAGCAGGTGATGAGTACGCGAGATGGGTCATCGGTGCCAAGCAATACGATGATCAAAGGCGCCACGGCGACAACTGGGGTAGATTGAATGACAATCAACGCAGGATAGAGCACACGGTTCATTAATTGTGAGCGCATCATGCCAATCGACAGTGGAATGGCAATGACGATAGACAAGACAAAACCCATCAAAGCGACTCGTAAGGTCGCCCAAAGATGCGTTAACCAGCGAGAAAACTCCACATCAAAAAATGCCATAAAAATAGCCGATGGAGAAGGCAGAATATAGTTTGGCACATTGCCGAAACGACAGATAAGTTCCCAGAGCAGCACGAGACCGATAAAGAATAAAGCTGGCGCAAAGCGATTCGCTTGCTGGGCAAGCCAAGAGTTAGGCTGGTACGTTGGGTTCATAAATATAGCCTCTAATTTTGTCAGTTAGCTCAGCAAAACGTGGGGAGTTAATGGTTTTAGATGAACGAGGTCGCGGTAAATCCACCTCGATCAGATCCAGCACTGTGCCAGGACGTTTGCTCATGACTAAAATACGATCAGACAGTAACACCGCTTCACTAATGGAATGGGTGATAAACAGCACGGTTTTTGGATGCTCTTTCCAGATATCGAGCAGGTCAAAACCGATTTGCTCTCGCGTCAAGGCATCGAGCGCCGAGAAGGGTTCATCCATCAATAGAATGTCTGGATTAAGCAACAGTGCGCGGACAATGCCGACACGTTGCTGCATGCCGCCAGATAGCTCGTCTGGCATCTTGTCAGCAAACTGAGTCAATCCGGCCATTTCTAATAGTTCATTGGCGCGTTTTTCATCGCTGGCAGAATAGCGGCCATATTTGTGTTTGAGCGGAAACAGCACGTTTTTACGTACGGTTAACCAAGGCAATAAATTGGCTTTTTGGAAAACAATACCCACGTCATCGCGTGGCTCGGTCACGGGCAAATTGAACACGGATACCTGACCATGAGACGGAATGAGTAACCCCGCCACCATACGTAATAAGGTGGATTTGCCACAGCCAGACGGCCCTACCACCGCCACAAACTCGTGGCGATGAATGTCCAAGTTAATGTCTTGCACTACCATGGGCGTTTCTGGGCGTGGGTCATATTTATGACCCACATTTTTCATGCTGACGTAAGCCGCTTTGCCGTTGTCGTCTATTGGTGTTTGGTTATCCATGCCGTTACTCCGGCTTAAAGTTGTTGTTTACTGCTGTTGCAGGGTCGAGGGCATCTTTTGATAGGCCATTGGCTTCTGCCACGTACTCCCAGGTTTTTTGAATGCGCTCATCGGTAAAATTACCAAAGCCGTCTTGTGTCGTCACATCGTTGTAGACCAGGTTGTAAATGCTCTTAATTTGTGCAGAAACAATACTGGCGTCCACTTCTGGCACCATTTTGTGCAAATCGATACCGGCTTGGTCTGGATTGGCGTAAGTGAACTCAATGGACTTGGCGAAGGCTTTGATAAAGCGTTTGGCGACATCAGGACGTTCAGTTAAGAATTTCTCAGAAGCCAAAACAGACGAACTATAAAGAGACAAGCCTGAATTCGACCACGGCATTTCGATCAGCTCCTTGCCTGCGCCTTTTGCTTGTGCGTCATAAAGTGCCGTGTTGGTGACCCAAGCGATAATGGCGTCGGTGCTGCCTGTTATCATCATTGGCGCGAGCGCGCCCGGATCGGATTTCACTAATTGAATGTCTGTTTCGCTCAAGCCATTTTGCTTTAAGATCAAGGGTAAAAAAGCATTGGATGACGTGAAAGGAGAGGTGGCGACTTTTTTGCCTTTTAAATCTTGAATGGAGGTGATGCCACTGCTTTTAAGCACGAAAAAGGCGTGTGGTGCTTGAGTGAAGTAGGGGTAAACCGCTACAACGGGTACTTTATCAAGGGCTTTGGCTGCCATTAACGCTCCAATATCAGAGCTACCAATGTCTGATTGGCCTGTTGCCATTTTGGTTAGCGCATCGGTGGAACCACGACCGCTGGCGATCTTGACCTCTAAGTCTTCGTCCGCAAAGAAACCTTGTTGAATTCCCACATAGACAGGTGCTTTGTCGCCACCTGGTAGCCAATCTAATTGAAATGTCACCTGATCTGCCGCCATGGCAGAAACACTGGAGACAAGACTGGCCAGAAGCGTTAAACGGATTGCTGTTTTCTTTGCCTTACTCATAGCTTTACTCCATACAATTAATAGGGGTTAAAGACCCGCTTGTTTCATATTGTTTGTATTTAGCAACAATCGTTCCATATTTTTATAGAATCATAGGCGCTTATTTAACTCATTGAATTAATTGGAATAAACTGACATTTATAGCGGGGTGTAGAAAAACCTATGAGGTTTTTTATCGAGGAGGTGAAACAAAACGGTGCGATATCAACTCACTCGAGAGGCGAGTTTTTTATACACCGTGTCTTTGTTTCGTTTTCCAATTGCCAGCACATAAACGACGACTTCATCGTCTATGACTTCATAAGCTAGGCGGTAGCCTGAGGTTCTTAGTTTTATTTTATAGACAGAATCATAACCGCGCAGCTTTGAGGCAGGAACATGCGGGTTGTCTAGTCGCTCTGCTAGCTTCTTTTTAAACTGTGTTTGAATGTTTGGTGCTAATTTTCGCCATTCTTTTAGAGCAGCAGGGAGAAATTTTAATTTATAAGTCATCTAAACTCACTTCGATGGCTTTAGATAAATCAGTACGGCGAGCCTCAACCAGTTTTGCTAGTTCAATATCATCGACCATTTCCATCAAAAGCTCATAGGCCTCAGCAGGGACGAGGTAAGCCGCTGGCTTATTGTGGTTTAAAATGGCGATAGCAGAGCCACCAGATTCGTTAAGTAAAGCCGTTGGGTTTTTCTTTAATTCAGAAATACTGGCTGTGTAATTGGCTAAGACTTGTCTCATGGGAACCTCAATTAAGTACTAAATTTAAGTCTTATTTTAGACCTAAATTTTTAACAGTGCGATATCTTTGTCGTTCTAGCTGTATTTTTTACGCTCACCTTGGAGTGCAGACTAAGTTGGCTCTATCATCATGAAGTGTGTGTCGGGCTGTGCGACTGGGCAATGATCGACACCTTTTGGCATCACATACATATCGCCCTCATTGAGGATGATGTCGTGGGAAGATTTCAGTTTTAATGTGAGTTGGCCTTTGAAGACAATGATGACTTTTTCGTCATTCTCATGTTGATGCCAGCCAAGTTCACCGCTGCCTTTGAGAATTCTGATGGATTGTCCATTTGACTTGGCAATGACTTTTGGTGCCCACTCTTCTGATAGCAGAGCAAATTGTTCCCTAATATTAAGTTTATTCATCATGTCCACCTTGGGTTACTTGCTTAAATTCAGTTAGTGATAATAAAACTCATTTGCAAGTTTTTCTAGGGTGATAACCTTTTTTGAGCGTTCAATGTGTGTTTCGGTTGGATATAGTGTGTTTGGCGTTGCAAAATTGATTGTTCGGGGAAGGAGATTAGTTTTTAATTAAACTTTGTACGATTGGTCAGGTTTTTGCATTTCAACTATTATCATAACCACCATCATAGAGACTATTTTAATTAAGGAGAGCGCTTTGCAATTTATACTAAACGATGAGCTCATCGACGATAACACGCTCCCTAGCGACTTTACAGCGTTGCGCTACCTGAGAGAAAAGCGTGGCTTAACGGGGACAAAAGAAGGCTGTGGATCTGGCGATTGTGGTGCATGTACGCTACTTGTTGGTGCGTTGGAAGACGGCGAACTTAGGTACTCGACACTCAATTCGTGCATTACGCCGATTCAATCTTTGGCGGGTAAACACATCGTTTCGGTGGAGTATTTATCAAAAGCGGGTGAATTGCACCCAGCTCAGCAAGCCATGGTGACGCATCACGGCTCTCAATGCGGCTTTTGTACACCGGGTTTTGTGTTGTCATTGGCGGGGCTTTATGAAAACGCGCAGCGCGCCGAGCAATCAATCGACCGCGAAGCGGTGTGCGACGCAATTTCTGGGAATCTATGCCGTTGCACAGGCTATCGCCCGATCATCGATGCGGGCTTGTCTATGAGTGACATGGCAAGCTCAGTGGAACCTTTCACTGAGCTAATGAGCCAAAATAATCAAGTCAAAACGCAGTTAGAAAGCCTGCAAAAAGAGCCCAAACACAGTCGTAATTACTTACAGCCGACAGATTTAGAACAACTTGCTCAGGCATTAAAAGCGAATCCAGCAGCGACCTTGATTGCGGGTGGAACAGATTTGATGCTAGAAAACACGCAACGCTATCGCGATTTTGACACCCTGATCGATGTATCTTGCGTGGCTGAGCTGAAACAGCTACACGTTGCAGAAACCACCTTGACCATCGGCGCATCCGTCACTTACAGCGAGCTGGAAGCGTTCAGTAAGACGCAGTATCCACAGATGAACGCTTTGTTAAGTCGCATAGCCTCTCGACAAATTCGTAACCGTGGCACCATTGGCGGCAACGTCGCAAATGCTTCCCCGATTGCCGATTTACCTCCGCTATTGCTGGCGTTTGATGCCGACATCCAATTATTGAAAAATGACGGCAGCACCAGAGCCGTGAACATCGCAGACTTCTATCTAGGCTACAAGCAAACCCAATTAGCAAAAGATGAAATGATCGCCTCGTTTGATGTATCCCTCGATAAGCTCGCGCAATTCCATCGTTTTTATAAAGTCTCGAAACGCATGGAAGACGATATTTCCAGTGCCATGTTAGCGGTTCGTTTTGCTGTCGATAATGGCGAATTAACCGATGTGCGTTTGGCGTTTGGTGGCATGGCAGCGACGCCGATTCGAGGACGCAAAGCCGAAGCCGCATTGACAGGCAAACGCATTAATGACGAGCACGCGTTAAACCAAGCCATCGAAGCATTGCGCAGCGAATTAACCCCCATGAGCGACATGCGAGCCAGCGCGGCATATCGTTTAGACATGGCATGCAACCTGATTCGCAAGGCATGGTTAGAGCTGAATGGTACCGACGTGGTGACTTTCTCAGGCCATGCTGTCAGTGACTCAATTTTATCGACAGGTTTGGAGGCAAGCACTCATGCGTAAACTGCCACAAGATTTTGCTATCTCTTCTCAAAAAGGCCTTTTGCCGATCCATGAATCGGCGATTAAACATGTGACAGGCCAAGCGATTTATATCGATGACATGCCAGAATGGCCGAATGAATTGCATGTGGCAACGGGCTTATCGACGGAAGCTCACGCGGATATTGTGTCGATCAATTTGGATAAAGTCCGTGCTTATCCCGGCGTGGTGGATGTGATTGTGCAAGCAGACATTCCTGGTGATCCAGATGTTTCCCCCGTATTAAGTGGGGATTTAATGTTGGCGGGTAATTTCGTGCATTATATTGGGCAACCGATTTTTGCCGTGGCAGCCACCAGTTTGCGCGCGGCGAAACAAGCCGTACGGTTAGCCGAGATTGTCTATCAACCGCGAGAAGCGACCTTGCATCCTCGTCAATCATTAGAGCGCCAAGAGTTTGTGCTACCCACCCATACCATTCAATGTGGTAATGCCACGGAAGCCATGGCAGCGGCGCCGCGTCGGATTAAGTCGGACTTATATATCAAAGGCCAAGAACACTTTTACCTAGAAGGGCAAATCAGTGTGGCTGTGCCAAATGAAGACGGCGGAGTGCAGGTATTTGCGTCTTCCCAGCATCCTGCCGAAGTGCAAAAGCTGGTGGCACGTGTACTGGGTTTGCCTGTCGCGCAGGTGCTTGTTGAAGTGCGTCGTATGGGTGGCGGCTTTGGCGGTAAAGAATCGCAAGCCGCTGTACTTGGCTGTACCGCTGCCGTATTGGCTGTGCGCAATGGTTGTCCGGTGAAATACCGTATGCCACGCCAAGATGACATGGTACAAACGGGTAAACGTCATGATTTTTGGAACAGCTACCAAGTGGGCTTTTCCGATGAAGGGGAAATCCTCGCGGCAGAATACGACATGGTGGGCAAATGTGGTTGTACGGCAGACCTGTCCGACGGCGTGGTCGACCGCGCGATGTTTCATGCCGACAATGCTTACTTTTTACCGAATGCTCGCATCAGTGGTTATCGTGGCAAAACCCATACGGTGTCTAATACTGCTTTCCGAGGTTTTGGTGGACCTAAAGGCGTTTTGTTGGCGGAAAACGTCATCGAAGAAATCGCCTGTGCGGTAGGCAAAGATGCCTTAGACATTCGCAAACTGAATTGTTATCAAGCCGGTAAAGACACCAC
This sequence comes from Marinomonas arctica, assembly GCF_003259225.1. Classification (GTDB taxonomy): domain Bacteria; phylum Pseudomonadota; class Gammaproteobacteria; order Pseudomonadales; family Marinomonadaceae; genus Marinomonas; species Marinomonas arctica. Next base: position 9,122 of record NZ_QHJF01000034.1, on the reverse strand, counting down.
GCCGTATGGGCAAAAAGTCGATGACGATGTGTTGCTGACGCTGATGGAAGAATTGGAAGCCAGCTCGGATTACCGGGCGCGTCGCCAAGCGATTAACGCCTTTAACAAGCAAAGCCCTTTCTTGAAAAAGGGACTGGCACTGACCCCCGTAAAATTCGGCATCTCCTTTACCTCGAAACACTTAAACCAAGGGGGCGCCTTGCTGCATGTTTACACCGATGGCAGCGTGCATGTGAGCCACGGCGGAACAGAAATGGGGCAGGGGCTTTATACCAAGGTAGCGCAAATTGTTGCCAAAGCCTTTGGTATAGATTACCAGCGCGTTAACGTCGGCTCGACTCGTACTGATAAAGTGCCTAACGCCTCGCCCACCGCGGCATCAGCAGGAACCGATTTGAACGGCATGGCGGCATTGGATGCAGCGATGACGATCAAAGGCCGCTTGCAAGAATTCGCCATGGAGCATTTTGCTATCGCCGCCGATGCCTTTGCCATTGAAGACGATCAAGTGATTCTAGGCAGCGAGACCATGGGCTTTCCTGAATTTATCAAACTGGCCTACATGAACCGCGTGTCTTTGTCGTCTACCGGTTTTTATAAAACGCCAAAAATTGGTTACGACCGCAAAGCCGCCAAAGGTCGACCCTTCTTGTATTACGCTAATGGCGCAGCGGTGGCAGAAGTGATCGTCGATACCTTTACCGGCGAATACAAAGTCACTCAAGTGGATATCCTTCACGACGTGGGGGATTCAATTAACGCGGACATCGACATCGGACAAATCGAAGGCGCGTTTGTGCAAGGCATGGGCTGGCTCACCTCAGAAGAACTTAGCTGGGATGATAAAGGCCGTATCACCACCAACAGCCCAGCGAATTACAAGATTCCAACCTCGGCGGACATTCCAGAAAAATTCACCGTCAAACTCTTTGATCGTGCCAACAGTGAAGAATCCGTCTATCGCTCTAAAGCCGTGGGTGAACCGCCACTGATGTTGGGAATTTCCGTTTGGTGCGCGTTAAAAGACGCCTGCGCTTCGGTTGCTGACCATAAATTCTCGCCACCATTGGCCGTGCCAGCGACACCTGAGGCGGTATATTACGCCATGCAAGCGGCGCAAAATCATAAAGCGGGAATGAATGGAGAAGTAGCGAAGGAAGCCAGCCTATGATGTCGTCTATGAGTTGGGTTCATGCGTTACAGGAAGTGGAAAAAGCAGGGCAAGCTTGGGTAATCGCCACCGTGATCGGCACCCAAGGCTCTGCGCCGCGGGAATCCTCCAGCAAGATGATCATTACCGAGGAACACAGCTTCGACACCATCGGCGGCGGACAGCTGGAATACGCTATTTGCCAAAAAGCCCGCGCCATGTTGCAAGATGCGTCTTCGCCTTCTCATCTGCTGGAACACTTTCCCCTCGCCGCCAAAACCAACCAATGTTGCGGCGGCGCGGTCAGCGTATTGTTGGAATATTTTCCAGAACCCGCCAACAAAATTACCATCTTTGGTATGGGACACGTGGCGACCACCTTGGTCAATGTCTTGGGCAACATGCAGGCGAAAATTTCATGGGTCGACAGCCGTGAGAACCTAGCTCAAGACCACAACATCAAAGGCTTACCGAGCAACGTCACACCGTTTTTGTATGAATCCATGTTGGAACACATCGACCACATGAGCCATAACGAAATTGCCTTAGTCATGACCCACGACCACGCCTTGGACTATCAGCTAGTGGAAGCGTTATTGGATCGAAAAGACTGCCGATTCATCGGCCTAATCGGCTCGAAAACCAAAGCCCTACGCTTCAAAAAACGACTCGTCAGCGCCTCATTCAGTCAAGCTGAAATCGACTCGGTACACTGCCCAGTAGGACTTAACGAAATTACAGGCAAAAAGCCCTTCGAAATCGCCATCTCCATCGCAGGGCAGATTATCCAAATCACCCAAACCAAAACAGAAACGAAAAAGCGCAGCGGACTGACTTGGAAAGAAATCAACAACGCTTTAAGTGACGTGAAAGAAAGCTCAGTGGTTTAGTTAGCAGATTAAAATGAGCTTTTGGGGGTGAATTGAAACAAATGACATTCCTTCCTCGAAACTACCGCCTACCTCGTAGGAATGTCATTTTTCAATTCTAGCTTGTTTAGCGGTGGTTAAAGTCTTTTGACCTCGTTCTTGGCGTTGGCCTTGCTCCGCATCAACCTTGTAAGTTGTTGATTTAACTTTTTTGTAAGTCGCGGCGTTAGCCCGACAACGTAATTTTTCCCTCCCCTTATGTCTTCCAAGGGGAGGGCGAGGGAGGGGTTATTACTTTGGTGCTTTTACGTTATAACGCTACAATGTAAAGGCTACAAAGGAATCGTCGAGGCATAACATGAGTAATTTATCAAAGCGTTCAACCGTTTATTTTGAACCAGATACCCTCAAAGCGCTAAAAATGCGAGCGGCATCATCCGATGTTTCTATTTCAGAACTAATTGATGAAGCGGTACGCTTGCTGATGAGAGAAGATCAAGAAGACCTTATAGCCATATCAGAGCGTTCAGATGAGCCAGAAATGTCTTATGAAGACTTTCTGAGTGAATTAAAAATTGATGGCAAAATATAAAATCTGTATCAAAATGCTTCAATAACCCAAAGTGTCGAGCCCCTTTTCCTCCAACGTACTATCAGAAACAACAAGCCTTTATGGAAAAGGGCTTTGACCCGACTTCCGCGAGCATTATGCTCCTTGACCGCACCTGTTAACGGGTGCTACTAATAGCACTTAATTGCCCACTAGGTAGCCACTATGCAGATTAAATTTTCCGAGGATGTCATTCCTCTATCAGACCTTAAAATCAATCCCGGAAAGATAGTTGGTCGAACGCAGGAAACGCATCGCCCAATTCTGCTTACCAGTCGTGGCCGTGGCGTAGCGGTTGTTCAGGGGCTTGAAGATTATGAGAAAACCGCAGAGGAACTGCAGTTTGTAAAAGCGGTAGCAAAAGGACTTATGGATGTTCGCGAAGGCAACACAGTATCCTTGGAGGACGCCAAGAAAACCTTGGGTATCAAGTAAATGGAAATACGCATTGCACAGTCTGCTCTTGAAGATTTACAGGCTATTCAGGTGTATTACAGAGAGGAGGGTGTGCCACATATCGGTGAGGACTTCGTAACTGCTATCTTGAAGCATTGCGGCATGCTTCAAACTCACCCCGATGCGGGCCGAATTGTTCCTGAATTCAACATGGATCATATTCGCGAACTGATACACGCGTCATTTCGGGTTGTCTACCTCAGACAAGCTAAAGAGATTGTGCTCATACGCGTCTGGCGAAGTGAGCGATAGCTTGAATTGACAGAAAATGAAACATAAGCAAACAACTTCGCATCCCAACCCACCCGTAGGGCATCATAAGTGGAGCGTAATGTGCCGCGAAATCGAAGCTTTCACGTGTAGGTCGAGCCTTTAGGCCGACAATCAGCTGATTATATACAGTTTATTTTTCATTATGCGGATTTTACGCTCGTTTTGTCAGAAAAATAATCAAAAAATTGCGAGTTTTTACTGGTGGATGGTTAGAAAGTCTTTTAGTATCAACGAATAAGAATCCGCAGAGCAGAAATAACGCGCTGTGGATGAAAAGAATAACACGCATGCTCGTTTTTCCAGTTTTCACTATTGTGAATAGCTTTATAAAACTTTTATTATTCAATTGTTTATAAGGTTTTTTGGACAGTTTTGAAATTGTCTAAACGAGCATGCGCACTATTAAAATGTTATATTCTTCGGAGAATTTATACATGACCCTTGCCATCGTTTGGCGTGAAAATGGCACAATCAAAGCCCTTTCTGACTCCAGAATTACTCTCTCCGAGACTAAATGTTTTGATCGTGGGATAAAAATAGTTACGGTACCTATTAGCGTTATTTCTGCAGCTGATACGAATACCGGCAATAGTGAATTAATGTTCTCATCAGCATATGGTTTTATCTATGCGGGGAGCACATTGAATGCATATCTAACGAAAGAGTTAGTATCTGATTTTATGTCAAATATTCAGCCTATTGGGGAGCATTCGGTATCATTCGATACAATTTGCCAAGCCATTGAGCATTTTTCTACACATATATCTAAAGAACTTTGTTTCCAAACTGCTGAGAAGGGGATAGTAGAGTTTGTGCTCACAGGTGTATGCCCAGATTCGAAATTGATTAAGGCTGCAAAGTTCTCTTTGTCTTCAGGGGAAGATGGTATAGAAGTAAATTATAACTCTGTACTTGATCAAGATGGCCAAATAGAAATTCTAGGCGATGGTCGAAGGTATGTAGAAGATAAGATAAATGGTAAGCCTTCCAATGAGTACATTTCGCTTATTGAAGAAGTTATAGCTAATGAAAGTGCTAAAACGGTTGGTGGAGTTATTCAATACGGTGCACTGCAGGATGGGGTCTTCAAAGTTTCGGGACGAATAGTGCAAAAAATGGTCGGGTCAACACTTGTTAATGAATACCTAATACGGGGTGTTGATTTAAACCAAACCTATAAATTTCTTCATAATCTCGGAATACACGTTCGTTACTCATTTATTCAAGATCGTCAAATAGATCAGTGCACAATAAATAAGGCAATCAGTGACCATTACGCTGGAAAGTCATCAAATGATTAGAACCGAATATAACAATCGCAGTCACTGCGACAGCTTTTTCGCTTCGGCTGCGCCTTCACTACAAAGCCGCGCGTGCTGCGGGCGTTCAATGTAGGAGTATCGATGAAAGAATTATTTCCGGGACACTTTAAGGAATCTCAAGAAAATCTAAGGGATGTATGGGACTCATGTATTTTCGTGTTTGATGCAAACATATTGCTCAATTTATACCGGTATTCAGATACTACTCGAAATGAGTTTTTACGCTTGCTAGATAGAATAAAAGATAGGGTGTGGTTGCCACATAGAGCCGCGGAAGAGTATTTAAACAACCGACTAACTGTAATTGGACAGCAAGAACAGTCATATGATTCAACAATTAAATCAATTGGCAGCTTAAAAAGCGATTTAGATAATGCAAGGCAACATCCCTTTGTAAGCGAAAAAACAATGCTTAAAGTCGATGCGATTTTTAATATGTTGTGCGAGGAGCTGTCGCAGAATAAAGAAGTTCATACTCGACGAATATCGAATGATGAGATAAAAGACTCAATTGCAAAAATATTCGAAAATAGAGTCGGACAACCTTTCAAAAAAGAAAAATTAGAGCAACTAATTATTGAAGGCGAACACCGCTACAAGCAGAAAATTCCCCCAGGTTTTAAGGATGGATCAAAATCGAAAGATACGGAAATATTTGCGGAAAAGTGTCGAGAGTTTGGGGATTTAATAGTCTGGAAACAGGTTTTAGAGCGATCCATTGAAGTGGACAAAGGTATAGTTCTTGTTACAGATGACAAGAAAGAAGATTGGTGGGAAAAATTCAAAGGAAAAACAGTTGGGCCACGCCCTGAGCTAGTAAAGGAGTTTAAAGATAACGCCAATAACACATTTCATATGTACCAAGCTGATCGGTTTCTTGAGTTGGCAAGAGAAAATCTTGGTGAACAGGTCAGCCCAGAAATTCTGGAAGAAATTAGAGAAGTAAGACGCCGAGATAAAATGGCCTTTCGGAAAAAGCAGGAATATGAGTTGCTCAATCGGCAAAAATCACAAATCAATCATATGATGCAAGAACTCGAACATACTCGTCGTCAAATGATGAAGCATGAAAGTGAGATGGTTTCATTGCAGGAAAAGCGCCATATGCTCGAAGCCGAAAGAGTGGAGATGAGAAAGTACAGGGAAAGTTATCCAGAAGGTGACCATGAGGTAGATATGGAGCCTTTCATGCGCCACTATTCAGACATATCTGAAAATTACCACTTAGTAAGAAGCAGGCTTGAAGAATCAAAGCAAAGATATCAAGAATTGCAGCAACACACGATGCAGCTTGAACATGAGCTTGCTCGGCACATGAAATACATTGAACAAGAAAATGCAGCAGACTCGTAAATTCGCTGCTGATTTTGGCGTTATGACTAAAAAGGCAAGGAATATCTTTTGAGCTACGAGACTGATCAAAGAATAAAGAGCTATTTAGATACAAATCAGCTAAGTCGAGAACAATTGTGTCGTTCAGTTCTTGCATTAGATAAGAGATTTTCTGATGTTCGCCCAAGACATCCCCGTGGTGGACGCGACGATGGTCGTGATATAGAAGCTATCTATCGCAACGATCTTATTGCATTTGGCGCTGTGGGATTTGTGAATCAAGCAAATGATTCTACGGAGCAGAAGAAAACCATTACTGAAAAATTTAAGGAAGACTTAAACAGCGCTTTGTCTGCTGATAAAAAGCCAGAGGCATTTGTATTTTTTACAAACATAAATCTAACAATAGGCGAAAAAAATCAGCTTATAGATAAAGCCAAGGCGCGTGGAATGATTCATTGTGAAATTATGGATAGGGAAAGAATAAGAATATCCCTTGATACCCCAGACGGGTTTTCAATTAGGTTTCAGCATTTAAATATTCCCTTGTCCGAGGAAGAGCAGTCAAGCTTTTTTGCCAAGTGGGGCGATGATATTCAATCTGTTATATCAACTGGATTTCAAAGAGTTGAAAATACATTGAATCGAATTTTGTTCTTCCAAGAAGCTTCAAGTACTTTATCTCATTTGACTTTGTCTATAGAGCTTAACCAAGAGTATACTGCTGAAGAGATCGGGCATTTTAGACTCTTTTGCTCCCTATACTTAAAAGAACCAAAAAACAAGATCCTTTCAATACTATTTGGCCGCACAGATAGATCAAATCGAATGAGGGAAGATATTGCAGCGGATTTCACTGAGCAAAAAAGTGGTATTAAATATGGTGTTGGTGGTGGGCAATGGGAGCAAATTATAGATATTGAAGACGAAGATCAGGACTTCGAAGAAGAGAAATATACTAAAGTGGGTTCGTCTTCTAGCATAGGAATGGATCATGTAGAGTTTATTCCTATTCAATATAGCAAGGACAGCTTAATTAGAAATCCTGACGGCCTTACGCTTAGAGATATTGATGAGGCAATGCTATTACCGTTTTGCAATAAATCTTTAGCAGAAAAAATTAAGGCTATTCACATCTATTCCAACGGCTATAAGATTAAAGAGCTTTGTCCCAGTGATATAGAAATAGATCTAACTGAGTTCGACCCAGAAATACCAGTCGTTTTTAGTGAGGATGAACTGAAAGACCCCTGGGTTAGAATTCGTCCTGCGGGAGGTTATTCGTCATTTAATATTAAGTTTTTCGAGGAGACACCAAAACGGATGTTTATGCCAAAACAAACAGAAAACAGTTTAGATGGAAAGAAGTCATAACAAGCGCATGTTGACGGACTGGTTTTCCGCTGCGCTTCAAACCAGCTGCAAATGCGGGCGTTAACTGTATGGAGGCAGCGTGAAGTATTTTGCTTATGGATCAAATATGTCGCTCCCAAGGTTGAAGGCGAGGGTTCCAAGTGCTGAGCGAATAGGGGTGTTTACTCTTGTCGATCATGCTCTTCGTTTTCACAAGGTGAGCAAGAAAGATGGTTCTGGAAAATGCGATGCGTTATTTACCGGAAATCCTGATGACTACGTAATTGGCGCACTGTTCGAAATCTCAAATGACGAGAAAAGCATACTAGACAGAGCTGAGGGGCTGGGCTACGGCTATGAGGATAAGAGGATTACAGTAAGTGATTCCCAAGGGAACACCCATGAAGCTGTTACCTACTATGCAACGAAAACAGATCCGTCTTTGCTGCCTTATTCTTGGTATTTACTTCACGTCATAAATGGTGCGAAAGAAACGGGAGTTCCATCTGCGTACCTAGATGCCCTGTCAGCCACAGACAGTCGAGAAGATCCCAATAAGGAAAGAGATGTAAGCGAACGTGCAATATACAGTTAACAAACGCAGGCACAGCGACGGCTTTTACGTTGCGGTTTCGCCTTCACTACAAAGCCACGCGTGCTGCGGGCGTTAGCTTGGCAGGATTAGGCTTTGGACTTTAAAACTAAAACCGTAAACGCTGAGTTTTGGTTTACACAGGCTAGGCAAATGTTAGCTGCGGCCGAAGAATTATTTTGTACTATGTCGTTAAGGAACTCTGAAGTTGAGACGTCGGTCGGGTGTCATAAAGGTTCGATGTTTCTGCTTGGCATTGCTCTTGAAAATGCTTTTAAAGGCGTCGTTGCGTCGCAAGGAAAACTTATTATCGTTGAGGGAAGAATCGATACTAGGAAATCGTTCCCCGGATGCAAAAATCATAAGTTGCCCGATCTTGCTAGATTAATTGGTTTAGAAACAAATGAGACAGAAAAGGAATTGTTACAACGCTTAAGCATTTATACTGTCTGGGCTGGAAAATATGGTACGCCTTTGAGTGAGAGTGAATATGCCGACGCGCAAGGGCATCAGCATCAGAGCTCCCAAGATTTTGATATTGCAAAGAACTTAATATTTAAGCTTAGGGCTAATACCGGTTTTGATGAACGATCTGGTTGGCCTGAACTACAAAGCTAATAATAAACTGCAGCAGATCAATTTTTGCTGCGCAAAAATCGCCCGCTGAGTTTGGCGTTAGGTGAATACAAGGAGATAATAAATGTCAGACGAAAGACAATATTATGGTTATTCGGGTGCCAAACAAAACCCTAATGGTACATGGGTCTGTGGAAGCGCTTATTCAGGTGCCAAGCAAAATCCAGATGGTACTTGGGTATGTGGTGGCGCATATTCAGGTGCTAAACAAAACCTTAATGGTACTTGGGTTTGCGGCGGCGGTTATTCAGGCGCCAAACAAAACCCTAATGGTACTTGGGTCTGCGGCGGTAATTACTCAGGTGCCAAACAAAACCCTGACGGCACATGGGTATGTGGTGGCGCTTATTCAGGCGCTAAACAAAACCCAGATGGCACTTGGGTGTGTGGTTAAATCACCTAACGAGTCAAAGCAGCAACGCCACTTCGTGGCTGGACGCGCTAACGCGCGCCGCTGTTTGAGGCGTTCAGGCTGTAGAAAAATACCTTAAACCCACGCCATTGCTCGATTCGTGTTGTAAAATAGACA
>NZ_QHJF01000033.1 GCF_003259225.1 Marinomonas arctica | reverse complement strand
ATACGAGGCCCGTACGTACGGTTCTGTGAGAGGGATGAGGCGGCAACGCCTCACCCTACTCGATATGCCTCGCTTTTTATGGGTTTCTGTTCCAGTTCGGCTAATACTAAACGCTTGAGCTGATTGGCAAGAGGGGATAATTGGCGGCCACGCATTTGCAACAAATAATACGGGCTCATGACAATTTTTCTGTCCAATTTTAGTGTTTTTAAGTCAGCTTTGACTTTATGACCCACTAGCAAATCACTGACTTCTCTCGCCATCGGCGCAATGGCGTTGGAAGACACCAAGATAGCGATTAATGCCAATAAAGAGGTGCTGTTGGTAATGCTTAACGGCAGTTCAGCGCGTTCTTCCATAAAGGCCGCTTCGACCGCTTCACGTATGGGCGCACGGTGGGACTGCATGACCCATTCAAAATGAGCGAGGTCTTTGACGCGCACTTTATCAAGATTGGCCAATGGGTGATCTTTACGCACCACGAGTGTGACCGATTCAGTACGGGCTGGATAAATTTCAAATTCGTTGGCGTCGTATTGTTTAGGGATTCGCGCGAGCACGAAGTCATTGTGTCCAGCGATTAAATCACGCACTAAAATATCACTGGTGTCCACATTGATGTCTATCTCGGCTTTGGGGGCGATGGCACGCAATTGTTGAATGGCTGGAATGACAAACCCCACTGCGGCCCCGGTTACCGCGCCGATAGCGGTGGTGCCTCCGCCACCTTCTTTTAGTTCGCCTACTTCACGGGCAAGATCTCGTAGCTCAACCAAAAGATTGTGGGCGCGACGTGCCACGGCTTGACCAACCAAGGTTGGTTCCATGCCTTTGGCATGACGAATAAATAAACGCGTACCTATGGTTTGTTCAATTTCACTCAACATGCGTGACGCCGCAGGCTGTGTCATCGCCATTTCATCCGCGGCAATTCCAAGTTGACCATGCTCTGCAATAACCGAAATTAAACGCAACTGATTGAGTTTTAAATGCTTGGCCAGACCTATGTCCATATCGACCTCTATTATTGTTTTTAATGAAGATATCTTACTCTAATCTTAAGTGTTGCATAAGCGCTCAGACTGGTTTGATTGGGCCTATTTGGTTGAGAGTTCCTTTACTTTCCCCTATTCTCTGCAACCGTTCTGAGAAAAAATATATTTTGATAAATTAAATGAAAGGTTGTTGCATACCTAAAATGATCAGTAAAAAAAGGCGCCGCATAGTATGGCTGTTATGCATACCTACTCACTTACTCTGATAAGGAAATCAATGCATGAATGAACTGATCTTATATACTACCGAAGATGGAAAAAACCGGATTCAACTGCGAGCAGATAGCGGCACGGTCTGGCTCAGTCAGCTGGACATGGCCGAGCTGTTTCTCACCTCTAAACAAAATGTAGCTAAGCATCTTAAAGCGATTTTTGTTGATGGGGAGTTGGTCCAAGAAGCAGTTGTCAACCAATGGTTGACAACTGCTTCTGATGGCAAAAAATATAAGGTTGTACACTACAACCTAGATGCTATTTTGGCCGTGGGTTATAGAGTGCGTTCGCCGCGCGGCGTTCAGTTTCGTCGCTGGGCGAGTACCGTACTGAGCGAGTATTTACATAAGGGCTTCGTAATGGATGACGAGCGTTTGAAAAATCCCGATGGTCGCCCCGATTATTTTGATGAGATGTTGGCGCGCATCCGTGATATTCGTGCCTCAGAAAAACGTTTTTACCAAAAAGTACGTGAGCTGTTTGCTCTTAGCAGCGATTACGATAAGAGTGATAAAAACACTCAACAGTTTTTCGCCATGGTGCAAAATCTATTGATCTATGCGGTAACACAACAGACCGCCGCCGAGCTGATTTGTGCCCGCGCTAATCCTGATGATGGCCATTTTGGATTGCTCAGTTGGAAAGGCGATAAAGTACGTAAGCAAGATATTTTAATCGCTAAAAACTATTTGAATGAAGATGAAATAGACACGCTTAATCGGCTCGTGGTGATCTTTTTGGAAACCGCTGAGTTACGTGCCAAGAGCCGTATGGAAACGCGTATGGCGTTTTGGCAAACACGTGTTGGCGAGATTATCAGCAGCAATGGTTTTCCTTTATTAGCGGATGCTGGCTCAATCAGTCATGCGCAAATGGAGTACTCGACTAACGAAAGATATGCCGACTTTGATCTGCGCCGTAAAAAACAAGAAAGGTTAGCAGCCGACCAAGCCGATGACTCCGAACTGCAAGCACTAGAGTACAAACTTAAATACCGTTCAAATGACGAATGAAAGCAACCATATCAGGACGGAACATAATAAAATAAACTGAGCAGCGGATTGTGTAATCGCTGATGCTCTAATGCAACATTAAAGCCCCAAGGTCTTTAACAATAGTCCGAAACAACCCTATGAGCTAGAAGTGTGATCTAAGCTTGAGCGGTCAGATGAAAAGAAATATCTGTTAACCCTGAAACCCGTTAAAAACTATTTGTTTAGATTTTTAACGGGTATAAATCGCAGCGCTTATTTAGGAATAAATTGGCGGTTTACAGCAGATTCTGGATCAAAGCTGTCGACGGCAATATTTTGCGCTTTGGCGGTCCATTGCCATGTGGTGGCGAGTCGTTCTTGGGTAAATGCGCCGTAACCGTCTTGATCGCTGACAGCGTTATACACTAACGATTTAATCGAATTAATGGTGTCTGTTGCGGTACTAGCGTCGACTTCAGGTACCATCTCATGGACGATTTGTCCGCTTTCTTCGGGGTGTGCCCAGGTGTATTCAATGGCTTTTTTATACGCTGCAACAAAGCGTTTTGTTACATCAGGATGTTCATTAATAAAGCGATTCGAGGCAATAACTGAGGTGGAATAAAATTCTAATCCGGCATCGTACCAAGGCAGTATTTGCAAGGTCTTGCCCGCGCTTTGAGCTTGTTGCTGATAAATGACGGTATCGGTTACCCATGAAATTACCACATCCACGTTGCCTGACAGCAACATAGGGTTGAGCGCACCCGCGTCAGCTTTGATCAGTTTTATACTGTCTGGATCGACCCCGTTGACTTCAAGCAGTAGCGGTAAAAATACGTTTGATGAGGTGTAAGGCGAAGTGGCAATGCGTTTTCCGGTGACGTCTTTGACACTCTTAACGTCTGAGTCAGAAGGCACATAAAAAGCATGAGGCGCTTTGCTAAACACGGAATATAGGGCTGAAACAGGCACATCGTTTTGGGCTTTTGCCATTAACAATGCCACCAAATCAGACAAGCCTATGTCGGCATTGCCGGTGGCCAGTTTGCTAATAGAATCATTAGAGCCCCGACCGCTGGCAACGGTGACGTCTAAATCAGCGGCATCAAAAAAACCTTTTTTGATGCCAACGTAAACGGGGGCTTTGTCGCCACCCGGTAGCCAATCTAGCTGAAATCTTACTTTATCCGCGGCAAAGGCTGTGTTGATGTTGAACGCTGTACATGCCACGGCCCCAGCTAGGCATAGGGTACGAAATAGAGATGTTTTACAGGTGGTATTCATTGTTTTCTCCAAGCTTCATCATAGATCTGGTTGCGCTTTTTTCATCAGACCAGACTCAATTATTGAAACAACCACAAAGAAAACCAGATGAGGAAAGAGCGAGAGGGCTGGGTACACAGTCGAGTTAAATTGAAACGGCTGTCACTTCCCTTTCGACATCCTCTTTGGGTTGTCGATAAGGCAGTGAGCAATGCCCGAATTTAGTGAATTAGAACCCGACACCAAATTTGACCGCTTCTACTCATTGCGTCACGCAAACGATTTGCGCTACTTATGACTAAGCAACAAGCAGGCCAAATAGGCTTGTCTATAAAATCAGCCGTTATGCGGTTTTTTGATTCTTGGTTATGCACTTGAAGTGGGCGAATGGTGATCTTGTTGCACCATAAATACGATCATTCAATATGAAATACCATGATTACTTAACGCTCGCTGTGCGTTTATTGCCGTTGCATAGACTGGTACAGGGTTTGCTTGTAGATCTGGTTAAATTGTGTGCGAAACAAAGAGTAGAAGCGGTTAAGCCTTGTGGCCTGGACATTGCTCTTTCCTAAAAAAGGAGAGTGTTATGCCCCAGTATTTGATCCATCAAGCCAAAGCCGTTGCAGGTTATGCGCTTCCTCAAGACATCCGTATCAAAGATGGCGTGATTGCCGCCATTGCTCCCACACTAAATCGTGAGCCAGACGACGAGTTAATAGACGCTTTACGCTGTGTGGTTTATCCAGGGTTCGTGAACACTCACCATCATCTTGCACAGTCTATTCTAAAAGGCATTCCGGCAGGTCTTAACCAAGGTTTAGGAGAATGGCTGGCCAGTGTTCCCTATCGGTTTTGGCCACAAATTACGCCAGATTTAATGTATGTGGCGGCGAAACTAGGCCTGTATGAACAGTTACGTTCTGGGGTGACAACCTGCGCGGATCACCATTATTTATACCATGCGACCACCTCGCCTGAGTTGGAAGACGCCGTTTGGCGTGCGGCGGAAGATTTAGGGATTCGCTTAGTTTTATGTCGGGGTGGTGCGACGGTGCAAGGCAGTCATAAAGGCATGAAAGACAGTGGCATCGTGCCCGAATCATTGGATTTGTCACTGGATCGACTTGATGCTTCCTACAAACGCTATCATGACGCCGGCCCATTCAGCATGCGACGCTTAGTTGTTGCGCCCACCAGCTTGGTTCACACCTCGTCAGCAGAGGATTTGCGCAGTTACGCTCAGTGGGCAAGAGAGCGTAAGTTACTGCGTCACTCACATTTATTAGAAGTGTCTTTCGATGAGCAAATGGCGCAACAAAATTTCGGCATGAGCGCCATTGATTACGCCGCCCATTGTGATTGGTTAGGCGACGATGTGTGGTTTGCTCACTTGGTACAAGCGGATGCTCATGCGATTGAATTACTGGCGCAAACCAAGACTCGAATCGCCCATTGTCCAACGTCAAATTGTCGACTAGGCAGCGGCATTGCACCGGTTCTTGCAATGGAAAAAGCCGGCATTCCTATTACCCTTGGTGTTGATGGTTCTGCATCCAGTGAGAATGCTTCTATGCTGCAAGAGTTGAATTTAGCTTGGTTGCTGCATCGTACTCAAGGCGGCCCGGCGGCCACCAATGTCGCTCAGGTACTTAAATGGGGCACGCAAAATGGCGCCGAGCTTTTAGGGCTGAAAACAGGCCAAATAGCCGAGGGGTATGCTGCGGATCTAGTCTTGTATTCTCTTGATGCACCGCGTTTTTCTGGTGTACACAGTCTGTTAGAAGCGCCAATCTTATGCGGCGAACCAGCGTTGATTCAACACAGCTTTATTAACGGCAAGCGAGTGGTGGAAAATGGCCAAGTCCTCGGCGTGGACGAAACCGAGTTAATCCGAGACGTAAAAGCGGCGGTATTGGAATTGTTGGTCAGAGCGCCATCTAATTGATTGCGGGATATAAGAAGAGACGAGTAAACTAATGCTTCATTTTTGTTAGACCCTGAGGATACGGATGTCGCTTTCTGATGCCCAAGTAGCGGACAAACCGCAACGGCGCTTAGCCGAAAAAGAGTTCATTGCGCTGTTTGCCTTGATGATGTCGCTGACCGCGTTGAGTATGGACGCCATGTTGCCAGCGTTTCCACAAATTGCTGCATCACTTGCTATTGTGGATTATCAACAAACTCAGTGGATTGTCTCAGCGATGATTCTGGGTATGGTGTTCGGTGAGATCGTTTTTGGTCCGCTGTCGGATGCGATTGGCCGTAAAAAAAGCATTTTAATTGGCGTTAGTATTTATCTCTTAGGTTCTGTGATTGCGTTATTGGCGACGTCTATCGAGGTGTTTTTGCTGGGCCGTATGATTCAAGGTTTTGGCGTTGCTGGCCCTAAAATTGCCTCCCGTGCCTTGGTGCGAGATTTGTACAAAGGCGCCGCTATGGCGCGCATTATGTCGTTTGTCATGATGGTGTTTATTCTTGTACCTATGCTCGCACCGTCATTGGGGCAACTGGTGATTAAAGTGGCTGATTGGCGCTGGATTTTTGCCTTATTGATGATACAAGCCGCTGTTGCTGGTGGTTGGCTTTTGTTACGCCAACCAGAAACCTTGCTAAAAGAGAACCGTGTACCGTTAAACCGAAAACGCCTAATGGCTGACGTGCGCATTATTCTGAGTCGTCGTGATGTGATGGCGTTTACCATTTTGTTAGGCTGTATTTTTGGTGGTTTGATGTTGTACATTAGTACGGCGCAATCTATTTTTCAGGATGTGTATGACACGGGCGATCGTTTTCCGTTGTTCTTTGCCATGCTAGCGATAGGTTCTTCTATCATCAATTTTTCAAATGGCAAAATAGTCCTGCGAGTTGGCATGCTACGCTGTGTGATTGGCGCCTTAAGCGTGATGTTCTTGACCGCATTTATTCTGTTGGTTGCGGCTTTTTTCTTCGATGGCGTGCCACCTTTTGTGCTCTTCATGGGCTTGGGTATGGTGATGTTTTCTTGCCTCGGTATGGTTTTTGGTAATGTGAATGCCATGGCGATGGAGCCATTAGGGAACATGGCGGGGCTTGGCGCTTCGCTAATCTCGTCTTTATCAAGCTTAATTGCCATTGTCTTAGCAACCATTGCAGGACAGTTTTACAACTTTACTGTTATTCCTTTGGCTAGTGGCTTTGTGATCTTCTCACTGATTGCTTTAATTATGCTGAACTATGGGCATAAGCACAGCCAGTCTGATAATGAAGAATAAGACTTTTCATCGCATAGTTTGTTTGGTGAAGGCGTGTGTCATTCAGTTGTCAGCAAAGTAGGTTAGAATAGAGGTTCAGTTTTTTGTATGAGCAACCTATGTCCTCCCAAGTATCTCCCTCTGCGCCCTTAGCAAAGCAACTTTTCTCCATGACATGGCCGATGATGTTTGGCATTTTGTCGTTGATGAGTTTTCAGTTGGTGGACAGTGCTTTTATTGGTCAGTTAGGTGTTTTACCACTGGCAGCACAGGGCTTTACCTTGCCCATTCAGATGATTGTGATCGGCCTGCAGGTGGGTCTTGGGATTGCGACAACGGCGATTATTTCAAGAGCTTTAGGGGCCGGTAAGATTCGTTACGCCAAGCAGCTTGGCGGTTTGATTTTGGTGATGGGGTGTGTGGGCATTGCTTTTTTTAGCGTGCTTATTTGGCTGTTCCGCCATCCGATTTTGGCGTTATTGAGTGCGCCCGATTCTGTCTATCCTATTATTGATGCTTATTGGCCTCATTGGTTGCTAAGTGCGTGGGTCGGGGCATTAATCTATTTTTACTACAGTATTTGTCGTTCCAATGGGAACACCTTGTTGCCTGGTATCATGATGATAGTCACCAGCGTACTCAACTTGGTGTTAGACCCTATCTTCATCTTCACGCTAGATCTTGGTTTAAACGGTGCTGCAATGGCAACCACAGTGGCGTTTGGTCTGGGTACCTTAATTGTAGCGCCGAAAGTGGCTCGAAAGCATTGGATTACCTTTGATTGGCAAGACTTAAATATCGGCAAAAGCTTGGCGTCGATTGGTCATATTATGGGGCCTGCGATGATTAGCCAGTTGCTGCCGCCTGTGTCTTCTATGTTAGCCACTAAGTTAATTGCTGGGTTTGGTACGGCCGCGGTGGCTTCTTGGGCGCTGGGCTCGCGATTTGAATTTTTCTCCATTGTGGCCGTGTTGGCGCTGACTATGTCTATGCCTCCCATGGTAGGGCGATTGTTAGGTGAAGGTCGCTTGGATGATGTGCGTTACGTGGTGCGTTTGGCGTGTCGTTTTGTGTTGTCGTTTCAGTTAGTGATCGCCGTCATTACTTTTTTTATCTCGGGCGTATTGGCAAACTTAATGACCAGCGATGAAGACGTCTCGACGATTTTGCATTGGCATCTGATGATAGTACCGGTGAGCCTTGGTTTGCTTGGCATCTGTATGTTGATGGTGTCTATCTCTAATGCATTAGGAAAATCCTACACAGCTTTAACAATATCGGCATTGCGCTTGTTTGCTTTCTTTCTGCCTTGTCTATGGATTGGTTCTGAACTAGCGGGGCTTAAAGGTTTGTTCTTCGGCGTCTTGATCGGCAATGTTCTCGCAGGTATTTGTGCTTGGCGTATGTACCTAAGAGCGCTTGAGCAGGTCGAGGGCCAATTGAATAAGGTGTAATCCCGCAATATCGTCCAATCTTTTTTGTCTGTTATTGGTTAGTCTATTGTTATGGATTGGGCGAGTTTAGAGAGGGTATGATGTCGGCAGAAAATCGGTTTCAGTTTGCGAAAAGCGCTGTGCTTGATGAAGTCATGTTGCTGGAAGCGTCGATGAGCGATTTTTCCTATGGCACTCATGCTCATGAGGAGTTTTCGTTTGGTGTGACCTTGTCTGGCCGCCAAGACTTCTCCGCTTTGGGAGAACATCACAAAAGCTATGCTGGCAATGTGATTGTGTTTAACCCTGAAGATGCTCACGACGGTCATTCTGGTGCTGACGATCCGCTTCATTACAAAATGCTTTATGTTCATCCTGACCAACTAAGCCCTATGCTTACCAGTGCTGGCGTTCGACGAGCACAAGACTTTCGTATCGAACATCCTGTGCAAAACGATGCCGTGCTCAAAACGCATATTTTACGTTTGGCCGCTTTAGTGGAAAGTACGTCAACCTCGGCATTGGAGTACTCGTCTGCGTTGTTTGAATTTGCTGAATATTTAGCGCGCCAAAAGGGAATTCAGCGCTCTGTTAGTCTAGGCAAGTCCAAACGCCGTGCGAAAGACCCTGTTTTTGAGCGAGTGCGTGATTATTTACATGCTCATGTCGGGGAAGAAGTGTCTCTCGACGAGTTAAGCCAAGTGGCGCATATGTCGAAGTACCATTTGTTGCGTTGTTTCCGTGATTATTTCGGTATGACGCCCCATCAGTATTGGCAAAACTATCGTATTAACCGTGCCAAAGAAGCGCTTGAACTTGGTATGCCATTAGCGGATGTGGCTTACACTTTTGGTTTTACCGATTTGAGCTATTTCAATCGTCGTTTTAAACCCATGTTTGGCCTCACGCCTTATCAATTTAGGCGGACTTTGCTGCGTAGTTAGTCTTACTACTCATTACGTTACATACCGAATGTTACTGACGTCTTTTTATCAATATCCATTTGAGGAATACCCATGCTCGAAATACTCATTTATGCCTTTGGTGTCATGTACAGTCCAGGACCTGCCAATATGCTGGCGTTGTTTGCCGGAATAAATGGGCAAGGTTGGCGGGCGTTCCTGTATTGCGTTGGTGTTGGGGCCGCCATGCTGATCTTGTTTCTATTGATTGGCTATTTAGGTGGCGAGATTATTCCCCAAGACTATCAATCCTTTATTGCTGTATTGGGTGGCCTGTATATCGCCTACCTTGGGGTGAAAATCTTACGGGCGAGCTTTCAGCAAAGTACGTTGAAAGCCAAAGATACAGAAGTGAGCTTTAAAACCGGATTGATATTACAGCTTTGTAATCCTAAAGCTTTGGTCGCCATTGTGCCTATTGTGACCGTGCAATTTCCACGAGCACAGATCGAGGGTGGGCATATTGCTCTCTGGTCACTCGGGCTTGCCGCTATGGCCTGGGGTGCGCCAAGTGTGTATTTACTCGCAGGCTCTCGTCTTAAAAAAGCCGCAATGAATCCTATCATCATGGCGTGGGTGAATCGCATTATGGCGCTGTTATTACTCTATGTGGCGTATCGATTTATCTTCGCTTAGTAACAGCATACAGAACAAAGAGAAAGTGACAATACAGAGGGGTTGTATTGGATTCTGTGTGTTTTTTTAATGATCTGTCTGCGTCTGTTGGGTTGGTATTAAGGCGTTTATTATTGTTTGCTCAGACGTTTCACGACATTAGGAGGTTGGTATGATTATCATTGCATTGCTACAGCACATTTCGGTTTGTTTTCAACGTTACCACTCTCGTAAGAAGCTTGCGTCTTTGTCCCATGAACTGCGCAAAGACATGGGCATCATGCAAGACAGCTTTGAGGTGGAAGTTGCTAAAGGTAATGTATTTATTCTGATTAAAGAGTTGAGTGCGATGCTCAAAAATGAGAGTAAAAAAGCGCGTAAAGCCTGATCTTATGCAAATTAGAGATTGCCGATAGCCACAGCGCGGTAATCCTCCTAAAATAACGCCATTCAAATGCCTTGGTTTTCTGTATGAAGATGACCAAGGTATCTCCGTATTACAAGGAATGGCTTTTCATGACCGACGACCAAAAAAAGAAACTCGAACAGAAACTTTGGAGCATTGCCAACGAGCTACGTGGCAAGATGAATGCTGACGAGTTTCGTGATTATTGTTTGGGTTTTATCTTCTACAAATACCTGTCTGAACGCCTGTGCGACTTCGCCGATAAGATTCTTCATAACGATGACCCTAGTCTCAATTACGCCACGTTAGATGAGCAAGATGAAGCCGTGCAAGAAATGCTCGACGCCTTGCAAGAAGACGCTCTTGAAGAACTCGGCTACTTTTTAAAACCCTCGGAACTGTTCAGTAACCTAGCGCAACGTGGTGCACACAAAGACACAGACAGCGAAGACAAAGACGCCGATATTGTCGTTGATCGTTTTATCCTAGGTGACTTACAAGAGGTGCTGAACAACATTGAACGCTCCACCATGGGCACCGAGAGTGAAGACGACTTCGACCATTTATTTGAAGAGCTCGATCTCAACTCCAGCAAGCTTGGCCGCGACCCTGATGCGCGCAATGTGTTGATCGCTAAAATCATGCTGCATCTCGACAGTATTGACTTTGCCATTCACGACAGCGAAAGCGATGTATTGGGCGATGCTTATGAATACTTGATCGGCCAGTTTGCCGCGGGTGCGGGCAAAAAAGCCGGTGAATTCTATACGCCACAAGCGGTCTCTACCGTGTTGGCAAAACTGGTCACCCACAGAAAAAGCCGCTTAAAAAGCGTCTATGACCCAACCTGTGGCTCAGGGTCTTTGTTATTGCGTGTCGCCAAAGAAGTGGGCAAAGACAACATCGGCCATTTTTACGGCCAAGAAATGAACCGCACCACCTTTAACCTTGCCCGTATGAACATGATTCTGCACGGCGTGCATTACCGCGATTTTGACCTCAAACAAGACGACACCCTAGAAAACCCACAACACATAGACGAACGCTTCGACGCCATTGTCGCCAACCCGCCGTTTTCTGCTCAGTGGAGCGCGAAGAAGATCTTCGAAAGTGACGACCGTTTTGCCCAATACGGCAAGCTGGCCCCTGGTTCAAAAGCTGACTTCGCCTTTGTACAACATATGTTGTATCAGCTGGACGACAACGGCACCTTGGCAGTGGTTTTACCCCATGGCGTGTTATTCCGTGGCGCGGCAGAAGGGCACATTCGTCGTTACTTGATTGAAGAACGAAACTGGCTAGACGCAGTTATTGGCTTACCCGCTAACATCTTCTTTGGTACTGGGATTGCTACTTGTATCTTGGTGTTTAAAAAGTGCCGCGAAAACCCAGACAATATTTTGTTTATCGATGCTAGTGCTTATTATGAAAAAGGCAAAAAGCAGAACTACTTAAAGAGTGAGCAAATAGAAGACATTATTGCCGCTTACGACAACCGCCTAGAAATCGACAAATACGCCCACGTCGCGCCCATGGTCGAAATAGCCGAAAACGACTACAACCTCAACATCCCACGTTATGTGGACACCTTTGAAGAAGAAGCACCCATCGACCTCGCCGCTGTCACCCAAGAGCTAAAACAGTTAGACAACGACATGGCCGAATTGGACAAGACCATACAAGGCTTTTGCAACGAACTAGGCATCGAGGCGCCCTTATGAATCAATATACTAAAACAGGATTTTTAATATTTGTTTCAACCCTGATAAAGGAGAGACGTTAGATGGCAGAAATATTAGATCTAACCGCGTTAGACAAAGCCACGGCCAGTTTTAAAGTCGCCTTGGATGAATATGCCAAAGACACCAGTAATGAATTTGTGCGGGATGCCTGTATTCAGCGTTTTGAATATTGTTATGACCTAGCGGCCAAAATGATCGCCCGTTATTTAAGCATGGCAGCGGCTAACCCAAGCGAAGTGAAAGAAATGAGCTTTCAGGACAAAGTCCGCGAAGCCTACAGCCAGAAATTACTGCAAAACAGCTGGGATGTGTGGTGGGTTTATCGTGACAACCGTAATAAAACTTCCCACAGTTATAACCTCAATGTGGTGCTGGAAATCATGCAAGACATAGACAGCTTCTACGACGAAGTGGCGTATCTCCTGCACGCCCTACAAACGAAAAGCAAAACCCAAGGCGCATCATGACAGCCCAATTGGATATAACAGAACAAGAACTCGCTATAGTGCAGGGCATTTTACAAAGCATATTGCCAAACAACAGCCGTGTCTGGGTCTTTGGCAGCCGCGCCAAACATACTACCCGCCATAACTCGGATTTGGATCTTGCCATAGAGGCATCAAGCGCCTTAAACAAAACCACTCTGATGCAACTCGCCAGCGCCTTTGAAGACTCCCACCTGCCTTACACAGTGGACATAGTTGATCTACAGCAGGTGGAAGCCTATTTTAAAGATATTATCGATGAGCAAAAAGTGTCTTTTCCACTGTGGGGGAAAGTGCCAGAACTGAGGTTTCCAGAGTTTGAGGGAGAGTGGAAGATAAAAAGAGGCAAGGACTTATTTCTAAACAGCAGAGTGAAAGGAGAAGATGGATTACCTATTTATTCTGTCACCCTAAATGATGGTTTGGTTCCGCGAGCATCTTTAGATAAAAAAATGGAAAATGATGCAGCAAGCGGTGATAACCTGAGAGCCCAAGCTGGTGATCTTGTCTATAACATGATGAGAATGTGGCAAGGCGCTCTTGGTTTAGCCCATGAAGAGTGCATGGTAAGTCCTGCCTATGTCGTGTTATCAGGAAAAGTAAAAACTGACACAAAGTTCTTTGAGTACAACTTGAAACGACCAAGATCGATATACGATTTATGGGCTTATTCTTACGGTCTAACCAATGACCGACTTAGACTGTATTCAAAAGACTTTCTACGCATTAAATTTCGTGTGCCTGAAGAAAAATCGGAGCAACAAAAAATCGCGTCTTTCCTTACTAGCATCGACGATAAGCTAACCAAGCTGCGTCGCAAACGTGAGCTGCTTGACGACTACAAACGCGGCTTGATGCAACAGCTTTTCTCCCAAACGATTCGGTTTAAACAGGATGATGGCAGCGAGTTTGAGGAGTGGGGAAAAAGTTCATTTGGTGCTCTATTTGAAGTTTTATCTGGCTTAACTTATTCGCCTCAAAATATTACGGATAGTGGTTTATTGGTGTTACGTTCATCAAATGTACAAAATGGAAAAATCGATCTTTCTGATAGTGTATTTGTTGACTTGAATGTTTCGGAAAAAAGCCTATCTAAATTCGGTGATATTTTACTTTGTGTACGAAATGGTTCTCGTAGATTAATAGGTAAAAGTGCTCGAATACCTAGAGATCTAGAAAAATCGACTCATGGGGCTTTTATGTCTGTTTTGAGGGGGGAACAAAATGATTTTGTTTTTCAGGTAATGCAAAGTCAGATGTTTTTTAAAGAGATACATAAAAATCTTGGTGCGACAATAAACTCTATTAATGGTAGCGATCTTAAGAAGTTTAAATTTTCATTGCCGGTGGATGAAGTAGAACAACAAAAAATCGCTGACTGCCTGTCGTCCTTTGATGCCAAGATAGACGCGGTGGCGAAGCAAATTCAGCAGCTAGACACCTTTAAAAAAGGTCTGCTGCAAAAGATGTTTGTGTGACCCCCTCCCAGCCTCCCCCTTGGCAGGGGAGGAGTAGGCTGGTCTGTTCCCCTCCCCTTGTGTCTTTGAAGGGGAGGGTTAGGGTGGGGTTGGTTGTTTTGTGGAGATGACCCCCTCCCAGCCTCCCCCTTGGCAGGGAGAGGAGTAGGCTGGTTTGTCTCCCTCCACATTGGCAGGGGAGGGCTAGGGTGGGGTTAAATAGAGTCAGTTAAGTAAAGAAGAGGTTATGATGGAAAGCGATATTCGTTGGGTGCAAAGGTTACAAAATTGGAATCGTGCTTTGGCTCAATTAACCAAGTTCATGCAGCGTGATGCCTTGAATGAGCTAGAAGAGCAGGGCTTGATTCAATCCTTTGAATACAATCATGAGTTGGCTTGGAAGACGCAAAAGGACTATTTAGAAGATCAAGGTTACGAAGAGCTGATAGGCTCCAAAAATGTGGCACGAAAAGCCTTTGAAGTCGGTTTGGTGAAAGATGGTTCGGTATGGTTGGAGATGATTAAAAGTCGAAACCTGAGCTCCCATACTTATAACGAAGAAGTTACGAAAAAAATCGTTACCGCGATTACCGATGACTATTTCCAAGCTATGTGCGACGTGAATGTCACTTTAAATCGCTTTGCAGAGCAAGAATAAGGATTAGACCTTGAAGCAAGATCAATATGGATTACCTAAAGAAACATTAGTTGCCATTCAGACTGCCTTGGCACAGTTTCCTCAAATACAAAAGGCGGTGCTTTATGGCTCTAGAGCTAAGGGCAATTACCGTTCAGGGTCTGATATTGATATTGCGCTTTATACTGATGAGGACGCGCCGTTTAATCTACTGACTAAGGTTTCTCTTGCTATAGATGACTTGGATATTCCTTGGAACGCTGACATAGCACTTGTGCGTTTAATTGAAAATCAGCAATTACTAGACCATATCCAGCGGGTTGGTATCGAAATCTACAGTGCGGCAAAAAATGCGACTATTGAACAAGAAGTCGAAAAGCAAGCTCGCCAAGCGGAAATAGAAGAAGCCCACGGCCGTGTGCCAGATGAAGAAAAAGTTGATAAAAGTCGCTATCAATCCGAAGCACAATTAGAAGAAAGTCTACTCTCTCGTTTGACGACGCTGGGTTATGAGCGAGTCAATATTCGTAATGGCGATGAGTTACGCGCCAATCTTAAACGTCAGTTGGAAATTCATAATAAGGTCGAGTTAAGCGACGCCGAATTTGCCATGGTGTTGAATCATCTTGATAAAGGCAATGTGTTCCAACGGGCGAAAACTCTGCGTGGCCGCTGTTTTATTCCCCGTGAAAACGGCAACGATGTGTATTTTCAGTTTTTGAATTCGAATCATTGGTGCCAGAACGAATATCAAGTGACCAGCCAGATTACCCAGCAAGGCAAGTACGAAAATCGCTACGATGTGACCTTGTTGATCAATGGTTTGCCATTGGTTCAGATCGAGCTAAAACGCCGTGGCGTGGAGCTGAAAGAAGCTTTTAATCAGATTAACCGCTATCAGCGTCATTCCTTTTGGTCGGAAAATGGCTTGTTCAATTACGCTCAGTTGTTTGTGATTTCCAACGGGGTGAACACCAAATATTATGCTAATAACCGCAAGCAAGATTTTAAACAGACCTTCTTTTGGGCCGATAAAAATAACGAGCTTATTACCCAATTAGACGACTTCGCTGATGCTTTTTTAGAAAAGTGCCATGTGTCGAAAATGATCAGTAAATACATTGTGCTGCATGAGTCGGATAAGATCCTTATGGTGTTGCGGCCTTATCAATATTACGCCGCCGAAGCCATTGTGGAGCGGGTAAAAGCGGGACGTAAGAACGGCTATATTTGGCATACCACGGGCTCAGGCAAAACCTTAACCAGTTTTAAAGCGGCGCAATTACTGTGCGATTTGCCCAAGGTCGATAAGGTGATGTTTGTGGTGGATCGGGCGGATCTGGATTATCAAACCACGCGAGAGTTTAATCATTTTAGTGATGGCTGTGTGGATGGCACGGACAATACGCGCGAGTTGGTTAAACAAATGGCGAAGCAGGATCCTAAGAGCAAGTTGATTGTTACCACGATTCAAAAGCTCAATACGGCCATTACGCGTTCACGCCATGAAGCGGCCATGGCAGGCTTAAAAGATCAGCGGGTTATTTTTATTTTTGATGAATGTCACCGCTCGCAGTTTGGCGAAACCCATAAAAACATTAAGAAATTCTTTAGCAAAGCGCAGATGTTTGGTTTTACGGGTACGCCCATTTTTAAAGATAACGCCCTGTCTAACGAAAACGGCAAACGCACCACGAAAGATTTGTTTGGTGAGCGTTTGCATCAATATGTGATCACCAATGCCATTGCCGATGAAAACGTATTGAAATTCTCGGTGGAATATTGGGGCAAGCTGAAGCTAAAAGACGGCTCACTTATCGACGAGAGCGTTACCAGTATTAATACCAAAGAATACTGGGAGAATGACCAACGCATTGAGAATGTAGTGGATTGGGTGATCGCCAATCATGGACGAAAAACCCACAACAAGCAGTTTTCCGCCATGATGTGTGTGAGCAATAAAGACATGCTGTTCAAGTATTACGATGCGTTTAAACGTAAACGCCTTGCTGGTGAGCATGATTTGCGTGTGGTGACTATTTTTAGTTATGGTGCCAATGAAGACGATCAAGACGCTAATGGCTTAATTGGTGAGCCCGACTTTGATATTAAGAGTGATATCAAGACAGACAACCCGAAAACTCAGCATAGCCGTGAAAAGCTAGAATCCTACGTTGAGGATTACAACGCACAATACCACACCAGTTTCTCGGTAAAAGACGGACCAAGTTTTTACACCTATTACAAAGACATCGCCAAGCGCATGAAAGAGCGCGATAAAGAAGGCTTTCAAGACGCAGACCGTGCCGATATTTTGCTGGTGGTGAATATGTTTCTGACTGGGTTTGATGCGAAGAAGCTCAATACCTTGTATGTAGACAAAAACCTCAAATACCACGGTTTGATTCAGGCTTTTTCTCGCACTAATCGGATTTTGGGAGAGTTGAAATCCCAAGGCAATATCGTTTGTTTCCGCAATTTAAAAAACAACACAGACGAAGCCATTAAGCTGTTTTGTGACACCGAAGCCAGTGAAGACGTGCTGATGGAACCTTATGAATTCTATGTGGAAGAATTCAATAAAGGTTTGGTGGATGTGTTGAACCTTGCACAAACGCCGGATGCGGTGAATGACTTAATCAGTGAAGACGCCCAATTGGCGTTTGTGCGTTCGTTCCGCCATGTGGTGCGACAGCTCAACAAATTGAACTCCTTTACCGATTTTACTTGGGATGATTTGGGTTTAGACAAACAAACCTTTGAGGATTTCAAAAGTAAGTATCTGGATATTCATGATCGTACTCGCAAGGAGAAAGAAGAGGGGGCTTCCATCATCAATGACGTGGATTTTGAGCTAGAGCTGATCCAGCGTGATGAAGTGAATGTGGCCTATATCTTACAATTATTGGGTGATATTCAAGCCAAGCAAAAACAAGAAGGCCGAAGCGCCGATACCGACACCGCCATTCGAGATGTATTGAGCATGTTGGGCAAGGAAGTTCAGTTACGCAGCAAACGCGAATTGATCGAAAAATTTGTTAATGAATACCTGCCTAACCTCGCACCAGAACAAAACCTAAACGATACCTTTGCGGGTTTCTGGCAACATCAAAAACGCCAAGCGGTGCATGCTTTGTGTGAAAAAGAACAGATGGATAAAACGGGCTTTTATCGTTTGATTGACGAATATACCTTTACTGGCAAGCGTCCATTGCGGGATCAAGTATTTGCCTTGCTGGATTACAAGCCCAAGCTGCTGGAACGTAAAAAAGTGTTCGAGCGCATCATGGGAGAATTCAATGATATTATCGAAACCTATGAAGAAAACACCGGGCTGATCGAAGGTGTGAGCGAGCCGATTACGGATTACGATACCAGCACGCTGGTAAGTCTTGCCCATTCCGTTGGGGACCGTTCTTTATACTTTAGCGACCAACTGACTCGCTCTCGCCATGCATCGCCAATGGCTAAGTTTGTACTGCACTTGGACACACCGTACACCAAAGCCTTGGAATCGCTAAGCCATTATCAACTCGGCAGTGAGCTGTTAGCTCATGGCGTGGTGAATGACGATATTTTGGCTCAGTACTTGAGCTTAACCTCTCGTTTTCAAGCGATTTTGGAGGAATTTGATGTGCCTTTTACTACCTTGGGGAATGAGCAAGAAGGTGGCTTGTTTTGGTCGTTAAGCGAAGCACGTGAAGGCAGTACAGTAATAGAGTTTGTTTTACAGTATTGGCAGGCGTTTACCGGTGTTGGCGTGGGGACTGGCATTTATCGTTTTGTGATGGATTACCCTAAGCTTTCGGATGGCTTTAAACGCTTAAAAGATGATATCAAGACCTTGCTGCCCGCCACGAAACAAGAGCAGGCTTCGATGATTATTGTCGAAGAGGTAGAAAACGAGTTAAAAAAGTTAAGAGGCGACCGTGAGTGAGTTGATCGATTATTTAAAAACACTGACGTTGGACGATGTTCAAGAATGGGCTGGTGAAAAAATTTATGGTCGTGGTAAAGGCATAGTTAAAGACGTAAGCAGGCTTGCTTTGACCATTAATGATGCTTTGTCTGCCAAGGTTAAAGGCACAGAAGAATACGACACCGAGGTGTATTTAGAAGACGGTGAATTGACGTCGTTCTGCTCTTGTCCTTATGAATATGGCGAATGCAAACACGCGGTAGCGGTCATATTGGCTGCGGCCAAGCAGCTCAATTCAGGCAAAGACATTCCCCAAGATGACATGCTTGCTGCGACACCAAGAGACATTGAGTTGTCTATTGTTGATAACTCGTTAGAGATATCTAAACCGTCGTCGAAAAAA
Source organism: Marinomonas arctica (assembly GCF_003259225.1). Classification (GTDB taxonomy): domain Bacteria; phylum Pseudomonadota; class Gammaproteobacteria; order Pseudomonadales; family Marinomonadaceae; genus Marinomonas; species Marinomonas arctica. The sequence goes on along the minus strand of NZ_QHJF01000033.1, from coordinate 50,259 downwards.
GTGGAATTAGATCCTTCTTATCCCCGTACGTTAGAAGCGCTGCAAAAAATGCTCTCCAAGCAGCCAAAAGCAGTATTGGTGAAACAGTTACTGCTTCTTTCAATGAAAGATTATGAGACCGAGCAAAGTCTGTGGGCGTTGGCGGACAGCACGCCAAACCTTGTTAATGTGAAGCCTCAAGTTGACTCATTAAGGCGCAAAATCAAAAAAATCACCGCTGAAGAAAGTTGGCAGGATTATTGGAACCATAAAGGGCATACGCCAGATTATTCTCCTATTCGCAAAGGGTTAGAGGCATTGCTCAAACAGAATGCATTCGATGAAGTGGTTGAGTTAGGCGGTGAACTTTGGTCATTAGGCATAGAGCAAATTCATCATAGTAATGATGAAGGTGAGCTCGCCAATGATCTAAGCCGCACTATGTTTATTGTGTTGGAAGCTTTGCCACAAACTAGCATGAAACCTGTTATTCAGCTTTTTTGGTGGATTGATAGAGAGCTGGAAGATGACTATGAACTGTTGCAAGACTTAGATCTTGTTTACAACCATGAGCGTTATCAAACCGAGCATTGGCAAGATGTGGCGATGATTTTAACTCAGCGTTTAGCGAATGTTCCTGAGTCTAAAAAACAGGACTATGAGTATAAAAGAGTCGTTGATATGTTGGCCTTTGCTTATCAAAAAGCAGGCGATGACAAGGCTATTCTCGCCATGATGGAGAAACAGGTTAACAACACCAAAGACTACGTAAAATTGGTCGGGGGTTTTGTTAAACAAGGCAATATGGGCAAAGCCAAAGAGTGGTGTTTGATTGGTTTTAACGACACGTTAAAGGAAAAGCCAGGTATTGCTCGTCGTTTAAAAGATCAATTAATCGAATGGCATAAAGAAGACGGCAATATCGCGCAAGTGGCCGCTTTGTCTGTGGACGACTTTTTGGCATCTATTGATATGAAAAGCTTCCAAACTCTTGAGCGTTTATTTCAAACGAAACATCCACTTCTAGATGGGCAATGGCAGTTGGTTCGAGCGACGCTTTTGCATCTCATTGAGCATGGCAACTCTGTTACGGACTCATTGCCTATTGACTGGCCTTTGCCGAAGCCGGAAGTGAGTTCGTTAATGGCCGAGTCGAAGGGTTTTATGCACCAGACACGAGTCGAAGACTTGCTCATTCATATTGCGGTTCATGAAAAACAATTAGACGAAGCCGTGGATCGTTTTGGTAATCGAGCGGGCTATCAAATCATGACGGATAGCCTTGCTCGCTCTTTAGCACTTGCTGTGTCTAAATCCTACCCTGAAACCTCAATTAGTATCTGGAAAGCCTGTGCTCTGAATGACATTGCCAGAGCTAAAGCAGAGGCATACCGAGACGCAGGAAAACATCTTCGCCAACTGCGCAAAGTTTATGAAGAGCATCAGCGTTTAGAAGAATGGCAGAAATATATTAAGCGCTTGCAGGTAGAACACAAACGTAAGATTCGTCTGCAAGAGGTGCTAAACGATCTGCTTAAATCCAAAAAAAGTGCTAAGTTAATACACTGATTTGTTTGGTTGTAACCTAACGAAACTAGGGCATAACCGGAAGGATTAGGGCGTTATTATTTTGGTGTTTGTCGATTTTATATTTGAGGAGTATGCTGTTTAGATGTTTTTAATAGGCTTAATGATGTGTTGAGCATACCGCGAGTCGTTTGGGTTATGATGTGCTTTGTTGTTGGGTCGTGGCTGACTTTATCTGCCTCGATACAGGCGATTGTTCACGCCTCTATGCCAGACACACATACGTCAGCGTTACTCTCTTTGCATGCATCACATCAGGATATGGCGTCAGTCTCTCAAGTGCCATTCTCTGCGATACCCATGTCTGATGTGAACCTAGTGTCTAACTTTCACGATCATACTAAAAACATGAATTACGTGGATTGTGTCGATCATTGTACGTTAGCTGCTTTGCCTCCTATACTTTTGGTGTTGGCTTCTACTGCCGTGTATTGGCCTGCATTGTCGCTGATCGAAAAATGGCGACATCATTTTTTAGAGTTAGTCACGCCGCCTCCCCGTTTATCTGCGTTAATTGCGAGTTAGCTGTTTATTAGACAGTGCCTAATATCCTGACGGCTTTAGTACGATTCATTATGCTGAATAACGTCTAAGCCGTTTGTAAAAACTCAGTAACGAGAGATAAAACCATGACGTTTTTTCAAAAATATTTTTCTGCTTCAGTACTGCTAATGATGAGCTTAGTGCTTGCAGGCTGCACTTTTTTGTCACCAGCGAACGATACAGATCATCCAATACATCATTCGGAGCATGTTTCTCAGTTCACGCAAAGCAACCAACACATGATGATGCAAATGCATTCAACAGAATTGACTGGAGACGTGGATTACGACTTTGTGACAGGCATGGTTCCACACCATCAAGGGGCGATTGATATGGCGACGCAGTTGCTTGCATCCGCTCAGGTGTCTGACAAGTTGAAGCCTTTGGCCGAAGACGTAGTGGCCGCTCAATCGAGCGAGATCGCCTTTATGCAAGACTGGTTGGTCAGCTATGGAGAAGCGCGACCATCGGCAGACGCAGAGCAAATTAAAGCTGCCTACGCTGCGATTAATGCGACCATGATGGCGGATATGCATGGATTATCCGCCAGTGGCGATGTGAATCGTGACTTTATAGATGGCATGATTCCGCATCATGAGGCCGCGGTGGCCATGGCAAAAGTGCTGCTGCAGTTTAGTCGTGACCCAGCACTCATCAAAATGGCGCAAACGGTGATCAGCGAACAAACTCGTGAAATTAACGTAATGCGACAGTATTAAGCCAAAAACCCTACCGATCCAATGATCGGTAGGGTTTTCGTTCTGTGCTCTAAGCTGCTTTTTTACTTGATTTTTACTCATGATTTGTAACAGACGTGTTACAAAATCTCGGTATAATGTCTACTTATTATTTCGCTAACTTTATGGCTATGGGCTGCGAATCGAATAGTGGAATGGGAAGAGATAGGTAGCGAGTATATCGAGGAAAGAAGATGTTAAGATTTTTTAAAATCACTAATGGATTGATTCAAGAGATTTCCAAAGAAGATGAGAATTTTGCCACGCTGCAAAAGGAGGCCAATTGGATCGATGCGGCAGAACCTGATGACGATGAGCGATTGCAGCTGAAGGACTTATTAAGAACAGATCTTCCTGAGTCTGATGACGTTGAAGAGATTGAAGCGTCTGCTCGTTGTTTTGTTGATCAAGCGGGCATTCATGTTCACTCGCTATTTTTGAATCAAACGGAAGGTCGTCATAAGACGTCCACTGTCGCTTGTATTTTGCAGCAAGATAGGCTGATTACCATTCGTGAAACAGAATTGGCTGACTTTAGGTTGTTGCGTATGCGTGCGCGCCGAGGCCAAATCATTGTCGATTCAGCGGCACATTTATTGGTTACCTTGCTTGAGAATAAAGTAGAGAACCACGCCGATACGCTAGAAGACTCTCATCGTCAGTTGGAAGGCGTCAGTCATTTAGTGCTTGAAGATGACGAAACCGAATTGGATACGATTATTGAGAAGCTAGCGCGACTGGAAGACAGTAATGGAAAAATTCGTCTTTGTTTGATGGATACGCAACGTAATATTTCTTTTCTACTACGACATTTACCGAATCGCCAAGACTATTCAGAAACACTGCGCGAGGTGATGCGTGACGTTGAAACCTTGATGTCCCATACCACGTTTTTGTTCGATAAAATCAACTTCCTGATGGATTCGACGCAAGGTTTTATTAACATCGAACAGAACAAAATCATCAAGATTTTCTCGATTGCTTCCGTGGTATTTTTGCCGCCAACATTGGTGGCTAGCATTTATGGGATGAACTTTAATATTATGCCCGAGCTTGGCTGGGATTTTGGTTATCCTGCTGCGTTAGGCTTGATGGTGTTTTCAGCTTTTGCGCCTTATTGGTATTTTAAACATCGTGGTTGGCTCTAGCGCAACGGCCTTCGCTGTATTTATCACGCATAATCATGGTGAACATCCATGATTATGCGCCTTTCTTGAATGATCAGACTTTTTCCCTCTGTTAAGACGCCTTGAGCAGCATCTATTTTTTGTATTTGGCAATTACATATTGAAAATGCGGTTGAGAATGACTACCATTTGTTCAATATGTTTTATTCAGCGGAGAGTCTTGTGGAAAATTCAATACAGCAGAAAATAATCGATTTTTTGCAGGTCGGTGGGCCTGTCGTGTGGATTCTGATGGTGTTTTCTATCGTGGCTCTGACCATCGTTTTTTTGAAGCTTTGGCAGCTATCATCATTGCGTGCTGAAAGTCTCAAAACAACCAATGTGGCTTTGGATGCTTGGCGTAATCAAGGCGCGGAAAGTGCCCTTGAAAAGTTAGATGAAAAACGCCCGATTGATGCGCTTGTTGGTTATACCATGCGTGCCTTGTTAGCGGCGAACACCAGCGCCGATTTGATTCGTGAAGAAGTGGAGCGTCGAGCGATGAATCGACTCAGTCAGCTTCGTTCTTATCTACGTCCATTGGAAATCATTGCTACCTTGAGCCCATTGTTAGGGTTACTTGGTACGGTGTTGGGTATGATTACCGCTTTCCAGCAAATGGAAGGGGCGGGGAATCAAGTGGATCCTTCTGTGTTATCTGGCGGTATTTGGCAGGCACTGTTAACGACTGCTGTGGGTTTGGCGGTGGCGATTCCTGTGGTGACATTACAAAGCTGGTTGGAGCGCAAGGTTGAGCGCATTGCTCACAACATGAACGATGCCGTGACTCAGGTTTTCACTAGCAAAGAAGCGAAGCATTTGGTGGCAAAAGCCACCAAAGAGATGCTGCATGCCGCTTAATCTTTCCCAACCTAAACGTAAGAATGCCATTAGCTTAACGCCACTGATCGATGTGGTGTTCATTCTTTTGCTGTTTTTTATGTTGACCTCGAGCTTTGTGCCTTGGCGTATTGTGGATACGCCTTTGTCTATGACGCCTGACACACAAAAGCCAGTAGAAGAAAAAGACAATCTTATTCTTACCTTGAAGCAAAACGATGATCAGGTTTGGGTGGAGGGGCAAGCGGTTAGTTTTTCCGATCAATCTCGCTTGCAGACACTTGTGGCAGACCATAATGGTGGCATTTTTGTCATCAAGGCGGAAGAGGGCGTTACCTTGCAGACCTTGATGCATCTTGCCGACCGTCTGAAGCTTAATGGTGCAAAAACCGTATCCATTGCGAATGCTTTTGCCATGCCGGAGACGAAATGAAAATAGGCGAAAAATACGCCGCAAGAAACGCCGCCAATGATGACAACATGGTGCCGTTGATCAACGTGGTGTTTTTGATGTTGGTGTTCTTTATGGTGGCGGGTCAAATTCAAAAAGCCGATCCTATCGCTGTGATGCCGCCCCATTCTATCAATGACAATCGAGCGGTAACCGACCCCAGTATTGAAATCGTGTTAGGCACAGATGGCAGTTTGTATGTCGATGATAAGTTATTTGTGATCGATGATGTGCAAGTGTATTTGGAGCAGCAATTTGCTTCAGCACCGGACAAAGAAGCTTTTTGGGTACAAATTAAAGCCGATGGTGGTATTTCATTAGAGAAGTTACGTCCGGTGTTTAATCAAGTTCGGCTAGCAGGATTGACTAAGGTGAGTTTGGCAACACAATTAGAGCGAGGAAAAGAATGATTTCCACGCGACACTGGGTGATTGCAGGTAGTTTAGCAATATCACTTCACGCCGGGGCTTTTTATGCGGTTTTCTATAGTCCGACTGAGGGCAGCCAGGCGGCGGGCTCTCAAGGAATTGAGTTCGACCTTGGTATGCTAGGGGATCTTGGTGCGGCGGCACAAACAACCGCTGCGCAAGAAGAAGTCAAAGAAACCGAAGACGTTATAGAAGAGCCTATTGAAGAGGTTCAGCAAGAAGTCGAGCCTGAAGTCATAAAAGAACCGGAAGTGGTCGAAGAGCCTGTTGTTGAACCTGAGCCAGAAATCATTGAAGAGCCTGTGGTAGAACCTGAAGTGATTCAGGAACCAGAGCCTGTTGTGGTCAAGCAAAAGTCGCCAATTGAAGTCAAAAAGCCAGAGCCTAAGCCGGAACCAAAACCAGAGCCTAAGCCAGAACTAAAACCAGAGCCTAAGCCGGAACCAAAACCTAAACCAAAACCAAAACCAAAACCAAAACCAAAACCAAAACCAAAACCAAAACCAAAACCTAAACCAAAACCGCAGTCTGAATCGAACAAACAAGAGCAATCTGTGGTGAAGGCCGCTTCTCCACAAGTAGCCCCACCTTCTATGGCGAACCGAAAGGCCACAACAGGAACTGGTAATGCGGCGAGTAGTGGTGGTAACCCAGGCGCTAAGGCGAGTTATTTTACTGAGCTAAAATCGGTACTGGCACAAAATAAACGCTACCCAAGGGCGTCGCGTCGCCGTAATGAAGAGGGTGTGGTTTCTTTATCGTTCGTGGCCCATGCTGATGGTTCGGTGTCTGATGTGATGATTACAGAAAGCTCAGGGCATAAGCGTTTGGACAATGCCGTATTGGATATGATTAAACGTTCAACGCCCTTGCCTAAATTTCCTAAAGATATGACGGAAACCGAACTCAAGATAAACCTTCCCGTTTCCTTTAAATTAAGTGATCTTATGTGATGGTTTTTAGTGAACCCTAGATAAATGCAAAACGCCGTACTGGTTGATGACAGTACGGCGTTTTGTTATCAAAAGGATGTGCTTATTTAGCAATCAACTTTTCGGGCATCGGATTCTTCGGCAGCAGTAACCAAACCTTGCCAAAGTGTTTTAGCTGACCCGCATGGAAGTGGGCTTCTTCGCCTATGCCCTGATACCAATCAATATGTCCCGGTCCTTTGATCGCACCTCCTTTATCTTGTGCTAACAGTAGACGAAAATCATGCCCTATCAAGTTGCCATAATGGTCTAGTTTAGGGACTTGAGCCAATAAAATGGACCCAAGCGGGATGACATTTGGGTCCACCGCCGCAGAATAAAGCGGAGTTAATGGCACGTTTGCGGCGCCAACAGGGTTTTGTGGACCTTCACTGAAAAACAAATAGCTTGGGTTAGTCGATAAAATCTCCCGATTACGCTCAGGATGGTCGCTTAGCCATTGGCGAATGCTTTGCGCTGAAATATCGGCCCTATCAATCTCACCTTTTTCAATAAGCACTTTTCCTAAACTACGGTAAGCGTGGCCGTTCACACCGCCCCAAGACAAGAGCTTACGTTCGCCATCTTCATATTCAATAACGCCAGAGCCTTGTACATGTAGGAAAAAATTGTCGACCAAGCTTGCGGTGTAAGCGATTTCTAAACCTTGTCCAGCGAGGGCGTTTTCAAAGTCGATTTCTTCACGGGAAGGAAATCTGCCTTCTGCATTTCGTTGTGTCGGCTTACGATAAAGTGGATAACGGTACACGTCATCTGGTTGATGGCGTACTGGCAAAATAGGGACGTAATAGCCGGTGATTTGCACGTTGCCTCTTTTGTCTTGTCCTGCTAACTGGTGAGCTATCAATTTCGGTTGCTGGGTTGGATTGCGCAGCCAGTTGTCTACTTCCTGGGCAACGAGTCTTAAATCCGCGACACTGGTTTGGGTGTTTTCCAGTAGATAATCTTTGTCCTTAATACGATTTAAATATTTGATTTGCTGGGCCAAGCCACTTTGAAAGCTGTTATCTGGATAAGGCAATCCTGGTGGAAGGCTTTCTTGCAGGTATAGGCTGTCACGTTTCAATGCCGTGACGTCTCGACCATTGTTTTCAAAGTCATTGGAGTGGTCAATCTCCGTTAAACTGCAGCTAGCCAGTAAGGTAAATGACGCTAGACAAAGAGGGCGAAGGTTTAAAGAGAGTAATCGAGAAGGTTGAAGAGACTGAAAAAAAGAGGAAAAAGTCATAGGCCTGTTTCTATAAAATGAATCAATGAAGTCATAAAAGGTCGTGTTTTGACCACAAATAATGAACGAGGTTCATCTTGAATTTTTATAGAAATGAAAGCAATCACAGAAAGTGAGCTTTACACTTAAAAGACGGGTTTTGTTCTGCTGGGGAACCTTTAAAACATAAGGTACTCATAGGCTTGTCTTAGACCGATAAAGATATCTTGGTCGCCGCCTCGATCCGGGTGGTGTTTTTGAGCCAACTTTCGATATTGTTGTTTAATGGTCGCTTTGGTTGGATTAGTGCTGTCGATTTGCAGTGTTTTAAGGGCTGAATCTCGGTTACCCGGTAAACTAATGCCTTTATAGAAACTGTTAAGAAGACGAGAGACCTCATCGGCATCGGTTTTTTCGTACTCACTCCAATCTAAATAGTAGGCCGCCAGTTTTGCGTCCACACTGTCGCTTAACGTGGTATTCTGCGAGAGATTGATTTGTGTGGCACTGAGTAACTGAATGCGCATCGCATTGATGCTAAGGGTTAAGCTTTCCTCTTGCCAGAGGCTACTTTGCAGTTGATATAACGCATTCATGATAAGAAAGTGTTGGCGAAAAAGTTGCAAGTTCGCATCGTCGGCCAACTGACGAAATTCTGGTAACTGATCTTTCAGTGTCTTGAGAATATCAAATTCACTGATGCCGCTAGGGTGCGTTTTTAAAATCGCGAGAATCGGACCAACTAAGGGATTTTTCATATTAAGCTCTTATTGGTTTAGTGTTATTTCATACAGTGTATGTGATGACAGTAAAAAGGGTCAAAGTTGAGCGGAATATTTTTTGTTAACTTGGGTAGTAGAAAGACTTATTGATGTTGTGGATTATCGGAATTGTCATCGCACTTTTACTCTTGGTTGGACCAAGTGCTTGGGTAAAATACACCTTGAAGCGCTATTCTACCGAGCGTAGCGATTTGCCTGGAACGGGCGGAGAACTGGCAACGCACTTGGTGAAACGCTTTGAGCTTTATGAGGTCAAAGTGGAAGCAACACAAGAAGGTCATGACCATTTTGATTTTGCTCAACACGTTGTTCGCCTAAGTCCCAGTGTATTAAACGGTCGTTCGCTCACTGCTGTTGCGGTAGCGGCCCACGAAATCGGCCACGCTATTGCTCACGAGAAGAAACAAAAAATCTCCCATCTGAGTACACGCTACTTGCCTCTAGCGCACATGGCGAGACGCATCACTGCAGGGTTATTATTAGGCTGGCCAGCTATCACGCTGTTGCTGCATTTGCCTTACGCTGTGCCGCTTCACGCGTTGGTGGTTGGGTTATCTGGCCTGTTGGCCGTATTAGTGCAAGTTGCCATTTTACCCGAAGAATGGGACGCCAGTTTCAATAAAGCTTTACCCATACTGGCCGAAGGCAACTACATCCCACAGGAAGACCTACCCAAAGTGAAGAAGATCCTCACGGCCTGCGCCATGACCTACGTCGCCGCCGCTTTGATTAAAGTACTCTTCGTGTGGCGATGGTTTAAGCGTTAGCACTTTGTTCAATTGTAAGGCCGTGCCTCTTTAGGTGCGCTTCAATTCAGCTATATATTTTACATAACTTGACTGTGCTAAGTGATCAACGATTATTAGATGTAAGAAGACGTGATAGTGGCATTCGTGAAATATTATTAAGCTGCTTGTGCGGCGAACTAGTAGGACGATATGAAAGCTAATATTCATAGCAATCAATTGAAAAGACGTTGGAGCAATAGTACAAGAGGTGCTTTTTTTGAACAGAAATAAAGTAATTATTAGTATATTGAGGGTTTTGTGTACTACAATGAGTCATACCTTGCTAGAAAGTAGACATTAAAAATACTGTTTATAAGTACAGTTAGTGCAAAGCCTCCATTGAATATGGAGGCTTTTGTTCATCTGGTATTCGAACTAACACCACTACATGTAGTGATTTTTTATAAACATAGCACTACATGTAGTATTAAAAAGGATTGGTGATATGAATAATCATAATTTAAGAGCTATGCAACAAACTATTTGTGAGCAAAGCGTTGCACTGTATTCTGAAGTAAATTTTCCTATCTCACAGCTAAGTCATTCATTTTTTCAGCAAGAAAAAATGTCTATTTCTGTGTCAAATGAAACTACGCCAAAAACAGTCCCTTTAGTTAGCGGAAATACGACCGTTTCTACTTCCATTTAAAAGTACAGTGTCTGACAAGAAAAAAGCCTTGTTTATACAGGGCTTTTTTATGGAGAAAATTCTTGCCTTGCCTTAATGATATACTTAATGAAATCAATGCTTTAAATGTAACGCAGCCAAATGCAGTGGATGTGGTTCGAAAAGCAAAAATTAAAAAACTTAATGAGTACACCGAAAGGAATGTAATTTGTTACTACTCTGGATGGTTAAGTGTAGAGGGTAAGCCTGTACCTAATTTATCTATTGATGATATGGATAAAAATGGCTTTATGAATACAATTGAAGGACTTGATTGTTCTTTAGGCCTAGATTTAATTTTACATACTCCAGGTGGATCTATAACAGCAGCAGAGTCGTTGGTATACTATTTGAGAGCAAAGTTTGGAAAGGATATTCGTGTAATAGTTCCACAGATGGCTATGTCTGCAGGCACGATGATCGCATGTAGTGCCAAAGAGATCATAATGGGACATCAGTCCTGTATAGGACCGTTCGATCCATTTGTTAAGGGCGTTTCGGCTTTTGCTGTGTTTGAGGAATTTAAAAGAGCCACTGAAGAAATTCAAACACATCCTCATACCTTGCCATTATGGCAAGTTATGATACAAAAATATCCGCCTGCTTTTTTGGAAGAATGTGAAAAGGCTATTGAGTTAGCTACAAGTATCGTTCCTAAATGGTTGAGCTCATCTATGTTGTCAGACCAAGAGCCAGCAGATCAAGATGCAAATATTAAATCAATAATGGAAAATTTGAATAATCCTGGACAGACTAAAGAGCATTCTAGGCATATTCATGCGGACAAAGCGATATCATTGGGATTAAATGTCGTTATGATGGAAAGTGATCAGAACCTTCAAGATTTGGTTCTTAGTTTACATCACGCCTATATGGCTACTTTTTTGAACACAAATACCGCAAAAATCATTGAATCACATCATGATAGATCTTTAATTTTGAAATACGCCTAGTAATTAAAAAATATGCTAAACCGCTACCAGGTGGTTTAGCATATTTTAGATTGTAAGTATGTGGATATCTTTAATTATTCGAATTATTTTTTTTTAAAAATAGCATTGAATTAATTGTGCTTTAATCAGCTTATTTTGTTTAAGGATCTGCCCCCTTTATAAGTCGGTTCTACAAAATCAATAAACAACTGTCACAAAAAAGGCATGAACTTCGCATAAAATCGTCCTACTATGAAAGCTGACTTTTTGGTTAATCTTTTTTAATGCGCAAGATGTTTGTATGAATGGAGTTTTTGCATGACGTTTGTTGTTCCTAAAGGCGCGACGCTTTTCGCGTCTTCTTTGTTGTTTGCTGCGATGGCGCAAGCCTCGACCATTGATCTGCGAGTCATGGAAACTACCGATATTCACATGAATTTGGTGGATTACGATTACTACGGTGATAAGCAAAGTGACGCGGTTGGTTTGTCCCGTGTGGCGACGTTGATTAAAGCGGCCCGTGCAGAGGTTGCAAACTCTGTGCTGGTGGATAATGGTGACTTATTACAGGGCACGCCGCTGGGCGATTATGTGGCAAAAGGTCGTGTGCTGCGCTTTGGTGAGACACACCCAGCGTTTAAAGCGATGAATTTAATGGGTTACGATGTGGGCAACATTGGTAACCATGAATTCAATTACGGCTTAGACTTTTTAATGAAAAGTTTAAGCGGTGCCAATTTTCCTTATATTAACTCGAATGTCTACGTGGACGATGGCGACAACGATGCGTCTAACGACCAGCCGTACTTCCAGCCTTATATTATCAAAGACAAAACTTTCGTTGATTCTGATGGCAAAAAACAAACAGTCAAAATCGGTTACATTGGTTTTGTGCCACCGCAAATAATGTCTTGGGATAAAGACAATTTAACTCATAAAGTCATCGCCAAAGACATCATTGAAACCGCCAATAAGTACGTGCCGGAAATGAAAGCCAAGGGTGCGGATGTGATCATCGCGATTCCGCACAGTGGCATGATGAATTCACCTTATTTAAAAGGCGAAGAAAACGCCTCTTATCATTTGGCAAAAGTCGATGGTATCGACGCGATCTTGTTTGGTCACTCCCATCGGATTTTCCCTGGCGATAAAGCCTTTGATGCCTTTGACGGTGTGAACAGTGAAAAAGGGACGGTGTTTGGTAAGCCTGCCACCATGCCGGGTTTTTGGGGTTCTCACCTTGGGGTGATTGATTTAACACTTGAGCCTGCGGGTAATGGTTGGCAAGTCGCCGATGGTAAAGCGGAAGTGCGTGCTATTGCACGTCGTGAAGGCCGCGACACGGTGGCTTTAGTCGCAGCGGATGAAAGTATTAATGACGCGGTGAAAACCGAGCACGAAGGCACGTTAGCCTATATGCGCCGCAAAGTGGGTGAATCTACCGCCGACATCAATAGCTTCTTTGCACTGGTACAAGATGATCCTTCTATTCAGATCGTGAACAATGCGCAGATTTGGTATGTGGAAAATATTGTTCGTGGCACCTCTTATGAAGGCTTGCCTATTTTGTCTGCGGCAGCGCCTTTTAAAGCCGGTGGTCGTGGTGGCCCAGAGTATTACACCGATGTGCCAAAAGGCGACATAGCCCTGAAAAACGTTAGCGATTTGTATATTTATCCGAACGATTTAAAGGTGGTGAAATTAACGGGTGCGCAAGTCGTTGAGTGGTTAGAAGTCGCAGCGGGGCAGTTTAACCAAATTGATGTGACGTCTACTCAGCCTCAAGAATTGGTGAATCCGTCTTTCCCAACCTATAACTTCGATGTCATTGATGGCATTTCCTATCGTATCGATGTGACACAACCGGCTCGTTACAACGGTGATGGGGACGTGGTGAATAAGGATGCGCATCGTATCACCCAAGTCATGTTTAATGGCGAGCCTTTGAACGTGACCGATGAGTTCTTAGTAGCGACCAATAATTACCGTGCGGGCGGTGGTGGTCATTTTCCAAACCTCAATGGCGAGACTATCGTGATTGATGCGCCAGATAAAAATCGTGATGTGGTGGCGAATTATTTGTTGAGCCAGACGGTTATCAACCCTGCTGCGGATGGGAACTGGTCATTCACCGATTTTGGTAAAGCGAAGGTCTTGTTTACGACGACGCCAAAAGCAAAAGAGGTGGCCAGTAACAACATGACGTATCAGTCTTTAGACGACAATGGTTTTGCTGTGTTCCAAATGAAATAGCTATGCGGCAATCGTCTACAAATCTACACTTGGTTTTTCTCTAGAGAGAGCGTTAAATGCTTACATGGAAGTAAGCGTTTGACATTATATACGTTACTTTGGACCAAGGTGTGAAATGACGTTCAGGATTGTTTGGCCTGTATCGATAGCTATACGTACACAGCAAAATTGTGTGAATTGTTACCTAACCGTAATGGAATTGACTTATGACGTTTAAAAAGAAAATACTGGCGATTCTACTCTTGGTGGGTTTTCTTCCGGTTTTAATTTCCTCGGCAGTAGCGGTTTATTTCTCATCAGATGCTTTAATCAAAATGGGTAATAATCAATTAATGTCGTTAAGAGAAACCAAAAAGCAGTCTATTGCGGCGTATCTTGACACCTTATCAAATGGACTGTCTTTGTTAGCGGAAAACCCCTCTGTCGTGCGCATGTTGCCTATTTTGGAAAATACCTATAATCGACTCAAAGCCATTCCTGTTGATGACAATAAATTCAATCAGTTGAACCGTTTTTATCAAACAGAATTCGCCTCAAGGTTGCCAGAAAACGAGACGGCGAGCTTTCAACCTGGCTCTCTAACGTCTCAGCTGTCGCCCGCTGCGATTGCTTTGCAATATGCTTATATAGCGAATAACCCTCATTCTGTAGGGGAGAAAGATAAGGCACTAACATCCAGCGATATTCCAGCTTACGACGGTTTCCATCAAAGTATTCACCCCTATTTGCAAAAAGTGCAGCAAGAGTTTGGTTTCTATGATGTGTTTTTGGTGTCGTTAGACGGTGATGTTATTTACACCGTGTTTAAAGAGGTGGATTTTGGCTCCTCGTTAAAAACCGGTCCCTTTAAAAACTCTGGTCTTGCTACGGCTTATCAAAAGGCGTTGTCATCGGACGGTGTCACATTTACCGACTTTTCTTTGTATTTGCCGTCTTACCAAGCACCAGCAGGCTTTTTATCAACACCTGTTTACCGAGAAGGAAAGCAGATAGGGATTGTGATCGCACAATTTCCAATTGATGCTTTGAATCAGATCATGTCACAGAATATTGGCCTGAGTTCTACAGGTGAAACCTATTTAATGGGTGAGGATGGAAAGATGCGTTCAGATTCTATCCTTGATCCAGAATCTCACTCTGTTCTGGCGTCGTTTCGTTATCCAGAGCGAGGCCGAGTTGATACCCTTGCTTTGACCGAAGGTAGTCAAGGTATTTCAAATACGCAGCTTATCAAAAACTATAAGGGCGACGCGGTATTGTCTTCTTATGCGCCATTTGAATATAAGGACTTAAAATGGATTTTGACGGCAGAAATGAGTGAAGCGGAAGCGTTAGCCAGTGTGAACAAGCTCAATTATGCGTTTCTCATATTGGCGATTGTTATCGGTATCTGTGTGGTGTTTATCGCTTTGTGGGTAGCCAGAGCGGTATTGGCCCCGCTTGGAGCAGAGCCTAAAGAGATGCAAAAAATTGCTGAGAAAATTGCCGCTGGTGATCTATCTGTTCACTTTAGTGATACGGCGTCAGCCTCTAGTGTGTATGGTGCCATGCGAGCGATGTCGAATAACCTCAATGAGTTGATTCAACAGGTAAAAAATAGCGCCGTATCCCAATCGGCTGCTTCTCGTGAACTCGCTACTATCTCTGAGAAGGCCAGTGCTAACGTACAGTCTCAGCACACGAGTACTACAGAAATTGGTAACTCAATGCAGCAGATGGCGATTTCTGTGACCGACGTGGCGCGTAATATTCAAGACGCAGCAGGCGCGGCCGAAGACGCCAAACAGCGTGTTAGTGAGAGTCAAACCGAGCTATTAAACGCTGTGAAAGATATGGCTCAAGTGTCTGATGAGGTGCAACGTGCGCGAGTAACGGTCGATACGCTAAACCAACGCACAGAGGCTATTTCCAAAGTAGTCACTACGATCCAAGGGATTTCTGATCAGACCAATTTATTGGCATTAAATGCCGCGATTGAAGCCGCTCGTGCCGGTGAATCTGGCCGTGGTTTTGCGGTGGTCGCCGATGAAGTCCGCGGCTTGGCGTCCAACACTCAAAAAGAAACAGAGCAGATTGCGGACATCATTCGCAGTTTACAAACGGAAGCATTAACCGCTCAAAAGATGCTGCATTCCTGTGTGGATTACGTACAAAAAGTATCGGGTGCCGCCACTCATACAGCACAGTCGCTTGAGGACGCGGTTCACTATGTCGATAACGTCAGTAATATGATGGAGCAAATCGCCAGCGCTTCGGAAGAGCAAGGCGTAGTCGCCAATGAGATAAGCGGGAATGTTGAAATTGTCACCAAAGCCTCTTCTCAGAATGAGAAGACCATCGCTGAAATATCAAAATCGAGTGATGATATGGCAAAACTATCGGCGAATCTTGAGCGTATTATTAGCCGCTTTAAGCTTGGTTGAGTAAGGCTTTGTTTTTTAAGTCAGCTAAAAAGTCCATAAGAAAAGCCAAGTTGAGAATGACGTCAACTTGGCTTTTTTTACCTCATAATCTCTTAGGTGATTACCGCTGTTTGGTTTCAAACTCTGGGTGAATCCAAACGAGTGCATCAAGGTTTGGTAGCGCTGCTTTGCCAAGAATCATGTCGGCGGCTTTTTCGGCCACCATGATAGTGGGTGCGTTCAAGTTGCCGTTGGTGATGGTCGGGAAGATTGACGAATCCACCACGCGTAGATTTTGCAAACCACGCACTTGGCATTGTTCGTTCAGCACGGCCATTGGGTCGTTGTCGTCGCCCATCTTACACGTACAAGATGGATGATACGCACTTTCTACGTTCTGTTTTACCCACTGGTCGATCTCAGCGTCGCTCTGAATGTGCATCCCCGGTTGGATTTCATCGCCACGGTAATCGTCTAGCGCAGATTGTTGCAGCACTTCGCGGGTTAGGCGAATCGTGTCGCGCCAGTCTTGCTTGTCTTGTTCGGTGGAAATGTAGTTAAACAAGATGCGAGGTTTGGCTGCTGGATCAGACGATTCAATCCACAATTTGCCCCGGCTTTCTGGTTTGTTCGGGCCAACGTGTACTTGGAAACCATGGCCTTCTACCGCTGCTCGGCCGTCGTAACGCATGGCCGCAGGCAAGAAGTGGTATTGAATGTTTGGCCATTTTAGCCCCGCACGAGAGCGAATAAAACCACAGGATTCAAAGTGGTTGGTCGCGCCGAGCCCTGTTTTAAACAGCATCCAGCGTGTACCGATCAAGCCTTTGCTGATCAAGCCAAGTTTGCTGTTGAGCGTCACGGGCTTTTTGCAGTAGTACTGGAAGTAGACTTCTAAATGGTCTTGCAGGTTTTCACCGACACCAGGCAGTTCGTGAACCAGAGGAACGCCGGCTTTTTCCAAGACGTCTTTTGGACCGACACCAGACAGTTGCAACAACTGTGGTGAACCAACGGAACCTGCCGACAGAATCACTTCTTTACTAGCAGTGGCTTGTTGAGTTTGGCCGTTTTTACTGAACTCAATACCCGTCGCGACTTTGCCGTCAAATAAAACTTTATGGCTAAGCACGCCCGTTTTTACCGTTAGGTTAGGGCGCGTCATGGCACGACGTAAATAGGCGTTGGAGGTCGAAGCTCGCACGCCATTTTTTACCGTCATGTGCATTGGGCCAAAGCCTTCTTGACGGTAGCCATTATAGTCGTCGGTTTTGCCGTAACCGGCTTCCTCGCCTGCATCGATAAAGGCTTGGTAAAGCGGGTTGTAGGTCATGTCGTTGCCGTTGTTGGTCGACAATGGCCCCTCGCCGCCACGGTATAAATCCGCACCACCTTTCCACGTCTCGGCTTTTTTGAAATAGGGCAGGCAAGTTTGGTAGTTCCAGCCTTTGGCGCCGTTTTCTTCCCATTGGTCGAAATCACAAGCGTGACCACGAACATACACCATGCCGTTAATGGACGATGAACCGCCTAATACTTTGCCTCGTGGACAATGCATTTCACGGCCATCAAGACCCGGCTCTTTGTCTGTGTGGAATTGCCACGCGTATTTTGTCGTGTTCATTGGGTAAGACAAGGCGGTTGGCATTTGGATAAAGACGCTCTTATCTGAGCCGCCCATTTCCAATAGCAGCACCTTGTGTTCGCCGCTTTCTGTCAGTCTATCTGCTAGCACACACCCTGCGGAGCCAGCACCGACGATAATGTAATCGTACGTTTCGTTTGCCATACTTATCTCGTTGTAATTAGGGTCTAAGTAAGCGTCTCGCTTAGTAAGGGCTTTGAATGTCGTTTAGATCGACATAGACGCTCTTGTTTTGTGTGTAGTGGTATAAGGTTTCGATGCCGTTTTCACGGCCAATACCAGACTCTTTGTAGCCACCTACTGGCATTTCCGCAGGCGAAGCACCCCATGCGTTAATCCAACAAATGCCCGCTTGTAGCTGATTGATCACACGGTGAGCGCGGGCGAAATCTTTGGTGAAGACGCCAGCCGCTAAGCCAAGCTTGGTGTCGTTAGCGCGGGCGATTACTTCGTCTTCATCGGTGAAGCTCAGCACTGACATCACAGGTCCGAATATTTCATCGCGTACTTGTGGCATGTCATCAGTGCAATCGGTGAAGACGGTTGGAGCCACAAACGCGCCTTTGTCTAAGCCCTTTTCCGTGACTTGGTAACCGCCACACAACAAGGTCGCCCCAGCGTCTTTAGCGGCTTGAATATAGCCTAAGACTTTTTGCATATGGTCTTTGGAAATCAAGGCACCGACTTGCGTGTTCATGTCCATTGGGTCGCCAATGATCATGGCTTCGGTGCGAGCTTTTAGCTCTTTGGTAAAGGCGTCTAGCATATCAGCGTGAACAAAGACACGAGTACCGTTGGTGCACACTTCGCCTTGGGTGTAGAAGTTCGCCAACATGGCGGCAGACACAGCCTGATCCACTGGCATATCAGGGAAGATAATCATCGGAGACTTACCGCCCAATTCCATGGTGACTTGTTTCAACGATTGCGCTGAAGCGGCCATGACTTTTTTGCCTGTGCCGACTTCACCTGTGAAAGAAACCTTTGCAATATCAGGATGTGCGGTGATCATTTGGCCTGTACGACCGTCGCCCTGAATGACGTTGAAAACCCCATCGGGTAAGCCTGCTTGGGTAAAGATTTCAGCCAGTTTAAGCGCAGTAAGTGGCGTTTCTTCAGACGGTTTGAAGATCATTGCGTTACCAGCAGCCAGCGCAGGACCAGATTTCCACATGGCAATTTGAATAGGGTAGTTCCACGCGCCGATGCCAGCGCAAATACCCAGTGGCTCGCGGCGAGTGTAGAAGAAGTTGCCATTGCCAAGGTCTTGGTAATCCCCTTGGATCTTATCCGTTAGGCCCGCGTAATATTCAATAACATCCGCACCTGTTTGAATGTCCACGCAAATGGCTTCTTGTAAGGGTTTTCCTGTGTCTAGTACTTCAAGTCGGGCAAGCTCTTCGTTGTTTTCACGCAATAGCTCAGCGGCTTTTTTAAGAATACGTCCGCGCTCGACAGGGCTCATAGCGGCCCAGACTTTTTGGCCTTGTTTGGCAGATTCAACAGCAGCATCGAGTTCAGCTTGTCCTGCGTGCTCTACTGTTGCAATCACTTCGCCTGTGGCTGGGTTGATTGTCTCGAAGTGTTCACCGCTGGTGGATGCATGGTAGCGGCCATGAATGTATTGCTGCTGATGTGCCATGTTGTGCCTCTTTTTGTCTGTTTCAATGCTCTGTTTAGGATCATTGAAGTATTTGAATTTTTATTAAACGCGCGTTTAATAAAAACAATTGTACATATTTTGACTATAAATTGCAGCTTGAAACCATGAATTCGTGTTTTTAGGGCAAAAAAATGGCGTTTTAGAGCGATAGGAAAGAAAGGTCATGAGATGCCTCAGAATGAGCAAAACACGCGGCGAACGGTATTAGGTCTCGACTCAAATGTTGAGCCGAGACGGGCTTTTTAATCGTATTACGAAGGCGTAGGAAGGAGTTACAGGCGAATAACACCATTCGTATCAGGGCTTATTGGACTTGGAACATAGGCATCTGCCATGTCATCGTTGAGCCATTCGGTACCATCTAGCACATAACGAAATTGGTACGAGGTATCGACCTCCAAACTGATTGTCGACGCAAATACACCAGATTTCTGTTTTTTCATTGGATTGGCTTCGCTGTCCCAGTTGTTAAAATCACCAACAACAGCGACGCTTTTGGCCTCGCCAATCTTGTCGGCCGGTAGGGCAAATTTCACTTTGCATTCTGGTTTGGTTTTTAAGTAGGTTTTCTCAATCATTTCCAGCTCCATGGTCTAGTGATAGACAAAAAAAGTAAGGCTACTGCAAAAGCCTGAGTACAACGAAATGTGCTTTTGAAGCGAGCTTCTAGTGCAAATAGCAAGCAAAGCTTACGCCATATTTTATAACTAATTAATTTATAATAATAAAAGTCTCAATGAGCGTTTTCTGCTATCTGGTTAAAGCGTATTCCTAGCTTTAATCGTTCCCCAGTGCGCTATTCTGGGGCTTACGGCACTCATACACAATTGAAACGAAAATTCACAATATAAACGGATTTATGTCCTATAGTTAAATGACACCAACAAAAATAACGAGGTGTTGTGATGGACATTCAAATGGTCGTTCTTATTGCGTTAAGTGTGATGCTGGTCATTAAGATTATTTATCTGGTTGTCTTTAAACGCCCTGAACAAGAGGATGACCATTCTCATGGTCACCATTCTCATTCACGAGGGCATCACCACGATTCACGCTAGGGCATTCTAGGGTATTAAGCCTGAGTGCCGCTGTTGTGCCCTCGGTAACGTTTATTTTTCGCTTCTTTGACTGTATTTAGGTCTACTAGGACCAAACCGTCTACACAGTAGCCAAAGTCGGCATCGACGCCAAAGTCTAAGAAGCGAACCCCACCGGGTTCACAAAGTTCACTGTATTGCTTGAACAGCGTTGGTACGCTGGCGCCAAAGTGACTGAGCTGCTCTTTTAGTAGTCTAAAATCTTCTTCATAGTCCTGACCGCTGAAAATATCGGAAATAATGTCCGCATGTTCGGCGTTGACTTGGTAAGGCGTAAAAGAGCGTGCTAAGTGCTCTTTATCGGCAAAATACAGTTTGTAAAATGAGACAATAAAATCTTTTGCCACTTGCGGATAACTGTTGCTTAGACTCACAGGCCCAAACATGTAGCGTATTTCAGGGTGTTTATCCAAATAAGCACCAATGCCGTACCATAAATAATCCAGACTGCGTTTGCCCCAATATTTGGGTTGAATAAAACTGCGTCCTAATTCAATTCCCTGTTCGAAGTAAGGCTCCATATCGCAAGAGTATTGAAATAACTCGGCACTGTAGATGCGATTTGGTGTATCGGATTTCATGTAGCTTGCGACTTCACCAATACGGTATGCACCAACGATTTCCAGTTCTTCTTCATCCCATAAAATCAAATGGCGATAATATTGATCAAACTTATCCAGATCAGAACGCTCTCCTGTGCCTTCACCGACTTTACGAAAGGCAATCTCGCGCAAGCGCCCAATTTCTTTCATCGTCACTGACATAGGGTCGTAATCAAACAGATAAATTTGTTTGTTGTCCTTGGTACTGCCAAGGTGTTCTGCCAGTTTTAACTCTTGTTTGATCAGTTGTCGGTTTTGCGGGTGCTCGACGGTTTTTTCTGTTTTTAACAGCGGTTTTCTGCCTTTGGCAATACGGTACAAATGGCGTTTGACCAGTTTGTTTTTTTCTTTATCGCTTAACGGTAATTGTGCCAATTCTTGAATCGGAATGGCTTGACCAACTTGCATAGGAATTTTGCGATTGCGTTGACGAAACATTTCGTTAGCGAGCTGAATGGTCGACAGCGGGCGGTACAAAATAGAACTGGTATAGAACAGCATGGAATTACGTCCGCCAATGTGAACCGGTAACAATGGGCTGTTGGTTTTTTGCGCCAGTTTTAGATAGTTCTGATTCCATTGTTGATCTTTTACACCGCTTGGTGACATTCGCGACACTTCTCCGGCTGGGAAAATAATCACCGCTTCTTCATTGTGTAAGCAGCTCATGATGGCTTTAAGTTGCTGGCGTCCGGTTTTGCCACCTAGGTTATCGACTGGTAAGACCAGTTTTTTTAAACCATCAAAGCCCATCAATAAATCATTGGCGACGATTTTTACATCTGGGCGGATCTCACCAATTAATCGAAGTAACGCGAGACCATCTAAGGCACCAAGTGGGTGGTTGGCGATAATCATAACGCGGCCACTGGCGGGAATGTTGCGTCGATCAACTTGGCTCACTTGATAACTAAAGTTGAAGTGATCCAGTACACGATCAATAAATTCGAAGCCGACACAGCCGTGGTTTTTTTCCAGGAATTGATTGACTTCACTTTCGTGGAATAAGCGTTTTAACAGGCTTAACGTTGGGCGAGTGATAAGAGGGCTTTTGTCGAAAAACTGAGGCGATTTACTGGCAATCATTTGCTCAACTTGTATCACAGTCGTACTCCGCTCTAATAAGATTTCAGGTGTCATAGTAAGCAGGGTAGAGTGTCAATGTGACAAAGATGTGACGTTTGTGTGGCGAGTATGTGACCCGTTAACTAACGAGCAAGATTCGCTGTAGATGAAGTTTAATCACACTATTATTCTTATACTACTTCCGCATTACGCGAGGCAGCCAAGTGATAAGAGTCGAAATTGATGTGGTATTAGTTGACGGGAGTATTGTCTTCGTCTGTGCTTTCTTCAAATTTATAGAAGAAATTCCATAGGCAATATAGCGTTATACCAACCGCTACGGTTGCCCATATTGGTTCATTGGATACCCATTCAAGAATAGCCCAAGCACCACAGAATAATGTCACGGCCACTCGACGCCATTTTGGACGGAAAAAAGCGCGATCAGATTCAGTAAGCATAATTTTTCTCTATCTACGAGGTTGCATGGTTATTTTGAGTTGTATCTGTAAAGAATAAAGGCCAACTATTTTATAAGCCAACCTAATATGCGTTTAAAGGTAATTTTAAAACAGTGTTTATAAAGTGGGCGTATAAACGGAAATAGCGAGGGATCTTTACATTAAGTAAAGCATCCCTAAAGCTTATTGAGCTTTCGTTTTGCTGTTACCAAGAGAAATATGGCGCGATCCTGTTAACTGAGATTGCCCGCTAACCCCTGAATCGATTTTATCTATCTGTCCACCGCGCGCAAGAAACTCTTGCATTTGCTTTTCAATGGATTCCGAGGTTTCCGAAGCAGCCGGCTGTTTCTTTTTAGTTGCCATAATAAAGAGTCCTTGTTTATAGATTGAACAAGGACTATATCAGAATTTCATAAAATTTGCTTGTTATTGACTAACGTCTACAATCGTGTGCCTATCTTTGGTTGCGTTGAACTATCCTGTCATCAGTGAGAATGAGGATGGTAACGACGAACAATCGGATTTAACAGTCTTGTCAGCCAGCCTGTAAACTCAATCGGTGCGTCTAAAACCGTTAGACAGATGCATTCTGCGTCTTTTGTGACGATAGGTTTGTGTTTGTGACTCGCGTCACGGTTGATAAAGTCACCTTGACGATAAATACCGCTTTCATCCGAAAAAGCCCCTTCCAATACGAGAGTGATTTCGTCACCTGTATGGGTATGGGTTGGCATATGAGCGCCAGCTTTTACTCTGGTCAGAGCGATTTGTGCGCCGCCTTCTTCGTTGTAAAGCGTTGCTATCTTAAAAGAGGGTGATAGGCGCATCCACGTAAGATCATCATAGCTTTTGGTAATAAACTGGCGCAGGCTACGTGGAATGGCGTAATCATCCCATCTAATGCTTTTATCCTCTTGCGGCGACACCTTATGGTCCTCTTTTGGACTAGGCTGTTGCGCTAGATTTTTGAAGAAGCTGTCTTTTAGATTACTGAGCTGACGAGATTCTGTCTGTGCCTGATCGAAAAGATGTGAGCCGAGCATTTCCAGCTTTCTAATTTGCTGTTGGCATTCGGGGCAGCGTTCTAGATGTGTGGACACACACAAGGAATGCGCCAAAGGTAGTGAGCCAGCAGCGTAGTCTGTTAGTATTTCAATCGATGGATGGTAGTTTATCATCGATACTACCTCTTAACGTAAATAGTGAGTTTGTGCAAAGCAAGGCGAACCCGAGATTTTATCGTTCCAAGAGGAAGAGACAATTCTTCAGCGGCTTCCTTATGTGTTTTCCCTTCTAAGTAAACTTTTGACAAAACCTGTTTTTGATCAGGCGGTAATTTGTCTAAGCCTTGCTGAATACGTTCTTGATCTCTTTTTTGCTGTGCGTCTTTAAATGGATCGGCATTTTCGTCGATCACATGTTCCCAAAGATATTCCGGATCAATATCTGACTGATGTCGGCTGTTTCGACGTAAGTAATCGATACGAGCATTTCTCGCTAAGGTAAAGACCCAAGTATTAAGCGATGCCGATTCAGGTTTGTAAGTATGTGCTTTGTTCCAAATGCGTATCATGACTTCTTGCGCAATATCATCAGCCATTAAATTGGCGCCTGGCTGAGCGGCAAGACAGAACGATCTTACTTTTGGTACATAATGATCAAATAAACGGCCTAAAGCGGCTTGATCCCTATGTTGAGCGACGGCATAGATGTCCGTAACTCGTTGTTCGTCGTTGGGTAGTTGAATTGCGCGTTCCATTTATCGCTCCAAAAAGCAAAATTGTCATACGCTTAGTTTGCGCTGTATCAAATATACGCGGTATTTATTGGCGTGGATCACTTTTATTTACGTAAATAGTGTTTAATTTTCTATGGAAAGTGATCCAGAATGCATGACAGCGCGTTAAACAAGACATGGTGACACAAAAACATATCCCAATTAGGTAACTGCTAAGGTAAGTGACGAGTATGACGGACGCAAATATGGCTTCCAGTGCTTTGTTAATAGAGCGCTTCAAAATGTTTTATCAAGACGTTAAGCGTCCAAAGTTAGAAAAAATGGATGACGTCTACACAGAAGATGTGTTCTTTAAGGACCCTGTTCACGAGTTGCGCGGCGCTGAAACTCTGCATGCCTATTTGTCCGAAATGTGTGTCAATGTGCACAGTGGGCGTTTTGAATATTTGGATCAGCTCGTCTCTGAGAATGCAGCTTACATCAAATGGAATATGCATTTTAAACACCCCAAGTTGGGTAACAAAACGATTACCGTGCGAGGTATGAGCCAAGTGCAATTTAATGAGCGCATCTATTTTCATGAAGACGTGTATGACCTCGGTCAGTTAATTTATGAGCACGTGCCTTTGCTGGGTGCTGCCGTGAAAGGTCTAAAAAAACGCTTGGCAAAGTAGTTGGGGGAGAACAAGGAGCATGATAATGGACAAAGGCGTTGTGTGGATCACCGGAGCCAGTTCCGGTATTGGTTTTGCGTTAACAAAGCAGTACTTAGAGGCGGGATGGCAAGTGATAGCCAGTGCGAGAACGCAGGGCGAATTGGTTGCTTTGTCAGAGTCCTATGAAAATCTAACCTTTGTGGCTTTTGATATTTCCGATGACAGTCAGGTTCAAGCCGTAAGAGAAACCTTAATGCTACATACGGCGCATTTAGATTGTGCCATTCTAAATGCAGGAACCTGCGAATATCTTGATATGACAGATACCGATCCTGATTGGAAAATGATGGATAGAATTATGTCGGTGAATTTTTTTGGTTTGGTAAACAGTGTGGATGTTTGTTTGCCTTTGCTGAAAAAATCTTCACACCCGCACTTAGTTGGAGTAAGTTCACAAGCGGTGCAGGCGGCTTTCCCACAAGCGGAAGCCTATGGCGCGAGCAAAGCGGCTGTGCGTTACTTTCTATCTTCTTTGCGTATGGATTTAAAGCAATTCAATATCGATGTGACCTGTTTGTTGCCAGGCTTTGTTGATACCCCTCTGACGCAAAAAAATACCTTTTCCATGCCATTTTTAATGTCGTCTGATGACGCGGCGAAAAGAATGTTCAAGGCTCTAGCCTCTCGTCCTTTTGAATTTGCCTTTCCTAAGCGTTTATCCGCCATGCTATGGGCTGGACGGCACTTTCCAAAATTGTGGTTGTCTATGTTGGCACCGAAAAAAGATCGCAACGACTAATATCACTAGTGACAATAGGCTACTACATCAGCTTGGTGAGTGAATGATAAAACGTATTCTAAGGGGACAATGAGTGAAAATTGCCATAATTGGTTCAGGGATCTCTGGCTTGACCAGTGCTTATCTTCTACAGCAACAGCACGAAGTAACAGTATTTGAATCGGAAAATCGTATTGGTGGTCATACGGCAACCGTTGATGTAAAAGAAGCAGAACAGACTCGGGCAATTGATACCGGTTTTATTGTTTTTAATGATTGGACGTATCCGAATTTTATTCGGCTAATGGATGAGTTGGGTGTGGCATCGAAAGCGACAGAGATGAGTTTTAGTGTCAGTTGTCAGGACACGGGCCTCGAATACGGAGGCAACAATTTAAATACACTGTTTGCACAGCGTCGCAACTTATTGAACTTTTCTTTTATCGGCATGTTAAAAGATATTTTACGTTTCAATAAAGAAGCCATCCAAGACCTAGACAGCGGTGGATTAAAGGAAGGCGTGACGCTTGGAGAATATTTGCAGCAAAAGGGCTATGGTCGCCGCTTTGCTAGCCATTATTTGATTCCAATGGGCAGTGCGATTTGGTCATCGACCTTGGATGAAATGATGGCATTTCCGTTGGTGTTTTTCGTCCGCTTCTTTAAAAACCACGGTTTGTTAAGTGTGAATGATCGCCCGCAATGGCGAGTCATCGAAGGGGGATCATCGGCGTATTTACAGCCTCTAGTCGAAAAGTTTAAAGACCGTATTCGGCTTGGCGCGACGATCGACAAAGTGCATCGTTCTGAAACCAACGTGGTGATTCATTTTGCCGATGGTTCCACCCAAGAGTTCGATCAAGTCGTGTTTGCTTGTCATAGTGATCAGGCGTTGGCGTTATTGGCTGACCCTTCCAAAGAGGAACACGCGATTTTATCGGCATTGCCGTATCGCAACAACGATGTGGTACTTCATACCGATACTAGGCTGTTGCCGAAGAAGAAGCTTGCTTGGTCTAGTTGGAATTACCATCTTGGAAAGGATCGAACTAGGCCTGCCACCCTAAGCTATAACATGAATATTCTGCAGCATTTTTCCAGTGATACCACCTATGTGGTGACCTTGAACCAAACAGACATGATTGCGGAAGACAAAATCGTGGGGCGTTTCCAGTATTCTCATCCCACCTTTACCTTGGCGGGTATTAACGCTCAGGATCGTTGGTCAGAAATTAATGGGGTAAACAAAACGTGGTTTTGTGGGGCTTATTGGCGTAACGGTTTCCATGAAGATGGTTGTTGGAGTGGCGTTCGTGTGGCTAATGGATTGGGAATCACATGGTAGATTTTCTGCCTAAGCACAGCGCTGTCTATCATGGCACTGTGCGCCATCGTCGTTTTTACCGCGTACTCATGCGTTTCGTTATCGCGTCTTTATGATGTACTTCGATTTGGATGAGTTAAATGATGTGTTGGCGATGAGTCCCTGGTGGTCAGTTAAATCTTGGTCTTTAGCTCGATTTGCTCGACAAGATTACTTTGGGGATTCGTCGGTTTCCATTAAACAGGCGGTGCTGTCTGAAGTGAATGAGCGTTTGGGGTTGGATTTATCAGGTCCGGTACGCATGTTAACCAATTGCCGATATTTTGGTTTCATCATTAATCCCATCACTATTTATTACTGCTTCGACAAAAATGAGCAACTGCAAGCTATGCTGCTTGAAGTAACGAACACGCCTTGGCGGGAAAAAATCCCTTATGTTTTAAAATGTGATCCGCTTCAGCCTATGCAGCGTATGCAATTTAACAAGGCAATGCATGTGTCGCCTTTTCATCCGATGGAACATTTTTATGATTGGCGAAGTAATGTTCCTCATAAGAAGCTAGCGGTGCATATGCAAAATAAAGAGTTAGTGGGGGAAAAGTGCGTGTTTGATGCCACCTTATCGCTGACTCGAATGTCGTTAACGTCTTCTACTATGGCGAGGGTGCTGTTTCGTTATCCTGTCATGACAATGCAAGTGGCCTTTGGCATTTATTGGCAAGCTCTAAAGTTATGGATAAAAAAGGTGCCTTTTTATTCGCATCCGAACTCATCGTCTACCAAGATCAAATAGGGTAGAAATATTGCATTTAGGAGATTAATAACTATGAACTCCGTTAGTATGGAAAATCAGAAAGTGAAAAATAACACAACAACTTGGTTCGATACGCTAGCACGCAAGATGGTGTTTGCGATGTTAGGAAAATTGGAAATTGGCCATCTTACACTAGATGAGAATGGCAAAACCTATACCTTCGGAGAAGCCAAGGAAAGTACTCGCTATATTGCGCATATCCAAGTTCATGACATTCATGCTTACCGTGACGTATTTCTAAACAGCAGCATCGGTGCTGGCGAAGCTTATATGAAGGGCTGGTGGTCTTCTTCGGATGTGGTGGCAGTGATTCGTTTGATGGTGGCCAATCTTAGTTTGATTAATAAAATGGACGCTAAACGTCCTATATGGAGCCGTATTGGAGCAAAAATCGTTCATAAATTGAATGCCAATACGAAGAAAGGGTCGAAAGATAATATTTCCGCTCACTATGACCTAGGTAATGATTTTTTCTCCTTATTTTTAGATCCTACTATGATGTATTCCTCGGCGGTTTACCCACAGCTAGACTCTTCTTTAGAGGAGGCATCGGTAAACAAACTGGATCGTATTTGCCAAAAGCTTCAATTAAGCAAAGATGATCACCTATTAGAAATCGGCACAGGTTGGGGGGGCATGGCGATTCACGCCGCTAAGAATTATGGCTGTCGAGTAACCACTACCACAATTTCCAAAGAACAGTATGAGTTTGCTAAGGCGCGAGTGGAAGCCGAAGGGTTGCAAGACAAGATTACCTTGTTGCTTGAAGATTACCGTGATTTGCAAGGCCAATACGATAAGCTTGTTTCTATTGAAATGATTGAAGCGGTGGGCCACGAATACTATGACAGCTATTTTTCCAAGTGTAGTGAGCTGTTAAAACCCCATGGTGTGATGGTGATTCAAGCCATTACCATTGCGGATCAACGTTACGATTACGCACGTCGTTCAGTGGATTTTATCCAACGTTACATCTTCCCAGGTGGTTGTTTGCCATCCAATCAGGTGATTGCTCATAAAATAGCATCGAAAACTGACATGCAAATTGTGGGACTGGAGGACATTACAGAGCATTATGCCAAAACGTTAGCGGATTGGCGCACACGCTTCCATGCCGCTCGTCATGAAGTGACGAACATGGGATTTGACGACGTGTTTTGCCGTATGTGGGACTTTTATTTGGCTTATTGCGAAGGTGGCTTCAAAGAAAGGGCCATTAGCACAGGACAGTTTGTCTTTGCCAAACCCGATCATCGTTTGTCTATTGAGACGAATTAAAGGGAGCATATGGCATGAAATCCTTGTTGAATGCCATTTTATTTCAAGCGGTTTGGTTTATTTGTTTATTAGCGGGAGATCTTTGGGCTCTCGTTGTAACGGCTTCGTATCTGTTTTTGCATGATCGTTATTTTATGCGCACCCGAAGAGAATGGCGTTTATTTTTAGCTTTCCTAACATTAGGTGTCATCGTTGATGGCACCTTGTTTCACGTTGGTGTGTTCTCTTTTTCAGCCGATAATCTAGACACAATAAGCTTGCCACCCGTTTGGTTACTGTGTCTTTGGGTGAGTGTTGCGACCTTGTTTGCCCATAGTCTATCTTTTCTTCGTTCTCGGTATCTGTTGGGTGCGTTAATGGGTGCTATTGGGCCAACATTGAGTTATTTTGCTGGTGCAAAGCTGTCAGGTATTAGCTTAGCAGAGCCTATTGGACAGACTTTATTGATCGTAGCGATTATTTGGTCGTTGGTGATACCGCTGGGGATCTGGCTGAGTGAGAAATGGGCATTGTTTGATGCGTAAAGGTTCTCGTATTTGCTTCTGTATTAGCGTTAGGTTTATCAGATATGAGTCTCACTTGGTGGTCAATAAGCGTATTGCGTAATCTAAAATGTAAGGGTGAGAAATGAAGCTATCTTTTGTGTGTTTACCGCAGAAGCGGTCCTTTGTGACATTGTTTTTTTCTTTATTATTGAGTGCCTACAGTTTGGCTGATACGCCAGTTTCTAGCGATGCCGCCTTTTCAAAAATAGTAGGCAGTGCCTACAGTTTGAAAAACGGTGCTTTATTGTATCGAGAAACGCATCAGATGCTCGATGACAAGAGCCATAAGGTGGAATATTCAGAGCCAGATGGCCGTGTGTTTGCGAATAAAACCCTCGATTTTTCTCAGTCGCGAATTACCCCAAGCTTTTCACAGGTTAATGAGCGTAACGGTGAAACAATAGACGTGAAACAAGCGAACAACCGCTTGGAAGTAAACTATGTAGAAAACCGAACAGCACAGCCAGAAGTCGGCTCGATCCCATTGGTGGCGGGTATTGTGGTAGATGCCGGTTTTGATGGTTTTGTTAAACAGTACTGGGATACCTTAAAAACAGGTAAACAGATGGACATCGAATATTTGGTGCCCAGCCAGCAAACCACGTTTTCTTTTCGCGTCGCTAAAGCCGAGTGTCTTGATGGAACACAGGATGGGGCGATGTGTTTCGCTTTGTCTCCCATCTCTTGGTTTGTCAAAATGGCGGTAGATCCGATAGTAGTAGCTTATGATCCTTTAGATAAGCGCTTATTGCGTTTCACTGGACGCGCCAATATTTGCGATGAAAACGGCAAATATCAGAGCGTGGATATTCAGTACCATTATTTTTAACACATCACGGCGTCGTTCTTTTATTCTGGCGATAGCAGTGCATATTCTAAGGAAATGACTATGAAAAACGTATGGTGTTCTGTCACAAGTAAAATGATGGTGGTGATACTGAGCATGTTGTTATTAACGGCTTGCTCTACCCCAGATGTATCTTTGTACGCTAAAAATGAGCCTAAGTTTGAGTTACAAACATTTTTTTCGGGACCTTTAACCGCGCATGGTATTTTGAAAAACCGCAGTGGTGAAGTGATTCGTTATTTTAATGCCACTCTAGAAGGAAGTTGGGAGAACGGCGTTGGGACGTTGGCTGAAGTGTTTGTGTTTGATGATGGTGAAGTCCAAAATCGTACTTGGACCATGACGCCGAATGCTCAAGGCCAGTATACGGCAACAGCGAATGATGTGATTGGTTCTGGTGATGTAAAAATAGCAGGAAATGCATTGTTTATGAATTATGTTTTACAGGTGCAATACGACGGAGACTTAATAGAAGTCAATGTGGATGATCGTATGTATATGGTCAAAGACGGCGTTGTAATCAATGAATCTGTGATGACAAAATTTGGTGTCGAAGTCGGGTATCTCTCAATTGTGATTGAAAAAAAATCTGACTAATCTAAGGCAGCTATGCCCACCTGATGTCATAAAGTGAATAATGCTTAAGACGCTTTATTACTGGTTTTCATAGAGATACGCGGCAAATAGTTTATGTTATATGCTATATATAAAGGACTGCTTTTAAGCGGTCTTTTTTATAGGTGATGTTGTGTGTTCCTGTCACTATTTGCGTTCATCACGAACAGACGAAGCCTTTGCACATAATTGGAGTTTTATCTTGATGGTTCATAAATGGAGGAAAGTGGCGGTATGTTTGGCGATGTCAGGGCAATAGCGTTCATTGAAAAAAAGGTATTCTTTTTTTGCGGGTTATTCTCCATATTTCTCAGTTTTCTTCTCTTTTCCGCTGGGCTCTATGTTTTTTTGTTAAATGATTTAGACAAACGAACCAATATGGCAAAAAATGCTTTGTCAAAGCACATGGAAAGTATTTTTGCCGAGTTGCAACAAGTGGCGGATAACAGTGCTTTAGTTTGTGAAAAAGCAGACATAGACCGTTTGCGTCGTGCCACTTTCTACTCTCCTATTTTTAAAGAGTTTGGTCTTTTTAATGCCGACTTTAAGGTGTATTGCTCCAATCTTGGGGCCATCAATATCTCCATATATAAATCCATTGTGTCACGTATAGAAAACAGCGAAGACCGTAAAACGGTATCCTTAATGAATTCGAAGACATTGGGAGACGCTACTTTTTTTGCTTTTTACCAAAGACCAGATGGGGTAGGTGTAAATGCTTTGGCGCCACCAGATAGTATAGCGAGTAGCATCAATCAAATATTGTTGCCTGACTATGTTTATGAGTTAACCCTGGGCAAGCAAGTGCTGTTCTCCAATAGAAACCAAATTGTTTCAGACCTAATCGAAACTAAAAAAGTAACATTCGATGACTGGGCAATCGAATTAGAGGTGCTTTTAACAACCGATTTATACTGGAATCGTTTGCTTGCACTGCTCCCTTGGATTTTTATGTGTTGGGCGCTGCTGTCCATTATCCTCTGTACAGGCTATTTTACCTTTGCTTATTATCGACGGTCTTTAAGGCACTGTGTTAAACGCGCCATTAAAAATAATGCCATGGAGGTGTATTTTCAGCCCATTGTATCACTCAATGTTGACGGTCAGTATGAAATGGAAGCATTGATTCGATGGCACTCTGTTCATCATGGTCAAGTTTCTCCCCTTGTGATTGTTGATATGGCAGATCGACTTGGCCTAATTGATGAACTGACTTGGATGGTGATTCGTAAGGTCGGTGATTTTTATCGCGAATATCCCCTACCGTTAAGTGATATTAATATTTCAGTGAATGTAGATAGGCATAGTCTGCTTAAAGAAACTTTTGCGCCTAGTTTAGCCGGTATCCTTGATGAATACCCAGAGCTGAAAGGGCGGTTAGGGCTTGAGGTGACAGAAACCAGTGCTTTGAATGCCATTGACCTGCCTATTATGGTAAGCCGATTTGAGCATATTAAAGCGCTAGGCATTCATTTGTCTGTGGATGATTTTGGTACTGGTTATGCGGGATTGGATTTTTTGCGTCGTTTCCCATATGACACCTTAAAGTTGGACCAGATATTCATAGCGAGTCTAAAAGACGACCAGTTTACCCGTCAGATATTGACCTCGGTGACAAAGCTGGCAAAAGAGTTAAACATGAAGTTAGTTGCAGAGGGCGTTGAGCGTGAGGATCAGCTTAATGCGGTCAGAGAACTCGGGGTTGATAGAGTTCAAGGGTATTATTTCTGTCGGCCATTACCCAAAGAGCAGGTGATCGCTTGGATAGAAGAGCACGCTGCTCACATGCAGCAGGACAGCACAAGATTGTAATATTGTCTGGCATCTCTTACTCTCTACCGCTCATTTTTATGCGTAAGGTTGTATTCTATGGCGACGTTGGTTTTTCGGCTGAAATATGTTCCAGATGAAGAAGCGGATGATATTCGTCAATTATTAGCTGATCACGATATCGACTTTTATGAAACGTCTGCAGGGCGATGGCAAGTGTCCATGGCTGGGTTGTGGGTCAAGGATAAGGAACAAGCTGAAAAAGCGTTAGCACTTATACAAGAAGATCAAATGGCACGCGCCCAAACCATGCGACCCATTTCGGTTGGACAGTGGGTGTTAGGTTACCTTCAGCATGCGCGTCAAAGCCCTGCAGAAGCCTTTTTTACTTTGATTGCCATAATGTTAATTCTGGGCCTTTCTATTGTGCCTTTTACACTTTGGCTATAAGGACAATGCCACTCGCTTAAATGGCTTCGTTCAAAGGCTTTGTCAATAACGCGGCTTTACGTTGTACTCTTGCGCTGATTAATTGCACGTTAATGGCACTAACGATCACAATCAACATACCAAATAAGCTTAATAGGTCGGCATGGGAAGAGTGGATACTCTCGGTCCACCAACCAACAGCGACACAAAACTCTGTCAGTATGAAAGCCATAACAGGTGTTAAGGCAATCGAAGCACTGACTTGTACGGTTTGCCAGTAACGCATGGCTTGGGCAAATGCGCCGTATGCGATCAACGTATTTAGACAGCAAAAAGCCGCAATCCAGGCATCGTCTGCGGACATGTTTAATAGTTCGCTGGGCGATGAAAATGGCAGCATAACAAGCAAGGCATAAACATAAATTGCCAATAAAATGTTTGTCGGCGCGAGTCGTTTGAATAAAGATTTTTGCAGCAACGCATACAGAGACCACGCTGCTGCTGACAGTTGAACAATGGCGAATCCAACCCAAATAGAGCCTTGACCACCTTGTCCGAAAATAGGATGAAAGAACACCAACATACCTAATCCTATTGCCGCAAAGCACAACCATTGCTGCCAGTTTATGTTTTCTTTGAGGAAAAACAATCCACCCAACGCGAGGAATAGAGGAGCAATCTGAAAGCTTAATTGTGCCGAGCCTGGTAATAAAAAGTCTAAGCTCCAGGCAAAACTGGTGTAGTTAATAATTAAAAATGTACCTGCGGCAAAAAGCCGTAACCAGTCATTTTTAGATAAAAATTTGAATTCTCCCAGTTTGCCGCGTTGCCATTGCCATAAACCTAAAATAATACCTGCCACTGAAAAGCGTAGCCAAGTTAACGTAATCGGATCGGAAAAACTGCCAGACAGCTTCAGAGCAATAGGTAACATTCCCCAAAAGAGCACAGTAACAGAACTGAAAAAGAGGCCGTACAGAAAAGTCTGCTTAGCAGTGGGCATGGTGGTGGCCTTTAAGAAAGAAGAATCGTAAAGATCATATTGGCTTCCCTTGGGCATTAAAGCCAATGCATAATAGTTCTAATCATTATGCATAAATCGAGATTTACTTATGATTCCTAACTCACTACAACATTTGGACCTCAAATCCTTGACTGGGCTTCTATATTTACTAGAAGAGCGAAACGTTGGACGTGCTGCGAATCGTTTGTATTTGAGCCAATCCGCCATGAGTCGGTTACTGAATCGATTGCGTGATGCCTTTAATGACCCATTGTTTCTTCGTACCTCAAAAGGCATGGTGCCAACGTCAAAAGCATTAGCACTAGAAGCGCCTCTAAAGCTGCTCTTGGAGCAGATGGTCGGACTCGACTCCCCACCGGATTTTCAGCCTCAAAGCAGTAATCGAGTGTTTCGTTTACAAACCACCCACTATCAAGCACAAGCTTATGTACCTGCGATAGCAGAACGTTTTTACCAAGAAGCGCCATTTGCCTCGTTGGAAACGACCACCATTACGGAAACCAGTTTGATCAGTCAAACGGAGCATTCGGTTGATGTCGTCTTGTGCAGCGAATACATTGAGATTCCCAATACATACCGTAAGGTTTTGCTAGGGCATGAAAAGTTTCGTTGCATCATGTCGAATAATCACCCGCTCGCCAAACAAGAGCGTATTAGCTTGGATGAATACCTGAGCTTCCCTCATGTGCTGGTGAGCATGGGAGGAACTCGGCGAGCGGTGAGTGACCTAGTGTTAGGTGATCGAGCCCATGAACGACGCTTTGCCTTTCGTACGCCTTATTTTTTGTCGGCATTAGAAACGGTTGGGCGAACATCATTGTTGATCAGCACCAGTGGTTTGCTGGCCGATCGCTTCTGTGAACAATTCAACCTGACAATGAAACCTTTACCTGTTGCCTTTCCAGATTCCAAATACTTTGTAAGCTGGCCCAAAAGTATTGAGAAAGATCCTGCTGTAGAATGGTTTAGAACACTCATTGAAGACGTGGCAAAAAGTTTAATTCCGTATCCTGAGGCGTAACATTCTGAAGTGATGGCATATCAGCAGATTTAGTCCAAGTTAAGGAATTCGGTTATACTCGCATTTTGGTTTGAAATAATGGCATTATTGTGGTCTTAAAAAGCAAGAATACGAAGAGCAAACGCACCAACAAGTTAGAACTTCATCCTCGCAATCCGCATCGAGCACGCTATGACTTTGCGTTATTGGCTGACTCCTGTCCGGAACTTTCAAACTTCATACAACTGAATCAATACGGCAATGAGTCCGTCGATTTTGCTAATCCCAATGCGGTTAAAACCTTAAACCGCGCCTTGCTGAGTCATTTTTATGGTGTGGCGTTTTGGGACATTCCACCGGGCTATCTCTGTCCACCTATTCCAGGGCGGGCGGACTACATTCATTATCTGGCAGACCTACTGGCAGCCAGCAATAACGGGGTGATTCCACGAGGAAAAGCGATAAAAGTCTTGGATGTTGGTGTGGGCGCTAACTGCGTATATCCCATTATTGGTCACCAAGAATACGGTTGGCAGTTTGTTGGCTCAGACGTTAACCCTATTGCTGTGGCGACATGCGACACAATTGTGAAATCCAATGCGTGTTTAAAAGGCGCGATAGTGGTGCGTCTGCAGACGCAAGCTGACAAACTGTTTGACGGCGTGTGGAAAGAAAAAGACCGTTTTGATTTGACCTTATGCAACCCTCCTTTTCATACCAGTGAGTCGGCTATGGTGGATGAATCCCAGCGTAAATGGCGTGGTGTAAAAGGCAAAATGACGCCCCCAAAACCCGTGTTAAACTTTGGTGGCACGTCTGCAGAACTGTGGTGTGATGGCGGTGAAGCGGGGTTTGTCTCACGCATGATCGAAGAAAGTGTGCAATACGCAGACCGTTGCTTTTGGTTTACCTCTTTAGTCGCACGTCAGGCGAATTTAGAGACGATTTATCGGACCTTAAAACAGGTCGGTGCTCGTCAGGTGAAGACGATTGATATGGCGCAAGGTCAAAAAATCAGCCGATTTGTTGCTTGGAGTTTTCTGGGGGACGATCAAATCGACTATTGGAAAGACAATTATTGGCAAAGCTGATGCCAGTTAGACATGACAAACGTAGGTTTGCCATGTCGTTTGTTTGGTTAAAGTGCGGAGGCGATTTCGGCCGCTAAACGTGCGTTGTTAAACACCAACTGAATATTACTTGCCAAACTGTCACCGCCGGTTAGTTGCGCTACACGTGCTAGCAAGAATGGTGTGGACTCTTTTCCAGCGACGCCTTGTTCTTCCATTTCTAGTAATGCTTGATTAATTGCTGCGTCAATAGTGGCTTTATCCATAGCAAATTCTTCAGGAATAGGGTTAGCGATAATCGCGCCGCCGTGTAATTGCATTGCCCATTTTGCCTTAATGAAATGGGCAATCTCCTCCGCTGAGGTCATATTATAATCGACCGTTTGGTCACTTTCTCGGGTGTAAAAAGCAGGCAAGGTATCTGTTTTGTAGCCCAATACGGGCACGCCTTGAGTCTCTAAGTATTCACGAGTGAGCGCAAGATCTAGAATGGATTTTGCACCAGCACAGACAACGGCAACATTGGTTTTTGCCAGCTCTTGCAAATCTGCAGAAATATCAAAGGTTTGCTGTGCACCGCGATGAACACCACCAATACCACCAGTGGCGAACACTTTAATGCCAGCCATGGCCGCAATGATCATAGTGGCCGCGACCGTTGTCGCGCCATGTTGTTTCTTCGCCACGACATAGGGCAAATCACGACGTGAGCACTTGGTGACGGACAAACCGGCTTTCGCTAAGGTGTCTATTTCATTATTGCTTAATCCCGCTTTGAGACGGCCATCAATAATGGCGATGGTGGCAGGCACGGCGCCATTATCACGAATGATTTGTTCTACTTTTTTGGCAGTTTCCGCGTTCTGTGGCCACGGCATGCCATGAGAAATAATAGTGCTTTCTAGCGCTACAACGGGTTTTCCTGCGGCAAGCGCTGCCGCCACATCTGGGTGTATATCTAAATATTCATTCATTGTTTTTCTATCCATTGGGTGACAGTTTGAAGAGTCAGTTCTGGGTTATTGGCATGAGGGCTTTCTAGGGTCATAGCAGCACAAGCTAGAGCAAAAGACAGTGATTGATTTAGGTTCATGTTTTGTTGGCAAGCGCTTAAGTAGCCGGCGAGTAATGCGTCTCCAGCGCCTGTGTCGCTAACGGCTTGAGTTGGGTAGCACGCTTGCCTAATCGTGTGTTTGCTGTCTGCATAAAGCACGCCTTGCTTGCCTAAACTGAGTAAGACTTCGTCCACCCCAGCATCAACCAAGGCTTTTGCGAGCGTTTCTGGATGGGTTTCTGCGCAATCAAGAATGGCCCTCGCTTCATCTTGATTGGCTTTGAGTAGGGTTAACTTTGGCAGTATCGTCCGTAAACGTGGCGCTTTAGCGGTGGAAACCGCATCTGCGATAAAGTCTGCGGATAGTGGTTGTTGGGCGAGCCAAGCAATGATGTCAGCGGGTAAGTTAGCATCGATAATAATACGATGAGCACTCTGTAAAAGAGCTTGTTTGCTACGGAGTTTTTGTTCTTCTAGGCTGTCGATAATGCGCATGTCAGCGATAGCGGCTTGTAGGGTGCCATTGCTGTCATTGATGGCGAGATAGGTGCCTGTGGGTAACGTTTCATGACGTAGGACGTTGTGAGTTTCCACACCGCTCAAACGGGTCTGTTCGATAAGCCAATCGCCACGCTGATCTAATCCGATGGGGGCGATCAAATGTACGTGTTCGCCTAAACGTGCCAAATTTTCGGCAATATTACGTCCGACACCGCCCGGACTTTGGCTAATGGTGCCTGGGTTTGAATCGTGCGAGTGTAGGCTGTTGTTACTATGGCCATTGATGTCCACATTGGCCCCACCCAAAACAACATACGTGTTTTGCTCAGCCAACAGATAGCCCTTTCCTAAGATATATCCCTGTCGAGTCAACTGCATGATATGACCAGCGACGGATTCTCGACTCATATTGAGTCGATTTGCAATGGCTTGTTGTGACGCAAGCGGATCGACTTTGATGGCTTGATAAACTCGATATGTTTGATCTTTCATAAGGCAAATAACAAAAGTTTAAAACAATAACTTATGTTATTATTTGCGCAAATACAAGATCGTTTGTGAGAATATGGCATACAATTTAAATTAGCCCTATTATCCATAAATATGCGTGTTTTTTGAGCGTATGCTCAGCAGCCTAGGTCATTAGCATCAAAGAGGTTTTAGAGTGTTGAAAAGCTTTCAAGCACGACTGATCATGTTTGTTTTAATACTGCTTGCGCTGGCCCAGTTGGGCACGGCTTTGGCTGTGCTGTCATCGTTAAAAAAAGACAATTACAGACAGGGGGTGGATTCAATCGATGTCTCGCGCAAAGTATTTGATTTATTACTGGAAGCGCGTGCAGAGCAGTTGACCAAAGGCGTTGAAATATTAACGTCAGATTTTGGTTTTAAACAAGCTGTCGCAACACGAGAAACAGGCACACTACAATCTGTCTTGCAAAATCATGGTGCCCGCATTAATGCGGATATTTCGCTGCTGGTTTCACCTCGAGGCGAGGTCATTACCGTTACTCAAGAAGTCGATATGAGCAATACCATCTCTGAACTGGTGTTGTCTGCTCGTCGTTCTGGTGGGGCGTCAATCAGTACTATGATCGATTTTGACAATCGCGCTTATCAGCTGGTTTTAGTGCCAGTGAGGGCCCCCAATGTCATTGCTTGGGTGGGCATGGCTTTCTCGTTAGACCAAGCTTTGGCGGAACAAATAAAAAACGTCACAGGGCTAGATATTAGCTTTGTCTATGAGACCAATGGCGAAGAAAAGCTGGCGGGTTCTTCCACATTGCCAAACAGTGAAAAAGCGAGACTTTTTAATAGTATTGGTGACATTAAAGGCGTTCTTGAGTATCCCGTTTTCTCTAATGATGAAAAATATTTGTCTCTGGGGGTGGATTTAGGTATTCCAACACAATGGGGCATTATTCATCTACCTTATGGACCATGGTTAGAAAGCTACAATAATACCCGTAGTCAGCTTATATTGATTTTTACGGGTGCGTTGGCGTTGGCTTTGTTGTTTGGTGTGGCGCTGGCTCGAAATATGACGCAGCCGATTGGACGGTTAGTGGAATATGCGTCGCAAATTGGTCGCGGGTCCAGCAAAGACAGTATTGAAGCGCCATCAGTCTCTGGTGAATTTGGGGTGTTGTCCAACACCATGAAAGTCATGCAAGAATCGATTATTAATCGTGAAGAAGAACTGACTTATCGGGCATCTCACGATCAACTGACGGGGTTATTTAATCAAAGTGCCGTTGAACACTATTTGAGTGAAGCTTTGCCAAAAAACACAGGCGCTTTGGTGTTACTGAATATTCGCCAGTTTAAGCAAATTAATAATATGCTGGGCTTTGATGTTGGCAATGTTTTGTTGTCGAAAATGGCTGAGCGCCTTCAACAATACTGGAAAAAAGACGCCCTAATGTTGGCACGGATGAGTGCGGATAAGTTTTTAGTGATTTCCAACAAAGACATAGCTTGCCAAGATTGCAGTGATTTGAAGCGTTTTTTATATGATGAGTTCGAGGTGGAAAAAGGTTCTAGTATTCGATTGGATATTAGTATTGCGGTGCTGCCTTTTGAGCATGCGACGGCCAGTGTGAATAGCGCCATGAGGCGGCTGGATATTGTGGCTGATAAGGCACGAGAAGAGAGCGAGCTTTGTGTGTTTTACAAAGTGGGTCAGGATGAAGATCATCGCCGTAGACTGACGATCATTCGAGATTTGCCTATTGCGCTGGAAAGCAATCAGCTGTTTGTGGTGTACCAGCCTAAGGTTGGAATGGTGTTAAACG
Source organism: Marinomonas arctica (assembly GCF_003259225.1). Classification (GTDB taxonomy): domain Bacteria; phylum Pseudomonadota; class Gammaproteobacteria; order Pseudomonadales; family Marinomonadaceae; genus Marinomonas; species Marinomonas arctica. Next base: position 10,232 of record NZ_QHJF01000033.1, on the reverse strand, counting down.
ATTGTCATGAGGCGGAAGCGCTGATTCGATGGGTTCATCCCGAACTGGGTTTTCTCCCACCCGATGAGTTCATCTCTTTGTTAGAACATGCCGGTAATATACAGGTGCTCACTAAGTGGGTACTGAATACGGTATTATCACAGCTGAGTCAATGGTGGGCACAAGGGCAGGAAATTCGTGTTGCGGTCAACTTATCTGCTCATGATCTTTTAGACGAAGCGTTACCCGATACGGTTGCTAAGGCATTAAAAACGTACGGTTTGCCTGAACGCGCTCTGGCTCTTGAAGTCACCGAAAGTGCGGTGATGAAAGACCGGGTAAAAGTCATTAGTGTGTTAAAAGCGTTGCAAGAAATGGGTATTCATCTGGCTATTGATGACTTTGGTACAGGCCAGTCTTCGTTATCGTATTTGCGTGAATTGCCAGTGAATGAAGTGAAAATTGATCGAGCCTTTATTCAGTACATTGATACCAACAAGGGGGATGAGTTCATCACCAAAGCGACGATTGAACTGTCCCATAGCTTGGGCTTTCAAGTGACGGCAGAGGGGGCTGAAAATGCGGAGGGTGTGGCGCTCTTAAACCAATATCATTGTGATAAAATTCAAGGCTACTTTTTTTCTAAGCCCTTGGTCGCAGAAGAGTTTTATAAATGGCGTGAGGCATTTCACTCGCGTTAACTCCTAATCAATCTTACACGCTGTTAATGTGAGGTTTATTTCAATATGTTGCTTTTGCTACGGATGACATTGCTCTTATTGTTGGTGGTAGGTGTCACGCTGTTTGGTATTGTGTTTTGCCTATTGACGCTATGGTCGAAAAATCGTGTGTATTATTTGGGTAGAGTGTTTGCGCAAGTGGGCCCTCTGTTCGGTTTATCGGTTGAAGGTCGAGTGGCGGAGTCCGCAAAAAACATTCCTCAAGCCGTCTATGTGGCGAACCATCAGAACAACTTTGATTTATTTACTTTAGCCGTGGTCGTGCCCAAAGGCGTGGTGACCGTTGGAAAAACCAGCTTACGTTGGATTCCCTTTTTCGGTATTTTGTACTGGGCCAGTGGTAACTTCCTGATCAATCGAGAAAATCGGCGACAAGCGATTGCCACCATTGATCAAATTGTCTCTAGTATGACCAAAACGGGATTGTCTATCTGGATGTTTCCAGAAGGTACTCGCAGCCGAGGGCGCGGCTGGTTGCCTTTCAAACGCGGTGCTTTTCATGCCGCGGTCCAAGCGGGTGTTCCTATTGTTCCTGTTGTTTGTAGCAGTACCCATGACCAAGTGCATTTAAATCGCTGGCACAATGGCAAGGTGCTGGTTGAAATGTTACCTCCCATTGATACCTCCGGATTGCAAGAGACCGACGTGGTCGGTTTGATGAAACAATGTGAGCAGCAGATGCAGGCCACCCAGCAACGATTAGATAGCGAACTCCTTCATACTCACTAATCGTTAATGGCTATTTTGCTCAATGGCTTTTTCTAAGCGTTTTTGTAAATCTAGCACGCTTGGATGTGTATCCGGTAGATCTTGTGTTGCCCACTCTGGGCGCTGTTGCGCTTGTTTCCAATATGGCTTTAGTTGAGCGATTAGGTCATCATTTTGTGTCTGAGAGTTCAGTTCATAGGCTTGCTGCGTCGCGTGACCACGCTGATGTAGGTGGTGAATGGCACTTAATCCTCGTAAGCACAGTAGCGTTAGCGTGGCGTGATCAAGGCACAAATAGTAGCGGTTGGTCAGTTTGCTTTTCAGTGTGTCTTTGTAATGCCTCCCTGTTTTCCATGTGGCGCCAAGTAAGGCGCCAATCGTAGTGGCTGTTCCAAGCGTTAATCCTGCTGACATCACATCAATGCCAGCGCCAATGGCTGCGCCTGTTAGCGCACTGGTACCACTTTCGATCCCCCATTCTTTGAGCGTCTCTTTTGCAAATATGTCTTGCTGCCAGCGGTCATTTTGAATGGCCAATGGCGTCGCAACCAAGTCTTCTTCTTGGAATTCATAAAGACGCAAAAGTTGACGGATAAAACGATTTTCTAGTGAGCGTACGTTGTCTTCAAAAGCGCGTGATTCATCGTCTGTTGGTGGATAACTCGAGCATTCAATACGAGTGCTGGCCGCTTTTAACATTAACTCGGCTAATTGACGGCTGGCCATGGTTTTGCGCAATTGAGCCGCTTCTTCACGAGATTGAATAAGATGAGCAATGGTGTCGTAGTCTTCTGGCATTAAACTTTGAATACTTTGGTAAAGACGTTTTTCATCTTCAAAGTAAAAGGCCACCGTGTCGTATTTTATGACGGCGTGTAAATGACGTTCTGCTAAGACCTTGCGCCAGGCATCTGTATGCGCGCTGACCGTCGCACTGAAATTCAAAATAGGAATAATGGGTTTATTGGCGCTGGCTAGCAAGGCCAGTTCATCAAGGTATTTGCCTAACGGTGCTTGGCGAATATCAATGACGTACAAGATGATATCGGCTTTAGTTAGTTGTTTTAGAATTTTTGCTTCTTGTTCGAATTCGTCTTGGGCAAATTGGCTCTCGCAAAAGGGCTGTAGCCAGTCCGCACCTTGGAAAGATTGAAATGTGGGCGAGTGACGGATTTGCCAAAGACCGATTGAATCTTCAAATCCAGGTGTATCGGTCAATGTCATGACCGATTGCTGGCCGATTTTTATTTTGACACTTTCCACATGTCGAGTGGTGCCAGCTCTATCGTTAACATCGCCAAAGTCCTGACGGCGTAACAAAGTACGAATCAGTGATGTTTTGCCTGTGTTTGCGTGGCCAACCACTAAAAGGGAAATCGACACGGTTTAGTCCTTTTTCGAAAGAAGAGTGGAAGACAGACCTGTTTCTCTGGCAAGGCGTTGCCAATCTTCGACAAATCTGTCCTTGCCGTCGTCTAATATCACCATAACGATAGCAGGATACCTTATGCGGGCTTGGGAGAAAAAGCGTCTTATGCCTCGGTCCGGACTTTGTCTGCCATTGACCAAGATATAAATAGGCTCGTCGTTGGATGAGGCTAAAAATTGGTCCTGATCTTCTCGGCTGTTTAACAAGGACACAGCGCGCGTATTACTTAAATTATCGGGTTTGGCTTCACTCCATTCAAATAGGGCCCAGCGTTGAGAGAACGCGCTATCTGACAGTGTGCCATCTTGTGTCGTGTCGGCATGGATGCTTTTGCTTGTGTCTTTATGATCGTCTGCATCCAAAATATGTCGATTGTGACTTTCTTGTTGTTGGTAACGATTTTGAATGATTTTTTCTTGTGTACTAAGCGGCCGTGTTGCGCGTGTAATGTGATACATACTTAGGCAGAGGATGGTGAATGCTAGTCGTGGCAAGACGCCATAAAACATAATGCTTGCGAGCAGGAAGTTGGCCCAATGTTGTCTTGTGACAGACGTTTGTGACACGAGATCCACTCGGCTTGCGAGAATATCAAACTGGTTTGGTAGCGCGATGCCAAACCACTGGGGGAGGAGGCTTAATGTCTGTGTTAATTGAACAAAAGCGTCATCGCTCAATAAGGTCGTTTCCCAGACAAAGTTGACTTGATTGGTGAGCAATAATAACAAGGTCATCAGCCAGCCAGCTAAGAGATAACAGCCCCATGCAGCATGGGAAAGACTGCCGATTAGCCATTTATTAGAATGCGTTGGGCATTGCCAGTGTAGGTAGGCTTCACTGACATCTTTATTAATGTGTGAGTGCTTACTGATTTTTTTGTTGAAGAAAATCAACAGGTTTAGCAGCATCCCCTTACTGTTTGTATGTTGTCTCATGGTGGCCATCATGGTGACACTCCACACCATAACGTTCAGTGCGTGAAAGCCCAGTAAAATAATGAACAACCAGAAAATGTTCACTTGACTGCTTTGGTTGGTGACAAAGGCTGGTGGCACTGCCATTAACCCTAAGATCAAGGACGCCATCAGTACGCCAAAAATAGTACGATTGAAATAGCGCTTTAATTGCCTAAATTGCGTCAAATAACTTGTCGGTTTGGGAGACGTTTCTAAGTCTTTAAGTGCATCCGTTAAGCTATTTGCCTGCGCAGAGAGTCGAAACTCGGTATGAGATTCTAACCAAGCCGCGAGAGCGAGTTTTGCACTGGGTGTTGGAAAAGTCATGCTATGGAATACTCTTGTCATGGTTTTTATTGGACGTTTTTGGAAGCAAGTATCCTATCCTCTGAGTGATTTTTGCTCTAGCAAAATAGCGTTTTTTACACTAAAGAAAGTGCATTTTTTAAAAATAAAACAAATTAAGTCAATGAGTTAGTTTTTATTGAGCTAGGTCAATAGAAACGTATTAATACGTTATTGAGTTCAGTATAAATGTAGGTAATTGTTAAACCGCATTGCCTTATAAGTATCAACAACTCTATCATGCCTTGCATATTTGAAAGCGATAGTTTTTGTTAGGAGACAAAGCAATGCGTTTGAATTCGATTAGGGTGAAAAGTTCGGTACCTGTTTTGATTATGAGTGTAATTTTCTTGGTTGCATCCGTATCGATGGGATACATCATTAACCAACTAAACGCCGCGTTAAATACACAAGCTGAGTCCTATGGAAAAGCCTCAGCTGTCATTTTAAACGCGGATCGAGATCTTTACCAAGCCAAGCTGGCTGAGCAACGTATTGTGGTTGGTATAGGCAATCTTGTTGAAGAAGAAAAAGATCGTGTTGAAAACGCCCAGCAAGTCAAAGATCGATTTGATTTATTCCGTCAGTATTTGGTGAATGAGCCACAGGTTTTTCAGCCGTTTGGTGAGTTTGAAAGGGCTTTTAATACTTGGCTAAATGCGTCCAACGCTTTTGTGGCTTTAAAATCAGATGATTCAGGGTTTGAGGCGGCAGAGCAAAAGGCCAATGCTGATTTTCAGGCCTTAAGGGATATGCTGGATAAAGCTGGCGAAGCGGTCAATGCTCATGCAGACCTATCGAAAAAGCGTATTGAGGAACAAGTTTTTGTGTTTGAAGAGTTTGCGGTTGCTCTCGTTCTTTTAGGTTTATTTATCGCGGCCTGGTTCAGCTACAGAACACCGAAAACATTAGCCAACCAAGTGACGTACTTGGCGCATCGTATTCGTGAAATATCCGAGGGCGATGGCGATTTAACGCAGCGTATCAAGTTTTCGACTGACGATGAGCTAGGTGATCTTGCCAAAGAGTTTAACGACTTTGTGGATCGTCTAAGAGGGATTATCGGCAGCATTCACAAACAGTCTGATTCCTTGGGAGAAATGACAGGGCAGCTGAATAAGGTTGCGAGTAAAACTTCTGGAATAACCACAGCATTGGCGAATGCCTCTGCTTCTATTGTCAGTGCTGGTCATGAAATGGATATGTCCAATCAACAAATGGCGACGGTAGCACGTGATACAGCGGATGAGGCGAAAAATTCGAATAATTTGACGCAAAGTGGTATGGCCGCAGTCAATAAATCTCAACATGCCATTACTACGCTAGTGGCAGATATCGAGCTTGCCCTTGGTCGCTCTGGTGAGTTGCAAAAGAGCTCAGAAAGTATTGCCTCTGTTTTGGAAGTGATTCGCAATATCGCCGAACAGACTAACTTGTTGGCACTGAATGCGGCGATAGAAGCAGCGCGCGCAGGTGAGCAAGGTCGAGGCTTTGCGGTGGTTGCGGATGAAGTTCGTACCTTGGCGACCCGTACCCAAGACAGTACCAATGAAATTGAAGGCATGATTGAACAATTAAAAATCAATGTCACAGAATCCTCTAAAGCGATTCAAAACAGTCGTGACAATGCTGAGTCTACGGTTACCAACTTTGGTGAAGTGACTAAAATCTTTAGTGGCATACAGGCGTCTTTTGCAAAAGTTCAAGCAATGGCCGCGCAAACAGCGCAAGCGACGCAAGAGCAATCTATTGTGGCGAATGATATCAATCGCAACATGGTGTCGTTGAAAGATCAAACCGATTCGGTTCAGTCTGTATCCGACTTGTTGGCACAACAAGCGAAAGATATCACTCAGTTGTATAAAGTATTAGATCAACAAGTAGGCAGCTTTAAGGTATAGCGCCAACGAAAAGCGTTCTCCACAGACAAAACCGTTTATCGACAGATAAGCGGTTTTGTTGTTTATTAAGCCCCATTTGAGATCTTATGTGGACATTCTCTTTAGAGGCAATGGTGCCGCCGTTTTTACTGAACGAATAGCAAAGTGGCTTTGAATGTCTTTGACATGAGGCAAGGACTGCAAGGCTTTCAGAATGCGTTCGTAATCTTGTAGATCCACCGCGACTACTTCGAGCCGGTAGTCTGCAATGCCAGACACCAAATGCGCGCTGATGATGTCTTCCATCGCCAAAATCGCTTTTTCAAACACAATATGTTTGTCGCCAGCATGGCTTTTCAAACGCACTTCCACAAACACCGTCATGGAAAATCCTGCCTTTTGACGATCAATGCGAGCGTGATACCCCTCGATCACCCCCGTGTCTTCGAGCTGCTTCACGCGGCGTAAACAAGGCGAGGGCGATAGATGAATTTCTTCCGCTAAGGCAACGTTGGTCAGACGGCCATCGGATTGTAAATGGGAGAGAATGTCTAGATCGGTTTTATCCATATTGGCATACTTAGTAATTAATTGGTTTTAATTGGGTGTTATGTGCTAAAAAATAGCCTTTTATGAGGCTAAATAGCAAGGACATGCTCGCGGGTAAAGGCAGATAATAATCTTATCGATTTCCTGCGAGGTGGTTATGCCGCAAACCGTCACACAACACACATCATCCATGTCCGCTCAAGAGTCACCAAAATACAAACAATACGCCACGGGTTGGGGCTTCCGCCTTGGTTTGTTAGCAGCCTTCGTGAGTATTTTAATTTGGGCTTCTTGGTTGGTCAGTATGCGTGCTGGTATGACCAACACTTTGACTGCCTTTGATTTAGGTATACTGCGATTTTCTCCGCCAGCTTTATTGTTGTTGCCTTTTTTGTGGCGCGCCAGAGCACAAGTTAAAGCCGTTTCTCCCATACTTTTATTGGGGATTGTTTGTGGTGCAGGCTTACCGTTTTTCTACCTAAGTGCCACAGGCTTGAAATACGCCCCCGCGTCTCATGCTGGCTTGTTAATCCTTGGCGCTTTCCCCTTCTTTGTGACCTTGCTGGCGGTGCTTTTCTATCAAGAAAAAGTCAGCCGTGAACGCAAAATAGGCTTGAGTTTTGTCTGTGCAGGCGTTTTGGTGTTGTTCAGCTTGTCGCTGCTTACCGCGCCTGAGAATACCTGGAAAGGGGATTTGTTATTGCTTGCTGCTAGCTTCTTTTGGGCTGTGTATACCGTGAGTTTGCGCATCGCTGGCTTACCGCCTTTTGTATCAACGGCGTTGATGGGCTTGGTTTCCTTGATCGCGCTGGCGTTTTTATGGGCAACTGGATTGGCTTCCAGCGGCTTAGTTAACGCCTCTTGGGATATGTTGGCAGGGCAAATTCTCGTGCAAAGCTTACTCGTCGGCCTGATGACCGGATTCTCCTACGGCTACGCCATCCAAAAACTCGGCGCAGAAAACATGGCCGCCATCGGCGCCTTCACCCCAGTACTCGCTGCCCTCATCGCCATCCCAGTACTTGGCGAACACCTAGAAGGCTACTCCATTGCCGGACTCATCTTCGTCAGCATTGGCGTCGTCATCGCCAGCGGGATTTTTAAAAAGCGTTAGCTACCTTAATTCGCAATACCGAACCCCGCTTCCCTATGGTAAGCGGGGTTTTGTTTTTTTAGGTATGAAAATAAACTCAGCATGGTGCTCTTCCAAAAACTTTAATAAGATCAATTGGAAGCATTTAAGGATGAACATATATCAGCAACGAAGCGCTACATGATGTTTGCGAGTTGTTGAAATGCTACCCAAGGAGGGTATACTTTTATTTATAAAACGAAAGAGTTTTGTTCTTTAACTAAAAAAGATCGTTTGTCTGATATGGATCTCATTGAAGTATGTGATGAGATCCAGAGAGGATTAGTTGATGCTGACCTAGGTGGCGCTCTCTATAAAAAGAGAGTGGCAACACAGAGCAAAGGTAAGAGTGGTGGCTATCGAACGATTATTGGCGCTGTCATTGGTGAAAAATACTTTTTCTTGTATGCCTTTGCTAAAAACAAACGAGCTAACATCACCAAAAAAGAGCAAATGGCGCTAAGAGAATTAGCCCAAGTATTTATTAGTTTTAGCCAAAGTGAACTAGAAAGTTTGATAGTTTCGAAAGAGTTAATCAAAGTAGAAGCTTGCCAAGAAGGAGATCGCCATGAGTGATATTTTAAAGTCTGTTCATAAGACAGCCAAAGGCCTTAAAAAGGCAGGTGCGATTGATAAAACCACCATGCGTCAGTTTGATACCTTATGCTTAACCTCTATTCATGACTTCACGCCTGAACAAGTCAAAAAACTAAGGCTAGCCAATAACCTTTCTCAACCCGTTTTCGCACAATACCTAAACGTCAGTGATAAGCTGGTTAAAAAATGGGAGCAGGGTGAAAGCAAACCCAGAGGCGCAGCGCTGAAAATGCTGTCTCTTGTGGAGCGAAAAGGGATTGAGGTTATTGCCTAGCCTTACCCAATTAACCTTAACTTGTAGAAAGCTTTGTATCTCACTTTCAGCAATAAATGAGGTAGTACGTTTCTTGTCTCTCACTTATGTACATCAAACCCATTAGTCTCTCATTTTTCTATAAAAGCGAGAGACAATTGCTTTTGTCATTCATTAATTCGTGTCAAAATTGATAGGCTCTCATTTTTCTTTAAAAATGAGAGCCTATACTGTGTGGCGTCTTTGATAGATCGAGTCAATTTTTGTCTTTGTTAGAGGTTTTGAGTATGAATTTAAATTTAGAAAATGCAGTCCATTACCATTACGACAAGTTTCCTCCTGCAGAACTGAATTATGTGACTTTCATTGATGGAATTATCAAAGCGACGGATGCCATTGCTCGTTATGATCAGATGCTAAAGAATATGCACAATAGCGAAATATTGCTCGCTCCACTTAGGAACCAAGAAGCTGTGATCTCTTCTAGGATGGAAGGAACCGTTAGTACAATGGATGAAATTCTAAAGTATGAGGCGGACCATGAAAGTGAGGCCTCGGACACCTCAAATGTACGCTCAGAAGTCATAGAAACGATTCTTTATCAACGGGCGTTAAAAGCTGCTCAGGGTGCAATGGCTGACGGATATCCTATTTCACAGTCTTTGGTTAAAGCCATTCATCAGCGCCTTTTGTCTTTTGGTCGTGGTGCACAAAAATCCCCAGGTGAATTTAAGACTGAACAAAACTATCTTGCTGATAGGGGGAAAAGACAAATCCTTTTCGTCCCAATTCGGCCTGAACAGCTACAAGACGGTTTAGATAATCTTTTTGACTATATAACGAATAGTCGTGATCCTGCATTACTAAAAGCCGCCATGGCGCATATCGAATTTGAAGCACTACATCCTTTTAAAGATGGTAACGGCCGAATTGGCCGCATGCTAATTACCTTGATGTTGTGGCAGTCAAAAACAATCTCTGCGCCTCATTTTTATGTAAGTGGTTATTTTGAAGAAAATAAAGACCAATACATTGATATTATGAGGCATGTATCAGAAACCGGAAACTGGGAAGAATGGTGTTCATTCTTTCTGGAGGCGATTGAGCAGCAAGCCATAAAAAATCTCGCAATCGCTGAAAATATAAGAGCATTGTACGAGGAAATGAAACAGAAGTTTTCGGATGTTCTATCCTCAAAATGGAGTGTAACGGCATTGGATTTTGTTTTCACTAACCCAGTCTTTCGGAATAATAAATTCACATCTCACAGCGGAATTCCTGCTGCCAGCGCGGCCAGATTTACAAGAGCGCTTTTAGACGAGGGCATAATTAATACATTGGAAGAAGCCTCAGGTAGAAGACCTGCTTTGTATTCTTTCGAGCCGCTAATGAACTTAGTTCGGGTATAGGTAGTGGCTAGAAATGGCTAAAGAGGTGATATTTTTTCATCTTGAACTCTTGCTGGAAGACGGTGAAGATATTCCGATTCCGACTGCGAATCCAAAATATAAATCCCGTACTGGTTTTTTTAGCTGAAGCGTCAAAGATAGAGTCAAATTTGGTATAGCAATTTAAGGAAATAATAAATGACCCATAACGGCGTCTTTCAAGGTAGTTGTCGCCTAAAATAATTAAGCAGCGTCTTTGTGTTGCTCTGGATTTAA
>NZ_QHJF01000032.1 GCF_003259225.1 Marinomonas arctica | reverse complement strand
TGAAGCCTTGTCCGTGTCAGCGAGGGCGTATATTAAGGATCTACAGATTTTGTGCAACCTTTTTTTTAAGATATTTTAAATTAATTTAAAATATCTTAAATCTCAATGATGCGAAGCTCTTTAGGCATAGAAAACGAAACGTTCTCTTCTCTACCTTTTAACTCCTGAGGAGCACTACCACCTTCTTTAATAAGACGATCTATTACTTCATTAACCAATACTTCTGGCGCGGAAGCGCCTGCTGTTACGCCAATGCTACGGATACCTTTCAACCAATCACATTGGATCTCACTCGCATTATCGATTAAATAGGCTTTTGCCCCCATTCGTTCCGCCAGCTCACGAAGACGATTTGAGTTAGAGCTATTAACAGAGCCCACCACAAGAACCAATTCAGATTCTTCGGCTAACGTCTTCACAGCATCCTGACGATTTTGCGTGGCGTAACAAATGTCATCTTTCTTAGGTCCACGAATCATCGGAAAGTGTTTTCGAAGCGCATCAATAACCACAGAAGTATCATCCATAGATAACGTAGTCTGAGTCACGAAGGCAAGACATTCAGGATTTTTAACCTGAAGCTTTGCGACGTCAGCAGGGCTCTCTACTAAATAGATAGCACCACCTTGACGGACATCGTACTGCCCCATTGTCCCTTCTACTTCCGGATGACCATCATGACCGATTAAAATACACTCCATACCGTCACGAGAATAACGCAACACCTCAAGATGTACTTTTGTTACCAATGGACAGGTTGCGTCAAATACCTTTAAGCCTCTATTTGTTGCTTCATCGCGTACCGCTTTTGAAACACCGTGAGCACTAAAAATAACAATGTTATCGTCTGGTACTTGGTCAAGCTCATCCACAAAAACCGCACCACGCGCTTTTAAAGACTCAACCACGAATTTATTATGAACCACTTCATGACGCACATAAATAGGCGCTTCAAACAAATCCAAACAACGATTAACAATATCTATGGCTCTATCAACACCCGCACAAAAACCTCTCGGGTTAGCAAGCTGAATAGCAAAACTCATGCGACAGCCTCAACAGCGATGATGTTTACTCTAAACGTCAATGAGCGACCAGCAAGAGGATGATTAAAATCCACAACAACCTCTTTCTCACCAATCTCTGCAATGACGCCCGGCAGTTCATTTTTACTCATATCCGCAAATGAGATAACCATTCCTTCCTCGATATCCATAGCGAATTGCGAACGAGGTATACGCTGGATATTGCTTTGATTGTGCGCACCAAAAGCTTTTTCTGGCGGCATAACAAAAGAAGCCTCCTCACCCACTTTCATGCCTAACAAAACTTCCTCGAATGTTGGCAGCAGATTGCCATCACCAAACACGAAGCTAGCTGGAGATTGTGAAAAGTTAGAGTCGACAATTTGCCCATCTTCCAATGACAGCTCAAAATGCAGAGTCACACGACTTTCAGCCGTAATTGCATTCATTTTTTCACCTCTTCCGGTTTTTTTGACACAAAACTCTCAAGCAACATCAAAATAACACCGATTGTAATCGCGCTATCAGCAACATTAAATGCTGGGAAATACCAAGATTGCTGCCAATGGAATTGCAAAAAATCCACGACATGCCCGTAAACCAATCGGTCGTACAGATTGCCAATCGCCCCTCCTAGCACAAACGTCAGTGCCAACGCTTCCAACCGATTTGTGTCTGCAATTTTAACCAAACGCCAACTAATTCCTACCACTACCGCGACGGCAATGATAGAAAAAAACCAACGCTGCCAGCCACCCGCTTGCGCAAGAAAACTAAAGGCAGCACCCGTGTTATACCTTAGCGTTAAATCAAAGAATGAGAAGACAGCAATCTCTTGTCCATAAAACAAGTTGGACTCAATTGCTTGCTTAGTCACCCAATCCAAGACAAAAAGAATAAGGGCCAGCGCCCACCAGCGCTGGACTCGTTTCCACACAATCAAAGCTGTCATTAGGCGTAAAGGCGTTGTTCACCTTCCCCATCTGGCAAGTTAGAGATACAACGATCACACAACTCTGGGTGCGCTTCTCGTTTACCCACTTCTTCGCGATGATGCCAGCAACGCACACACTTAGTGTATTTGCTCAGCTCAACGTGGACTTTCAGACCATCAAGATCAGTGGCGACTGCATCATCACTCGCTTGAGACAAAGACAACACCTTAACGTCAGAAGCAATTAAGACAAAGCGCAGCTCTTCACCTAGACGGTTCAATGTTGCTTGCAAAGCATCATCACAATACAGCGTGATATCAGCACTTAAGCTCGCTTTCATCTTGCCTTCACTACGCGCCGCTTCTAGTACTTTATTGGTTGCCACTTTTGCTTCAAGAACGTGTTTCCAGAACTCACGTCCCATTGGCTCATCGCCAGCTAACTCCTCGAGACCTTCGTACCATGTTTCCAAGAAAACTGACTCGCTACGCTCTCCAGGTAATGTTTGCCAGATTTCGTCAGCAGTGAAGCTCAATATAGGTGCAATCCAACGAGTAAAGGCCTCCATCACATGATAAAGCGCGGTTTGCGCTGAACGGCGAGCCAAACTGTCCTTTTGCGTCGTATATTGACGATCTTTAATAACATCCAGATAAAAACCGCCCAAATCCACGGAACAGAAATTCTGAATTTTCTGGTTAACCGTATGAAATTGGTACTCGTTATAGGCCTTATTCAACTCTTTTTGCAACAAAGCCGCACGATCCACAATCCAACGATCCAGCGCAATCATGTCACTTGAAGGCACCATATCAGTGGCTGGATTAAAGCCATTCAAGTTTGCCATCATGAAACGTGCCGTATTACGAATGCGACGATAAGAGTCCGCAACACGCTTAAGAATTTCATCAGAGACTGTCATTTCAGTGGTGTAATCGGTTGCCGCAACCCATAGACGAATGATATCCGCGCCTAAGGTATCCATGACTTTCTGCGGTGACAACACATTACCCAAAGACTTCGACATCTTACGACCGTCACCATCAACGGTAAAACCGTGAGTGAGCACTTGCTTGTATGGCGGCACACCACGAATCGCAATAGACGTTTTCAATGAAGACTGGAACCAACCACGATGCTGATCTGAACCCTCTAGGTACAAATCGGCTGGGAAGCTCAGCTCATCACGCTGATCGATAACAGAATAATGCGTTACACCAGAGTCAAACCATACATCCAGCGTGTCCGTTACCTTACTGTATTTTTCAGCATCCGCACCCAACAACGCTTCTGCTTCCATTTCAAACCAAGCATCGATGCCTTCCACTTCGATACGCTTCGCCACTTCTTCAATCAAACGTGGCGTTTCAGGATGAAGCTCTTGAGTTTCTTTGTTGATAAACAAAGCAATTGGCACACCCCAAGTACGCTGACGAGACACACACCAATCCGGGCTGTTATTCAACATCCCTTCCATACGGTTTTGTCCCCAGCTTGGCACCCACTTCACACCTTCAACCGCATGCTTAGCTGAATCGAGCAAACCTTCTTTGGTCATACTGATAAACCACTGAGGTGTCGCACGGAAGATAAGAGGTGTTTTAGTACGCCAGCAATGTGGATAACTGTGGAAAATCTTCGACTCACACACCAAAGCGTTATTACGATTCAGCGCTTCAAGCACGACGTCATCTACTTTATAAACATGCAACCCTGCAAATTCGCCAGCCGCATCAGAGTAAACACCATTGTCTTGCACAAGATTAATCGTACCAATGCCATTTTCACGACCGACGTTAAAGTCATCTACGCCGTGGTCAGGTGCAGTATGTACGCAGCCCGTACCCGCTTCAGTGGTAACATGTTCACCCAAAATGACAGGAATATCGCGTTCTAGGAACGGATGATTCAACACAGTACCTGCCAATTCCGCACCAAGGGTACGACCAACAATGCGGAAATCAGCAACGCCGTAGCGAGACATCACACTTGCGACCATGTCTTCAGCAACGATTAAACGCTCTTTGCCTAGCCCCATATCCACTTCAACTAGCGCATAGTTAAATTCTGGATGAACAGAAACCGCTTGGCTTGCTGGAAGCGTCCAAGGTGTCGTCGTCCAGATAACAACAGAAACCTTGCCTTCCCCCTCAACATCAGAGAATTTAGCAAGCAAGGCCGCTTCGTCTTGTGGCGCATAACGCACATCCAAAGACAAAGACGTTTTATCTTGATATTCCACTTCGGCTTCCGCCAACGCAGAGCCACCCACCACACTCCAGTAAACGGGCTTAAAGCCTTTGACCAAATGACCGTTCTCAGCAATCTTGCCTAAAGCTCGAACAATATTTGCTTCTGTCTTGAAATTCATCGTCAGATAAGGATTTTCCCAATCCCCCATGATGCCCAAGCGAATAAAATCCTTTTTCTGCTCTTCGATCTGCGTATAGGCGTATTCGCGGCATTTTGCACGAAACTCTTTATAAGATACTTTCGCGCCTGCTTTACCGATCAGCTGCTCAACTTTGTGCTCGATTGGCAAACCATGACAATCCCAACCAGGAATATAAGGCGCATCAAAGCCACTGACGGTTTTGGACTTAACAATAATATCTTTGAGGATTTTGTTAACCGCGTGACCAATATGAATACTGCCATTTGCGTACGGAGGACCATCATGAAGAATAAAAGATTTACGGCCTTTACTTACATCACGTACTTTTTTATACAGATCCATATCCTGCCAATGCTTCAGCATTGCAGGTTCACGTTTTGCCAAATCTCCGCGCATTGGGAAATCTGTATCTGGCAAATTCAGTGTCGGTTTATAATCACTCATGGTTTATCGATTTATCCTCAAAGATCATCAGTTCACTGATTGGACAAAGAAACGTAACGCGGCCTCTTTATCACATTGAATTTGTTTTTCCAGCTCATCTAGGCCGGCCATTTTTCGCTCTGCCCTGATAAAATGACAGAAAGTTACCTGCACATATTGATCATACAGATCGCCATTAAAATCGAACAAATGCACTTCTAATATCGGCGTTTTTCCTTGAACGGTAGGACGCACACCAATATTAGCAACGCCATGATGGGAAACACCCTCAACCATAAAGGTCACAGCGTACACACCAGACAAGGCAGATTTAATACCTTTAAGATGCACATTAGCCGTTGGGAAACCCAGCTTGCGACCAAGCTGCTGACCATGTATTACCCGGCCGCTTAACGTGACCGAGTGTCCCATGTTCATTTGCGCGGCGGTTATATCACCGCGCTCTAGAGCATCCCTAACCAGAGTACTACTTACTCGCTCATTTAGAGCGTTTAACACTGACGGTGTATTTTCAACATCAAAACCGTGCTGACTGCCAAATTCTTGTAGATAATAAAAATCACCTTGTCGATCACAGCCAAAGCGAAAGTCATCCCCCACTACTAAATGCTTTACAGACAAACCATCCAGCAAAATTTGCTGGCAAAATGCCTGCGCATCTAATTGTTGCAGTTTCGGGTTGAACGGCATACAGAGCACATAATCAATCCCCTGCCCCTCTAACAACTTCACCTTATCACGCAAGCGACCGATGCGACCTGGCGCCGTATCAGGAGCAAAGAACTCTCTAGGCTGAGGCTCAAAAATCATAATCGCAGCAGGCGAATCGTATTGTTTAGCTAAGGCTTTAACGCGTGCCAATATCGCACCGTGACCTAAATGAACACCGTCAAAATTCCCTATCGTCAGCACGCATTCTTTATGCTTTGAACGGATATTATGAATACCGCGAATTAACTCCATAGAACCCCGTACAAAACAATTAAATCCAGCGTCGAAAAAATATCGTCGATTATATAGCAGTTAACCAGATGAAGGTAGGCCAGAACTTGAACAAGCTGTGCAAACCGATAATCAAGGCAAAAAACACACAAAGTATATCTAATGTTTTAAAATAGAAGGCCGCAATCCTGCCGCCACCGCCACCAAAACGTAGACCAACACACCGCAAACAACCACCATCAAGGTACAACCCACCCGAGTCCAATCATCCATCTGTGTCCATTGCCAGCCTTGCTGTAAAAACAGATACAAACACGCACCCAGCGCCATGGTCGCACTCACTAAAATACGCAACAGCCGTCCCCATTGTGCCGAAAATACATGGAATTGCTGTTTATACAAACCACGCCACAACAAGAAAGCATTTAATCCGGCCGACAGACTCGTCGCCAATGCCAAGCCAACATGCCCAAGCGGCCCCACCAAAATTAAGTTCAGCACCATGTTCGAAACCATAGCAATGATCCCAATACGCACTGGCGTTCTGATGTCTTGCCTTGCGTAATAACCAGGCGCCAAGACCTTAATCAACATCATAAACACCAAACCCAATGAGTAAGCCTGCAGACTTTGCGCCGCCATCTGAACATCGTTTACCGTTAACTCGCCTCGGTAAAAGATCGTCGCAATCAAAGGCTCAGCCAACATAAATAGCGCAAGCGAAGAGGGAATAGCAATCAGTAACAAAATTCGTAACGCCCAATCAAGCGTATCGGAAAACTTCGACGATTCACCACCCGCAAAACTGCGCGACATAGAAGGTAAGATAACAGTACTAATCGCGATAGCGAAAATTCCCAGAGGCAACTCATATAAACGATCAGACAGGTACAGCCAGGTAATACTGCCTGTTTGCAGAAAAGACGCCAGCACCGTATCCAATAATAGATTAATTTGACTCACGGACACGCCAAATAAAGCAGGCACCATCAAGAGTAAAATACGCTTTACACCAGGATGGCCAAAGCCCAGTGTTGGCATAGGCAGCAATTTAAGTCTTGCCAAAAAGGGTATTTGGAACATTAGCTGTATCAAGCCAGCAAAAAAAACCCCCCATGCTACAACCGTCTCAGCCTGAGCAGCCGAACGAGCAAAAAACATAGTCGCCACAATCAGCGAGATATTCAAGAAAATTGGTGTAATCGCGGGGACCGCATACTCACCATGGGCGTTTAAAATCCCACCAGCCAAGGCTGTCAAAGAAATAAACAATAAATACGGGAATGTGATCACCAATAAATCCGACGCCAGAGATAATTGGCCATCATCTCCCGCAAAACCCGGCGCAAAAATATATACCACCCATGGCGCGCAAACCATAAACAACACAGTCACACACAACAAAACCAAAGCAAGAGAACCGCTTACCGCAGCCACTAGGGCACGAACCTCATCTTTGCCCTCTTTCACTCGATAGTCACTTAAAACAGGAACAAAGGCCTGAGCAAATGCCCCTTCGGCAAATAACCGACGAAAAAAGTTAGGAATTTTAAAGGCAACATAAAATGCGTCCGCACTGCCACTCGCCCCCAAAACAAACGCCAAAGCCGCATCCCTCACCAAACCAAGAATACGAGAAAGAAACGTACAAATAGAAACCAAGACACCAGAACGCAATAAAGACAAAGACTTAGGCTCTTTGTTCGAAACAGATTTTTTCTTAGACATAGGTATTTTCTTTTACAACATCGAAAGAGGCGACACAAACACACCAAGAATACCACCTGCAACGAGTAGAGCGCAGCCAAATATATAAGCTCATTTGATTAAATTTTGTATAATAGGGTTGTGGCAACGCTAAAAACTGGTAAAATCCGCCGCGAGATTTCAAAGTTAAAACTTGACATTAATTTCATGACACAGCAGAGTGCTGTGTCATTACTTATTCCAAAATTAAAGGAGCCAGACCGTGGCAAATTCCGCCGGTTCAAAAAAACGCGCGCGCCAAGCAATCAAAAGCCGCGCTCACAATGGTAGCCTTCGTTCAATGGTTCGCACATACTTGAAAAAAGTAGATGCGGCTATCGAAGCAGGCAATCAAGCTGACGCACAAGCAGCTTACGTTCTAGCAACTTCTAAGCTAGACAAAGCCGCTGACAAAGGCCTATATCACAAAAACAAAGCAGCTCGTCATAAGAGCCGCTTGAGTGCTAAAATCAAAGCACTGGCCTAATACCTATAAAAAAACCGGCAAATGCCGGTTTTTTTATGTCTGCTATTTATTCTTTTCCCTTAGAAGCATTCATACTTCCGACCGGAATAATACACGACAACAGCCTCAACCAAATAACACCACCAACCAGACCACAGCCGCTAAGACCAGCGCCAACATAACCGCCGCCGATCCCAGATCTTTCGCACGACCAGACAGCTCATGATGCTCACTACTAATTCGGTCAACCACCGCCTCGACACTAGAGTTGAGCGTCTCAACGATCAACACCAATCCCACCGAAAAAATCAGCACAGCACGCTCAAGCCCCGTATCACCAAGCCAGATAGCAAAAGGTAAAGAGATCAAAAACAAAACCGCCTCTTGACGAAACGCGGCTTCATGCTTCCATTGAGCTCGCAAACCTTGATAGGAATATTTCGAAGCACTCAATACACGATCTAAACCCACTTTACCTGGTTTTGCCATGACAACCTCTTTTTAAATAATAACCAAATCATCACGGTGAATAAGCTCTGGCTCACCTTTGTAACCCAAAATCTCACCAATATTAGACGAAGGCTGACCAAGCAATTTCAAAGTTTCCGCCACACTGTAGTTCACTAAACCACGCGCCACCAAACCACCATGCAGATCCACACAAATAACCATATCACCGCGCGAAAAAGTGCCCTGCGCGTCTTTCACACCAACCGATAGTAAACTCGTACCACCTTGACGCAAAGCCTTCACCGCACCATCATCTAAAATCAATGCGCCACGACTCTTCAAATGTCCAGCCAACCACTGCTTACGCGCCGCCACTCGACCATGCTCCGGTTGCAGCCACGTGCCCAGCATTTCGCCCGACGCCGCTCGTACAATCACGTCTTTCTCACGTCCTGAGGCAATCAGAGTATCAGCACCAGAACGCGCCGCCAAACGCGCCGCCCGCACCTTAGTAAGCATCCCCCCACTGCCCAACACACCAGCACCACCACTGGCCATCGACTCCAAACGATCGTCCGAAGCAGAAATATGCGAGATTAATGTTGCATCTTGATGATCGCGTGGATTTTTATTAAACAATCCCTGCTGATCCGTCAAAATAATCAGCACATCGGCTTCGATCAGGTTAGCCACCAGAGCCCCTAAAGTGTCGTTATCACCAAAACGAATCTCATCGGTTACAACGGTGTCATTTTCGTTGATTATGGGTACAACACCGAAGCCAAGCAAAGTCCGCAATGAAGAACGCGCGTTTAAATAGCGTCGACGATTGGATAAATCATCATGAGTCAATAAAATCTGCGCCGTGCATAAGCCATGCTTCTCAAAATGAGACTCATAAACGCCTACCAATTCCATTTGACCAACGGCCGCCGCCGCCTGCAATTCATTAACCTGCGTGGGGCGAGAAGAAAAACCAAGGCGCTTCATACCGGCCGCAATAGAGCCAGAAGACACTAAAACAACTTCCTTACCTTGTGATCGCAATTGCGCAATTTGAGCAACCCACAGACCAATTCGAGCGACGTCCAATCCTTGACCATCGTTTGTCAATAAAGCACTGCCTATCTTGACAACGACACGCTGCGCCTTTGCTATTTTTTCTCGCATTTCCATGATACTACTTATTCCCACCAATCAGATTAGCTAACGTATTCCACTTCCACATCGTAATCATCTTCATCAAAATCGTCATCATCAAGCAATAAACCCGCTTTACGACGTTTTTCACGCAACGACATGATACGACTGCGACCTTCTTCATCAATCAAGGTACGCATGGCTTTTTCTTTTTCACGGGCTTCTGCACTTTCCGCTAACAACTCACGTTTTTCATCCAGCGCCGTCATCAAATCCAAACACAAAACTTCTGTGCCTTCACCAGATATCGCAGAGATTCGGTAAGCTTTACCTTGCCATCCAAGCGCATCAATCACACTCTGACAACGCTCTTCCAACTCATCTTCTGGCACCATGTCAGTTTTATTCAAAACCAACCAACGATCACGCTCTGCCAAAGCTGGACTGAACTGATGCAGCTCATTTACCGCAATGACGGCCGCTTCCGCTGGAGTAATCTCATCCCAAGGCGCCAAATCAACGATGTGCAACAAAATACGGTTACGCACCAAGTGCTTCAAGAAACGAATACCAAGACCCGCGCCTTCAGACGCCCCCTCGATAATTCCTGGAATATCAGCGATTACAAAGCTCTGGTGCTTCTTCACCTTAACAACACCAAGGTTTGGTACCAAGGTAGTGAACGGATAATCTGCCACTTTTGGCTTAGCAGAAGACACCGCACGAATGAAC
The DNA here is from genome assembly GCF_003259225.1 of Marinomonas arctica. Taxonomy (GTDB): domain Bacteria; phylum Pseudomonadota; class Gammaproteobacteria; order Pseudomonadales; family Marinomonadaceae; genus Marinomonas; species Marinomonas arctica. Next base: position 61,886 of record NZ_QHJF01000032.1, on the reverse strand, counting down.
GTCGATTTGCCCGCATTGGGAAGACCAAGCAAGCCCACGTCCGCCAACACTTTCATTTCCAGCTTCAGCGTACGCTCTTCACCTATCGTACCTTTTGTCGTCTGTCTTGGTGCACGGTTGGTACTGGATTTGAATCGAGTATTCCCCAAACCATGATGACCACCCTGAGCGACTTTCAATTTCTGCCCATCACGAACAAGGTCACCTAGCGTCTCGCCAGTATCCTCGTCAATAACCGTCGTACCGATAGGCACTTTAATCTCAAGATCAGCACCTTTCGCGCCAGTCATATCTCGACCTTGGCCGCCCTCTCCGCTTTCCGCAATGTATTTCTTGGTAAAACGAAAATCGATCAGAGTATTTAAGGCTTCATCAGCAACCAGTATTACACTGCCGCCATTGCCGCCATCACCCCCATCAGGACCCCCTTTCGCCACGAACTTCTCGCGCCAAAAGCTTAACGCTCCATTACCGCCTTTACCCGCTCTTACATAGATACTGGCTTCATCAACAAATTTCACAGATACACCTCGTCGGTGGATTATCAGAATCAACAAACGCTGATTATAGAATTCTTCCAAAAAAAAAGCCCCGCGTCGCGGAGCTTTTTTTAAGTTTTTCAGTAAGCAATTAAGCCGCTACGACAGAAACTGTACGACGCTTTAACTTACCTTTCACTTCAAACTTCACTTGGCCTTCAGCAACAGCGAACAAAGTGTGATCTTTACCAATTTGAACACCAACACCAGGGTGGAACTGAGTACCACGCTGACGAACAAGGATGTTACCTGGGATCACAACTTGACCACCAAAACGTTTGACACCTAATCGTTTCGACTCGGAATCGCGACCGTTACGAGTACTACCACCCGCCTTTTTATGAGCCATGACTTACTCCTTAAATTTGAATAGTTAGCGCTTAGTTAATGCCAGTAATTTTCACTTCCGTGAACCACTGACGATGACCCATACGCTTCATAGAGTGCTTACGACGACGGAATTTCAAAATTTTCACTTTGTCTCCGCGACCGTGAGCAACAACCTCAGCTGTTACTTTCGCGCCTTCTACAACTGGTGCACCAACTTTAATGTCGTCGCCATTGCATACAAGAAGAACGTCATCGAATTGAATCGCGCCACCTTCTTCAACAGCTAATTTCTCAACCTTAAGGGTTTGGCCTTCTTCTACACGGTATTGCTTACCGCCAGTTTTGATCACTGCAAACATGTTCTTCTCCAATGAGATTTACCCGGCTACTGAAATTGAATTTGACCTACTTCTAGTGGCAAAAACTTCTGCCCAAATTGGACAAAAATTGCTAACCATATGATAGGGAGCAAAATGTGGGTAAATCGGACGCAAGATTGTACAAAATCACACCACCTAATACAAGCTAAAAGCAATCTCTTTATACATTTTTCGCAATGTGGGTTGACCCTGACACAAGCCTTACCTAGCATGAGGCACACTTGCTGATCAGCTTGAGATTATTTAGCTTCGGAAATTGCATGCAACCTATACAAATACATGATGTTGTGGCCAATGAATTTGGCCAAGTGAACGATTATATTGTGTCACAACTTAGCAGTGACATCCCACTCATAGAGCAAATCGGCTACTACATCATTAGTAATGGTGGAAAGCGGCTCAGGCCACTATTGGTGTTATTAGCGGCAAAGGCGAGTGCTGAACTCGACGCAACCAAACTCGAACAAGCCATTCAAATGGCAACGATCATTGAGTTTATCCACACATCAACCTTATTACATGATGATGTCGTCGATGAGTCCGATATGCGTCGTGGCAAAAAAACCGCCAACGAAGAATGGGGCAATGCGCCCAGTGTACTCGTCGGTGACTTTCTCTATTCTCGCGCTTTTCAAATAATGGTGGATGTTGGCAGCATGCAATGCATGAGTATTTTAGCCAAAACAACCAATATTATTGCCGAAGGCGAAGTGCAACAACTCATCAACTGTGGCGACCCAGATACGACAGAAGCCAGCTATCTGAAAGTCATTCAATACAAAACAGCAAAACTGTTTGAAGGTGCTGCACTTTGTGGCGCCGTTGTCGCCGGCGCAAACAGCACATACCAAGAAGCTCTAAGACAATTTGGCATGTATGTTGGTACCGCTTTTCAACTCATTGATGATGTGATGGATTACACCAGCACAGCCGAAGAAATGGGCAAAAGTGTTGGTGATGACCTCGCCGAAGGCAAGCCTACCTTACCACTTATTTTTACCATGAAGCATGGCTCAGTAGATGCCGCCGAACGCGTAAAACAAGCCATACTAACCGGTGGACTCGACCAACTAGACGCCATTATCAATGATGTACAAAGCTGTGGAGCCATTGAATACACGCAGAAAAAAGCTCAAGAACAGGCTGACCTCGCCATTGAAGCCATTGCCCCCTTACCAGAGTCTGATTACAAACTGGCTCTTATCGCACTCGCGAACGCCTCAGTGAAACGCCGTAACTAGCGAATGGCTAATAAGCGCATTACTTAATGCCAAACACAGATAACACAAATAGGTGTTTGGCTTAAGTAGTGCGACCCATCTATACCGTTTTATTCAATACATTCATGACGACCTGAGCCGACATAGAAGAATCCTGCTGCATAAAGCAATGCCCGCCTTCAACCTCGATCACGTTAATGTTTGGGTTTAATCTTGCTGCCAATTGATAAGCCTCTTTGAAATACCCAAAGGTATCTTTACCTTGAATAATATAAGTCGGCACAGATATGTTCGATATGGTGCGCCACAGACCTTTAGGGTAGCTTGAGAAGATAGCCGCCTCCATCCAAGACGGACAACCCAGTTGATAATGCCCTTTTTCATCACACTTAATTGAAGAATCGATATAATCTTCAAGGCAACTCGGCTCCCAACCCTTAAATGTCCCTCTTTCAAAAAAATTACTCTTCACTTGCGCAAAGCTTTCCCATTGCGTACGTCGTCGTTTGGCCTGCTTAGCCAATGGAATCTGACTCTTTAACCCCGCCAGCTTAGCACCACGCATCATCCAAATTAAACGCGGTGGAAAAAGCGCAGGATCCAACAAGATCAAACGGTCAAACAGAGTGGCGTCCTGCTCTCCCATCAATGCGGTCATACAACCACCGAAACTATGCCCCATACCGATCAATTCAGTTTTTGGCAAGGCAACACGTTGCGCCTTGAGAGACTCGACAAACCGAGAAGCGGTTGCATTCCAACCAATAAAGGCGTTGCCTGGCGTTGATTCACCGTGACCTGCGGCGTCCTGCATAATCAAGTTATATCCCGTCACCTTCTCTAAAAAGCATAAATAGGTTTTCACCGAAAAACCGTTGCCATGAAGAAAATGAATGGTTGGCCGATGCTCCTCTATTTCTCCAAGGTATCCTTGAATATAACCATCATCAACCTTGTACTGCCACGAAGACAAATTTTGCTTTCTTTTTGAACTCATAAGGACATCCAACACAATCAAGACATCGTAAAAAAGCATCTTAGCAGAAAAAATCATCGCAAATGACATGAACAAATCGAGGCAAAAACCGCCCTTATCTTCAATCTCTCCGCTCAAACACGACAAACAACGTAAAAATGATCACTTTTCATGCAGGTAATTTGGTTTTTTTCCGTTCAAACATTCATATTAGGGTTTCAAACCGATATAATCAGTTGGATTTTCTACTGCAAACTGGACCACGACAATCCGCCAGACTATTTTAAGTCATCGGCTGGATGTGGATATAGGACTATAATGACTACAGCTTCATCTTTTGAAAAAGACGAACTATTAAAATGCGGCCACGGTGAAATGTTTGGTGCAGGCAATGCCCAACTTCCTGTTGGCAATATGCTAATGATGGATCGCATTACTCACATCTCGACTGAAGGCGGGGAACACGGCAAAGGCGAAATTATTGCTGAGCTAGACATACATCCTGACCTGTGGTTTTTTGCCTGTCACTTCCCTGGCGATCCAGTTATGCCTGGCTGCCTAGGCTTAGATGCGATGTGGCAGCTAGTAGGATTTTTTCTTGGCTGGAAAGGCAACAAAGGCCGCGGGCGCGCATTAGGCTCTGGTGAAGTGAAATTCACTGGACAAATTCTTCCTACCGCGAAAAAAGTTACTTTTCATATCAACTTGAAACGCGTTATTGAGCGCAAGTTGGTGATGGGAATTGCAGACGGAAGTGTGAAAGTTGACGGCCGTGAAATTTACACCGCAAAAGACTTGCGTGTAGGCTTATTCACTTCAACTGATAACTTCTAAAGATTAAGAATGAAAGAGGCACATTTATGCGTCGTGTAGTAGTAACAGGTCTTGGCATTGTCAGCTGCCTAGGCAATGACAAAGAGAGCGTTCTAAACTCCTTACGTGAAGGTCAGTCAGGCATTCGTTTCGCTGAAGACTATAAAGAACATGGCTTTCGTAGCCACGTTTGTGGTCGTATTGATTTAGATGCAGAAAGTATTGATCGCAAAATTCGTCGCTTCATGGGCGATGCGGCAACCTATGCTTATGTCTCCATGCAACAAGCCATTCTTGACGCTGGCTTAACTGAAGACCAAGTATCCAATATTCGCACAGGCCTAGTCGCGGGATCTGGCGGCGCCTCAGCCAAAAACCTAGTTGACTCTGCAGACACACTACGTGAAAAAGGCGTTAAACGCGTTGGTCCATACCGCGTCACTCAAACCATGGGCAGTACCGTTTCTGCTTGTTTGGCGACACCGTTCAAAATCAAAGGCGTTAACTACTCTATCACCTCTGCTTGTTCTACCAGTGCACACTGTATCGGTAACGCCATGGAACTTATCCAGCTAGGCAAACAAGATATCGTTTTTGCCGGTGGCGGTGAAGAAGAAAGCTGGACCCAAACATGTATGTTTGATGCGATGGGCGCGTTGTCTTCTAAATATAATGACACCCCTGAGAAAGCGTCTCGTGCTTACGATGCGAATCGTGACGGTTTTGTTATTGCCGGTGGCGGTGGTATGTTGGTTATCGAAGAATTAGAACATGCAAAAGCTCGTGGCGCTAAGATCTATGCCGAACTAGTCGGTTACGGTGCTACATCTGATGGTTATGACATGGTGGCCCCTTCTGGTGAAGGCGCGGTGCGTTGTATGCAGATGGCAATGAGTACGATTGATGGCGACATTGACTACATCAACACTCATGGTACTAGTACACCTGCTGGCGATATGAAAGAACTTCAAGCGGTTAATGAAACGTTTGGCGACAAGATCCCATTAATCAGCTCAACAAAATCGCTATCTGGCCACTCTTTGGGCGCTGCTGGCGTTCATGAAGCCATCTACTGCTTACTAATGATGGAAAACGATTTCATTGCAGCATCGGCAAACATTGATGAGCTTGATCCAGCGGCAGGTAACATTCCAGTCGTTACCACTCGCAAAGACAATGCAAACTTGAACATGATTATGTCTAATAGCTTCGGATTCGGCGGCACCAACGCCAGCTTAGTATTCAAAAAATACACAGCGTAAAAATAGTCTTGAGCAACAAAAAAGCCGCATCATTGATGCGGCTTTTTCATGTCAACTTAACATGCGATTTAACTAAAACAGAAAGTCATTTCCTTTCGGAAGTTTCGCCATTTCTGCTCGCATCCAAACATCCATTTCTTCATGTAATGCTGAGGTTTTCTTGCCTTCAGACTCAATAATCGGCCCAATAACCACCCTAATGGATCCTGGAAATTTACGCCAACGCTTACCAGGCCAAGTGTAACCAGCATTATGTACCACAGGTAAAATGGGCACGCCCGCCGAAGTCGCTAACATGGCAGCACCCTTGTTAAAGGCTTGCTCTTCATTCGGTGCGATTCGCGTGCCTTCCGGAAAAATCAGCACCGAACGGCCATCGTCTAAACGCTCTTTACCCTGGCTGATTATTTGCTTCAACGCATTGGTACGCTGTGAACGATCAATGGCAATTGGCTGCACCATCCTCAATCCCCAGCCAAAGAAAGGCACTGACAACAACTCTTTCTTTAGTACCGTTGAAACCGGTGCCATCAACACTTGCAGAACATAGGTTTCCCATTCACTTTGATGGTTCGCCACCAACACCACAGGACGGCTTTTATTGATATGCTCTACACCAATAATCTCGACTTTTACGCCACAAAACACACGAAAAACAAACAACAAACCTTTATTGTGCAAGTTTAAAACGGGTTGACGATAATTTTTTGGCAGTAAGACTGTCGCAAAAGGCGCAAGCACACCAAATATGATGGTGGATACCATGTAATAAATGGAGAATATTGTTGAACCGACCCAAGATCGTAAAAACGCCCCGATATTCATTAATCGATTGCTCCCCATAACCTACTCATTAAGATATTTTTGTTGCTGCTTCAATGGATTTGCATACATTGCCAACACAGTGTCTTTTAGATTGTCAGGACAACGCTCAAGATAATTCGAAAATGCACTGTCGCTCGAAGGTAAACCCTGCTGCAAAGCAAGCGCCGCTTTATTAGTAGACTGAATCGCATAGTTGGTAATGATTTGACGGTCGACTTCCGCAACAAATTCTTCTGGCGTCTCAAAACCCTCTTTGATGACATCACCAAAAGTAACCACCACTTTACCCTTTTGACCGACAATGCCATTTTTAATGCTGTCTATGTCTTCAAACTCGGCTTTTTCATAAGAGCCCGTTGTCGATTTTTGATGCAATTCACGCGCTTTATCAAAGGCACATGGATCGTATTCATAAGCAATGGAAACAGGCACAATTTTCAAATTCGCCATAGCGTCAGAAAATGGGATCTTTTCTTTTTTCTGGCTCATAAAGAACATCTTAATAATCGCAGGATCAGTCTGATCCAAGCCATCTTTCGCACGCCCCTCTTTTTGAGCAATCCAAATGTTAGCCTGATCTTTCATTAACGAATCCGAGATATAAGCAGACAACTGCCCAAAGGCCGCCATCATTTCCCGAATGCCGTTCGCTGAACGCTTGACGATAAAGCTCTTATTTAAGCGCATCAAATCAGACACAAATGGGCGACGCAATAGGTTATCACCTATGGCAATCCGCACCGTATCCAATCCCGCTAGGTACAGACCATAGTTCACAAAAGCAGGGTCCATCGCAATGTCTCTATGATTCGACAAAAATAAATAACCCACACCTTTTTCTAGTTTTTCAATACCCCGATACTCAACATTCGTTGTCGTGGTTTTTATCATGCGCTCCATATAGCTTGCGACGCGCATTTGAAACGCATGAACATTTGATATATTGGCAATTTGGCGTTTTAACGCCAATTTAACGCAGAACGCCAAGGGCGCACGTAAAAACTTAGGCCATTGCGCGAAACGAAAACCAATAATTGTATTTATAAAATCTGGTGTTTCGACCAGATTGTTCAACACCTCGGCGACCTCATCGTCGTTGTAGGGGCGTATATCGTGAAACTGATCCATTTAATTTTCCGTCAGTAAAACTGTTTTGTTTTTTTGTTATCAAATGAGACCTGCGCACAACGAGTACGCACAGGTCTCAATATTTTTAAAGGGTTTGAATGTCAAAGCCCAATGCTTCTAGTTCTCCACGTTTTGACGTTGAGGTCACCACAGCAACACTTTCATTCTCTTTCGTTAAGTATGTTTTAGCAACCTGTCTCAACTGCTCAATCGTGACCGCTAAAATTTTAGCGCGGAACGCTTCTCGATAAGCCAAACTACGACCATGCAAATGCACATAGAAGTCACTTTGTGCTTCTCCCGCTGGTGAACTTGGCTTATCCATGGAGCCAATCACGCCCAAAATGGCCTCTTCCAACGCCTCTTCAGTATGTGTTTCGTTTAACACCCACTCAATAGACGCATCGAAATCGGACAAGGTTTCTGTCAAACGAGGGTCACGATAAGAGTAAAAACGGAACGACCCAGTACTGCCATCAAATGATGCACCACCACCGTAAGCACCACCCTGCTCACGGATTGCGCGGTGCAAAAAGCCATTGCGCAGAAAGCCACCCAACACGGTCAAAGCCGCGACATCAGGGTGATCTCCGTACGCAGTACGGAACGCTTTACTACAGAAACTCACCTGAGTTGATGTCAACCAAGCGACATTTACTTTAGCGTCAACGGATGGCATAGCGAACTTAGTTTGTACACGACCAGCAGGCAAGTCGGCAAAAACAGACTGAACCTCTTGCAATACATTGACCTCATGCTGAGGTTCTGCAACCAATAAAAGCTGCTTGTTCGCTTGCAATAATTTTTCATGCAAACGCGTAAAAATAGCCAAAATATTGTCCGCTGTTTTGCCATCCGCTTTTATCGCATCATCCAATGCAATCGCAGCACGAATGCCAGACATACCACTCCATTTTTCCTGCTGTGCCGCCAAACCAGAGATTGCACTTGAAGCCGCGGTCATCGCCAGCGAGTGTCCTTGACCTGTGATCGACTGTTCACGACGAGCACGACGTTGCGCCACCAGCTCTTTTACTCGACTGGCTTCATCAAAGCGCACATTCAGCATAGTGTCTTTCAACAACTCGCTCATGGCTTTCACATTTGGCACCAAGGCTTTGGATGACAAAATAAAATAGCCATTTAGTGCTTGGCGATCTTCAATCGTCGCACGAATAGAATTAGACGCACCTAGACCACCACAGACCTGAGCTTGGCGTTCTTGAACAGCAAGATAGTCTGCCTCACCAATCCCCAGCTCCGTCATCATCGAAGAAAACAGAGGCAAATGCTCGGTTTCTTCTTCATCTAATTCGGGCAGGTCTATAACCAGTTGCTGATAAACCAAACCATTTGTACCTTGTGGATAAAAGGTAATTGGCAATTCACCCGCTACTTTGTCATTTTCATATTCTGGCAAACGCGCTGGAACATCTTCCAAGCCTACTTTCGGCAGAATACTCATGTCATCTACTTGCGATTGACGCGCTTTTAAGGCGGCACTACGAGCAATAATCTGCTGTTTCTCGGCATCCGACAAGGCGGCTTTTATTTTACTAAGACGGTCTTTTTCCGCCTGATTGCGACGTGCTTCAAGCGCATCATCAGGGCTTAACGTTAACGTCACTCGGTGCGCATTCGTTAGCAGCAAGCTCTTGATCAAATTTGGAATATATTGTTGATCTTGCACTTTTTCACGCATCGCATTGATAACAGGATCAAGGTCAAGCTGAGCAATTACATCACCAGCATGCACGGCGGTCGACAAACCGGCCAATATTAATTGCAAGCCATAAGGATAGCTACCACCGCCGATCTCGCGCTGGCTTAATTCTAATTGATGCAGCATGGCATCCACCATGTCTTGTGGCACGCCTTTTTCGACAATGCTCTCTAATGTCGACAAGACTAATGCCTCTACCTTTGGTGCATCTTCTCGTTTAACGCCTTCCAAGCCACACATGAAGCTCATTTCTTTATTGCTGTCTTCAAGACCACACATTGGTGAGGGTGCACGGCCAAGGTCGCTGTTCTCCAATACGCGCAATAAAGGCGACGCGCTGTTATCCAGCAAAACACTAGACAGCAATTGTGCTTCAAACTGTTGGTTTAAGTCTGTGCTTTCACCCAATAACCAGCCCACTACCACATGACTGCCATCTTCTTTCACTTCGTCAGCCGCATAGCCTTCTTCCACACGCACAGGCGAGAAGTAACGTTTGGCATTCGGTACGCTCACTTGATCTTCAACTGGCAAGCGCTCAAAACGGCTCAATACTTTCGCTTCAAATTCAGCCTGTAATGTTTCAGCCGGAATATCGCCAAAGGTCATAAATACCGCATTAGAAGGATGGTAATGGGTACGATAAAATGCCAGTAGGTCCTGGTAGGACAAATCTGGAATGTCTGTTGGCTCGCCACCAGAATTAAAGTGATACGTATTATTTGGGAACAAATATTTGGTGAGCGTTTGCCACAATACGGACGTGGTAGAGCTCATTGCTCCTTTCATTTCATTGAACACCACACCCTTAAAGGTCAAATCTGACTCTGCATTATCAGGCTCAGCAAACTCTAAACGATGGCCTTCTTGTGAAAAGTCCAACTCATCTAGACGCGAAAAGAACACCGCATCTAAGTACACATCCAAAAGATTATGAAAGTCTTTTTTGTTCTTGCTAGCAAACGGATAAGCCGTCCAGTCTGAAGAAGTAAACGCGTTCATAAACGTGTTTAACGAACGACGAATCATCATAAAAAACGGATCACGTACTGGGAATCGCTCAGAACCACATAGTACGGTGTGTTCAAGAATATGCGCCACACCACACGAATCCATCGGAACCGTTTTTAAACCCACTAAAAAAACATTTTCGTCATTCTCAGACGCGATATGAAAATGCTTAGCACCCGTTACGGCGTGCTCAAACTCTTGAACGGTAACGTTAAGAGCATCGATATATTCACTGCGAAGAAACGTAAACGCAGGATGGTGCGCGGTGCTATTTGCCATTCTCTACCTCGATAGAATTAGAATACGATCATTACAATGTTTTGGGGCAGCTTGGGTACACTCAAGACAACATAAGCCCAAGACTGCAAAGTGGCGGGATTATAGCAAAAATATGGCTTTTACTGCACGAACTAACGTAGACACGCCCATTTCAAACCACACAAAGCATCAACGCTTTTGGTGTTTTTCCCAATCATCTAAACGCGCTTTTTCTGTTTTTTTAAACAATACATACACCGCCCCCAAACCACCATGATGCCGCTGAGCACTATGAAAGGCCATCACAGCGTCCAACTCTCTGAGCCATTTATTGATATGACTTTTGATCATCGCTTGGCTATCTGGATCCGGTGTACGATCCCCCTTACCATGCACTATGATAGCGACGCGGATATCATGACGCATACAATCATCTGTAAATTGATAGACGTGCTCCCGTGCCTGAGCCACCGTATGACGATGCAAGTCTAAGCGCGCCTCAATACCATACTTGCCCTGCCTAAGACGCTTAAACACCCCGTCTTGAACACCAGAGCGCTTATACTCAAGCACATCATTAGGCTCCACTTTCTCCACATAATCCTGCGACAAGTGATTCCGGTCCGCCTCCTTCGCGATCAACGCCGCTTTTTGGCGAGCCGCAAAGTCGACCATGGGGCCTTTTTTGCCTAGATATACTTCGCTTTTTTCAAGCGGCTTAATACCCGCCACTTCTTGAGCAAACAAAGACGTTTCATCTTCATCCATAATCACTCACCTCAAAACCCATTCACCATGCATACTAAGACTACCAAGTATGAAAAAGGCTCCCGAAAGAGCCCACACACATTTTTTATTTTTCAGTTCGTAGTCACTTCAACCTGTCTTAGTAGCCTACATACCTTAATATGAGTGGATTATAGCAGCATAGCGACGTGACGGCACTTTACAGATACACGTTATATGTAAGTTAAAAGACGATAAGGAAATAGAACAGGGAAAGTATGATTAAAAAAACTGCACTCACTCCGAATTTAACTTTATTCTGGTAAAGAAAGTTTCCAGCTAATGTATGCCTTTGCATGCTCATAAACACCAACAGCCCCATCTGAAGTACACAATGCTTCTAAAGGTGTAGTCGATGTAAGATCCATAAGACCATCTACATAGGGCTTTGTTTGTTCCAACCATTGCCAAGACTCACTGAGTTTATGAACCTTACCTAGCTCTAACATGATAAGTTTAAATATTTCTGATTCAGGATGCCAAGAAATTGGTATTAAGGCTGGCCTACGACCATTTGGAACTTTGTGAGGAAGTTGAGACTTTTCTAACCAATCTCGTGTGATGCACTTAACAGTCCAATCAGCAAGATCGGAGAGGGTTTTATTTGCACGTCTAGCCTCATCATCATTAGACTCAGACGACTTGGTAGGAATAACAAGACCAATTCTGATCGAATTCCACCCTTTACTAAGCCGTACAGAGTTATACTCGCGGACCTTTATCATTGAGGCAGCAATGTCAGTATCATTGCTAACATAAACAATTTGCTCTAACTCTTGCTCAACGACGGAATCAAAAAGGGCTTCCGTTGCAAGATTTACATCACTTTGCTTCTCTTCTAATTTCCAGATTTCTACTCTATCGCAGTCACGCGGCAGATTGTTTCCTTGAACCTGAAAAGCATGCACTTTATTGATAGCATAGTAGCCTTCATATAAGCAAAGGCCATCCCCGAGATGTTTTTTGAGGGCATTGTGGTAAGTTTGTTGGTCTTTAGTTGAATTGGTACCAAGTGCAGCCTTTTCCACAATTTTAGCAGTAAAAAATTTAACACCTTGAGGAAGTAACTGAGGATGAGAGTTTTCATGATACACACTGGGCAAAACGTGATTTACAAATAATGCTTTAAGATCTAACCACTTATACGGTGTATTTTTTAAACAGCCATAGTAAAGATTATAACCATCAATATAAACTCTCGTTTTCAACTTTTTCCAATCCTTCAGATACGAAAAAACCGACATGAGTCGGCTTTTTCTTCCTATGAAATGGGGTCAAGCCTCACCACCTGCATAGGATTAGTTGTTACCTTAAATACTAATCTATTCGACTTATTTGTCAAGTATATTATTTTTCGCCAGACACAATTAAAAGCGAGAAATAAAAGAAGCTATTACAACCGTTCTGATTGCTTTCAGAACGGCAGATTACGCTCGTACCTCGCTCATACTGCCCTACGCCTTAAAATGCGTAGTTTGCTGTTGGACTAGAGACCAACCTATATTTATCAGAGCAAAAAAAGCCCCGTGTATATGAGGCTTTGAAGTCAAAATCAACAGTTCTAATTTATGTAGGACCTAGAACGGAATATCGTCGTCGAAGTCATCAAAGTTTGGCGCTGGCTGAGGTTTTGGCTCAGGGGCACGCTGTGGCGCTGGCTGCTGAGGCGCGCGTTGTTGCGGTGCGGCTTGAGCGGGCGCTTGCTGTGGCGCATTGCCCCAGCTACCAAAAGATTGTGGTTGTGCTTGTGGCGCCGCTGGTTGATGCACGGGTTGTTGTGGTGCTTGACCATAACCACCTTGAGGCTGATTAAACCCGCCTTGAGGTGCATGCTGTTGTGGCGCCTGATGCGCAGGCGCTTGACCGTAGCCGCCTTGTTGTGGGGCAGCAGATTGTTGTGGAGCACTGCCATAACCGCCACCACCTTGCATAGAGTCGTAGCCACCACTTTGCTGTCCAGCACCATCGCCACGACCATCTAGCAATTGCATTTCATTCGCAACGATCTCAGTGGTATAGCGCTTAATGCCATCTTTTTCCCACTCACGAGTACGCAACGAACCTTCAACGTATACCTTAGAGCCCTTCTTAATAAAATCGCCTGCAATTTGACCAAGACGGAAGTTACCACGATCCATAAAAGCCACACGGTGCCACTCTGTGCGCTCTTGCATTTGACCGGTCTGCTTATCGCGCCAGCTCTCTGTTGTTGCCAAGTTAACGTTTGCAACGGCGGCGCCGGACGGCATAAAACGCACTTCGGCATCGTTGCCTGCGTTACCGATCAAGATTACTTTGTTTATTCCACGTGCCATGACGTTTTTCTCCAACTAAAAGATAGAATAGTGTTTAATTAAAGACGCACTTGCGGTGCTATGCGCACAAGAGCTTCTTTGTCTAATACTTTCTTATCGACTTTCAGATAAGCCGTTTGCTCATCTTTAAAAATTTGCATACCTTCTACTCCTTGAATGTCATAAAGTTGATCCGCCAACTTCGTTATTTCTTCATCCGTCATATTGGGCAAGCTAAACGCTAGACTACTCAATTGGCGCGGTGCAGGCTGAGCCATACATACAAGTGACCAAGCCAAGAACACCACACCAACGACCCAAAAGACACCGCTATTCGAGTAATTCTGAAGCAGCCAACCGCCGCCAACACCACCCAAAAATGACCCCATAAATTGATGGGTAGAAAACACGCCCATTGCCGTACCGCGATAACCGACTGGTGCCAATTTACTAAGAAGCGAAGGCAACACCGCTTCTAGTGAGTTAAAGCCGACAAAATACACCCATAATAATCCGCCAAATACCCATAAGTAGGGCGCCCATTGCAATAATATCGCGCTCAACCCCAACAGTATCATCACCGTAATAAGGATGGCTTTTGTCTTACCTTTGGATTCAGCAATAATCACTAATGGTAGCATACCTGCGAAAGCAAAACCCATGATGGCTAAGTATAGCCAGCTATGTTGCGACAAAGGCAAGCCAAACTGCTGAATCAGTAAATTTGGCACAGTGACAAATAGCGCCGTCAGGCTTGCATGCAGCAACAACACACTCACGTTCAAGAAGCGCAGTTTTGCATCTTTTAACACCAAACCTAGCGCCTGAAGGCTGGGTGTCGTATCCCGCCTAAAGGTATGCTGTACAATATTGGGCACAGCAAAAACGATCAAGGCAATACCCAGTAAAGAAAGCGCGAAAGATAAGTAAAAGAGTCCTGAAAGACCAACTAAAGCGAAAATCCAAGGCCCTAACACCAAAGACAACATAAACGACGCGCCGATACTAATACCAACGATAGCCATCGCCTTCGTTCGATTTTGCTCTCTTGTCACATCACTTAATAATGCCATCAAGGTGCTAGCAATCGCGCCGGCTCCCTGAACCGCTCGCCCAACAATTAAAGTCGTTATGTCATTCGCATTGGCACAAATCAAACTCCCTACGGCAAACAATAGCAGCCCGATAATAATGACGCGTTTACGGCCTATCTTGTCAGACCACATACCCATCGGAATTTGCAGGCTCGCCTGAGTCAAACCATAAATACCAATCGCGACTCCAATTAAAGCGGCGTCCGCGCCAGTTAGACCATCGGCGGCGACACTTATAACAGGCATAATGAGAAATAAGCCCAACATTCTGAACAAATAAATCAGCGCTAAAGCAAGAACTGAACGACGTTCGAGTAGATCCATAAAGTGGTTTAAACCGTTTAACTTGGGTATTAAGAAAAAAGATTGTCAATTTTACAAAAAATACCGTTGAAGCTCCATTTCAACTACTGTAAAAATAGACAGTTATTTAATTTATTAGCAGATTACTTTCTGTTGATCGACTTCACATTGGAGACTCATGGATACCATTACCATACGCGGGGCCCGCACTCACAATCTAAAAAATGTGGACCTAGACATACCAAGAGACAAACTAGTGGTGATTACTGGCCTATCCGGCTCGGGTAAATCCTCTCTTGCGTTCGATACACTCTATGCGGAAGGTCAACGTCGCTATGTAGAATCATTGTCTACTTACGCTCGACAATTTTTGTCGATGATGGAGAAGCCAGACATAGACCACATTGAAGGCCTTTCCCCTGCTATCTCTATCGAACAAAAATCAACGTCCCATAACCCTCGATCAACAGTCGGTACAATAACAGAAATCTATGATTATCTACGATTGTTATTTGCTCGTGCAGGGCAACCTCGCTGTCCAGATCATGGCGAACCGCTAGAGGCACAAACCATATCACAAATGGTCGATAAAGTTATATCGCTACCAGAAGACACAAAGATGATGCTGCTTGCGCCTATTATAAAGGATCGTAAAGGCGAGCACCTACACACTATCAGCGATTTACTCTCAAAAGGTTTCATTCGCGCGCGAATCAATGGCATTGTTGTCGATCTTGATGATGCACCTACCTTAGAAAAAAACAAAAAGCACACCATCGAAGTCGTCATTGACCGTTTCAAAGTTCGCTCTGACCTGCAATTGCGCTTGGCAGAATCGTTTGAAACCTGTCTTGGCTTATCCGATGGCATTGCCAAAGTCATCAATATGGATGATGAAAAAGAGGAATACATTTTTTCCAGTAAGTTCGCCTGCCCCGTTTGCGGTTACAGCCTGACCGAGTTGGAACCCCGCCTCTTTTCATTTAACAATCCGAATGGTGCTTGTCAGACCTGTGATGGCCTTGGCACACATCAAATGTTTGATCCTGAACGCATCATTCAAGATGAAACCTTGACCTTAGCGGAAGGCGCTATCCGAGGCTGGGGCAGACGTAGCATTTTCTACTATCAACAGCTTACCGCCCTAGCAAAACATTACGGCTTTGATATAGAAGCAAAATACAAAGACATACCGAGCGAGTTCAAAAAACGCATTCTGCAAGGCTCGGGGAAAGACAAGATAGATTTTGTTTACATCAATGAACGCGGCGACAAAATGACGCGTGCGCATGCGTTTGAAGGTGTTATCCCTAATCTACAACGCCGCTACCATGAAACAGAATCTGACAGTGTACGTGACGATCTTTCGCAATACATTAGCATTCAGCCTTGTCCAGATTGTCATGGATCTCGACTCAATCGGTCCGCCAGAAATGTGTTTATTGCGGAACAAACATTACCAGAAGTGGTGACCTATCCGATTGCCGAATGCTTAAAATATTTCGAAGCGCTTGAACTACCAGGATCACGCGGAGAGATCGCCTCTAAAATTCTTAAAGAGATTCGTGACCGATTAACCTTCTTAGTAAACGTTGGCTTAGAGTATCTAACACTAGATCGTAAAGCCGACTCACTGTCTGGAGGGGAGGCGCAGCGCATTCGTCTTGCCAGCCAAATAGGTGCCGGCCTTGTCGGTGTAATGTACATACTAGATGAACCCTCAATTGGCTTACACCAACGAGACAACGAACGACTCATTGCCACATTAACCAGACTCAGAGACTTGGGTAACACCGTCATTGTGGTCGAGCATGACGAAGACGCCATCCGTATTGCGGATTTCGTCGTTGACATCGGACCTGGCGCAGGGGTTCATGGTGGACAAATTATCGCCAGCGGCACCCCACAAGACATAATGAACTGCCCAGAATCCATAACAGGACAGTTTTTAACTGGCAAAAGAAAAATTGAAATCCCTGCCATTCGACACACCGCCAAAGACAAACAGTTTCTTACTCTTATTGGCGCCACAGGCAACAACTTAAATACCGTCGATTTAAAGATTCCTGTCGGGGTAATGACCTGTATTACTGGTGTATCTGGCTCAGGCAAGTCAACGTTAATAAATGGCACCTTGTATCCGCTTGCCGCTACCGCGCTTAATGGCGCCACAACACTTAAAGCGGCACCGCATGAGCGTATTGAAGGGCTCAATTTATTCGATAAATGCGTCGATATTGATCAAAGCCCAATTGGACGCACCCCAAGATCAAACCCAGCGACTTATACTGGTATTTTCACCCCTATGAGAGAGCTATTCTCAGGAACGCAAGAATCGCGCTCACGGGGCTACAAACCAGGCCGCTTCAGCTTTAACGTCAAAGGTGGACGCTGTGAGGCTTGTCAGGGTGACGGTGTCATCAAGGTAGAAATGCACTTTTTGCCGGATATTTACGTCCCATGTGATACCTGCAAAGGGAAACGTTATAACCGTGAAACCTTAGAAATACACTATAAAGGCAAAAACATTCACGAATGTCTTGAAATGACCATCGAGGATGCACGTGAGTTCTTTGACCCTGTCCCCTCTATCGCTCGAAAATTACAAACCTTAATGGATGTCGGTTTAGGCTATATTCGTCTTGGCCAAGCCGCGACAACATTGTCTGGTGGCGAGGCGCAGCGCGTCAAACTCGCCAAAGAGCTGTCTAAAAGAGACACTGGAACGACGCTCTATATCCTTGACGAACCAACAACAGGACTGCACTTTGCCGACATAGAACAGCTCTTGAAGGTCCTTCATCGCTTAAGAGACCATGGTAATACGGTGGTGGTCATTGAACATAATCTTGATGTCATAAAAACCGCTGACTGGATTGTCGATTTAGGACCGGAAGGAGGCAGTGGCGGTGGCTATATCATCGCAGAAGGCACCCCTGAGGACATTGCAAAAGCAGAAAAGTCACATACAGGGCGATTTTTAAAACTGATGCTCAACTAATGACTGCCGGTTAAAGACAAACACCCAATAAGACATAGTTTATTGGGTGTTTTTTTATCTGCTGACAAAGCGTTAATTTATATGCAAAAAAAAGCCGAGCTAGTTATCTAGCTCGGCTTTTTATTACAAACTGATATTACTCAGCGGCTTCTGTAACTGGACGATCGACCAATTCAACATAAGCCATAGGCGCATTGTCGCCTGAGCGGAAGCCACATTTAAGAATGCGAACATAACCACCAGGACGAGCTTGGTAACGAGGACCAAGCTCAGTGAACAATTTACCTACTGCGTCTTTGCTACGAGTACGAGCAAAGGCAAGGCGACGATTCGCAACAGAATCAACTTTCGCCAATGTGATTAACGGCTCAGCAACACGACGTAGTTCTTTGGCTTTCGGCAACGTAGTCTTGATAACTTCGTGTTCGAACAAAGAAGCAGCCATGTTCTTAAACATCGCTTTACGATGTGAGCTAGTACGGTTTAAGTGACGTCCACTCTTACGATGACGCATTTTACATTCCTTACCAAACTACGGTGGTCAGGGAACAATGACCTAGCGAGCTAGAACTTTGCTATCGTCTTTCAAACTAGCCGGTGGCCAATTCTCTAAACGCATTCCCAAAGACAAACCACGCTGTGCTAAAACATCTTTGATTTCAGTTAACGACTTCTTACCTAGGTTAGGCGTCTTAAGAAGCTCAACCTCAGTGCGTTGAATCAAATCACCGATGTAATAAATGTTCTCTGCTTTTAAACAGTTAGCACTGCGAACGGTCAATTCAAGATCATCAACCGGGCGTAGCAAAATTGGATCAATCTCATCCTCTTCTTCTACAACAGGCGCTTCGCTCTCGCTTTCAAGGGCGACGAACACAGCAATTTGCTGTTGCAAAATAGTCGCTGCACGACGGATTGCTTCTTCAGGATCGATTGTACCATTAGATTCGATGTCTAAGACTAACTTATCTAAATCTGTACGCTGCTCAACACGAGCATTATCGACACTGTACGCAACACGGCGAACAGGGCTGAATGAGGCATCCAGTTGCAAGCGACCGATTGGACGAGTCTCATCGTCGCCAGCAACACGAGCATCAGCAGGCTCATAACCACGGCCACGAGCGACTTTGATCTGCATGGTTAACTCAGCAGTATCATCTAAGTGCGCAATAACATGATCCGGGTTAGCGATCTCTGCATCAGCAACTAACTGGATATCTCCAGCTGTTACGATACCGGGACCCTTTTTACTTAGAGTAAGAGTTGCTTCATCTTGCCCGTGTAGAGCGATCGCAACTCCTTTCAGGTTAAGAAGAATTTCAATTACATCTTCTTTAACCCCTTCGATTGCGCTGTATTCGTGTAATACACCGTCGATTTCAACTTCAACAATCGCACAACCTGGCATTGAAGAAAGCAGGATACGGCGCAAAGCGTTACCCAAAGTATGACCAAAACCACGCTCTAGCGGTTGTAGTGTAACTTTAGCGCGACAGTTGCCTAGTTCCTGAACTTCAATGTTGCGTGGGGTTAACAATTCGCTCACTGAACGCTGCATAGATCCACCTATTTCTTAATCCTAATTACCAACTTACTTAGAGTAAAGTTCGACAATTAGGTTCTCATTAATTTCAGCTGATAAATCGGCACGTTCTGGAACAGCTTTGTAAGTTGCTTCCAGTTTAGTTGAATCAACTTCGATCCAATGGATCGGTGCACGACCTTTAGATAGCTCTAATGCGCTTTGTACACGCAATTGCTTCTTAGCTTTTTCACGAATTGACACAACGTCACCAGCTTTCACTTGGTAAGACGGAATGTTAACCGTAGCGCCATTTACTAGAATGCCTTTATGGCCTACTAGCTGACGAGCTTCCGCACGTGTAGAACCAAAACCTGCGCGGTATACAACGTTGTCTAGACGCGATTCTAAAAGTTGCAGAAGGTTTTCACCTGTTGCGCCTTTAAGACGAGCAGCAGATTTGTAGTAGTTACGGAATTGCTTTTCTAGAATACCGTACATACGACGTACTTTTTGTTTCTCACGTAACTGCAAGCCGTAATCAGAAAGACGACCGCGACGTGCACCATGCACACCAGGAACCGTCTCTACTTTACATTTCGACTCAAGAGCGCGTGAACCGCTCTTCAATTGCAAGTCGGTACCTTCACGACGAGACAACTTACAAGTTGGACCTATATAACGAGCCATGTATCTGTCTCCTCAATTAAACGCGACGTTTCTTAGGTGGACGGCAACCGTTGTGCGGAATTGGCGTCACATCTGTGATGTTATTGATACGCAAGCCCAATGCATTCAATGCACGAACTGCGGACTCACGACCAGGACCTGGGCCCTTAATCATTACGTCAACGTTTTTAAGGCCGAACTCTTGTGCGACAGCACCGGCACGTTCCGCGGCTACTTGAGCTGCGAAAGGAGTACTTTTACGAGATCCGCGAAAACCAGAACCACCGGCAGTAGCCCAAGACAAAGCATTGCCTTGGCGGTCAGTGATAGTCACGATCGTATTATTAAATGACGCGTGTACATGAGCAACACCGTCGACGACCGTCTTTTTGACTTTTTTCTTGGTGTTGCGCGTAGCTGGCTTAGCCATATTGCACTTTCCTATTTAATGCTCAGCTCTAGTGAACTTGTGACTAGAGCGAAACGCGTTTAAATTACTTACGAATAGGCTTACGAGGGCCTTTTCGTGTACGGGCGTTCGTTTTGGTACGTTGACCACGAACTGGTAGGCTGCGGCGATGACGAATCCCGCGGTTGCAACCTAAATCCATCAAACGTTTGATGGACATACTGACTTCACGACGTAAGTCACCCTCTACAGTATACTTAGCAACTTCGCCACGAAGTTGGTCAAGCGTGTCATCGCTTAGAGAACCGATTTTAGCAGTCTCTGCAACACCTGTAGCGGCGCAAATAGCGCGCGAACGTGTGCGACCAATTCCGAAGATGTAAGTCAGAGAAATGACCGCATGTTTATTGTCAGGAATATTGACACCGGCTATACGAGCCATTCATTTTACTCCGTTGTTATTGATGATTAAATGATAATTCATCACTTTACTTTCATGAGGGCGGCTGATTATGCCTATCTTTAGGCCATAAATCAACCACCCTTTCCTGTCATCAAGCAAACTCGCGATTAACCTTGACGCTGTTTGTGACGAGGTTCAACGCAAATCACTCGAACTGAACCGTTACGACGAACGATTTTGCAGTTACGACAGATTTTCTTTACAGATGCACGTACTTTCATGTTCAACTCCAACCTTACGCTCAGCGCATTAGGCCATTTGGACCATAACCAGTCAGATTAGATTTCTTCATTAATGATTCGTATTGCTGACTCATCAAATGACTTTGAACTTGCGACATAAAGTCCATGACAACAACCACTACGATTAACATAGAGGTACCGCCAAAGTAGAATGGGACATTCCACGCAACAACAAAGAACTGAGGCATCAGTGACACAAGCGTGATGTATAAAGCACCAAACAGTGTCAAACGAGTCATTACACCATCAATATATCGAGCTGTATGATCGCCTGGACGAATACCCGGTAAAAACGCACCGGATTTTTTCAAGTTATCTGCCACATCTTTAGGATTGAACACTAGCGCTGTATAGAAGAAGCAAAAGAATACAATTGCTATCGCAAACAACAGCACATAGAGCGGTTGCCCAGGAGCTAGAGCCAAAGAGGTATTTTGCAACCATTCCATCCCCTCACCTTGACCGAACCATTGGCCAATCGAAGCAGGAAATAGAAGGATACTTGAAGCAAAGATAGGCGGAATAACACCGGCCATATTCACTTTAAGTGGCAAATGACTCTTTTGTGCGGCAAACACCTTTTTGCCTTGCTGACGCTTAGCATAATTAACCGTTATACGACGCTGACCACGCTCGATGAAAACAACGAACGCAATCGTCGCAATGGCCAATATACCAATCAGCAACAAAGCTAAAATATTAATATCGCCTTGACGAGCCGATTCAAACGAACGACCTAAAGCAGAAGGCAAGCCAGCAACGATACCAGCAAAGATCAATATGGAAATACCATTACCAATCCCTTTCTCAGTAACCTGCTCACCTAACCACATTAAGAAAACAGTACCAGCAACAAGCGTCACGACAGCAACAGCATAGAATTCCATACCACTGCTAAACGAGATACCTTGACTTGCTAAACCAACCGCCATACTGGCGGACTGGATCAGAGCAAGAAGCACCGTACCGTAACGAGTGTACTGAGTAATCTTACGACGACCCGCTTCACCCTCTTTCTTAAGCTGCTCTAGCTGCGGACTCACAACCGTCAATAACTGCATGATAATAGAAGCAGAAATGTAGGGCAAAATCCCAAGCGCAAGAATACTCATGCGTTCGAGCGCGCCCCCTGAGAATACGTTAAATAAACTCAGAATAGTGCCTTCATTTTGATCAAACAGTGCTGATAACCTATCAGGGTTAATACCCGGAACAGGAATATGTGCACCAATTCGGTATACAATAATCGCTAAAAATACGAAACGGATACGAGCCCAAAGCTCGCCTAATCCGTTTTGCATTCCAGCTGGTAGTGAGCCACGCTTTGCCATTTATTCCTCGACTTTTCCGCCAGCTGCTTCAATAGCGGCACGAGCACCTTTAGTCACTTTAAGACCACGAACGGTAACCGCTTTGTCGATTGAGCCTGACAAGATTACACGAGCTGTCTTAATCTGATGACCAAGAATGTCGGCGCCTTTAAGAGCAGCCAAATCTACAACTTCAGCATTTACAGCAGCAAGCTCGTTTAAACGAACCTCAGCAACATACTTTGCCTGACGTGAAGTAAAACCGAATTTTGGCAGACGACGCTGCAAAGGCATTTGACCACCTTCAAAACCAGGTTTTACTGAGCCACCAGAGCGAGATTTAAGACCTTTATGGCCTCGTCCGCCGGTTTTGCCCAAGCCGCTACCAATGCCGCGACCAACACGTTTAGGAGCATGTTTGCTACCTTCGCCAGGACGAAGTGTATTTAAGAACATGTTATTCCCCTACCACTTTAACCATGTAATAAACTTTATTAACCATACCGCGTACAGAAGGAGTATCTTCCAACTGACGAGTTTGGCCAACTTTACGCAAACCCAAGCCTTTAACAGTTTCACGGTGCTTTGGAAGACGACCGATCGGGCTGCGGGTTAGTTGAACTGTGATGGTATTATTCGCCATAACACATTACCCCAAAATTTGATCGACTGACTTACCGCGTTTAGCCGCGATTTGCTCAGGTGCTTTCATATCCTGCAAACCTTTGATCGTAGCGCGAACTACGTTTACTGGGTTTGTAGAACCGTAACATTTTGCCAACACGTTGTGAACGCCAGCGATTTCTAGAACCGCACGCATTGCACCACCGGCAATGATACCAGTACCTTGAGACGCAGGCTGCATGTAAACATTAGACGCACCATGATTTGCTTTAACTGGATACTGAAGCGTATCACCATCAAGCTTAACAGAAATCATGTTACGACGAGCTTGTTCCATAGCTTTTTGAATAGCTTGAGGAACTTCACGTGCTTTACCGCGACCGAAGCCAACCTTACCTTTACCATCACCAACGACTGTCAAAGCTGTGAAAGAGAAGATACGACCACCCTTCACTACTTTAGCAACGCGGTTTACTTGTACTAGCTTCTCTTGGAGGTCGCTAGTTTGTTGATCATTAACTGCCATTTGCTACCCCTTAGAACTCTAGACCGGCTTCACGTGCAGCGTCAGCAAGAACCTGAACGCGACCATGATATTTGAAGCCAGAACGGTCAAAAGCGACCGAAGTGACACCTGCTTCTTTAGCGCGAGCAGCAATCAAAGTACCGACTTCTTTAGCCGCTGCTTTGTTACCAGTCGCTGAGCCACGAAGAGCCTCTTCAAGTGTAGAAGCGCTTGCTAGCACTTTGCTACCACAAGGAGAAATCACTTGAGCATACATATGGCGTGGTGTGCGATGTACAGTAAGACGATTCGCACCTAAGTCACGAATATGCAAACGAGCACGACGTGCACGACGAATCCGAGATTGTTTTTTAGTGTTCATGAATGCCTACCTACTTCTTCTTAGCTTCTTTACGACGAATAATCTCGTCAGCATAGCGAACACCTTTGCCTTTGTATGGCTCTGGTGGACGGAAACCGCGAACTTCTGCAGCAACCTGACCAACGGCTTGTTTATCAACGCCACGGATCACGATTTCTGTTTGAGAAGCACATTCAGCTGTTATGCCTTCAGGTAGTTCGTAATCAACTGGGTGAGAAAAACCCAGAGATAGGTTAAGCACGTTGCCTTTCAGCGCAGCACGGTAACCAACACCTTGAAGAAGCAATCTTTTCTCGAAACCTTGGCTAACACCAACAACCATGTTGTTAACCAATGCACGAGTTGTACCAGCTAAGGCACGGCTTTGTTTTGCACCATCGCGCGCAGCGAAGGTAATAACATTTTCTTCTTTAGACACTTGTACGCTTGTGTGAACATTAAACTCTAAAGAACCTTTACCGCCTTTAACAACGACAGTTTGTCCATTTAGGGTCAAATCTACACCACTAGGAAGCGTCACGGGACTATTAGCAACTCGAGACATACTAACTCCTAGAATACTGTGCAGATTACTTCGCCACCGATACCAGCAGCACGAGCTGCACGGTCTGTCATCACACCTTTAGAGGTAGAGATGATTGCAACACCAAGACCAGCTTCTACTTTAGGTAGAGTCGCTGTGCCTTTGTATTGACGCAAACTTGGACGAGATGCGCGTTTGATTTGTTCGATAACTGGCTTACCTTCGTAGTATTTCAACTCGATTGTAAGCGTTGGTTTCACCGCTGCATCTACAGAGAAGTCACCTACGTAACCTTCTTCGCGTAGAACCGCAGCAATCGATGCCTTCATTTTTGATGAAGGCATACTCACAGAAGACTTTGCAGCCATCTGAGCATTACGAATACGTGTGAACATATCCGCAAGGGTATCTTGCATACTCATTTAAGAGCTCCTAATTTAAAAACCATTGTGCAGCAAATAGAGCTCGCGCATAGTACACAGCAGCGAGCAGAATGTCCAGTATTTAGACACCCCACTCACTGCCATGTATTATGATCGCGCTCTACTTGCTTACCAACTAGCTTTCTTCAAGCCTGGTACGTCACCGCGCATCGCTGCTTCACGCAGTTTGATACGAGACAGACCGAAGCGACGGTATACACCGTGCGGACGACCTGTAATTTGGCAACGATTACGCTGGCGAGAAGAAGATGAATCGCGTGGAAGCGCTTGCAATTTAAGCGTTGCTTCCCACTTTTCATCGTCCGATGCATTAACGTCGCTAATGATCGCTTTTAGAGCTGCACGCTTTTCAGCGAACTTAGCTACTAATTTGGTACGTTTTGCTTCGCGCTGAATCATTGATACTTTAGCCATGATTCCTACCTCTTATTTCTTGAAAGGGAAACTAAAGGCGGCTAGCAAAGCACGACCTTCTTCGTCGGTACGAGCAGTCGTTGTAATGGTAATATCCATACCACGTACACGGTCCACTTTATCGTAGTCGATTTCAGGGAAGATGATTTGCTCTTTAACACCCATACTGTAGTTACCGCGACCATCGAAAGACTTAGGATTAAGTCCACGGAAGTCACGAATACGTGGGATAGCTACATCAACCAAACGGTCAAAGAAATCCCACATACGGTCGCCACGTAGCGTTACTTTACAACCGATCGGGTAACCGTCACGGATTTTAAAGCCTGCTACTGATTTACGAGCCTTAGTTACTACTACTTTCTGGCCGCTAAGTGCTTGAAGATCATTTACCGCATGCTCAAGAAGTTTCTTGTCTGCGATAGCTTCACCAACACCCATATTTAAAGTGATTTTAGTGATTTTAGGCACTTCCATCACGTTTTTGTAACCAAACTCTTCTGTAAGTTTTGCTACAACTTGATCTTTATAAACTTGCTTAAGTCTCGCCATGGCTATAATTCTCGCTCTTAGGCGTCGATCGCTTCACTATTTGATTTAAAAACACGCACTTTCGTACCGTCTTCGTTCAATTTAAAGCCGACGCGATCCGCTTTACCCGTAGCACTGTTAAAAATGGCTACATTGGAAACCTGGATAGGTGCTTCTTGTTCAACGATACCACCAGTTGAACCCTTCATAGGGTTTGGTTTCTCGTGTTTCTTAACAGTATTAATGCCAGAAACTAGAACTCGGTTTTCGTCTACTACCTTAACAACTTTACCGCGCTTGCCTTTGTCTTTGCCAGCAATCACGATAACTTCGTCGTTACGTTTGATTTTACGCATAATGTCCCCTCTCCCTCTTACAGCACTTCAGGTGCAAGAGAAACAATTTTCATGAACTGCTCTGTACGCAATTCACGTGTTACAGGGCCAAAGATACGAGTACCAATAGGCTGTCCTGAAGCATTCAATAGAACCGCAGAGTTTACATCAAAACGGATTACTGAGCCATCAGAACGACGAACACCTTTCTTAGTTCTAACGACAACTGCGTTAAGAACCTGCCCTTTTTTAACACGACCACGAGGGATCGCTTCTTTCACTGTGACCTTAATAATGTCACCGATAGCAGCATAACGACGATGTGAGCCACCCAGTACTTTAATACACTGAACACGCTTTGCGCCGCTGTTATCTGCAACATCAAGCATCGATTCTGTTTGAATCATTTCTGCTCTCCAATCAAATTAGATAACAAGTCTCACGAAGGAAGGAGCAGCTTATACAGCTGCTGCTTTCTCAACAACTTGAACCAGATTCCAAGTCTTAGACTTAGAGTAAGGACGTGTTTCCACAACCTTAACGATATCACCGATCTGACATTCATTGTTTTCATCATGAGCGTGTAATTTAGTCGAACGACGGACAAACTTACCGTATAAAGGGTGTTTCTCTGTACGCTCAACTAGTACCGTAATGGTTTTATCCATCTTGTCGCTAACTACTTTACCAGTAGCGGTACGCGCTTTTGTTTCTGCCATCTTAGTTACCTGCCTTATCATTTAGCACGGTTTTAACACGTGCGATATTGCGGCGAACTTGCGAGAGCAAATGAGTTTGCGCTAACTGACCAGTGGCTTTCTGCATACGCAGAGTAAATTGCTCACGTAGCAGTTCAATCAAGGTCGCTTGTAGCTCAGCTACAGACTTTTCTTGCATTTCTTTTGCTTTCATCTACATCACCGTACGCGTTACGAAAGTTGTGGACAGAGGAAGCTTAGCTGCAGCTAACGCAAACGCTTCGCGTGCTAACTGCTCTGAAACGCCCTCAACTTCATAAAGCATTTTTCCAGGTTGGATCTGCGCAACCCAGTATTCTACGCTACCCTTACCTTTACCCTGACGAACCTCAAGAGGCTTCTGAGTAATCGGCTTATCAGGGAACACACGAATCCAGATTCTACCGCCACGTTTGATGTGACGAGTCATTGCACGACGCGCCGCTTCAATTTGACGAGCAGTAAGACGACCACGTTCAGTGGACTTCAATCCGAATTCACCAAAGCTAACTTGGTTTCCGCGAAGAGCAAGACCGCGGTTACGGCCTTTTTGCATCTTACGGAACTTAGTACGTTTCGGTTGTAACATGACTTACCCCCTACTTAGACTTCTTCTTTTGTGCGCCTTTGTCAGCTCGCACTTGTTCAATACCGCCCAAGATTTCGCCTTTGAAGATCCACACTTTAACACCAATGATGCCGTAAGTTGTAGCTGCTTCATAAGTAGCGTAGTCAATGTCAGCGCGTAGAGTGTGTAGAGGCACACGGCCTTCACGGTACCACTCAGCACGTGCAATTTCTGCACCGCCTAAACGACCACTTACCTGAACCTTGATCCCTTTTGCGCCTGCACGCATAGCATTTTGTACTGCGCGCTTCATAGCACGACGGAACATAACGCGACGCTCAAGTTGGCTTGCAATATTTTGCGCAACCAATTTCGCATCCATTTCAGGCTTACGAATTTCTTCGATGTTAATGTGGACAGGTACGCCCATCATTTCAGAAACTGCATTACGTAGTTTCTCAACATCTTCGCCTTTCTTACCAATCACGATACCCGGACGGGCAGTGTGAATTGTAATGCGGGCTGTCTGAGCAGGACGCTGAATCTCGATACGAGAAACAGAAGCCTGAACCAATTTTTTCTCCAAGTACTCACGAACTCGAAGATCATTTAATAACAGCTTAGAGTAGTTTTGATTATTCGCATACCAAGTAGAAGTATGATCTTTAACTATCCCTAGGCGTATACCAGTTGGATGAACCTTCTGACCCATTGGGTTTCTCCTAATTAGTCAGCGACTTTAACTGTAATATGGCAACCGCGTTTTAGAATACGGTCAGCACGGCCTTTGGCACGTGGCATAATACGTTTCAGAGTCATTGCCTCATCAACGTAAGCCGTAGACACACGCAAGTCATCTACATCAGCACCTTCGTTATGCTCAGCGTTAGCTATAGCAGACTCTAGTACTTTCTTGACAATTACTGCCGCCTTTTTAGGACTGAACGTTAAAATGTTCAGTGCTTCGCTAACAGATTTGCCGCGGATTTGATCTACAACCAAACGGGCCTTCTGCGCTGAGAGGCGAGCACCCTTCAATGAAGCGCTTACTTCACTCATGTTAATACCCCTTATTACCGTTTGGCTTTCTTGTCCGCAGCATGACCACGATATGTACGGGTCGGAGCGAACTCACCCAATTTATGACCGACCATATCTTCAGTTACTAGAACTGGAACATGCTGGCGACCATTATGGACAGCGATAGTCAACCCTACAAAATCAGGGAAGATAGTAGAACGGCGTGACCAAGTTTTAATTGGACGACGATCATTTTTCTCTACCGCAGCCTCTACCTTTTTCAACAAATGAAGGTCGATAAAAGGACCTTTTTTTAGTGAACGTGGCACAGTCGTTTCCTCTTATTACTTAGTACGGCGACGTACAATAAGTTTATCAGTACGCTTGTTGCTGCGCGTTTTGTACCCTTTAGTAGGCACACCCCATGGCGTAACTGGGTGACGACCACCTTTGCTACGACCTTCACCACCACCATGTGGGTGATCCACTGGGTTCATCGCCGCACCGCGAACGGTAGGACGAACACCACGCCAACGCGTAGCACCAGCTTTACCAAGAACTCGTAAGCTATGCTCAGAGTTTGATACTTCACCTAAAGTAGCGCGACATTCTGTCAATACTTTACGCATTTCACCTGAACGTAGGCGAAGAGTAACGTAACGACCTTCACGAGCAACTAGCTGAGCAGAAGCACCAGCGGAACGCGCAACTTGTGCACCCTTACCTGGCTTAAGCTCGACACAGTGTACGGTACTACCAACTGGAATATTTTGCAGAGGCAAAGTATTACCTGATTTGATAGGCGCATCTGCACCACTAAAAACAACATTGCCAGCAACCATACCTTTGGAAGCGATAATGTAACGACGCTCACCATCAGCATATCTAATCAATGCAATATTTGCAGAACGGTTTGGATCATATTCCAAACGCTCAACTACCGCAGAAATCCCATCTTTGTTACGACGGAAATCAACCATACGGTAATGCTGCTTATGACCACCACCTACGTGACGCGTAGTGATGCGTCCGTTATTGTTACGTCCACCAGATTTGCTTTTTGTGTCTAGCAAAGGTGCATATGGCGCGCCTTTGTGCAAATCGTTGTTGGTAACTTTAACAACGTGACGACGGCCTGCAGACGTTGGCTTACTTTTAACAACAGCCATTGACCTATCTCCCCTTATTCAGCGACCATGAAATCAATGTCTTGACCTTCAGCCAAACGTACATACGCTTTTTTCACGTCTTTACGTTTACCTAGACCACGAACTGTACGCTTTGTTTTACCTTTATGGTTCAACGTGCGAACAGACTCAACTTTGACTTCAAAAAGCGCTTCGATAGCTTGTTTGATTTCAGGTTTCGTTGCATCACCAGTTACGCGAAAAACATACTGACCATTGCCTTCGGCTACGATCGTTGCTTTTTCGGAAATGTGCGGACCCAACAGAACTTTATAAATACGTTCGCCGATCATGCTAGTGCCTCCTCAACTTGTTTCAGAGCACCAACTGTCACCAACACTTTGTCGTAAGCAATCAAGCTAACAGGGTCGATAGACGCTGCATCACGTACATCTACGTTAGGAATGTTGCGAGCCGCTAAGAATAAATTGTCATCTAATTGATCAGAAACAATCAAAGCGTTCTCAATATTCAATTCTGCCATTTTTGCTATGAAGAGCTTAGTTTTTGGAGCTTCCAATTTAAGTTCTTCAACAACAACAAGACGGTCTTGACGTACAAGTTCAGACCAGATGGTGCGCATTGCTGCACGGTACATCTTCTTGTTCACTTTCTGAGAGTGATCTTGTGGTTTAGCAGCGAAAGTAACACCACCAGAGCGCCATAGAGGGCTACGGATAGTACCTGCGCGTGCACGACCAGAACCTTTTTGTTTCCAAGGTTTGCGTCCACCACCTGCTACTTCAGAGCGTGTCTTCTGTGCACGTGAGCCTTGACGAGCGCCTGCCAAGTAAGATGTAACTACTTGGTGAACCAACGCTTCGTTATATTCACGAGCAAAGGCTACATCAGAAACTTCAACAGTTCCTTCAGCGCCTGTTAGATTCAAGTTCATTGTCTACCCCTCTTAGCGAGCTTTAACAGCTGATTGAAGAATAACATCACCATTTACTGCACCAGGTACGGCACCTTTCACAAGGATAAGGTTACGTTCTGTGTCTACACGAACCACTTCTAGTGATTGCGTAGTGACTTGTGCAGCACCCATATGGCCAGCCATCTTCTTGCCTTTCCAAACACGACCAGGTGTTTGACATTGGCCGATAGAACCAGGTGCACGGTGAGACAATGAGTTACCATGTGTAGCATCTTGCGTACGGAAATTGTGACGCTTAATGGCACCTTGAAACCCTTTACCCTTTGATTGACCAGTTACATCAACCATTTGGATAGATTCGAAATCAGCAACAGTTAGCTCATCACCAACATTGATTTCTTTTTCATCACCAGACAGGCGGAACTCCCACAAACCACGACCTGCTTCAACATTCGCTTTTGCATAATGACCCGCAGCAGCTTTGTTAACGCGGCTCGAACGGCGAGAACCTACAGTCACTTGAACAGCTTGGTAGCCGTCAGTTTCTGCTGTTTTCACCTGAGTAACGCGGTTCGGTTCAACCTCGATGACGGTTACTGGCACGGATACACCCTCTTCAGTGAAGATACGTGTCATTCCGGCTTTGCGTCCGACTAATTGAATAGCCATTTTTTACCTCATTTGCCAGTTGTGTATGGGGCTATCACCCGCTACGGCTGATCATTCCAGATCATTCCACTATTGTGCATATAGCCGACTGATAACCAGCCGGTTGTCGCACCCCAAACTTTGAGCTATTAACCCAAAGAAATTTGTACTTCCACGCCTGCCGCAAGATCTAACTTCATTAGCGCATCAACTGTTTTTTCAGTTGGCTCAACAATGTCTAGAACACGTTTGTGTGTACGGATTTCATACTGATCACGCGCATCTTTGTTTACGTGTGGAGAAATCAATACTGTATAACGCTCTTTGCGAGTAGGAAGTGGAATCGGTCCACGCACTTGCGCACCTGTACGTTTCGCTGTGTCCACAATTTCTTGTGTTGAAGCATCGATCAGACGGTGATCAAACGCTTTCAGACGAATACGGATTTTTTGGCTTTGCATTTCCAACTCCAAATACAATGTTTTAATGACTTAACTGTACATTTATTAAGCCACAATCCTTTTTTAAGGACGGCGAATATTAGCCATTCAAAAACTGGTTGTCAAGTAACCAATTTCTGAACAAACAAAATAAACCATAAAATAAAAAGGCCACCCGATATGCGAGTGGCCTTTTCCAAATCAAAGTAAGCAGATATTACTATCTAATTACTTAAGGATTTTAGCTACAACACCGGCACCAACTGTACGACCACCTTCACGAATCGCGAAACGTAGACCTTCGTCCATCGCGATTGGGTGAATTAGTTCAACAGTCATTTGAATGTTATCACCAGGCATAACCATTTCTACGCCTTCTGGAAGAGAGCATGCACCAGTTACGTCAGTTGTACGGAAGTAGAACTGTGGGCGGTAACCTTTGAAGAATGGAGTGTGACGACCACCTTCATCTTTACCCAACACATACACTTCTGCTTCAAACGTAGTGTGAGGAGTGATTGAACCAGGCTTAGCCAATACTTGACCACGCTGAACGTCTTCACGCTTAGTACCACGCAGAAGAATACCACAGTTCTCACCAGCACGACCTTCGTCAAGAAGCTTACGGAACATCTCAACACCAGTACAAGTAGTCTTGATAGTATTCACGATACCAACAATTTCAACTTCTTCTTGGATCTTGATGATACCGCGCTCAACACGACCAGTAACAACTGTACCACGACCTTGGATAGAGAATACGTCCTCGATAGGCATCAAGAATGCACCGTCGATAGCACGCTCTGGCTCAGGAATGTAAGAATCTAGTGTTTCAACTAGTTTACGAACAGCCGTTGTACCCATTTCGTTGTCGTCTTCGCCTTTCAACGCCATTAGCGCAGAACCTGGGATGATTGGAGTATCATCACCTGGGAAGTCGTATTCAGATAGAAGGTCACGCAATTCCATCTCAACCAATTCTAGCATCTCTGCGTATTCTTCAGAATCCGCACCACCACAGTCTTCAGCCAACAAGTCAGACTTGTTCAAGAAAACAACGATGTAAGGAACACCTACTTGACGAGAAAGAAGGATGTGTTCACGAGTCTGAGGCATTGGGCCGTCAGTCGCACCACAAACTAGGATCGCGCCGTCCATTTGAGCAGCACCAGTGATCATGTTTTTAACATAATCGGCGTGTCCAGGACAATCTACGTGCGCATAGTGGCGAACTGGAGAATCGTACTCTACGTGAGAAGTAGAGATTGTGATACCACGCTCACGCTCTTCAGGAGCATTATCGATACCGTCAAAAGCAACGGCTGTACCGCCATATACTTCTGCACATACACGAGTCAATGCTGCTGTTAGTGTTGTTTTACCATGGTCAACGTGACCGATAGTGCCAACGTTAACGTGTGGTTTATTACGTTCGAATTTACTCTTTGCCATGATACATACACCTTAAGAATTAGTAAGTATGATGATTAATCTTCATTTTTGATGATCGCGTCTGCCACACTAGCCGGTGCTTCAGCGTATTTCTCAAACTCCATTGCATAACTTGCACGCCCTTGCGACAAGCTACGCACGTCAGTTGCATATCCGA
This sequence comes from Marinomonas arctica, assembly GCF_003259225.1. Lineage (GTDB taxonomy): Bacteria > Pseudomonadota > Gammaproteobacteria > Pseudomonadales > Marinomonadaceae > Marinomonas > Marinomonas arctica. The sequence goes on along the minus strand of NZ_QHJF01000032.1, from coordinate 28,482 downwards.
ACATCTCCCCGAGAGGAACTTCAGCACGAATAATTTTCCCTGACGGGGAATCGTCCATCCCCTGAACAAGACCACGACGACGATTCAGGTCACCCATCACATCACCCATGTATTCTTCAGGAGTTACAACTTCCACTTTCATTACAGGTTCAAGAACGCAAGGATCAGCATCTACCGCTCCTTTTCTTAGCCCCTGAGAAGCTGCAATTTTAAAGGCCATTTCGTTAGAGTCAACATCATGGAATGAACCATCGATCAGTACAACCTTGATACCCAATAATGGGTAACCAGCGATTACACCATTCTTCATTTGCTCTGAAACACCCTTTTCTACTGCAGGGATGTATTCTTTAGGAATAGCACCACCAACAATCTCGTTAACGAACTCAAGCCCATCTTTTTCAGTTGGGATTAGCTTCATTACGACGTGACCGTATTGACCACGACCACCGGATTGACGCACAAACTTGTGATTAACCACCACTTCTTTGCGAATTTTCTCCCGGTAGGAAACCTGAGGCTTACCAATGTTAGCCTCCACCTTAAACTCACGACGCATACGGTCAACAAGAATATCAAGGTGCAGTTCACCCATACCAGAAATAATAGTTTGCCCCGTCTCTTCATGCGTCTCCACACGGAAAGAAGGGTCTTCTTGCGCCAATTTACCTAACGCAACAGCCATTTTATCTTGATCCGCTTGAGATTTAGGCTCAACCGCAACAGAGATAACTGGCTCAGGAAACTCCATACGCTCTAACACAACAACATCATTCATATCACAAAGAGTATCACCCGTAGTTGCAAACTTCATACCTACGAGAGCAGCAATATCACCCGCTAAAACCTCTTTGATCTCTTCACGATTATTTGCATGCATCTGTACCATTCTACCGATACGCTCACGCTTCTGCTTAACAGAGTTATAAACCGCATCACCAGAACGCAACACACCTGAATACACACGAATAAATGTCAATGTGCCCACAAATGGATCCGTTGCGATCTTAAAAGCCAATGACGAAAAAGGATCTTCATCATTTGCCACTCGAGTCACAACCGTTTCACCATCTTCAAGCGTCCCCTCAATCGCTTTTACTTCAAGCGGAGAAGGTAAATATTCAACAACCGCATCCAAAACAGCCTGAACACCTTTGTTTTTAAAGGCCGAACCACACGTAACCAAGACAATCTCATTGGACAACGTACGAATTCGCAAGCCGCTTTTAATCTCATCAACAGATAATTCACCTTCTTCAAGGTACTTATCCATCAATTCATCATTCGCTTCCGCTGCGGCCTCCACCATCTGCTCACGCCACTCTAACGCTTCATCAAGCAAATCTTCAGGAATTTCCTCTAAAGAGAAAGTCATCCCCTGATCTTCTTCATTCCACATTATTGTTTTCATTAAGACTAAATCAATGACGCCTTTAAAATCTTCTTCAGCACCAATGTTAATCTGAATGGGAACAGCATTTGCCCCGAGTCGCGTTTTTAACTGACGCACGACCGAAAAGAAATTAGCACCCGTACGATCCATCTTATTAACAAAGACCATACGAGGCACTTCATACTTATTCGCCTGACGCCAAACCGTCTCAGTTTGAGGCTGCACACCCGAAGAACCACAAAGCACAACAACAGCACCATCTAGAACACGCAAAGAACGCTCTACTTCGATAGTAAAGTCTACGTGCCCAGGTGTATCAATAATATTAATACGGTGCTCTTCAAACTGCTTGTTCATTCCACTCCAGAAGCACGTTGTTGCCGCTGAAGTTATCGTGATACCACGCTCTTGCTCCTGCTCCATCCAATCCATGGTGGCGGCACCATCGTGCACTTCACCAATTTTATGAGACAGACCAGTGTAAAAAAGAACGCGTTCAGTTGTCGTCGTCTTACCTGCATCAACATGCGCACAAATACCGATATTACGGTAGCGGTTGATAGGGGTTTTACGTGCCACTGTGTATCCTTCTCTGGATGATTAGAAACGGTAGTGAGAGAATGCTTTGTTAGCTTCTGCCATGCGATGAACGTCTTCACGTTTCTTAACAGCAGAACCTTTGTTTTCGGCAGCATCTAAGATTTCGCCTGCAAGACGTAGAGCCATGGATTTTTCACCACGCTTACGAGAAGCATCAACCAACCAACGCATAGACAATGCTGCGCGGCGAGCAGGACGTACTTCAACAGGAACTTGGTAAGTAGCACCACCAACACGGCGAGATTTAACCTCAACCATTGGCTGGATAGATTCTAGTGCTTTTTCGAAGATAGCCATCGGCTCTTCTGTTTTAGCGCGTGTTGCAACAGTGTTCAACGCATTGTAAACAATGCTTTCTGCTACAGATTTTTTACCACTAACCATTACATGGTTAATAAATTTAGCGAGAAGTTGGCTTCCGTGTTTAGGATCCGGAAGGATTTCACGCTTAGCGACGACACGTCTTCTAGGCATATCTACATCCTCTTCAGGTTCGCCCGAGACAATTTAATTATTGCTCGGCCTTACTGTATTAAAAAATTATGTCTAAACGATGAATTAAGTAGCTTTTGCTTACTTAGGACGTTTAGTACCGTATTTAGAACGGCCTTGCTTACGTTTTTGTACGCCTGAAGTATCCAAGCTACCACGTACTGTGTGGTAACGAACACCAGGAAGGTCTTTTACACGACCGCCACGAATCAGCACGACGCTGTGTTCTTGCAGGTTGTGACCTTCACCACCGATGTAGGAAGTAACTTCGAAGCCGTTGGTCAAGCGAACACGACATACTTTACGCAAAGCCGAGTTAGGCTTCTTAGGAGTAGTAGTATATACGCGAGTGCAGACACCGCGGCGTTGCGGACAAGCTTGTAACGCAGGAACGTCACTCTTTGCCACTTTACGTTTACGTGGTTTACGAACCAACTGGTTAACGGTTGCCATTAGACAAGCTCCACAAATCCAATTCTTATGACGGAAATCGCCAAAATTAAGGAGGCGCAAGTTTAATTTGCGCCTATAAAACAGTCAATAGGGAGGCGACTAAAAAATCACCTCCCTTACGATTTAACAGCAAATAACTAGTCTTTCAGTGCGGCACTCAATGCTTCTTCCACATCGGATGCACTCACTGTTGAACTTCCTTCTTTTGCTGCTTGCGCAAGCTCTTTCTTTCTCTTGCGCTCATTGTGGTAAGCCAAGCCTGTACCTGCTGGTATCAAACGACCTACAACAACGTTTTCTTTCAAGCCACGTAAGTGATCTTTCTTACCAGTTACCGCACCTTCCGTAAGAACACGAGTTGTCTCTTGGAAAGATGCTGCTGATATAAAGGACTCAGTAGCCAAAGAAGCTTTCGTGATACCTAGAAGCACGCGCTCATACTTCGCTGGGAATTTACCCTCAGCGATTGCTTTTTCGTTTGCATCTAGCAGGTGAGTAAACTCAACCTGATCACCTTGGATAAGATCCGTATCACCAGACTCTCCAACTTCCACTTTACGCAACATTTGGTTAACAATAACTTCGATATGCTTATCGTTAATTACTACGCCTTGTAAGCGGTAAACTTCTTGCACTTCATTCGTGATGTAATCAGCCAAAGCCTCTACACCTTGAAGACGCAAAATGTCATGAGGGCTCAATGGACCATCGGCGATAATTTCACCTTTTGCCACTTCTTCGCCGTCAAAGATGTTGATTTGACGCCATTTAGGAATCAATGTCTCAACTGGCTCATCACCATTTTGTGGTGTGATCACCAAACGAATCTTACCTTTTGTCTCTTTGCCGAAGCTAACCACACCGCTTGTCTCTGCCATAACAGCAGGATCTTTCGGACGACGCGCTTCAAATAGGTCGGCCACACGTGGCAAACCACCGGTAATATCCTTGTTACCAATAGATTCTTGAGGAATACGCGCAAGAACCTCACCGGATTTCACTGTCGCACCATGATCTAGGCTTAACAATGCTTTTTCAGGAAGCATGTACTGTACTGGAGATTCAGTACCAGGAATTAATACAGGGTTACCCTCTGCATCAACAACGGCAATCATCGGACGTATGTCTTTACCAGCAGCAGGACGGTCACGCATCTCCATAACTTCAATCGTAGTCAAGCCCGTCATTTCGTCAGATTGACGACGAATAGTCACGTTCTCTTCCATACCACTGAACTCAAGACGACCTTCCATCTCAGATACGATTGGGTGTGTATGTGGATCCCAGTTAGCGACGATTTGACCCGCCGTTACTTGATCGCCTTCACGTACACTCAATACCGCACCATAAGGAAGTTTATAACGTTCTTTCTCACGACCCGCTTCGTCAGCAATAGCCAACTCAGAAGAACGAGAGGCAACCACTAGATGCCCTGTGTGGCGCTCGATACTCTTCATCTTGTTAAAACGAACCGTACCTGCACTCTTCACTTGAACACTATCAACGGCAGACGCTCGAGAAGCGGCACCACCGATGTGGAAGGTACGCATTGTTAACTGTGTACCTGGCTCACCGATAGACTGTGCTGCAACAACACCAATCGCCTCACCAATGTTAACCTGATGACCACGAGCCAAGTCACGACCGTAACACTTGGCACATACACCATGACGCGTATTACAAGTGATAACAGAACGAATGATCATTTCGTCGACACCAGCCGCTTCGATAGTACGAACATCATGCTCATCAATCAAAGTACCAGCAGCGAGGACGAAGTCGCCTTTACCGTCAATAACGTCTTGAGCCACAACACGACCCAATACGCGATGACCGAGCGGAACAACAACGTCACCGCCTTCAATCATGGCCGCAACGGAAATACCGTTTGTAGAGCCACAATCTACTTCAGTGATAACCAAATCCTGCGCTACGTCTACGAGACGACGCGTCAAGTAACCGGAGTTCGCTGTTTTCAACGCCGTATCAGCAAGACCCTTACGAGCACCGTGAGTGGAGGTAAAGTACTGAAGTACAGATAGACCTTCACGGAAGTTTGCAGTGATTGGCGTCTCGATGATGGAACCATCTGGTTTCGCCATCAAACCACGCATACCGCCCAACTGACGCATCTGAGCAACACTACCACGGGCACCAGAGTCAGCCATCATGTATACAGAGTTGAAGGATTGTTGTTCAACCGTTTCACCTGCTTTGTTGACAGTCATCTCTTTCGCCAAGTTTTTCATCATGGCTTCTGTTACGGTTTCGTTAGTACGAGACCATAAATCGATTACCTTGTTGTACTTCTCGCCTTGCGTTACAAGACCATCCGCGTATTGGTATTCAATTTCTTTAACTTCCGCTTCCGCTTTGGCAATAATCGCGGCTTTTTCTGGCGGGATAACAAAGTCATCAACACCTACAGAAGAACCTGACGCCGTTGCGTAAGCAAAACCTGTGTACATCAATTGGTCAGCAAAGATACAGCTTTCTTTCAAGCCCACTTTACGGTAACACTCGTTGATCAAGTTAGAGATTGCCTTCTTCTTCATGGTTTGGTTAACCACGGAGAACGGTAGGCCATCAGGAACAATATCAAACAGCAAAGCACGACCAACCGTTGTATCGGCAATAAAAGTAGACGGCACTTTTTCGCCATCAAGAGTAGTATCCACTTGGCTGATACGTACTTTTACCTTGGCATGCAATTCAACTTGTTTCGCACCATACGCACGGTGTACTTCTTTGATGTCAGAAAATGCCATGCCTTCGCCTTTGGCATTGATTTTCTCACGTGTCATGTAGTACAGACCCAATACAACGTCCTGAGAAGGCACGATGATCGGCTCGCCGTTGGCAGGCGATAAGATGTTGTTCGTAGACATCATCAAGGCACGAGCTTCAAGCTGTGCTTCAATCGTCAACGGAACGTGAACCGCCATTTGGTCACCATCGAAGTCAGCGTTGTATGCCGCACACACTAGTGGGTGCAACTGAATAGCCTTACCTTCGATCAACATTGGTTCAAACGCTTGGATACCCAAACGGTGAAGTGTTGGTGCACGGTTCAACATCACTGGATGTTCGCGGATAACCTCATCAAGGATATCCCACACTTCCGGCGTTTCACGCTCAACCATTTTCTTCGCTGCTTTGATCGTCGTCGCCATGCCACGAAGTTCAAGTTTAGAGAAAATGAATGGCTTGAATAGCTCAAGTGCCATTTTCTTAGGTAGACCACACTGATGTAGACGCAGTGATGGACCTACAGTGATTACAGAACGACCAGAATAGTCAACACGCTTACCTAGCAAGTTCTGACGGAAACGACCTTGCTTACCTTTGATCATATCAGCCAAAGATTTTAGAGGACGCTTGTTAGAACCAGTAATGGCGCGACCACGACGACCGTTATCAAGCAATGCATCAACAGATTCTTGCAACATACGCTTTTCATTGCGTACGATGATATCTGGAGCAGAAAGCTCTAACAGGCGCTTTAGACGGTTGTTACGGTTAATCACACGACGGTAAAGATCGTTCAAATCAGACGTCGCAAAACGGCCACCTTCAAGTGGTACCAATGGACGAAGATCTGGCGGAAGAACAGGCAATACGTCAAGCACCATCCACTCTGGGTTGTTACCAGAATGATAAAATGCTTCAACCAGCTTAAGACGCTTAGAAAGCTTCTTAATGCGAGTTTCTGAATTCGTGCTGTTTAGCTCTTCACGCATGCTGTTGATTTCTACAGGCATGTCTAGATCGCGAAGCAACATCTGAACCGCTTCCGCACCCATACGGGCATCGAATTCGTCACCGAACTCTTCTAGCGCTTCAAAGTACTGCTCGTCGTTTAGCAATTGGCCTTTATCAAGCGTCGTCATACCTGGATCGATCACGATGAAAGATTCAAAATACAAAACACGCTCAATGTCACGCAGTGTCATATCAAGGATAAGACCAATACGAGACGGTAAAGATTTCAAAAACCAAATGTGTGCAACAGGCGATGCAAGCTCAATGTGACCCATGCGTTCACGACGCACTTTAGACAGAGCCACTTCAACGCCACACTTCTCACAGATAACACCACGGTGTTTCAAACGCTTGTATTTACCACACAAGCACTCATAGTCCTTGATAGGACCAAAGATTTTTGCACAGAACAACCCGTCACGTTCTGGTTTGAACGTACGGTAGTTGATGGTCTCTGGCTTTTTAACTTCACCGTAAGACCATGAACGAATCATATCTGGTGATGCCAAGCCAATGCGGATCGCATCAAACTCGTCAGATTGTCCCTGTGATTTTAGAAGACCTAATAAGTCTTTCATGGATATTCGCCCCACTCGTAAGGCTGGGGAGTCTTGCTCCCCAGCAGGTCAAATGTGATTCGTGCTTATTCGTTTTCCAGCTCGATATCGATACCAAGAGAACGAATCTCTTTCACCAACACGTTGAAGGACTCAGGCATGCCAGGTTCCATACGGTGGTCACCATCTACGATGTTTTTATACATCTTAGTACGGCCATTCACGTCATCGGACTTAACAGTCAACATTTCTTGAAGCGTGTAAGCAGCACCGTATGCTTCTAGTGCCCATACCTCCATCTCCCCGAAACGCTGACCACCGAACTGAGCTTTACCACCCAGCGGCTGCTGAGTAACCAAGCTGTAAGAACCAGTAGAACGTGCGTGCATTTTGTCATCAACCAAGTGGTTCAACTTCAGCATATACATGTAACCAACGGTTACAGGACGTTCAAAAGCATCACCAGTACGGCCGTTAAACAATTTAACTTGACCACTTTCGTTGATTCCAGCTAAGCGCAACATACGTTTGATTTCAGACTCTTTTGCACCATCAAAGGCACCAGACGCCATTGGAACACCACCCGTTAGGTTGGATGCCAAGGTTAAGATTTCTTCGTCTGTAAAGCTGTCAAGATCTTCCGTACGAGCACAGCGCAAATCGCCTTCATAACCGTTGTAGATTTCATCAAGGAAGCTACGCAATTCTGCAACTGCTTCAGCCTTCTCACGCTCTGCAACAAGCATTTCGTTGATCTTACGACCCAAGCCTTTAGAAGCAGCACCTAAGTGAGTCTCCAAGACCTGACCAACGTTCATACGTGAAGGAACACCTAGTGGGTTCAATACGATATCAACTGGATCACCGTTTTCATCGTACGGCATGTCTTCAACTGGCATAATTTTAGAAATTACACCCTTGTTACCATGACGACCGGCCATTTTATCACCTGGCTGGATACGACGTTTGATGGCAACATAAACTTTAACGATTTTAAGAACGCCAGGCGCTAAATCATCACCGGTTTGTAGCTTACGTTTCTTATCTTCGAATTTTGCATCAAGCTCTTTACGGCGCTCAATTAAAGCGGCTTGCGCTTTTTCAAGCTGCTCACTCGCCTCTTCGTTCGCCACACGAATTTTAAACCACTCTGGGTGATCTAGATTCGCCAAGAACTCTTCCGTAATAATGGCATTACGAGCCAAACCAGGGCCACCTTCGGCTTGCTGGCCAATTAGCGCTTCTGCCAGACGCTCGAACGTTGCCTTTTCGACAATACGGAACTCTTCATTCAAGTCTTTACGGACCTGATCAAGTTGCGATTTCTCAATAGACTTAGCGCGTTCGTCTTTCTCAATACCATCACGAGTAAAGACCTGAACGTCGATAACCGTTCCGCGAGTACCCGTTTTTACGCGTTGAGATGTGTCTTTTACATCGGAGGCTTTTTCACCGAAAATAGCTCGCAAAAGTTTCTCTTCAGGAGTCAGCTGCGTTTCACCTTTAGGGGTTACTTTACCAACTAGAATATCACCTGGCTCAACTTCAGCACCGATATAAACGATACCTGACTGGTCCAACTTAGAAAGCGCACCTTCACCCACGTTAGGGATGTCGGCCGTAATCTCTTCAGGCCCTAGCTTAGTATCACGTGCAACACACGTTAACTCTTGAATGTGAATAGAAGTAAATCGGTCTTCTTCTACAACACGCTCAGAAACAAGAATCGAGTCTTCAAAGTTGTAACCGTTCCAAGGCATGAACGCGATACGCATGTTTTGACCAAGAGCCAAATCACCCATATCAACAGAAGGACCATCGGCCATAATGTCGCCAGAAGCAACCTTCTCGCCTTTCATCACCAAAGTACGCTGGTTAATACAAGTGTTCTGGTTAGAACGCACGTATTTCGTTAGGTTGTAGATATCTACACCCGCTTCACCAGCGATCGTTTCTTCTGAGTTCACACGAACAACGATACGACTAGCATCAACAGACTCAATCACACCGCCACGATTGGCAACGATACAAACACCAGAGTCTTTTGCTACATTTCGCTCCATGCCCGTACCCACAACAGGCTTATCTGCCTTAAGTGTTGGCACCGCTTGACGTTGCATGTTCGAACCCATCAATGCACGGTTAGCATCGTCGTGCTCTAGGAACGGAATCAAAGATGCCGCAACAGATACAACCTGACGAGGAGACACGTCCATTAGGTTTACTTTTTCTTTTGGAATCAAAGTGGTTTCGTGCATATGACGCACCTGAACCAACTCATCAACCAAACGACCTTCTGCATCTACATTGGCAGACGCTTGGGCGATAACATATTTCGCTTCATCGATCGCAGAGATGTAGACAGTTTCATCCGTCATCTTGCCGTCGATAATTTTACGGTATGGCGTTTCTAAGAAGCCGTAGCTGTTAGTGCGCGCATAAGTAGATAGCGAGTTGATCAGACCGATGTTTGGACCTTCCGGTGTTTCGATAGGACAAACACGACCATAGTGAGTAGCGTGTACGTCACGCACTTCAAAGCCTGCACGCTCACGTGTAAGACCACCAGGCCCTAACGCTGAAACACGACGCTTATGCGTTACTTCAGATAGCGGGTTGTTTTGGTCCATGAACTGAGACAATTGGCTTGAACCGAAGAACTCTTTGATTGCAGCCGCAACAGGCTTCGCATTCAAAAGATCTTGCGGCATAAGGCCATCTGCTTCTGCCATAGACAGACGCTCTTTCACAGCACGCTCAACACGTACAAGGCCAACACGGAATTGGTTCTCGGCCATTTCACCAACAGAACGAACTCGACGGTTACCCAAGTGATCGATGTCATCAACCATGCCGTTACCGTTACGGATATCAAGCAAAGTTTTTAGAACAGCTACGATGTCGTCATTATCAAGAACGCCAGCGCCCGTATCTTCTTCACGACCTAAACGACGGTTGAACTTCATTCGACCAACGCCAGATAAATCATAACGATCTTCTGAGAAGAACAGACCTTGGAACAAGCCTTCAGCCGACTCTTTGGTCGGTGGCTCGCCAGGACGCATCATGCGATAGATTTCAACCAAAGCTTCCAACTGATTGCTGGTTGGATCGATACGAAGCGTGTCAGAAATAAATGGACCATTGTCCAAATCGTTCGTATAAAGCGTATCCACTTCAGTAATACCAGAAGAAACCAATGCCTCTAGCAAATCAACAGACAACTCAGTGTTTGCTTCCGCAATCAACTCACCCGTCGCAGGATGAACTAAGTTTTTCGCCGTTACTTTACCAAGCATGTACTCAAGCGGCACAGAAAGACGCTCAAGACCTGATTTTTCCATTACACGAATATGCTTAGCCGTAATACGACGGCCTTCTTCAACGATTAACTCGCCATTCGCATCAGCAATATTAAACAGTGCCGTCTCGCCACGTAGACGATTTGCCACTAGATCCATTTCAAAACCATCACGCTTCAAATAGAAACGAGTAGAATCAAAGAAAGTATCTAGAATTTGTTCCGTTCCGTAACCCAAAGCGCGCAACAAAATCGTTGCTGGCAACTTACGGCGACGGTCAATACGAACAAATACGCAATCTTTTGGATCAAACTCGAAGTCCAACCATGAACCGCGGTAAGGAATAATACGAGCAGAGTGTAGTAACTTGCCTGAAGAGTGTGTCTTACCACGGTCGTGGTCGAAGAACACACCAGGAGAACGGTGTAATTGAGATACAATAACACGCTCAGTCCCGTTAATTACAAAGGTACCATTGTCTGTCATCAGCGGAATTTCGCCCATGTAGACTTCTTGCTCGCGAATGTCTTTGATTGCTTTGTTGGACGACTCTTTATCATAAATGATGAGTCGCACACGAACACGTAAAGGTGCCGCGTAAGTAACGCCACGCAACTGACACTCTTTAACATCAAAAACTGGCTTACCTAAACGGTAATCGACGTATTCTAGCGCCGCATTGCCGGAAAAGCTGACCATTGGAAAGACAGATTTAAAGGCCCCATGCAGACCTAATTCCCCACGCTCTGCAAGACTTTTACCTTCCTGCAGAAAATTACGGTAGGATTCAAGCTGAATTGCCAGCAAGTATGGCACATCCAAAACGGGCGGCAGTTTACCGAAATCCTTACGGATACGTTTTTTCTCAGTGTATGAGTAAGCCATCAGCATTCCCCAGCTTGTGCACATTGACGCAAAAGGCCCAAATCAGGCCTTACCATATATGGGAGCATTATCTCCCATTTGAAAATTCTTTTAAGGTTTATTTGAGTTTCAGAAACCCAAAAAGGCCGGTGACAATAATGTCACCAGCCATTTCGACTATTGGTCGAAATCTGGAAATGCAAGTATCATTACTTGATTTCGACAGATGCACCAGCTTCTTCAAGAGCCGCTTTAAGAGCAGCAGCATCTTCTTTAGAAGCAGCTTCTTTAACAGTCATTGGAGCGCCGTCAACGATTGCTTTAGCTTCTTTCAAGCCTAGGCCAGTCGCTGCACGAACTGCTTTGATTACGTTTACTTTCTTGTCGCCAGCAGCAGTAAGAACAACGTCAAACTCTGTTTGTTCTTCAGCAGCTGGACCAGCGTCAGCAGCTGGACCCGCAGCTACAGCAGCTGCTGCAGATACGCCGAATTTTTCTTCCATTGCAGAAATTAGTTCAACAACGTCCATCACAGACATTTCTGCTACTGCATTGATGATATCTTCTTTAGTTAGAGCCATGACTCAGATTCCTAGCATTCTTTAAAATTACCCGAAGGTAATAAAACAAAATATTTATCAAGAAGGGATACGGTAAACCGTATTAAGCCGCTTCTTGCTCTTTTTGATCGCGAACCGCTGCAAGAGTACGTACCAACTTGCTTGTTGCGCCCTGAATAACACTCATCAGTTTCGCAATAGCTTCGTTGTATGTAGGCAGTGTTGCCAAACGATCAATGTCGCCAGCTGGGATCAACTCACCGTTGAACGCCAACGCCTTTACTTCAAACTTGCTGTTCGTTTTTGCAAATGCTTTCAACAAACGAGCAGCCGCACCCGGGTGTTCGTTAGAAAAAGCAATTAACGTAGGACCAACAAAGCTCTCAGTTAGACATTCGAAGTCAGTGCCTTCAACTGCACGGCGAGCCAAAGTGTTACGTACTACACGTACATAAACACCTGCTTCGCGCGCTTCTTTACGTAGCGCTGTCATATTGCTCACGGTAACACCGCGAGAATCAGCAACTACCGCAGACAATGCAGTTTTAGCAGCTTCGCTAACTTCGGCGACAATGGCTTTTTTGTCTTCTAGACCTAATGCCACTGGTTTTCTCCTGGATTAGCAGGGAATAAATTCCCCTATTTTTACCAACTCTCCGATTACTCGAAGTACTTGCTGGTGAGTTAGATCCAAGTATATCTGAATCGGGCCACACCATCTGCGCAGGACAAACATTTTTCAACGTTGTTATTAAACCGTTAGGTTCCTGCGGTCTTTGACGGCCTGCTCAACAAAAAATGAAGGCAGACCCCAAAGCTCATGATTTAGATGCTTACTTAGTTGAGTTAAGCGCACCTAGATCAATTTGTAGACCAGGTCCCATTGTAGAGGACAAAGTCACTTTTTTCAGGTAAACACCTTTTGAAGACGCTGGCTTAGCACGACGTAGGTCGGTTAGAAGCGCTTCAAGGTTACCTCTGATAGCATCCGCAGCAAACTCGATAGAGCCAACAGCAGCATGGATGATACCATTTTTATCTGTACGGTAACGAGCTTGACCTGCTTTAGCATTCTTAACTGCAGTCGCAACATCAGGCGTTACTGTGCCAACTTTAGGGTTAGGCATTAGACCACGTGGGCCTAAGATCTGACCTAGCTGACCAACGATACGCATTGCATCAGGAGAAGCAATAACAACGTCAAAATCAAGGTTACCAGCTTTAACTTGTTCAGCCAAATCTTCGAAACCTACAACATCCGCACCAGCCGCTTTCGCCGCTTCAGCATTTGCACCTTGTGCAAACACAGCAACACGAACATCTTTACCTGCACCGTGAGGCAATACAGTAGAACCACGAACAACCTGATCAGATTTACGTGGGTCAACGCCTAGGTTAACAGATACGTCGATAGACTCTTTGAACTTAACAGTAGAAAGCTCAGACAATAGAGCAACAGCCTCTTCAACAGAGTAAAACTTAGTTGCTTCTACTTTTTCAGCGATCAAGCGAGCGCGTTTCGTTAATTTAGCCATTAGTTAACACCCTCAACTTCTAGACCCATAGCGCGTGCGCTACCAGCAATAGTACGAACTGCTGCATCCATGTTAGAAGCAGTCAAATCAGCCTGCTTAGCAACAACAATCTCCTCTAGTTGAGCACGAGTAACCGTACCCACTTTTTGAGTGTTTGGACGTGGAGAACCACTCTTCAAGCCAGCTGCTTTTTTAAGCAACACGGCAGCAGGAGTAGATTTCGTTTCGAATGTAAAACTACGGTCACTGTATACAGTGATAATAACAGGCGTTGGAAGACCAGGCTCTAGACCTTGAGTTTTCGCATTGAACGCTTTACAGAACTCCATGATGTTCACACCGTGTTGACCAAGTGCTGGACCAACTGGTGGACTTGGGTTCGCTTGACCCGCTTTAACTTGCAGCTTGATATAAGCTTGGACTTTCTTAGCCATTTTTTAACTCCAATTGGGTCACAGCCCGAAGGCTACCCGTTCAACAAAATCAGGCTTTTTCAACCTGACTAAATTCCAAATCAACTGGCGTTGAGCGCCCAAAAATAAGCACTGCCACCTTGATTCGACTTTTATCGTAATCCACTTCTTCCACAACACCATTAAAATCAGCAAATGGGCCTTCGTTAACACGAACAACCTCACCCACCTCAAACAAGGTTTTAGGACGAGGCTTATCAACACCGTCACTAACACGTTGCAGAATGGCATCCGCTTCGCGACTGGTAATGGGTGATGGCTTATCAGCCGTACCACCAATGAAACCCAATACGCGAGATGTGCCTTTAACCAAATGCCAAGAGGCATCATTCATATCCATTTGAACCAACACATAACCTGGATAGAACTTTCTTTCACTCTTGCGCTTTTTACCATCTCGGATTTCAACCACTTCTTCGGTCGGCACCAAAATGTCACCAAAATTCTCTTCCTGCCCCATAACCTGCACTCGCTCAATAAGCGAACGCATTACGTGCTTTTCGTACCCTGAGTACGCCTGTACTACATACCATCGTTTGGTCACGAGCAACTCCTAACTAATTACCGAGGAAACGATCCAGCCAAGGAGCGAATCCACCCCCCATAGCACGAGAGACATAAAAACAACAACCGCTAACACGATCAAGGTCGTTTGCACAGTTTCCTGTCTTGTTGGCCATACAACTCTGCGAATTTCAGTTTTAGCTTCTTTCGCAAGAGTAAAAAAAGCCTTACCTTTAACAGTTTGTAACGCAACGAAACCAGCGACACCGGCCAACACCAAAATAGCGATTAAACGATACAATAGTGACTCAGCAGAATAATAGTTATTACCAATCACGCCTACCGCAACTAGTAGAACAACAATTGCCCACTTAAACACATCTCCGCGAGACGCTTGAGCTTCAGTACTCGAACTCATACTTCAGGTGATCCCTAACTAAGAAATAGGATACGAAAGATGGCAGGCCAAGAGGGACTCGAACCCCCAACAGCCGGTTTTGGAAACCGGTGCTCTACCAATTGAACTATTGGCCTACATTCATATGGGCGGAGGATGATACCTGAACAAGCTAAACTTAGCAAGGGTATCTGCCCAAAAAACAGACAATAAAAAAGGCGGCTAACCCACCTATCTTTTGCATTGAAAATGCTGGAGCTCATGAGCAGATTTGAACTGCCGACCTCACCCTTACCAAGGGTGTGCTCTACCAACTGAGCTACATGAGCCTGGAGCGGGTAGCGGGAATCGAACCCGCCTCTTCAGCTTGGAAGGCTGAGGTAATAGCCACTATACCATACCCGCAATTGGTGGAGGGAGGTGGATTCGAACCACCGAAACTTTCGTGGCAGATTTACAATCTGCTCCCTTTGGCCACTCGGGAACCCCTCCACGTACTCAGCGCTACAACGCAACACCCCAAAAGGTGGGAGCCATTATATGAATCGCTTTGCCAATTGCAAGCACTAGCAAGGATTTTTTTCTAATTTTATCATCATCTTGGTCAGATCCAAGCGTGAGACAAACCGTTCCCAGTCTTTCTCACTGACCGGCTGAGCTATATCAATCTGCTGAATGGATACATTTCGCATATGTTCATAGACATCAACAGTGTAACCAGAAATATTTTGTATTCGCTGCTTCGCTTGATCCGCTCTCTCCTGCGAAGAATACAAACCTAACGATATGCGGTTTTTCATCTCAGCACGGTTAATAACAAAACTATCAACCGATTTGGACGCAAGATCTTTGACAATTTTTGCCGCTGTGGCAGGTGTGTCAGGTGCCGCAATGTACAGCCAAAACTTAGGGCGCTTACCTGTCGCTTCTTGCTCTTTATAAGCCCAACCAAAATCTGTCAGCACTTGGGTGATTTGTTTTTTATCCTCTTGTCGCTCTGTCTCCAGACGCGGGCACAATAATGCAGGCGACTTCGCAACTGTTTGATCTATGACTCGATTCAGCGCCTCTTCTAAGCTTTCATTCGAAGTCGTATTCGCACTGGAATCTTGTTCATGAATCACTGGCGTCTCGGACAATAAATGAATTTTCTCGCTTACTGGTGGACCGTAAATAGATTCTTGAGCCACCTTTGGCCTATCTTTTACAAAACCATGCCAACTAAGAAAACCCGCATTAAGCAACACCACACACAAAAATAGCCACTTCATTTATCGCCTCTCAAACGCTCATCACCCACCAGCTTCGCACCCAGAGCGACAAGATTGGGCTGACACTCCAACGCAACACCCAATACATCCAGTAATCTTTGGGCATCTCCCCCCGTCACCACCCATTTGAAGGTAGAGTAACGACGATAAATACGCTCCAAGAAACCTAGTGCCATTTCATGGCATCCCTCCGTTACCGCTCTGGCCGTTGAATTAGGTAAGCCTTGCCCAGCGACCACTTCATGCGCCTCATAACGAATACGCGCTGTTTTAGAAAGTAGGGCATCTTCCATCATAGCGAGCCCTGGAGCAATGTAGCCGCCAAGGTGCACACCAGCCTGGTTAACGACATCCACTTTAATCGCGGTTCCCGCATCGACGATTACCACATCACCTTTTACCAAATGATGTGCCGCAATAACACCTAACCAACGATCTATGCCTAAGCGCTCAGGCTCAACGTAGGCATTGCGAACACCACACGCGTAATCTTGGCTCTTTAATGTCAACCACTGGCTTTGCGGAAACTCTGCCTGAATGTCGGCACGCAACAAAGCGCTCAACTCTTTGGAGCGAACACTGGCAAAATAAATCACATCTGGCACAAAGTCTGTATCAACAGGATAAGTGTCACCGCGACTAACCCATAACACTTGGCCACCCAATAAAGCAGTAAATTTAATACTCGTATTACCTGCGTCAACCACCAGTAAATTAGACTCGACGGACACTAATTTCTCCCCCATGCAACGCCACCAGCTCACCATTTTCTTCCAGTAGCAGCGCACCCTTTTGATCAATCCCTCTGGCAATGCCTTGGCGTTGCTGAGACACACTGCTTACTGTGACTGATTGATTAAATAACACGTCATATGCTTGCCAATGGTGTTGGAAGTGCTTCATGCCGTGCCCCTCTTCGAAGAGCTTACAAACATCGATAAGCTCCCTAGTAAGCTCAGCCAATATCAGGTTTCGGCTAGGCCTTGATTTTAATCGAGAAACAAGATCTGTCCATGGCTGATCGACGTGCGTCATCACACTCTTATCCATCTCGACATTAAGACCGATGCCAATAATGACATGGCAAACATCCTGATCCGCAACCATTTCTAGTAAGATTCCGCAGATTTTCTGACCATCAACCTGAACATCGTTTGGCCACTTTAATCCAGGGTTTGGTACGCCTAGTTTTTTTAACACCCGAGCAACAGCCACTCCTGTCGCAAGGCTTAATCCCTCCACAACGCTTGGACCATTATCAAAACGCCACACAAACGAAAAGGTAATATTTTTAGCAACACCGGATTCCCATTGTCGACCACGACGCCCTTTTCCCTGAGTCTGACGCTCAACCGAAATCAACACAGGTAATGAAGCCCCCTGCGAAATATAACGCTTTGCATCACCATTTGTAGATTCCGTTTCAAACGCTAGGTTAATCGCGACCTCATCCGGCACACCATTCTTACGCAGCGCCTCTTCCGACAATAATTCAAAAGGTGATGGCAACCGATAGCCACGTCCCTTTACGGAGTGAACGTTCACCCCTATAGACTCAAGCTTTTTCAGCTTTTTCCACACGGCAGCACGAGTCACGCCTAATGCGGCCCCAAGCTCTTCACCAGAGTGAAATTCGTTATCACTAAGCAGCGCTAAAACGGCTTGCATCGACGCTCTCCAATTTGTCTGTATATTAAGGGCTAAACCTGCCGAAAGGGCAAAAACGATTGGCCCTGTTGTGCCTGTAGCCAATTCAATTCAGGGTATTCACAAACGTGATCAACAGCATGTATAGCATAAGCATGACGAGAGCGATCGGAACGGTTTGCATAGCTAAGATGTGGAAACTCACCATTGAGGATGACCAAAGACCCTTTAGGGACAGGTAGTGCTACTAGGGAATCAGAATCCCAACTATGTTCTTTCAGCGTCACCATTTGGGTTTCAATTGCCCTCGGATGCGTACGCTCAAATCGTTTTAATAACCCTTGCTTATGCCCTTCTGGTATTCCCCAAAGACAGCCATTTTCCAGTGTCGCCTCTTCGATAGCAAACCACAGCCCAATCACACTCATTGGCGAGGTATAAAGAAACGTGCTGTCTTGATGACAATTGACTTCTCCCCCAATTCCAGGCTGCTTAAAGATGTACATAGATTGTGCTGCTCGCGGATCTTTCATGCCTAACTGTTGTAACAGAGCCGCCCATACCGGAGACAATGAAAACGCGCTAAACAAGGTATCTTGGGAATGCAAACCATGGCCCACTTTATTGATAGACAATTCGAGCGGCTGTTTCAGCTCCCCCCTTTCGTCAAAGGCTTCCTCTTCAAAGAAAAAAGACACTTTATCGGCTGACTCCATAAAATAACGATCGGTATGACGAGACTGTTGATTCGTTGTAAAAATAGAGCGCACCACTTCTGGCTCAAACGCTGTCATTAGCTGTGCCATACGGGATTTCAATGCATCACAGATTGACTCCGGTACAACCGATTCCAATACCAGGTATCCGTTATTATGATATTGATCCACTTGGAACTGAGTAAGTTTAATAGCGTTAAGCTTACGATCTATTTGATTCATCATATACCTTCCCTTTACCCATTGCTGTCTGCATTGGCTTTTATGAAGAACACGATTTCTTGCATTAATGTGTTAAAATGAGGATTCCAAGAAACCCTTGCGGCATGGGGGCTTTTTTCTAGCAAAGCATCCGATTTTTCGCCAAACCAATTCGCTTGATCAGTACGACAACTCTGATATAAATCCTCATCCGACACGTACCAGCCACAGACACGATAGACACCAGACTCACCATAATACGTGTTCTCAGGATTACCATGTACGGCCATATGTGACAGACCGAGAATTCTATCCTTAGGCCAATTGGTATTGTAAACCTTGATTCGGTCAGTATTCGCACCCATTTGATCTTTACTGTACAGCACCATTTGACTCTTGGAGCTTATCATCCCTTCATTAAATACCTCCTCGGTGACAGAGGAATCAACTGTCTGATCATCTTCAGACAAGGCAATGAATACGGGTAAACGCTTAGGTTGATCCAACACTAAATCACGCACTTCCGCTGATAATTCGTACACCTCGGCAATGGCTGGTAGAGGGATTGAAGCGTATTTTGCAAAATCATCACTGGGGTCATTGTCTAACCAGTCTTTCACTAACGCCAACCAAGGCGCAAGCCAATCTATACTGCTGTTTACTTTGAATACGGGCGAAAACAAGATAGTCCCTGCAACTTGATCAGCATGCTGCCAAGCGTACTCTGTCGCCAATGCACCACCTGTAGAAAAGCCGCCCACATATAAGGTATCTACTTCCTTACTGAATCCATCAGCCGCATTTTGGAAGGTAGCACGCCAATCATCACGGGATATATCCAATAAATCTTCTGCTTTCGTACCATGTCCTGGCAATAAAATCACACGAACATGATAACAAGCCGCTTGTAACGCAATGGCTGGGTCACGCATCGAAAAAGGAGAATCCGATAAGCCATGAGATAAAAGTACACCAATATTAGCTCGTCCAGCACACAACTCTGGGTCCGGTAGCAATTCAAAAGGCATCACAGCATCCAGCTCTCTAAACTTATTAGCAGGATTGAGCCATCGCTTATTTTTTATAAGATACTCTTCTGCACGCACTAGGTATTGCTCAAATGACTCGCCTGCTGCAAAAACAAATGCTGTTTGTTTCTCCGCCGCATTTAACATCCCAGAAATGGGCAATGTCAAAAGACACACGCTCCACAACATAACTTTTTGCCACATACCAATCCTCTCATTATTAAGTAATTCAATCTAACCCATGTTTTTTTTGCACACAGCAAACTATGCTAACATTCAATATTTGATCATCACATCTATTCCATATGAAAAGACCTTACCCTGATGCTGAACAAGTACTTTCTCTTTGGTTTCCACTGGTGAAAAAATTTTACCAGTCCCATTACCCAAGTGGAAAACCTAATAAAGCAGACCCAATTTGGGTCATACGCAACCATAAAAACGCCATTCTTTGTGCCCTTCGGCTCAAACGGATTGCAGAATATCAACTGCTCACCGCCATGGTGACCGAACCAAGCCATCGAAACATCGGCCTCGGCAGTCACCTAATCAACAACATTCATTCTGCGTTAAGTGACAGACCGACTTATTGCTTCGCCTTCACCCATTTGGTGCCTTTTTATCATGCAAATCATTTTACGACTATCAGCGTCGAAATGTTACCAGCAGAACTCCAAAAACGTTTTCAAGCCTACACAGCTCAAGGCAGAAGCATTACACCTATGCGCTATATTCTCCGCTAAAACAGACTTAAAAAGCACTTAAAATACCTTAAATTACTAAAATACTTCGATCATTGTTGACCCTTTTTCCTATCCTCCAGTACCTTTGAGAACATTACTGACCTTGCCATAAGAAACCAATAAGAATACCGAGGAAATCATGTCTATCACCTTACCTACAAACTCGAAAATGCTAAGCCAAGATTTTATTTTTGGCGTAGCGACAGCGGCGTTTCAAATCGAAGGCGCGACCCAATCTGATAATCGTCTGCCCTCTATTTGGGACACATTTTGCGCTACGCCCGGCAAAGTAAAAGACATGGATAATGGCGACATAGCCTGCAATCACTACCAATTGTGGGAGCAAGATATCCAGTTGATCAAACGACTCGGTGTTGATGCTTATCGGCTCTCGATTGCATGGCCTCGCGTCATGGACGAAAACGGCAAAGCGAATCAAGCTGGGCTCGACTTTTATCGCCATTTACTCAAAAAACTTAAAGAAGAAGGACTAACCGTCTTTGTCACTCTCTACCATTGGGACCTGCCACAACACTTAGAAGACAAAGGTGGCTGGTTAAATAGAGAAACCGCCTATCAATTCAAAAAATACGCCGATTTAGTGACCCAAGAACTCGCTGAATGGGTCGACAGTTGGGCGACATTCAATGAACCTTTCTGCGCTGCCATTTTAGGTTATGAACTGGGCATACACGCCCCCGGTTTAAGCAAGCCAGAATACGGCAGACAAGCCGCTCACCATATTTTACTGGCCCATGGTTTGGCTTTACCCGTCATCCGTAAAAACGCCCCAAACTCACAAGTGGGCATTGTGCTCAATATGAATCGCTCCTATGCCGCCAGCGAAAAGGCCGAAGATCAATTCGCTTGCTTAATGCGTGACACTTTGGACAACCAATTCTTCATTGAGCCTCTGATGACAGGCCAGTACCCAAAATTACTCAAGACCGTCGCACCGCAGTACCTACCAACGGTTTTGCCAGGTGACATGGACATCATTGCTCAACCGATTGATTTCTTGGGCATGAACTTCTACACCTGTAATCATAACGCTTACGACGCGGATAACCTGTTCAAAAATGTAAAAAATAGCCAAGCGGTTGAGTACACTGATATCGGCTGGGAAATCGCACCACACGCTTTTACCGAACTATTAGTGAATCTACACAAACAATATCACTTACCGCCTATGTACATTACCGAGAATGGCGCCGCTTGCGCGGATCACATAGTGGATGGCGAAGTCAACGACGAGCAACGCGTACGCTATTTAGATGGCCATTTAAACGCGGTGAATAAAGCCATTGAAAATGGTGTTGATATTCGAGGTTATTTTGCTTGGAGCTTGATGGATAACTTTGAATGGGCTGAGGGCTACAGCAAGCGTTTTGGCCTCATCTACGTTGATTATCAAACTCAGGAAAGAACCATAAAACAGAGTGGTTATGCATACCGTGATTTTCTAAATAGCCGCAAAGGTTAGCAATTAAGGCACATATTATTGAATAAAAAACGCCCGACGTATGACATCGGGCGTTTTTATTTATCACTTCATTAGCAATGAGTATTTGATAGAAAACTACTTCAAATGGCCTGCATTATGAAGCTCTCTGTCATTCTCTGCTGGCGGAGTCCATTGGTACTGCCAAGTCTCAGTCAACGGCTGACCATTGGCTTCTAAATAAACCCGCAAGTTAATCGGCTTAGGCTCACCTTTTGGTGGCACCAAATCAAACATCGCTCGATAACCATCAATAGAATGCAGCGGTCGAGCAGATTCAATCTCTACTCGTCCTTCAGAAGAGGTAATAACGGCTTTTACTTTCGTGTCATTGCCTAGCATTGCTAAAGAGCCGCCAGCAAAGTCGACCACAAAGCGCTTGCTGTAATACTGACGCTTCTTACCAATCACACCGCCAATACCTGTAAAGGTATCGACAACACGAGCGCGGTTAGATTGTACAGGAGGATGACTGCCCCAATACATATTATAGCTGTAAAGCAACTCTTGTCCGGCTTCAACTGGTGCCGCTGGATTCCAGAAAGCGACAATATTGTCGAACGTTTCATCGAGCGTTGGAATCTCTACCAATTGCACAGATCCTTTCCCCCAATTACCAATCGGTTCAATCCACAAACTTGGGCGCTTCTCATAGAAAACACCGTCATCTTGGTAATGGTCAAAGTTACGATCACGTTGCAATAACCCAAACCCTTTAGGATTTTCATCACTGTAAGCATTAAACTGCAAATTGGCAGGATTCGCTAACGGGCGCCAGATCCATTCCCCACTTCCTGTTTGCATAGCAAGGCCATCGGAGTCATGAATTTCTGCACGCCAATCGTAATTGGTTCTACGATCATTTTCGCCGACCATAAACATACTGGTCATTGGCGCAACACCCAAACGCTCAACCGATTTACGTGGGTAAACGGCCGAATCTACTCGCATTTTAAACGGTTCACCTGGTGACATATCAAAACGATAGGCACCTGTCACACTTGGAGAGTCCATTAATGCGTACACCGTCACTAGATCCGAGCCTGGCGTTGGCTTCTCTAACCAAAAGTCCGTAAAAATTGGAAACTCTTCAGGGTGCGGCATCGCCGTATCAATCGCTAGACCACGAGCAGAAAGGCCATATTGCATTTCGCTACCTACCGCACGGAAGTAACTCGCCCCTAAAAAGGCGACAACATCACGCTGCCAGTCTGTGGCAAATTGCATTCTAAAACCGGCAAAGCCAAGATCCTTAGGAAGCTTATTACCATCCACTTTAGACTTACCGTAGGTAAATTCAGAAGGCATGTAAGGAATCGGCGTTGATTTACCATTTTCCAACTCATTCATATGAATGGGCGTATCAAAACCTAAACCAAGATGAAAAAGCTCTGTACGAAATTCTGACTTTTGATCACGCCAAAGTGCCGCTTCCTTGTTAAAACGAATCTCTTGGTAATCATCCCAGTCAAGGCGCTTTAAGCTATCTGGCAATTCACCTTGGTGACTTTGATAGGGTTTTGTCGCCAATTGGCGGGCATATCCTTTTAACCAAGCATAGCTGAATGCCTGCCCTTCTTCCGGCTGAGCGGCAGATTGTGAGGCCTGAGACAGTGACGTTTGTGACTGAGCGGCGCAAGCTGTGAGACTAAACAACACGCCAACGGCAACCAGTGACCGACTCACTAATCTTTGTAAACGATTAGAGGCATCTATTTTATGGGGATTATGCATTATCTGTGGCACAACCGAACTTGAATCCTTCGTGGACTCAGAGAAACAATGAGGAAGCATATAACATGACCCTATCAATTAAAAAATTAATATCTATATTAGCTAATTACGACCATACCGAGTGTTCAGATAGAGTAAATATTTAATATATTCATATGGAAAATTCAGCATAAAACCTTACAGTTTGTTTGGGATCTTTGTCTGTGCTAATCAATATTATGTTTTATGACAACACGCTCTTATTAATTCAAAACAGCCACTCAGGTTACATAAGACTACAGAGTAGCATCACATGCTATACAACCGATAAGCCTACTTTAGATTAAACTGACCACAAAATCATTCAAGTAGGCACTTCGAACACGGCTTCTACTATACAATTAAATCCTTAAGGTGAAAAATGACGCTATATCATTGGATAGCAATATTAGGTTGCTTTTTAACCTTATGTTTTATATTTACATTTGTAAAAACCTACCTTAGGATGAAAACGCACAATGGTACTATTCTGCAAAAGCTTGCGCACTACGAGCATTATGCAAACCAATTAACATCGTCTCTCGATAGTCTTTCTGATCCGATTTGGATCAAAGATGAAAACCAAGCCTATCTATATTGTAACGCGTCATTTGAACGCCTACTTGATCTCTCAAAAACCGAGATAATCGGCTATAAAGACGAAGATATTTACTCCCAGAACAACCAACACATCATTCCTAATATAACCTCAAAAAAGACAACAGGCACAACGGAAGAATATGTCTGCTTACCCTGCGGAAGAATAGATTATTTTCAAATAAAAATCGCTCAAACCTACAATGCATCCGGACAATTTTTTTCATCCATCGGCCACGCGCAAAAAACCACCTCTTTCAAAGAAAGAGAAAGTGAACTTATTGAAGCAGAGATTCGAGTAAATGAAGCACTCAAACTCACCAAAGTTGGCATTTGGGAGTGGAACGTGGCAACAGATGTTTGGTTTGCAACGCCTTCTTATTTTACCATGCTTGGCTATGTACCGATTAAAGGTCCAGCAGATAGACAAGCTGAATTGGAAAAAATTCACCCAGACGATCGTGAGCGCGTATTCAATACCATTAAAAGTATCTTAAACAGCAAAGCCACTCCGAACTATTACAAATACGAAGCCCGAATTCGACACAATAACGGAGACTATCGCTGGATTAGCGTACGCTGTATCGTGACTGAGTTTGATCAAGAAGACAAACCATCACGTATGCTGGGTGTTCGTATCGATATTGACGATATTCAAAAAGCACACTCTCAAGTAGAATGGCTGGCTCATCATGACCCCCTAACCAAACTCTTCAATAGAGTCGCACTCCATAAGACCTTCCATAAAATTATGACGCCTGATACCAAGCTGGCCTTACTGTTTATCGATTTAGACCACTTTAAAAACATCAACGATTCCCTTGGTCATTCGATCGGTGATCAACTTTTACTTGCCGCGGCAGACAGGATGCGTATCTTAGTCGCTTCTGACGGCTATGTTGCTCGGCAAGGTGGAGATGAATTCATTATTCTGCTACCCGCTGAACAAGAAACACAACTCATCACAAGAATCACTCGAATTAAAGAGAGCTTGGCTGCTCGTTATCATATTGATCAACATCAATTTTTCATCACACCTTCAATTGGTGTGAGTCTTTACCCAAAAAACGGCAAAGACTTCGATACCTTGTATAAACGAGCAGACACAGCAATGTACTATGCAAAACGCTCGGGCCGAAATCAGTACGCTTTTTTTAGCGAAGAAATGCAGGCTATTTCCACACGCGCCCTCACTCTAGGCAACGCTCTCCATGACGCCTTAGATCAAGCTGAGTTTTCCTTGTATTACCAGCCACAAGTCTCCCTATCAACAGGCAAAATAATAGGCGCAGAGGCTCTCATTAGATGGCATAGCAAGACACTTGGTGATGTAAGCCCTGCTGAATTTATTCCGCTTGCAGAAGAAAGTGGACAAATTTTGGCCATTGGTGAATGGGTGTTACGAGAAACAGCCCGTCAGATTAAGCAATGGCTCGATGACGGAATCGAGCCTGTTAGAATAGCAGTCAACCTATCTTATGCCCAATTCCAAGCAAATGACCTTCCTTTGATTGTGAGCGCTATTCTCAATGAATACGACGTATCTGCAAAATATCTAGAACTGGAACTAACAGAACGTATTGCCACCAAAAACCCCAAGCACACTATTACAATACTAGAATCTTTCCAGCAATACGGTATAAAAACTGCCATTGATGATTTTGGTACAGGTTACTCATCCTTAAGCTACCTACAACGCTTCCCTGTTTATAAACTCAAAATAGATCAATCTTTTATACGCAATATGACAACCAATAAAAATGACTATGTTATTGTTGGCATTATTATTCTTTTGGCTCAACAGTTAGAGATGACCACCATTGCAGAAGGCGTCGAAACTAAAGAACAGCTCGATTTACTCAAACAGCTTGGCTGTGATGACATTCAAGGCTACCACATTAGTCGTCCCATTCCTGCCGACGAATTTACCCGCCACTTTCTTGAAGCAAATATCAAATCCAAGAATTGACAGATGGGATTAAATCGCCATGGCGCTCGCATCGACTTGTCTATAAAATTCCCGTACTTAAACCATTCCAAGGATTAAAATTATGAAAAATGCCGTCTTAGGCATTCAAATGCTGTTTGTTGCATTTGGCGCTCTTGTGCTTGTCCCGCTATTAACGGGCCTGGACCCTAGCGTCGCTCTTTTTGGTGCAGGCGTTGGAACACTGTTATTTCAATTAACCACACGACGCACTGTCCCCATTTTTCTAGCCTCTTCTTTTGCTTTTATTGCCCCCATCATGTACGGCGTTCAAACATGGGGAATCCCAGCTACAATGGGAGGATTAATCGCAGCAGGATTTGTCTATGTTGTACTCGGTGGCTTGATTCGACTGAAAGGTGCAGGCTTCATTCACACCCTACTACCACCCGTTGTTATCGGCCCAATCATTATGGTAATAGGTCTTGGTTTAGCGCCTGTTGCGGTCAATATGGCCCTTGGAAAAGCAGGTGACGTACAAGCTATTGACGCTGACATTGCTATTTGGATAGCCCTTGCTTCTTTGTTGACCACCATACTAATAAGTGTTTTTGCAAAAGGGCTATTTAGGCTACTGCCTGTTTTCGGTGGTATTATCGTCGGCTACGCATTAAGTTTATTCTTCGGCATTGTCGACTTCCAACCCATTCATAATGCAGCATGGTTTGCTATGCCAAACTTTACCGCACCCGAGTTCAACATTAACGCTATATTATTCATGCTACCTGTTGCAATTGCACCAGCGGTTGAACACGTAGGTGATATTCTCTCCATCTCGAACGTAACGGGAAAAGACTATCTTAAAAAGCCGGGACTACATCGCACCATTACCGGTGATGGTATCGCTACCATGGCAGCCGCTATGGTAGGCGCACCACCAAATACGACTTACAGTGAAGTCACTGGCGCAGTGATGCTCACCAAGGCATTCAACCCTGTCATCATGACATGGGCCGCCATTGCCGCTATTGTACTGGCTTGGGTAGGGAAACTAGGCGCAGCCCTGCAAACGATACCATTACCTGTCATGGGTGGCATTATGATTCTATTGTTTGGTTCTATCGCTGCAGTGGGTCTAAACACCCTAATCAAAAATCAAGTCGACCTTCATAAATCACGCAACTTAATTATTGTTGGTGTAACGCTGGTATTTGGTATCGGCGGCATGGCCTTTGGCATTGGCGAATTCAGCCTACAAGGCATCAGCCTATGTGGTATCGTCGCCATTGTGCTGAACTTAATACTGCCAAAAGACATTGGTGATAACCACATCGTCGATAAAGCACAAATAGAAAACTAGCACTATAAGAAACAGTTCAAATTCAACGGTCCTAAATGGGCCGTTTTTTATGCGATTTTTATACAAATAAGCGTTAACAAGACATTCATTATGCAATAATTAGTATCGAGTAACCTCGTTTCAAAGAGACTCAGACAGTCAATTGGTATTTGCAGTCCCAATGAATCCGATACCGAATCCATACAAATGATAGGACGATAGCCATTGGCTTTATTACCGGATTGAGCAGCTTCAAGATAGGCGGATCGCTCAGACCTCATCAAACTCTTGAACACTATCTCCATGGACTTCTTTAAGTCATCAGGTTGGGCGGTTTTATTAGACCACGACAGTTAGCTGATCAACCACAACTTGCGTTTGAGCTAAATTTAGTTTTCAAAGTATCCATAGGCCTCTTTTGTTCATTTCATTTTTTTGATCGTAACAAAATGAATTTAACGAAAAACGGGCGCTTATTGAAGCCTTCACCTTCATTAATATAGGCCGTGATTTACCCTGAAAAATAGTAAGCCGACAAAAAGCAGCGAGGCTTTATTTTCACCTTGGTGTTGGAGTCGCGCTGACGCGTTGAGCGTGCGAAACAGGCGCAAGCAAATGCAATGACAAGATGGCATTTTCTACAGACGAAAAAAAGCCCCGACAGCGTTAGCTATCAGGGCTTCTTAAATGTAAAGCTTGATGACGACCTATGCTTATCCCCTTGCGGGATGCTTATCCCCTTGCGGGATTATCACATGCTTGTCTGTGATAAAGAGCCCCACACGCATGTGGGAAGGATCATGTTACGTCCCTGAAACGAAAAAACCCCACCCTACTGAGTAGGATGGGGTTTCTCTTAATATAAAGC
>NZ_QHJF01000031.1 GCF_003259225.1 Marinomonas arctica | reverse complement strand
AATGTGCCGTTTGACGATGTTGTGTTTTCGTAGGGCATCATGAACGAAGTGTAATGTGCCGATTGATAATGTTGATTATGAATGTCAGATTACGCCTCGTACCTCGTCTCATCTGACCTACGGGGTGGTGGTGTAAGATATTTCTTGGGAGGGCATGGATGCCTAGATACATTAGAAGTAAGCGTTTTGGTGGTATGTTTTTCTTTACTGTGACATTGAAGGATCGTCACTCTTCTGTACTGATTGATCATATTGATCTTTTGCGTGAGTGTGTCCGTCATGTCAAATCAAAACGGCCATTTGGAATTATTGCCTGGGTGGTTTTGCCCGATCATATCCATGCCATTTGGCGATTACCAAAAGGAGATAATGATTTTTCTCGCCGATGGCAATTAATAAAGATGTTGTTCACCAAAAAGTTAAAAGAAAGAACGCATTTCAAGGAAAGTGTTTGGCAAGGTCGTTTTTGGGAGCATGAAATTAAGTCCGATAAGGATTTGAGAAGCCATATTCATTATTGTTATTTCAACCCCGTTAAACATGGTTATGTTTTATCAACACGTGATTGGCCGTATTCGAGTTTTCATCGTGATGTTAAATTGGGATTGTTTGATATTCATTGGAACGGGGTATTTTAGAGCAAGTAAGTGTAATGTACGCAACCGTCAGATTACGCCTCGTGCCTCGTCTCATCTGACCTACGGGGTGGAAGGAATAAGGGATAGGGCAACCATCCTAGGCTTCCCCTTCAAAGACACAAGGGGAAGGGACAGTGACAAATATCAATGAAAAATGTCTTCTATTTTCTCGGCGAAGAGGAGTCGTTCTGACCATTCCAGTAGGGTTTCAGCATCGGCTTTTTCAATCCGCTCACGGTATGCCGCCACTACGTCAACACCGTATTTGCGTGCCATCAGTCGCAGCATTATAGCCGCTTCCCCCTGCTGCATACCTTGTTGCATTCCTTGTTGCATTCCCTGCTGCATTCCCTGCTGCATTCCTTTCTCAATTCCAAAACGCTCTGCACTGGTGACGTAAGGCATTTTTTTAGACTCCTCTAGTTGATATACCGATTCTAGGAACTGGCGCTCCAAAACATCAGGCAAACGGATCATCCAATCAATAACCCGGAACAATTCTAATATAACATCACGTTCATAGCCCCGCTCGTACATTAATTGCACAAGCTGAAACTTCCACGCTTGCCGTTCTTCGGCTCTTTTACTGCTTTTGGCACGAAGTTGCGCCATCACGACCAACGCAAATACATTGTCACTGCGTTCTAACTGTGCCCAGTGATCTTGCCAATCCAGCAGTTTTACACGGGGAAAACGAAAGTCTACCTCACAGCCCCAGCGCTTCCAATGATAGCTATTGGGCCGAAAGTTTCGATTGCTATCGGCAAGCACACCTAGACTAACCACATCCATCTGATACCGATCAAACAGTCTATAGTGATACACATACATGCGTTCAGCAAAATCCCGCTCTGCTTCGCCCTGCACTTCTACATGAATCAACACCCATGTTTCTGTGCCATCCTGTGCAAAAACCTTAACCAGCTTATCGGCATAACGTCGCCCCAGCTCGGCATCCTGAACAACCTGCTGGAGCTCTTTATCCAAAAACTCCCGCCCTTGGCTCCAGTCCACCTGTTCGTAAACATCAGGAAACAGCAAGGCTAAAAACTCTGGAAAACGCTGCTCTAATGCCTCTTTCCACGGGCTATCATGATCATCCACTGATCTTGTATTCATTTAAAATCCCTCTTCTATTAATGCCAACCTCATCCTGAGACTGCTGTGTATTACCGTTTTAATACTACATAAATGCCACAAAAATACCAACGCCGCTTTGGTTTTCAAGTAAAGCGCCTCGTGCCTCGTCTCATCTGACCTACGGGTTGGTTGTTTTTTTGTAGGGCATCATGAACGAAGTGTAATATGCCGTTTTTTCATCGTCAGATTACGCCTCGTGCCTTGTCTTATCTGACCTACGGGGTGGTTGTTTTTTTGTAGGGCATCATGAGCGGAGCGTAATGTGTCGTTTGATGATGTTGTGTTTTCATAGGGCATCATGAGCGAAGTGTAATGTGCCGGTTAATGATGTTGGTTGGGAATGTGGGATCACGCCTCGTGCCTCGTCTTATCTGACCTACGGGTTGGTTGTTTTTTTGTAGGGCATCATGAGCGCAGCGTAATGTGCCGTTTTTTCATCGTCAGATTACGCCTCGTGCCTCGTCTTATCTGACCTACGGGGTGGTGGTTTTTTTGTAGGGCATCATGAACGAAGTGTAAGGTGCCGTTTTTTCATCGTCAGATTACGCCTCGTGCCTTGTCTTATCTGACCTACGGGGTGGGGGTTTTTTTGTAGGGCATCATGAACGGAGTGTAATGTGCCGTTTTTTCATCGTCAGATTACGCCTCGTGCCTCGTCTTATCTGACCTACGGGTGGTTGGTTTGTATTGTGTTTTCGTGGGCATCATGAACGAAGTGTAATGTGCCGTTTTTTCATCGTCAGATTACGCCTCGTGCCTTGTCTTATCTGACCTACGGGGTGGTGGTTTTTTTGTAGGGCATCATGAACGAAGTGTAATGTGCCGTTTTTTCATCGTCAGATTACGCCTCGTACCTCGTCTCATCTGACCTACGGGTTGTGTTAGTCTTTTTTGGCGAAGGCGTAGCGGATGAGTACGATTGCCATGCCGAGCATGCCGCCGAGTAATACGGCGAGTACGCAGATGAGGGCACGTTTGGGGCCGACTTTTTCTTCGGGCACGACGGCGGGGTCGATGATTTTAAAGGCAAACTCGTCTTGTACTTCCGCGAGCATGAGGTTTTTGGTTTGCTCTTCTATCAGTTGATAGAAGACGGATTTCATATCGGTGATGTTGGTTTTTTCGATTTGGTCTTCTAGGTATTGAATATTACGGCGAGTCTCGTCCAAGGATTTGTCTTTTATCCAAGCGTTCAGGTCGACAACAAGCCAATCTATCCACTGTTTGGCTATAGTGGGAGAGAGGTGTGTAATAGAGAGTGTCACCAACCCTGAATCTTTGCTTTCTGATACTCCCAGTATTTTTTTAAATTCTTTATAAGCGTCCCAGTCGGTTGGCTGAGCTGTTTTACCCGGCTCCACTTCTCTTACCCATTGCTGTTGCTGTTCATCGTACATTTCTGGATTAATGAGGAGTTTATCTTGCGCTGGGTTCCATTTTTCACCCGCCATGAGAGGCACAAGTAGGTCGTATTTATTGACAAAGGCATTGAGAAATTGACGCGATTGCAAGGTGGCTAGGGCCATGGCTTTGCTGTCTGTGCCACCACCACCTAAGCTGATGCCAGCTAGAGAGGCAAGCCCGCCAAACTGTGACGCCATGGCAGCCAACCCGCCAGATTTACTATCGCTGGCCGAGGCCAGTATGGCTTCTGCTTTGTAGGTGTTGGGTTGAGATAACGCATATAAAACACCCCCTCCGGCAAAGGCGAAGGTGATAAGTATGATAATCCATTTACCTCGCCAGAGGGCGAGAAACAACTCTTTGAGGTCTATTTCATCGTCGTGGTGTTGTATATATTGCGGTGTTAGGTTTTGATTATTCATTATGGTTTTACGTCTAACGTCGATTTTTGGCAAAAAATAAAAACGGCAGAAGCGTCAAAAAAAACCGTCTTCTACCCTTTTTGTGTGTGGTTATTTAGTCTTTTACCGCGCTCCACGCTACGCCAATTTGATAGAGAATTTGCGTGGCGGTGGACAAGGTACTTAAACCATCTAGGTAGTCTGTGTTAATTGGCACTATGATGGTGTCACCCGGTTCAAGGGGCTGGTAATTACGACTAAACCAAAACGAATTATTGGGCATTTCCACCGAGCCATTGGCTTTGACTATGTACACACGGTCGGTATCCGCCTGACGTTTTGTGCCCCCTGCAGAGACAATGTAGTCGTCTACGGTCAGTTTCGGGTCAAACGTATGGTGAGACGCAAATTGCACTTCTCCAACTATGCTGACTACGGGGTTCAAGGCGGGTACAAACAACTTGTCACCTTTTTCCAACATGAGATTGGCTTGCTTGTTGCCTGTTATGGCTTTGTCTAGATCTATGACCAAGCGCCCAACTGGTTCAACGTTTTCCAACTGTTCCACAATGGCGATGGCTTGGGCTGGATCGGTCGTGGACGTTGAGCCCTGACGACGCAAAGACATATTGCTGATTTCTTGTTTTAGCTGGGCGTTAATGTATTTTAGCCTTTCTGCTTCTTGGCGCTTGAGGCGTTCACGACTTAACACGGCGCCGTCTGTATAAGCAAATTCAGTAAAGCCACCAGCACGCTCAATCACGTCTTTTAACGTTTCACCACGCTGGAAGGTATAGCGACCTGGGAAGATAAATTCTCCTTGCAACTCTACCACCATGCCCTCTTGCCAACCGGGCTGTGTTTTCACAATCAGGTTGTCCATAGGCTGCAGTTGTACCGGGTATTTGCCACTAATGGCGTCTTTCAGAGAAAAGTTCACTCGGTCTATGCTAGCGGTGCCCTGTTGTATCGAACGACGTGACAGCTCTGCTGACATTAGATACGCGTTTTCTGACAACCCACCAGCGGCGGCCAACAAAGAGCCTATTTTGGTATTTTTCGCTAACGGATAAATACCAGGAAATTTCACGGCACCAGACACTTCGATCAACTGTGCAGGGACACCGAAACTAGCCTGTTCTTTTAGACGGTCAATAATGGGTTCAAGCAAGGTTTCACGGCTGGCTTTGCGTTGCTCAGCGGCATCGGATATGGTGTTAACATCAGCCAAGTTTAGTTCCGTGGCTTCTCTTTTTATAACCACGGCGCCTGTTTGCGTGTCTATGGCTTCGCGTTCTTTTGACATGCCGCCTTGAGCGCCTTTGGCTTTGGCGTTGGCGTACGAGCCAAACCAATACTCTTGTGCCAGACCATTATCAAAAACGAAAAGCTGGTCTTTTTCTTTTAGCACAAGGTTATCCCTTGAACTCGGCTCGGTTAAGGCGTCTAACAGGCTAATTTGATAGACTTCTATGTCGCGGTTTTGATTTATTTCGCGCACTAGCAGCGCGTAGTTTAGATCGGAACTGGATTTTAAGCCTTCCTCAATGGAGCCAATGGCGTCACTGACGCGCATACCTGGGGTAAAATTAAGTGCTCCTTGACGGGCCACTTCACCACGCACGGCAATGGCGTTTTTCAATGAGCTCACCACGGCATCTAGACGAATTTCATCGCCGTTTTCGATGGCAAATAAACGCCCGTAGGCGGTGGATAGATCCAGTGTATATTGCTGTACGCCCTCCCCATTGGTGCGGCGTACACTGACTTGCGACAGGTAAGCTTGCGGTTTTGCGCCGCCAGCTATGCCGAGCAATTCCGTAATGGTAGTTTTGCCTTTGTATTCATACACCGCAGGACGTGCAATTTGTCCGGTAATGGTCACACTGTTGTTACGCACAGGAATAAAAAGCGTGTCTCCGGAAGACAGTCTAATGTCTTTGGCGGTATCGCCCTTTAACAACAAGTCATACAAGTCAAAATCAGCAACAACCTTGCCTTGGCGCTTTAGCTGTATGTGACGCAAGCTGCCGCTTTCTTTGATACCGCCACTGGCAACCAAAGCTTGAGTAATAGTAGTTAAGCCATTGACGTTGTAGGCGCCCGGATTATTCACTTCACCGACAATGTAGACTTGCATGGTGCGCATGGCGCCCATGGCGCCCATGGTCACAGACACGTCGACACCAATCATTTTTTGCTTAATAACCTCAGCCACTTGATTTCTCAGCTGCTCGAAGGTCTGCCCCGACACCGCAAGAGGCCCTAGTTCAGGCAGATTGATGGTTCCGTCTCGGTCTATTTGCAAGAACACGTTTTGACTGGTTTTGCCAAACATTTGCAGATTGATGGTATCACCAGGCCCCATTTGGTAATCCAATGGCACGGGCAAATTATCCACCACCGTAAAGTCCATGTTGCCGCCACTCAGCACATCGTAACCAAACCATGGCGTGCCGTTGGATTTGTTTTCTTCTGTACTAGGCTGTGGCTTAGACTGAAGTAATGGAGTGCTGATAGGCTCAAGTACTGGTGCTTGTTCTACCGTTGTCGACGTGCCACTGTTGCCCGTCATTGAGCCAAGATCGACGCCATATTGGCGGGCAAGGGCCTCCTGCTGGGCCTTGGGCAAATTTTTAAACTGGTTAATTTGCGCCGCGGTCGGGGTCAGCGCCAGTGCATTGCCCGTCAGTATCATCATGAATGTGGCTATCAATCGTTTATTTAATCGCATCGTGTCGGTCTATGTTTATAAATGAAAGTGGTTATCCGTTTGTTAATCTACTATTTTGCCATTTTGTTATACTGGACTTAGAAGCGAAATTCATATCCAGACCAAATCGTGGTTTGGTTGTCGCTGCTGGCGCCTTCGCTTTTTTCGTAACTGGCCCCTAAGTGCACCATACCAGCCAAGGCAGGAAAACGGTAAGTCAGTTGGCTTAGGTTCGTTCTTTCGTCATTTTGTGTGGATTTTTGATAGCTCACCCCCACATTATGATCGTTACTTAATTGTAAATACACCGCCACCGACGAGCTACTGTCTAGTAAGTAGGTGGTATTTGCCACGCCAGCGGTCATGGACGGATACCGCCCCGTTGCCCATGGGGTGCTGTCGTGTGCGTTGGTTGATTCTTGCTTTTCTAAAACAATGCGCATGGTGCTTTCCCCAAGTGGAAAAGCGCCTGTCCAGCCTAATAACAACGCCCCTTGTTCAGTGATATCCGCGGTAGAAGCGGCTTCTGCGTAGACACTGTGGTAAAAACGCGCCAACGAAGGCAGTGTTAATTTGGCGTCCACAGCGAGCTGTTCATCGTTATTAACTGAGCGGTTATTAGAGAGTAAATCGTTGAACCAGGTTTGATACGTCACCCCGTATTCAAGATATTTAAAGGGCTTGGCCACCATGCGTGTGGCGCTGTGGTAATCCACTTTAGACTTACTGGGTTGGGCCAGCAAGGTTTCAATGCTCCATACCCCTAGCACGCTGTTTTGGCCTATGTAGCCGACACTCATGTCTGGCGCGGCTTTGGCGTAAGACCCCAAAATCAAGTTGTGCTGCCAACCTTGTCCCCACCAGCGATCGAGATTACCTATGGTCCATAACCACGCCCCGGCATTAAAAGCTAAGTAGCTGTCGTTCCAATTAATCTCTGTATCGTCTTGGTACTCACTGTAGGCGGCAGACAAACGATACGAATAACTGTTACTCAGGTATTCAAAACTGCTGTACAGGCCTTTTTCGTCTTCATTGAATTGCCCAAAGCCATTAGGGGAAACAGCATTCGAGGCATTTAGTATTTTAAAAAGGCGGTTACCGCGATTGAGCTTGGCGCTGTTTAGGGCATAGGTTAATTCACGGTTGGCGACGGATAATTCGTAATCTGAGGCGCTGATGTAGGTTAGATCGTCTGCGAACATAGACCAGCGCATTGGATAATGATTCACTGGGGAAGCAAGCTGGCCAGAGTCAGACAACAACAGCAAAGAGGAGCGTAAAAATGCATCGTTTGCTTCTAGCCATGGCGAGGCTATAACTATAAATGGCGCACCGCCAATAAGTGTCACGAACAGCGTTTTGCCCATTGGCGTTAGAATATTGCTGCCTGAAGTAAGGCGTCGCATCAAGCTATTTGTGTTAAGCAAGGGCATTAATGGCTCACATTCCTTTTGATTAATAACATGGGGCTATTAACTCACCTTAATCGTATAATCTGGTTTGTTGTCGTGGTAGAAAAAACTCAATTCGATCAGCACAACACCCTGTTCTATTTTTCTGATTTATCGATAAAATTTGTCTGTTTTACCTTTGCTTGAATACTGCACATGATGTAACAAAAGGCCACAGAAATAAAGCTGCTTTTACTCAATGTTTTCACAAAGTCTGTTGCTGCTTTGAACCGCATGTAATCAGATTGTCCTTTTGTTAGCAGAAAAATATTTCAATATTGTGTCCTTCGCAGGCGAAAAACACACCAAATTGGCTAAAAAATTAACAAAAAAATAGGTTTATGGTGCTTACATTGTCACAACGCTTGATCTAAAATCGTTGTTGAAGTGTATTCTTCAAACATCGATGTTTAAACCTTAAGGAAATATTATGAAACTTGTAACTTTGGCTACAATCGTAGCACTTGGCCTAGCTAGCCAAGCATATGGTGAAGCAGCTGGCTCTGGTACTGGTGGTGCTGGAGCAGGCACTGGTGGTGTTGGAACAGGCGCTGGTGGTGCGGGCGCAGGAGCTGGTGGTGCGGGCGCAGGAGCTGGTGCGGGCGCAGGAGCTGGTGCAGCAGGTGCGGGCGCGGGCGCAGCAGCAGGTGTTGGTGCAGCGACGTCAGCAGCAGTAGGTGGTTTGGCAGCTGCAGCTGCGGCTGCGGCAGCCGTGGCTGTGAGTGCAGCGGTTGCGTCAACGACAGACAGCAACCCAACGACTGCCCCAGCTGTTGGTACGACTACTAATACCAATTAATCTCCCCTAAACCACCTAATGTTCTCATTGGGTGGTTTTTTATATTTTCATGGCCATGACATGCGCTCTTTTTTTTATTCTTCCCGTTTCGCTTTTTTTCTTTCACTATTGGCTTTAAGCGGTTGTTCTAGCCATTTCAAAAGCGTGATGGATTCTGCTAAGGCCGTCATTGACTTAGACAATGCCATTACTCCGCAATATATTTCATCACTGCCCTATGCCAGCACGCTAGTAACCGTAAACGATGCGCGGCCTCTGCTTTTGATTCTGACCTTTGTTGACCACGACCCTCTAACGAATACTTACCGACTTACCTGGTTAACCCAAGACGCTGCTAGTATCGTCACCGAGAACGGGCGTATCCTTCATACCACGGGCTTTACGACGGATAATTTAGACACTCTGATGGCGATTACTTCATCCATTGCACCATCGTCTGTAGCTTCTCCCAGTTCGACGGTTGCGACGCCTTCCCCTAAACTTGCCAGTACTACCTCGTGGCAAGCCCGATACGATTGGTCTCCAGGCTATCGATACGGTTTTACCGCCCAAGTCACATCACGTTCTCTTGGTATGGACACGGTCATCACCGATTTATGGCGCCAAGAAGCGGAGCAAATCCAAGAAACGGTGGTATTTAACACTCTAGACGCGTCATTTAATAATCTTTTCTGGCTTACGCCGGCGACAGAGACAGCAGACCCTTTTGTGATCAAAAGCATCCAATATTTAGGGCCTAACATGGACAAAGTAGAAATGTTGATGGTGAAGCCCTTTGTGCCGCCTCGTTCCAGCGTCACCAAAATGCAGACTAAGGATGCTCAATCATGATGTCACTGTTCAAAGCAAACCGTCTGTCTGTTAATACCAACGAACAGGCTTTCAACACACACTTACAGACTATCAATACAAGCCTATGGTTTACTCGTAACAGCCTGCTGCGAACCATGCTATTTTGCTGTGTTTTATTGGTAACGGCGTTATCCAGCCGTCAAGTCGTCGCGGAAGCCGCCAACACGTTCACCACTCGGATTACCCTGTTGCCCAGCCAAATCACGCTGTCTTATCCACAAGATGTGCGTTTTTCACAAGTGTTGAGTGATGCCTATGCTCAGTCTAATGAAGAAATATATGCGCTAGGCACTGGTTTGATTGATCCACATAAACAAACCATGATAGATACCCAAAAGCGCGTGATTATGCGTCAGTTAACGCAGCTGAATACACCACAAGCGATGCAGCTCGCTAAGCAGCTCGATTCGCTGCCATTGGTTTATCATGAACCGATTGCCACAGATCTAACAAGCGTTCGTGTTTCGTCTAAGCTCAACCCGCTCATTAAACAAGATTACTGGCTGTCGTTGTCCAAGCGCCCTACTCATATCAAGGTATTTGACCCAGCCTTGGATCATAGCGTGACCATGGCGCTGCAAGAAAACGCTGACCTAAGAGACTATTTAGCCAAATTAAGCCAGATAACAAAACAAGCTCGCCATGATTCGGCGTGGATTATTCAGGCAGATCGAGTTGTGTATCAGGTTGACAACTTGGCCTGGAAAAACACCTTACATTTTCTTAGCCCTGGTGCCATTGTGTTTATTGGGCTGCAAAACCTCCCTTATGAATACCGCGATTTGAATGCCAATATCGCCCATCTGCTTGCTTTTCGTTTGGAGCTATAATGTCATTTAAACGTTTCCCTGTGACTCCCTTTCTTGCCTGCTCTGGTTTTTTGTTGAGCAGCGCCCTGTATGCTGACAGTCAGGTGGAAGACGATGTCTATTTTGCTTTGCCCTTTCAAGGTCCACAACTGACACCCTCCCAAACCGATCTGGGCGGTGTGGGTTTAATACAAATGCCGTCTGGCCGTATGGCAGAAGATGGGGCCTTCAGTTTTGGTTACAACGATAACAGTGAATACACATTTTACACCGTGTCGTTGCAACTGATGCCCTGGTTAGAAACCACCATTCGTTACACTCAAGTTCAAGATGTACTTTATAGCGACAGCGAGAGCTTCAGTGGCGACACCAAATACGCCGACAAAGGCATCGATGCCAAAATCCGGCTACTGAAGGAAAACCAATGGCTACCCGAGGTATCCGTTGGTTTGCGCGATCTTGGCGGAACAGGCTTGTTCGACGGCGAATTTATGGCCGCGACGAAACGTTTTTCCACGGAAAACTACGGTCAGTTTGATGTCACTCTCGGCCTAGGCTGGGGGTATCTGGGTGAACGGGGCAATATTAGTAACCCTCTGTGTCGTGCAGCTGACCGTTTCTGTGAACGTATTTCAGGCTATGCTGACAATGGTGGCTCTATCGATTACGATCGCTGGTTTACTGGCAGCGCCTCTTTGTTTGGCGGTATCGAATATCAGACCCCTTACGAGCCATTGCGCCTAAAATTAGAATACGATGGCAACGACTACAGCCAAGACTTTCCAGTTACTCGTGGCCGTGTAGACATGACACCCAAAACACCGTGGAACTTTGGCGCAGTTTATGAGGTAAGTGATGGCTTTGATCTGCGTTTAAGTTATGAACGCGGCACCACTGTGGCACTTGGTTTTACCCTGACCACCAACTTTAATTCCATGAAAAGCCCATGGATAGACAACGAGGCTCCCGCTTTAGGCAGCGACCAAGCCGCTACGCTTAGTGTCGTTGACTGGCCAGCCCTCGACCAAGAATTAAATGATGTGGCAGGGTATAAAACCGATCGTGTGTATCAACAAGGTAACACGGTGACGTTTGTCACCCAACAAAGCAAATACCGTGATCGTGATGTGGCGATCGAACGCGCTGCAGCGGTAATCGCGAACCATGTGCCCACGAATGTGGGCGCTTACAAGATCATTGAAGAGTCAAAAAATATTCCTGTCAAATCCACTGAGATTTCAGCCAGAGATTATCTCGATGTGGCGACGGTCGACTATTTTAATCCCTCCATTAAAGACGCCATTATTGAATTACCGCCTGAAGAGATCGATTCTGAACCTTTGTACGAGGATTTCGAGCGACTAAACTATGGCGTGACACCGTATCTAAGCCAGTCTTTTGGTGGCCCTGAAAACTTTTATATCTACAGCCTGAGCATGACTGGTGGCGCGTCTTACTGGCTGAATCGCCATCTAGAGTTATCTAGCTCTGTTGCCATTAATTTGGTCGATAACTACGACCAACTCAACTTTGATATACCAAGCGATGGTACGTCTAATTACCGTGTGCGTACTCTTGTACGATCTTATGTACGCGATAATGATGCGTATTTGAATAATCTACAGCTGACTTGGTTTAATCGCTACGGACAAAACTGGTACCAACAAGTGTACGGTGGCTATTTAGAAACCATGTTTGCTGGTGTGGGTAGCGAAGTGTTGTATCGTCAAGCCGATTCTAATTGGGCGATTGGTGTGGATGTCAATGCTATTGCGCAACGCGATCCAGACTCGGTATTTGGTGTTTTTTCTGATGAAAATGCCTTTGGTGACAATACTAAAGTACTCGCCAGAGGCACCACAGGGCATTTGTCTCTTTACTATCAACCTGAATGGTCATTCTTAGAAAACACCCTGTTTCGTTTGGACGTGGGCAAGTTCTTAGCGGCAGACGTTGGCGCTCGCTTTGACTTTTCTAAGCAATTTGACAGCGGCATGATTGTCGGCGCGTACGCCAGCCGAACGAATATGTCCGCAGAGGAATTTGGCGAAGGCAGCTTTACCAAAGGCTTTTATTTCTCCATTCCCTTTGACACCGTCTCACTTAAACCCACCACCAGCCGTGGCAACTTTGCATGGCAACCGCTCACCCGTGATGGTGGCCAAATGCTAGGCAAACGCAACAGCTTATTTGGTATAACCGACATGGTATCCCCTTGGTACCAACGGCCTGCACAGAACTAATGCGGGTCGTTTTTTGGCCGACAAGGTGTATCTATCAAAGATGGCGCCTTTCGGCTGAAAAACAACGAATATTGAAAGTAGCCTTAGCTAATAACCGTATGATTTTATCACTGAATTGATGTCCGTTCTTTATATTAACGTCCCATTGCTCGATGAATGTCTACGCTTTATTTTTACTGTATCACTTCTGTAGTATCTACTCTTGATATCAGTTAATCACTCACAACAACTCGGTTTCGACCTGTGTCTTTCGCTTTATACAATGCGGCATCCGCACGATTTAATACTTGCTCATAATGATCGTCATCCGCTTTATATAAGGCAACACCAAAACTTGCGGTAATGTATAAACCTTCCGCCATCTCTGTTTTTTCCATATGCTCGCGCAGTCTTTCAGCCATTTTCTGAGCGTTTTCGACATCTGTCGTAGGCAGTAAAACGGTAAATTCTTCTCCACCAAATCGTGCAACCATTCCGCTATTATCAACAATACTTTTCAAGACAGCGGCCATTCTCTTAAGCACTTTATCGCCGACAGTATGTCCATATTGATCATTTATCTTTTTAAAATGATCCGCATCTACCATGATAATCGCAAACTGGTTACCTGATTCTCGCGCTAATTCATAATGCTTTATCAGTTCTTCGTCTAATGCTAATCGATTATATACTTGAGTAAGGCGATCCTGACGCACAATCGCCTTTAAAGATTGATTGGTTGCTTCTAATTGCGCCGTTCTAGATTGTACTTTAGCTTCCAACGTACTGTTTAATTGCAATAACGTCTGCTCGCGATCCAATAACGACGACATCATGTCTTGTAATGAGCGACTCAAACTGGTGACTTCATTTAACTGACTGTCTTCTTGAAACGTCACATGCCTATCTCCTTGTTGAATTCGCTTCGCCGTAACAGCCAAACGCTCCAAAGGAAAACTTAGTGAGCCGGCGAATCGATACGCTAAAAACATACAAAATACAGTAGCCGCCATACCAAGGATGAGGAATAAGCTATGAACCTCCTTAACAGACGACATTGCTATATCGACTGGCTGACGTACCACAAGACGCCAGCCTAGAGTTGTTGATTCAGGTGAGTCAACAGATACGGTACTAGTCAGATAATCTTTTCCATCCTGCCAAATAAGGGATTCAAATTGGCCATCTTTGGGTAATGTAGTAGGAACAGAAATATCGCCAAGATAATTGTCGGGATACAATACCTCACCGCTATTATTGATAATGAACATATCAATTTCTTTGGTTTTAGAAGCTTCTGTAAAAGAAGAAGATAAAACTTCTTTCGCCCAAAGCCAATTCGCATGAGTGGCTACAACGCCTTCTAATTTACCGTTTGCGTCAATGACAGGCGCCGAAAAATCCACAAAACGAATGGGTGAACCATCTTCCGGTTTTGGTAACAAGCTTTCTAATAATAATGCTTTATGAAGATCGCCAATAAAAGGAGCAGATCGTCCATTGATGAACCAAGGCCGTTGACTAACATCGGCCCCTTTCAACAAACCATCACCAGATGCCAAGACAACGCCATCGGCATTGGCAAAACCTACCCACGCATAATGTTTATAGGAGTTTTTAACCTGATCAATAGTCTGCTCTAACTCACTTAAGTTTTGATTTTGATAAAGAGAAAGACGCTTGCTCAGAAGAACAATCTCTCGTTCACGTTCAATTAAATTCGCTGTAAGCATGTTCGAAATAGACTGGCTTATACCAACAAGATACTCACCGCTGGCTTTTGAGAGGCGTGTCGATGCAACCTGATAGAAATACGTCACCAATACTAAACTAAGCGAAAGCAGTAGCCCCCCCGTTAATAAAGTAATGCGACTCCGGAATGTATTCATCGCTTGATATGTCACGCAACAGCCTCAAAAGAAATCTGTTAAAGAATCAGACAGTATCAGCTTATTGATTCATTTTACATAAAAACAACACAACAAGATGATTTACACCCAGCATAAAAAAAGCCCCCGATCGTTTCCCATCGGAGGCTTTCATATTCATGACGCTAAATCAGGAGTTACTTACCGGTGGCGCGAGAAACGTATTCGCCGGTACGAGTATCAACACGTAGCACTTCACCAATATTGATAAATAACGGCACTTTTACAACCGCACCGGTCACTAAAGTAGCGGGTTTAGAGCCACCGTTCGCCGTATCACCTTTAACACCTGGATCCGTTTCTTTTACTTCAAGCTCAATGAAGTTTGGCGCAGAGACAGCCAATGGCGCACCGTTGTACAGTGTAACAACGTATTTTTCTTGCTCTTTTAGCCATTTCATCGAGTCGCCAACCGCCGTTTCATCCGCCGCGTGTTGTTCGAAAGAACCGTCTACTGCCATAAAGTGCCAGAACTCACCGTCGGTGTACAAGTACTCCATATCGGTGTCCATTACATCTGCGGTTTCTAAGCTGTCGCCAGATTTAAAAGTACGTTCCCAAACACGACCGGTTTTTAGGTTACGCAGCTTAATGCGGTTAAAGGCTTGGCCTTTTCCTGGTTTAACGTGTTCGTTGTCAATAATCGCACATGGATCACCGTCGACCATTACT
This sequence comes from Marinomonas arctica, assembly GCF_003259225.1. Classification (GTDB taxonomy): domain Bacteria; phylum Pseudomonadota; class Gammaproteobacteria; order Pseudomonadales; family Marinomonadaceae; genus Marinomonas; species Marinomonas arctica. The sequence goes on along the minus strand of NZ_QHJF01000031.1, from coordinate 59,156 downwards.
TTAGAACCGCTGCGCATTTCGCTGGTAGAAATATTAGCCATACATCCTCACAGTATATTTTTAGAGAAAAAGCTCTGACTGGCGTATCATGTCAGTCCCAAGATCTCTGCAAACTTCTTTTTAGCATCTTTTCAACGCCCTAATGGGCAATAAAAAGAGAGTTTGCAAAGATCTCTGAGAGCCACTGGCCTAGTTGGCCAAAATAAGTTGGCGCAATCATAACCCAAAAGAACATAATTTTGCAGATATTTGACGTGATACCCATTCAAACTAATCAGAATTTAAGCTGGTCCCAACACCTATCACAGGCGCTCACCTCATTACCCGAGCTGGTTGAGCATTTAGGCTTGCCAAAAAGTCTTGCGCAACAAGGCGTAGAGGCACACCAGAGTTTCAAATTATTGGTGCCTCGCCCTTATTTGTCTCGCATTGAATACGGTAATCCTCAGGATCCCCTGCTCTTGCAGATTCTACCCAGCGCTGCTGAAATGCAAAAAGTCATCGGATACACGAAAGACCCGCTTGAAGAAGCCGATCATAACCCGCAAAAAGCCATCGTGCATAAATACAAGCGTCGCTTGTTAGTCATCACTACAGGGACCTGTGCGGTCAATTGCCGCTATTGCTTCCGTCGTCACTTTCCTTATGGCGACAATCAGTTGGCTCAGGCAGAATGGCAATCCGTCATTGACTACGTCAAACATCACCCTGAAATCAACGAGGTCATCCTAAGTGGTGGCGACCCTTTGATGATGAAAGACAGCTTGCTCGCAGACAAAGTTCGTAAGCTTGAAGAGCTACCACAAATTAAACGCCTGCGTATTCACTCTCGCTTACCGGTAGTGATCCCAGCTCGCGTTTGTGACGAGATGCTGGCGTGGATCAAAGCCAGCCGTCTGGACATAATCATGGTGTGGCACATCAATCATGCCAATGAAATAGACGAAGAGCTGGCTCAGGCGGCGCATAGATTGAAAAGAGCGGGGGTCACCTTACTCAATCAAGGTGTCTTATTAAAAGGCATTAATGACTCTGTAGACGCCCAAGTCAATTTGAGTGAAGCGGTGTTTAGCGCGGGGATTTTACCTTACTACATGTTCACCTTAGATCCCGTAGAAGGCGCTGCGCATTTTGATATCCATATCGAAGATGCCCAGCGACTGATGGGAAAAGTTGCCGCAGAACTGCCTGGTTATTTGGTGCCAAGGCTCGCTAAGGAAATTCCTGGCAAACCGGCCAAAAGCGTGTTTGCGCCTTTGATTAACGATCAGGACAAGTCCGAGTGAATCCAAGTCTTTTATCGTAATAAGGCTATGCGCCCGACTTTTACTTGCTGACGACGCACACTAACGCTTGGCGCTAGTTGATACAAATCGCCATTGCGACCAACAAGCTGTTGAGGAACATGGCTAAGTCTCGCCACGTCTGCATTCGCGTCCAAATGTTTTGGCTCGCCATGAACAGGAATGGCAATTTGTGGCTGAACCCAAGCGTAAAGTTGCTTAAGTTCTTCACGGCATGGATGACCACTTACATGGATCATTAAGTTCGTTTCATGAGCCTGTAGTGTGCGTATTTTTCGCCCCTTGAATTGCGCCACTAATCTATCGATAGCTTGTTCATTACCTGGAATGCGCATGGCGCTGAAAATCACTAAATCGTCTGCATCAAGGCTAAGATCAAAGCAGTTATTGGCGGCTAAACGACTTAGGGTTGCTCTTGGTTCTCCTTGGCTTCCAGTTACCACCGCCAATACTTCTTCCTTTGGCAAATAACCAAGATGAGCCGCTTCGATAATAGGCAAGTCATCCGGCCAATGCCCTGTGACACGTGCGGCACTGACCATGTTAGTGAGGGAGCGGCCTATTAGGGCAAGATAACGACCTGTTTCTTTTGCCACTCGACCCAGAGCGACCAAACGCGCCACGTTACTACTGAAACACCCGACTACCACGCGGTTCTTTTCTGCGGCGATGGTTTTTAGCAAGCCATCGTAACAATCACTTTCAGAGGGCGAAAAGCCTTCTTTTAAAGCATTCGTTGAATCACAGACCATGGCAAGAATATTGTCTTTAGCCAAGGCTTTAAATGCCGTGGGGGAGAAAGCGTCACCCAACAAGGGCTTTTTATCAATCTTCCAATCCCCTGTATGAAATACCTTGCCCGCTGACGTTGCTATCGTCATACCGAAAGGTTCTGGTATCGAGTGAGTCAGCCCCAACCATTTGACGTTGAATACACCGATTTTTTTGCTCTCATTTTCTGCCACTTCAATAATGGGGACTTGATCCGTTAAGCCCACTTGAACCAATTTACGCCGCAACACTTCGGCCGTAAACGCGGTGGTATAAACGGGACATTTAAAACGTCGCCACAAAAACGGCAAAGCGCCCACATGATCTTCATGGGCATGAGTAATAACAATACCAACCAAACGCTCTTTCTGCTCGCTAATAAAACGCGGATCAGCACACACAATTTCGGATGTGCCTAGATCATCAGGGCTTAACGGCTCGTTAAAAGACACACCACAGTCGACCATCAACCACTGGCCGTCATGACCATAAAGGTTCATGTTCATGCCAATTTCGCCAGTGCCGCCTAGGGGTAAAAACCATAAATCCTCTCGCGAGGGAATCAAAGATGAAATAACGCACTCCTTGTGAATAAATAAGAGGTAAATTTTGTCCATGATCTGCATTTTCCGATAGAATCTTGCCTACCGACAGAATGGCCATCATGCATCAGATGCTTCGTTTCGCCCGTTAATTTTTTACTGGACTATGACATTGAATACAACTTCTAAGTTTCAAACTCTTTTAGGCAAAGTCCTAACGTATTTTATCTTACTGTCTTGTTTCGCCATACTAGGACTGTATGTGGTTCAACGCTACGGTGCACAATACGCCGAACAAAAAATCCAAGAACAGTTAGAGCGCACGGGGCTGAGCCAATTTGTGCATTATCAGCAAGTCTATTTTAATCCTTTTACTCTGACACCGTCACTTGAAGGGGTAAAAATTGGCGAAGAGAACTCGCCAATACTCATATTCGCGCGCATTTCCTTCAATAGCTATCTTATTAAGCACCCCAATCTAGACATTGATTTCTGGATACAGGAAAGCCCCATTGATAGCTTATCAAGGGAAACGAGAGCATTAATGCGCTCAGCAGGGATGGACACACTATTGGGTAAAGGCTCTTTTTCTTCCACCATTCAAGACGAAGGCATCGTTTCTGAGCTCAAACTAGACATAAAAGATGCCGGTAAGCTGACACTAATGTCTAACATTCGTCTGTTAGATCATGAATTTACACCATCAGACCTTCGCTCTGACATACTCGCGTCCTTCGCGCTAGGTCAACCAGAAGCGCTACCCATTATTTATGGTGACGCCATTGAATTGCGATCTTTAGAGATACAATACGAAGAGTCCGGTTTAATCCATCGCTTGTTTCCGCCCTCAGGTTCTTACCAAAGCAATCCGGTAGAGTTAGAGGGTGCCTTGATGTTCGCCAGCCAAGCATTAGGATTAGCGCCTGCTAACTCACCAGAAGCCAAGCAGATTGCAACGTCGGTACAAACTTTTTTAGAGACCCCTAAGCAGCTGACTCTGTCTTTGTTGCCTTCCTCACCCATTAGTGTCAAAGAGCTGACGTTATTGGCAAGCGAAGGCTCGCTCTATAAAAACAACCGGATCACTATACAGAGTCATTAACTAGACAGAGCCATTAACTAGACAGAGCCATTGATGATTCACTTCGCCTAAAAGGGATTGAACATGTCACGGTACGACTGATTCGACGTGGCTCTGGCAATCCCTTTTACCATTCTAAAGATCGACCACACCCAGACAGCGAACAAGATGAAGTAGCCAATAAAAAATAAGGCGAGTACTACCCCAATGATCCCCCAGAAAATCCCCCACCAAAAAGTACTGATAATATTAGCGTAGTGGTCTTCAAACTTTGTGCTGCGAGCGTCGCTTACTTTTACCATGGCCCAAATCGCGCCAATCAGCCAAAACACCCCCGTAAAGATGCCTAACAGCATAAAAATATACGCGATCACCACATTGCTTTTGGCATTCTCTTCCCTCGGTGTAAGGGACCTAAACTGATGATCGGGTTCGAATCCTGACATAATGAGTCACTCCGTTATTCCATAAAAATGTGTCTGATGAGCATAATGGGGATATTTTAAAATTTATCGCCCTTGTCTTGTCTCGTTTTATGATTTCTTTTCAATACAAATACTTGTAACGTGTTATTTTCTTCTCTTTTTCACTCATACAACTTGGGAATACCATGACCAATGTGACTATTTTAGTCGATGTGCAAAATGTTTATTACACCACGAAACAAGCCTTTGGGCGCTCTTTCGACTACAACCGCTTTTGGCAACAAGCCACCGAAGGTCGTCATGTGGTCAAAGCCATTGCCTACGCCATAGACAGAGGCGATGAAAAGCAACGTCAGTTTCAGAACATTCTCAGAGCCATTGGTTTCGAGGTGAAATTAAAGCCATTCATCCAACGCTCCGACGGCTCTGCCAAAGGCGATTGGGATGTGGGCATCGCCATTGATGGCATAGAGTATGGTAAAGACAGCGATGTATTGGTTTTGTTGTCTGGTGACGGTGACTTTGACATTCTAGCCAAAACCCTCAGAGAGAAATACCACACCAAAGTCGAAGTGTATGGGGTCGAATCGTTAACCGCGCAATCTTTGATTCATGCTGCCAGTGAGTTCACCCCTATCGGTAACAAATTGTTACTTAAATAAATCTAACTCGTCTATATTTTTGAGAGAGAATATGTCGCTCAAAATCCTTTACTGATTATTTTATATGCAGAAAATGGCAAAATGACGATACAAGAAAATACCCTATTACTAGAAACAAGAGACACTTTGCACAAGTGGTTAAGCCTTGCAGCAGGTGTCATAATGCTTTTTTTCTGTTTTCTGAACATTTCCATATTAAAGCAAACAAGCATTGGTATGGTCGATGGCATTTTGGGAGTGTTAAGTTTGTATTTTTTTGTCACGGCGCATAAACAAAAGATTGAAGCATGGCACCGCTATTCACTTATTCTCTCCCTGACAGTGACCACTCTATTTGCTTTTTACTTAGCGGACTTAAGAGCAGGTTCAATCTACTGGCTGCTGATTTTACCGCCCTTATACTGCTTGCTAGCTGGAGCGAGACAAGGGTTGATATTAACAATCCTTCTGTCGTTTCCAGTCATCATGATACTCTTTCTGAAATCTGAAACAGAAAACTACCTTCCATATCGATCGGTTCTTAACTTCTCACTCGCCTATTTTTTTTCTTATGCCATTTGCTATTTATATGAAACTCAGTATGCAAGAAGTAGCGAACTACTTCATAAGATGGCATTTCAGGACCCCTTAACGGGCACACAAAATCGTCACGCGTTAAAAGTGTTTTTTGACGAGTTTAATAAACAATCAGAAGCTTGCTTTCAGACGGAGCAAGAAGAAACACGCTTATTAATCCTTGATATTGATCATTTTAAAAGCGTAAACGACGAATTTGGGCATGATGTTGGCGACCAAGTATTGGTTGAAATTGCCGAGTTACTTCACGATTGCATTCAAAGTCGCTATGTTTACCGTATCGGTGGTGAAGAGTTTCTTATTATCCTTGATAATTCCTCCCCCACACAGGCTTTTGCATTTGCCGAGTCCATCCGTAAAAGTGTTGAAAATGCCGTATTTAGAACGCACCAACAAAATATCAAAATCACGGTCAGTATTGGTATCGCCCAACTCAAAAAAGGGCAAACTTTCAGAGAATTTTTGCGAGTCGCGGATAAAAATCTTTACTCTGCAAAAAATGAGGGGCGTAATTTAGTTCATTATGGTTCTATCAGTGTGACTGAAGCCATTTAGTGCTTTCTCTATTATCTTTAAACGAGTCTATCGATGCACACTAGGCATTATCCACACACCTCGGTGCCGCCTGAGGTGTTACACAAATGGCTCAGTGCCCTTCTCTGTGCGCTGCACAGTATTTATTTTCTTCTTAACATGCTGTTAATTCAGAAACTAGATCTTGGATTTATTCAGTTCTGCGCTGCACTATTTGCGGGCTATTGTTTTTACGCCTCGTTAAAAAAACAAGACAGACCTTGGCATAGATACGCTTTAATGGCGATATTAACCATTAACATTTTACTCTCAGCGTCGATGATGGATCTGGTTGCTGGCTCCATTTTTTGGAGTCTGGCTTTACCCATCTGGTATTACAGCTTATTTGGCTTAAAAAAAGGGTTTTACTTCAGTGCTGTTGTGATGGCAGTGTCTGCAGCGATATTGTTTACACGTGCTGACACCAATCTATTCATGCCCTATCGAACCCTTTTTAATTTCACATTGGTCTATATTTCGATCTGGTTGGTATGTCATATCTACGAAGTACAACGTCAAAAAATCAGCTCTTTTTTGCACTCTCTTGCCTTGCAAGATGCTTTAACGGGAGTGTGTAATCGTCACGCGCTCAAAACCGACTTGGCTCTCATTCAAAAACAGTTTACCCATATCCATATGCTATTGATCGACATTGATCGCTTCAAAAACATCAATGACAAATTTGGCCATGATATTGGTGACACAGTGCTCCTCGCTGTTGCGAACATTCTGAGCAAGACAACTGAAGTCAAAGAGGTGTATCGTTTAGGGGGAGAGGAGTTTATCGTTTTACTGAAAGACCTTGATCATCAAAAAGCCCGAGAAGAGGCGGAAAAAATAAGGCAAGCAGTCGAGCAGGAAATCTTCCAGAGTCATAAGGAAGACATCAAGCTCACGGTGAGTATCGGTATCAGTTCACTGCAGCCCGAACAAGAGTTCAATGATTTTCTTCGGGCGGCAGACGAAAAACTTTATCAAGCCAAGCGCGAAGGCCGAAACAAAGTGTGTTTTTAATGAAACGTCTCTAGAAAGAGCGCTTCCACTTTGTCTCTTGCCCACGGCGTTTTACGCAAAAACTTCAAGCTCGACTTCACCGATGGGTCACTTTTAAAACAATTAATATTGATGCGAATCGCCAACTCTTCCCAACCATAATGCGCCACTAGATCCGTCACTACCTTCTCTAGTTTCACGCCATGCAAAGGGTTATTTACTTGTATTCCGACCATATTAATGTGTTCCTATGACTCAATTAGCAATCTAGCCGAGAGTATACAGCAAGCTAAGAAAAGCCGCATATAAACCTAGTGACCAATAGGCACCCAAAGACCATTGTTTTGGCTCGAATACACACTGGCCGCGATAAAGCGCATGCCGTGCAACCCGGTCGCCAGAGTAGGTAAATGTGGATTAGTCGTGGCGGTCAGCAGTTGCTCAGCGAATTCACAATATAGATTCGCGAACGCCTCTAAATAACCTTCGGGATGACCGGAAGGAATACGCGACACCGACGCCGCCGCGTCACTCAAATAACCATTGCCGCGTCTAAGACGTTGACTTGGTTCTCCTAACACAGAATACATCAATTCATTCGGCGTCTCCTGATGCCACTCTATCCCCGCCTGATCGCCATAAATCCGTAGCGTCAACGCATTCTCATTGCCAGGTGCAACTTGACTGGCCCAAAGATGCCCTTTTGCGCCATTTTCAAAACGCAGCAGAATATTCGCTTCATCATCCAACTGGCGTCCTTCCCCCCAACTGGACAAATCCGCCAAGACCTCTTTAGCCTGTGTATTCGCCACAAAACAGGCTAGCTGATAGGCATGGCTACCAATGTCGCCCACACAGCCAGCCAACCCCGCTTGCGCCGGGTCCGAACGCCAAACCGCTTGCTTGTTGCCCGTTTGCTCTAATGAATGCGTTAACCAATCTTGTGCGTATTCCACTTGAATAGAACGAATGTTACCTAGCTTGCCTTCTTTCACCATGGCACGCGCTTCACGCACCATGGGATAAGCAGAATAATTATGGGTTAATAAAAACTGCGCTTGGCTTTCCTCTGCCACCTGAGAAAGAGTCTTTGCCTCTGCAAGGGTGGCCGTCAAAGGCTTATCACAAATGACATGAATGCCTTTCTTTAAAAACGCCATCGCCACCGGTGCATGCAAATGATTGGGGGTCACAATAGACACCACTTCAATGCCGTCTTCACGCTCGCTTTCTTGTTGCGCCATGGCTTCAAAATCCACGTAGGACCGCGCCATACCAAGCGCCTTGGCCGAACGCTCAGCCTTATCATGCTGACTCGATAACGCCCCCGCCACCAGCTCATAATGGTCATCAAGACGCGCCGCAAAACGATGCACTTCACCGATAAATGCCCCTTCACCGCCACCTACCATACCAAGACGTAAGCGGCGTTTTGTTATTTCACTCATGGTATTACTCCAATCCCAGCATGCGGCGATTCGCTTGCGCGTCAACGCCACTGTCAGCAAAATCATCAAAGGCTTTGTCCGTCACACGGATAATAAAGTCTTGGATATGTTGCGCGCCTTCACGGGCACCGTCTTCAGGATGCTTCAAACAACATTCCCACTCCAATACCGCCCAACCCGTAAAATCATAGGCGGTAAGCTTGGCGAAAATCGCTTTGAAATCCACCTGACCATCACCAATAGAACGAAAACGCCCCGGACGATCAACCCAGTTTTGAAAACCGCCATAGACGCCACATTTGCCATTTAGCGTCAGCTCCGCGTCTTTGACATGGAACATTTTGATGCGCTCATGGTAATGATCAATAAAGGCCAAGTAGTCCAAATGCTGTAGCACGAAATGGCTCGGATCATAGAGAATATTCGCCCTAGGATGATGACCGACTTCCTCTAGAAAACGCTCAAAAGTCACGCCATCGTGAAGGTCTTCACCGGGATGAATTTCATAACACAGATCCACACCCGCTTCGTCAAACGCATCGAGAATGGGCTTCCAACGTCGACCTAACTCTGCGAATGCCTCTTCCACTAAACCAGCAGGTCGCTGCGGCCAAGGGTAAAAATATGGCCATGCTAAGGCACCAGAAAAAGTGGCATGGGCCGTCAATCCAAGACGCTTTGACGCCTTGGCGGCCATTTTTAATTGCTCCACCGCCCACGCTTGACGAGCCTCTGGATTCCCCCGCACACTCGGGTCAGCAAAACCATCAAAAGCGACATCATAAGCGGGATGTACTGCCACCAGCTGTCCTTGCAAATGCGTGGACAATTCCGATATCACCACGCCATGTTTGGCTGCCGTTGCAATCAATTGGTCGCAATAGTCTTGGCTATTGGCGGCGCGCTCTAAATCCATCAAGCGTTTGTCCCAAGTGGGCACTTGCACCCCCTTGTAACCCAGTGACGCCACCCAGCCACAAATCGCATCAAAGCTATTAAAAGGGGCGTCATCGCCGACAAACTGCGCCAAAAAAATCGCGGGGCCTTGTATTGTTTTCATAATATCCTCCTAAAAACAGGCAGCAAGCAAGGCTTTCGCCGCCTCTGGGTCAAGTGCGCGAGGGCGATCACAATGAGTCGTCATATTGATGGTTTGACCGCTCTCACCTGACGCTAAAATAGCCGTCATCACCTCGACACCGTGTAACGCCCGGTCGAGTGAACACATATGATCGCGCCCCATATGAATGGCCATCACCATTTCCGCCAACCCAGCCGTACGGTAATTTGCTTTGGCTAACTCGCCATGGATTTGATTTGGCGTCCCAAATGGGTGATTCCACATTGTCACAGGCGTTTCACGGCCTTCTTGGATCAACGACACTTTGCCACCAAAAAAGTTAGGGTCGGGCAAATACATAGACCCTTTGCTGCCATATAACTCCATGTGAGAATGTTGATGGGCTTGCACGTCCCAACTGGCTCCCAAGGTAATAACCGCGCCATTTTGGAACGTCAAAATGGCGTGAATTGTTGTGGGGGTTTCTACTTCTATCATCTCGCCAGATCGTGGCTGACTGGTGATTTTGCGCTGCTTACGAGGAATCGATGTTTTGGCCATTACGGACTCCACAGGTCCTAATAGCTGAATCAAGTTCGCAATGTAATAAGGCCCCAAATCGAGGATTGGACCGCCACCCGCTTTAAAGAAAAAGTCTGGATTGGGATGCCAGCTTTCCATTCCGGCGCTCATCACATAACACGTACCCGAATACACCTCACCAATCTCTCCCCTGTCTAATAAATGTCGAGCAAACTGGTGAGAACCGCCCATAAAGGTATCGGGCGCACTGCCCACTTTGAGTCCCTTTTTCAGTGAAAGCGCTTTCATTTTTTGCCCTTCTTCGAGGCTCAAAACCAAAGGCTTCTCCGAGTAAACATGCTTACCCGCTTCCAGCGCTTGCATACTTACCGCACAGTGCGCAGCCGGAATGGTTAAATTAACAACAATATCAATATCTTCAGACGCTAATAAAGCATCCACACTGCGCGATTCAATGCCATATTTCTGTGCTTTGGCTGCCGCTAATTCAGCGTTTAAATCCGCACAAGCGACTATTTTGAAACCACAAAATTGTGGTGCTAAAGACAAATAACTGTCCGAAATATTGCCGCAGCCAATGAGACCGACATTTAAAATGGTTTTCATGCTGCTGCTCCTTTTACTAAGGCTTTTGCACCGCTTAACGCACGAGTGGCAAAACGTGATAAATCGTTAGGGTTATCATGCTCCATCACAAAGGCATTCGCCGGAGTGGAACGCACCACAGGCCACCATTCTTTCCATGGCAAAGTGCCATGAGTAAAATCCGCCCAACCGTCTTCATCTAAACACTCCCCTTCTGGCGCAATGTCTTTTAGATGCACAGCACAAATACGATCACGATATTTCGTCAGCCACTCGGCGGGATCTTCCCCTCCTTTGACCACCCATGACACATCCATTTCCCATTTGATATTTGGACCACCTTCGAGAATGCAAGTCATCGGCAAGGTACCATCGGCCAAAGGTTCAAATTCAAAGTGGTGATTGTGCCAAGCAAACTCAAAGCCCGCATTGATGGTTCTCTCTCTGATCGCCTCTAAACGCTGCCCTAGCTCAAACCAACCTTGAGCGCTATCAGGGCGTTGCTCCGGCATAATAAAAGGACAAATAATGGTGTGCATATTCAAGGTTTTGGCGATATACAAAGCCTGCTGTATGTTGTTTTCCAACATACCCAAATCAAAGTGCCCCGTTGGCATGGTCAGGTCATGTTTGGCTAATAAGCTTTTTAGCTCATCCAGTTGGCCATATAAACCGCCATATCCTTCCACCTGCTGATAACCTGCTTGGTGTAAAAGAGCAAATACCTCATCAAGAGACTGAGTATTACGAGCGCTATAAAGCTGAAATGAAAATTCGTTCATGTGGCATCCTTTTTATTGTTATGTCTGCGATTAACGACTTAAAGCCGCCCTTCATTTTGCTTAGAAAAGAGATGAGCTTTTTTAGGGTCTAGGTAGATGTCTACCTCTGCGCCCCAATCTAGCTGATGATCTCCATGTATTTTGACGGACCACTTACGATCCATAAAATCAAACCAGACAATGGTTTCATCGCCCATTGGTTCCAAGATATCTATCGTGGCCGTGGCTAGTTGCACATAGCCCTCGCGGGGCTCAAGGGCCAAATGCTCAGGACGAATGCCTAAATACGCGGACGTGTCGTGATCGCCTTGATCGATAAACTCGTACCCCATTAAATTGACGCGATAGTCTTGATAAACAAAATTATCCCCAACTATGCGGCCTTCTAATAAGTTCATGCTTGGCGAGCCAATAAACTGTGCAACAAATAGGTTACAAGGTTTGTGGTAAATATTGGCAGGGGTACTGAGTTGCTGAATCTCACCGTCTTTCATGATGGCAATACGATCCGCCAACGTAAGCGCTTCTACTTGATCGTGCGTCACATACACCATGGTATTTTTTAATTTTTGATGCAGACGCTTAATTTCTACCCGCAAATCCGCGCGCAACTTGGCGTCCAGATTCGACAAAGGCTCATCAAATAAAAACACCTCTACATCTCGCACTAAGGCTCGCCCTATTGCGACACGTTGACGCTGTCCACCCGATAGTTCAGACGGTTTACGCTGCAATAATGGCTCTATTTGCAGGATTTTCGCCGCTCGGTCCACTCGTTGGCGAATCTCCTCTTTCGCCATGCCTTTCACTTTTAGACCAAAGGATAAATTCTTTTCCACGGTCATTTGCGGATACAAGGCATAAGACTGAAACACCATGCCAATACCGCGATCTTTGGGCTCTTCCCAGGTCACATTGCGATCGTTAATCCAAATTTGACCGGCCGTAATATCCAATAAACCAGCAATGCAGTTGAGCAAGGTGGATTTACCGCAACCGGATGACCCCAAGAGCACCAAAAATTCGCCCTTTTGAATGTCTAGATTTAGATGCTTTAACACATGCGCATCTTGATACTTAAGATCCAATTCTTTAATTGAGACACTGTTCATCACTTACCCCTTAACCGCGCCAGCGGCGATGCCACGCACAAAATATTTACCGGACAACAAGTAAATCGCCAACGGCACGATTGCTGTCAAAATGGTCGCTGCCATGTTCACGTTGTACTCACGCACCCCAAAAGTGGTGGCCACAATGTTGTTCAACTGCACCGTCATTGGTAAATTGTCTCGACCCGCAAAAATCAGCCCCAATAAATAATCATTCCAAATCCCTGTGGTTTGCAGAATCACCGCCACCACGGTCACTGGAATAGAGAGTGGCATCATGATTTGAAAAAAGATCTGCCAAAAGTTTGCCCCATCGACTCGTGCTGCTTTGAACAATTCATCTGGCAACGAGGCAAAGTAATTACGGAACAACAAGGTCATGATCGGCATGCCGAAAATAGTGTGGATCAAAATAATTCCCGTCAAAGAACCATAAAGCCCCACTTCACGAAGAAAAATAATCAGCGGAAAAATCACCACCTGAAAAGGCACAAAAGCACCAAATAGCAATAAGCCAAACAGCAGGTTTGAACCTTTAAAACGCCAAAACGACAAGGCATAACCATTAATAGACCCAAGAATGATAGAGATGGCGACGCTCGGAATAGTGATTTTTACCGAGTTCCAAAACCCCGTTTGAATACCATTGCATTCGACGCCAGAGCACGCTTCACTCCAGGCTTTTACCCAAGCCGCGAAGCTTGGGTCGCCAGGTAACGCAAAAAGCTCTCCCAAACGAATTTCTGGCATGCCTTTTAACGATGTAATCAACATCACGTACAAAGGAATACAAAAGAAAATCGCCGCGCTCACTAAAAACACATACACCCCAACCCGAGAAACAGAGGTTTGCTTTGGTTTAGGCCCCTGTGGGCCCATTAACTGAATCTGTTCCATGATCGACTCCTAGTGTTTCGCTGGACGAACATATTCGCGATAAATCCAAGGACCAATGACCAAGAGCACAGGAAGTAGCATCATGGTTGCCGCCGCCATCCCCAAGCCCACATTGCCACGGGCAGTAATGTGATCAATCACGAACTTCGCCGGCATCTCCGTCGACATACCTGGGCCACCACCGGTTTGTGCGACAATTAGGTCATAAACCCGCACCACGCCCACGGCAAGCAACACCACCGACGTGATCATCACCGGACGCATCATCGGAAGAACAATAAAGAGATAGGTTTGCCATGTCGGTATGCCATCTACTCGTGCTGCTTTCCAAATCTCCCCGTCGATACCGCGTAAACCGGCCAGCATTAACGCCATAACCAGACCAGAAGACTGCCACACCGCCGCGATCAGCACCCCATAAATGGCGTATTGAGGGTCGACCAAGGGCGCGAATTCAAAGGACGACCACCCCATACGCTGAACCACATTTTGAATCCCCAAAGAAGGTTCCATCATCCATTGCCAAACCAAGCCAGTCACCACCAAAGACATGGCATAGGGATACAGAAATAGAGTTCGAAAACCGCTTTCGAAACGGACTTTCTGATCCAGAAAGACCGCCATAAAAAAGCCAGCAATGAGACACAAAACAATAAACAAAATGCCGTAAATCAGTAAATTTTCGACAGACACGACCCAGCGGGACGTTCCCCACAGGCGTTCATATTGATCTAACCCAACCCAGTTAAAGTTGGGAAACAGACGGGATTTTGTGAAGGAAAGCATCACGGAATAACCGACACACACAACGAACACACCAATCGCCACAATCGCCATCGGTGTACTGGCCAGCAAAGACGAAATTTGCACGCGTTTAGCGCGTCGCGGTATCGACACTTTTGTTGAAGTAGCCATAGTTTATACTCCTTTTGGAACGCAAGAAGTGACCACCAGTACCACCTGCTAAGTATGGTATTACAGAAAAAACCGGTGATCATTCATCGACGAAAAGATTACTCAGCGTCTTCGATAATGCCTTTAAAAACAGCTAGGGCATTGTCGACAGACATACTGGGCTCATTCCAAAAAGTGGAGACTAAATCTTGTATCTGCCCATTGGTATCTTCCGTAATATAGGCATTCGCTGGCGTGATAGACGCTTTAGGGTCATCCAACAGAGCTAAGCCTTTTTTCATGCAGGCATCTGCCACGGTTAAATCAACATCTGCACGTACTGGTAAAGACCCTTTGGTGTTATTGAATTTCGCTTGAATGTACGGACTCAACATCATTGAAGCCAATTTCATTTGCGCGGCTTCAAGATTTTGATCGGACGATTTTGGGAAAATAAACGCATCGCCGCCAAGAGTAAGATAAGGGCGTTTCGATGGGCCAGGAATACAGCCGTAATCTACTTCAGCGACTTTATCCGCGGCCGCAAATTCACCACGCGCCCAGTCGCCCATAACCTGCGCCGCGGCTTTGCCCGTGATCACCATGTTAGTGGCATCGTTCCAATTTCGACCTGGTGCTCCCGCATCGGTAAATTGTCTTAGCGCCCCAAATGTCTCGAAGACTTTGCGCATTTGCGCACTGCCCGCCGCGTCCACACTCTTGTCTTTCCACAGACGATTCCAGAATGCTTCATCTGTCACCCCAATAAGCACCACGTCAAAGACATGGCGTTCCTGCCAACCCTGACCACCAAAGGCTAAAGGAATGTAACCTGCCTCACGGATTTTTGGGGCAACGCTCAAAAATTCTTCCCATGTATTGGGCTCTTTGACTCCCACCTCAGCAAAGACTTTCTTATTGGTCCAAAGCCACTGTGCCGAATGAATATTGACTGGCACACAATAAATGCCGCCGTCTTTCATACAGGGATTTAAAATACTGGAAGGACGAATAAAATCAGTCCAGCCTTCTTTTTCAGCTACCGGAGTGAGATCAAGAAGCAGACCCTCTTCAATCAATTCTTCGAACTGACGAGAGGTATTGAATTGTGCGGCTCCAGGGGCATCACCGCCGAGAATACGCTGCATGGTCAATGCTCGTGCGTTTTCGCCCAGCGCGACCGCCGTATCGACCCATTTATCGTTACCCAGTTTATTAAATTCTTCAGCCAACACTGTCACGGCTTTTTGCTCACCGCCCGATGTCCACCAATGAATCACTTCTAGGTCAGCCGCTTGCACAGACGCACTCATAAATCCTGCCCCAATTGTGGCAGCGAACAGTTTTTTACCCATCATATTATTTTTATCCTCTATTGGGTTTTGATCCTCACTCTCCTCTGTCGAAAAGCGTGAGCTAAAACGGTAAAACTTGAAATGAAACCGCTTTCATGAACAAATATTAGTCAATAATACGGCCTCGTCAATATTTTTTACTCATTTTTTGAATAACACGATATTTGCGATCAAGCAGATTGGCGAACAATCAGTTCGGGGGAAAAGGCATGTTTTATGGTGTGTTTGGTGCCATAAATAGTGTTTAAAAGCAGATAGGCTGCGGCTTCCGCCATCTCATATAAAGGCAATTTTATGGTTGTTATGCTAGGGGAATAATATTTTGACATATCAAGGTCATCAAAACCGATAATAGCCATGTCATCGGGCACCTTAATGCCTTGCTGAGCGCACACATGAAGCGCTCCCATCGCCATAATATCATTAGCAAAAAAGATCGCGGTAGGCCGATCCTGAAGCGCTAAAATAGAGGCCATTTGGGCCATACCTGAGTTTGCACTAAAATTCCCCTCATATTGACCATGCAGGGGTAAGTCAGCGTTTTGCAGCGCTCTTTGGCAACCTAAATAACGCTGATAAGCATCATGCTTCCATAACGGCCCCGTCACCGTAGCAATTTTTTGGTGTCCTTTATCGATAAGGTATTGGGTGGCCATTTCGCCACCCGCAAAATTATCAAACGCAATGCTGTGACCTGCTCCGCCTGGAAATTGCTGGTTCAACACAAACACGGGGCAGCGTTCATTAATGCGTGCGACTTCTTCTTCTGATAAAAAATTGGTTACTAATACCAACGCGTCTACTTGTCGTTTGATTAGGAAGTCGACCGCGTCACGCTCGCCTTCTAAAGAACCATTACCGCTAGCAATGATGACATGTCGGTCGCCACCACGTAATGCTCTTTCTACCCCACTAGAGGCGGGTCCGTAATAGGCCGTGTCAATACGCGATGCCACCAAACCTATGGTATAGGTTTTATTGCTTGCCAACGACCGAGCGGCCTGATTTGGGCTATAAGACAAGGTGTCAATCGCGGCCAATACTCGAGCACGAGTCTCTTCTTTCACCGGCGTCACACCGCTTAACACGCGAGACACCGTGGCTTTGGAGACCCCTGCTAATGTAGCTACTTGAGTAATAGTGCTCATTGTTTTGCTCTACCTATACCCTAATTAAACGGAAACGCTAGCAACACATTATAATGGGACTTTCCTTCGACAGAATACTTATCCTGTGGTAATTCTGTTAACGTTGAAAAATAAATCATACGTCGAGATTTGACTATTACAACAAATCCCCGAAAAATAGAGCAAAATCAGTAGGAGAGAACATCAATGGGTATCTTATCTAGCCTCAAAGGGCTATTTGCTGGGGGCGAAAGCGCCCCTGAAAAAACGGAAGACGCAATAGAACACAAGGGGTTTTCAATTATACCCGCTCCGATGAAAGACGGTGGGCAATATCGCGTTGCTGCCACTATCACCAAGGGCGAAGGTGAAGAACAAAAAACACATAACTTTATTCGTTCAGATTTAATGCCAAATCGTGATGAGTGCATTGAGATAACCTTGCGTAAAGCCAAGCTAACCATCGACCAACTTGGTGACAACCTATTTAATTAACTCTTTGAGAAACCCCTTATGAGCGCACCGATAGGACAACACTGGCAACAACTATACGAATGTGAAGACCTATTAGGTGCCGATTTTCGTGCTCGCACTTTTTCTTTCGCTGGCCCCAAAACACAAGTCCACACGACACTCATTCACCATATTGGTAATCCTGACGCGACCAACGCCATTTTGTATGTGCATGGTTATACGGATTATTTTTTTCAAACAGGTTTGGCAAGACACTTTGTTGATTTAGGCTATCGTTTTTATGCCATAGACCTTCAGGGCTACGGCCGCTCGATTCGCCCTTCGACTCCGCCTAATTGGTGCGAATCGATAGAACAATACGGTCAAGATTTGGACATTGCCCTAGCGACGATGAAACAAGATGGTGTCAATCAGGTTGTCATACTCGGGCACTCCACTGGTGGCTTAGTGGTGTCCACTTATTTGGCACAACCTTATGCTTTGCCCGAACGCGAAAGCCATTACAACAAAGCGTTTCCTGAAGTGGTTGGACTGATGCTCAACAGTCCATTTCTTGCCTTACCCTTTCCACCTAAGGTACTCAATCGCGTTAGCTGGCCTATTCGCATATTGGTCTCTTTGCTGCCGTTTTCGTATTTACGGGCGAGAAAAATCAACATTTACTCTAAAACACTGCACACCGTATTTGGTGGTGAATGGGATTACCGATTAGATTGGAAGCCACCAAGAGGCTTCGATCTCTCTTTTCATTGGTTAAGAGAAGTCATTATCGCGCAGCGCAATCTAGTCAATCAGCGTATCAGAATCCCGACACTGGTGTGTCATTCAGCCATCAGTACCATAGGTAAACGAACAGTAGAAGAAACACAACAGGGTGATGGTGTTTTGGATGTGGACAGCATGCAGCAAGCCGCCAAGAAAACCTTCAGCAATCTCACCCAAGTGAGTATTGCGCAAGGCTTTCATGACTTATACCTATCCCATGAGCCGGCTCGTGCTGCTTACCTATCTGCGATGTCCGATTGGCTAAAAACCCTTCATCACGCGCCTTGACGGCGCATCACCCAATCCAACAAGCACGTTGGAAGTACGCGTTTCATCAACACCGCACCATAGGTTGGCAAAGTCACATAATAGCGCGCTTTTGGGCGCGTTGATTCCAAGGCATGAATCAGTTTATTCACCACCGCACTGGCAGGCAGAGTTTGTGATGACGTCACGCCTTCTTTGCTCAACCTTGCTATGGCGTCTTCATAACCCTTTTTATGGCGGCTGTTTTCCATGTCGATATTGTTTTGCAACGCCAGCAACGCATTGGCACGAAAACGGCTTTCGATTGGGCCAGGTTCGATCAAACTCACTTTAATCGGCGTATCGAATAACTCTAAACGCAAGGTATCGGTCAAACCTTCTAAAGCAAACTTACTGGCATTGTAAGCACCACGGAACGGCGCGGCCACCAAGCCCAGTACTGAACTGTTATTGACAATGCGTCCGTATCCTTGGGCCAGCATCACTTTCAGCACCTTGGTGGTCAGTTCATGCGTACCGAAGACATTGCATTCGAACTGCGCACGCAACGCCTCCACAGGCAAATCTTCCACTGCCCCCGGCTGACCATAAGCACCGTTGTTAAACAGGGCAAAAAGCTCACCATGAGTAATGGCCAAGGTGTCTTGCAAGCCCTTTTCTATCGAAGCTGAGTCCGCTAGGTCCAACTGCACAACATGTTTAATGCCCTGTGCTTGCAACGCGGCGACGTCTTCTTGTTTGCGACAACTCGCCACCACCAGAAAATCACGCTCTTGAAGCATTTTGGCGGCCTCTAAGCCAATACCTGACGAACAACCTGTAATAAGAACCGAATATTGCATAACGCTTCCTTATGAAAATCATCGTTCCTAAGATAGTAGCAAAATGCCTTGCAAGGACGTAAGCATTATCACTCTTTTCCGTGTTGCTGTTGCAACTGATCCAATGCCGTATCCACTAAGGCCAACAATTCATCAATGGCCTGAGTGGCCTGTTGAAAATAGGTGTTAGCCGCAATCACAGGGACTTCTGAACCGAGTAGCTCCTGCTTTATACAGCGCAGAAAATCCGTCACGACTTGCTCGCAATGCGACAAACGAAACGCTGCCATCTGCGGATACGCTTGGGCATGTTGCTGCAGTGTGGTAAAAGCTTGGCCCGCCAACAACTCAATTTTTTGATAGAGAAAATGCATTCTTACCCGCTGTTCGACACTGCTGTGTCCGGCCGCCGCGATCCCCGTCCCCAATGCACGCGCCTGCCCGGCCCACTCTGCCGCCTGAATCACCTCATGCCAGATACAAGACAAATAGCCCAACGCAGGTAAGCCTTGTGTCAGATCCATCTCGCTGGCCACATCTTCCATGAGAAAAATACTATTACGAATGATTAAGTGATGCTGCATCAAATTGTTCACACGATCATGACTGCGTCCTTCACGCATCCGCGACCAATGATCAATCAAACCTTTCCACGCCTCTCGATGGGTGCTGTCGAACGCTTGTGCGACATGGATGTGCTGATCCAAACTTTGTCGCGTCGTCGCAAGCGCTTGACTCATGCTGGTGTCACCACAGAGTACACCATTGCTCAGGCCACGATGACGCTGAAACTCGGCAATCAAGACGCGCAGTACCGCCAATTGCCGAACATTCGATTGCAGATGTAAGTGTTTTTTCTGTTGCAAGCGCCAATGTAGTCTATAAAACAGCAACGCCATGATGATCAAAACCGTGAACAAGAACGGGAGTGCGGAATCAATACTGTTCATACCAATTATCCTGTCAAATGAGCCAGATGATGAGCGATGGTGCGGGCTTGATCGGCCGCGTGCAGATTGTCGGCATTGCCGCGACGAACCCGATCCGCCAGTTCCGCAATTTCGGCTACTGCTTGCCCCTGCTGTTCAGTGCTAACAGCCACTTGATCGACTTGTGCGGTAAGTTGCTGGGTGTGCTGCTGGACCTGATTTAACAGAGTACGAACCTTTTCTGAACGCTCGGCACTTTGATTCGCCAATTCTGTCAGATCAGACACCTGAGCGGCGGCCTGTTGAATATGTCGTTGTACAGATTCGATGTTGCGACTGATTTCTGTGGCGGACTCTTGGCTGTGCATAGCCAAACGCCGCACTTCATCGGCCACCACAGCAAAGCCACGACCACTCTCGCCTGCACGCGCGGCTTCAATGGCGGCGTTCAGTGCCAACAGATTGGTTTGGTCAGCAATACCACGAATGGTGCCAGACATTTCATTGATGGTGTGGGAGTTGCTGCTTAGTTGACGGATCAACGCATCGGTACTGATCGCTTGCTGCGCCATATCAGACACCTGTCGCACCAGATTGGTGAGCTGTTCAATGCCATCAGCCAGCTGTTCACTGGCGACCACACTGCTCTGCCGCGAATCCGCAGCCAAGGACGCCACTTGCACAATGCTCACATTCAATTCTTCAACAGCCGCCGCGGCAACAGTCGCCGAACCACTTTGCCCTTCAGCGTTACGAGTGACTAGGGCCGCGCTTTGTTCAAGCTCATGGGAGGAGTGGGATATTTCATCCAGGCGCTGTTGCAATAATTGTTGTTGACGCTGTTCATGGTTCAGCCACTGCTGAAATCCACGGCTCACCGGCTGAAGAAGCCGCCATTGCCCCATGCGCACTGGGTCGTTGAGACGAGGCGAAGCGGTTGTTTCACAGTAACGCTGCAGCTGGCCTATCTCCTGCAAAATAAGCCACAGGCTGGCCATCGCTAAATACACCAATATCCCCCATAGCCACTCAACTAACGGCGAGGATGTGACGAATCGAATACCTCCACCGACTAGGCCAATCACCAGTAAAGTCCGCAGCATGCCGATAATGCCCAGTGTGTGTAACAACAAAAATGCCGGATAAGTAAGCCACTTCATGTTCCTGTCTCTCCAATGCCGAACAAAAAAAGGCGCCTGAATCCACAACAGCGTGATTGCTGTAGATTCAGGCGCCTTTGCCTAACAGGAACCCGTCCTGCTGATTTGATTTATCTTAGATAAAATCAAGCAATAATGATGCCATAGGAATCAATAAGCCTGTATTCAATCCGACAATATCCTCATGCTGAGGATCTTAGAGAAATATTAAGCAAAGTGTCTTTGTTTTGATTTCGATCACAATTCTTTTCAGGACTCAGGCCCATAATCCCTGCTTATAAAACAAACTCACACCTTGAAGGGATGTCATATGAAGCTCAGCTCAATAAAAGTAAGCTATAAACTTTGGGGGCTTATTAGCGCCTTAGTCACATTACTTATCGTCTTTAGTGCCATTGCCTACAGCGAACTGCACAGTGAACTGTTAAGCGCACGACAACTGCAAGTCAAAGAGCAAGTAGACAGCGCGTATTCTCTCGTCAAATACTATGGAGACCAAGCCTCGGTTATTGGTGAAGATCAAGCCAAGCAATCGGCGCTAGCCGCCTTGTCTGCATTGCGCTTTGGCGACGATGGCTACTTCTGGGTGAATGACATGCAAACCAAACTGCTCATGCATCCTTTTAAACCGCAAGACGAAGGCAAAAACATGGCGAATGTCACCGATGCCAATGGTTTTTTACACTGGCAAGCCATGGTGTCTGAGGTAAAAAAACACGGTGAAGGCTATGTAGAATACGCCTACAAAGGACCACAAGTCTCACATTCAGAAGATAAGGTGTCTTACGTTAAAGGCTATCAACCATGGGGATGGGTTATTGGCAGCGGCGTGCTGTACAGCAGTGTAACGGACATTTTCTGGGCCACAATCAAACAGTCGGCGAGCATCGAACTCATTCTCATATTAATCGCCCTTATCAGCAGTGTGACCATTGTTCGCAATATCACCCGTCCATTGAAAACAGTAACGGAACATCTGCAACACATCTCTGATGGCGATTTAACAAAACAACTGGATATGCAACGAGACGATGAAATAGGTATGTTAGCCAATGCAGCCAATCATGTATCCAACTCATTAAATGACACCTTGCTGGAAGTGGATCACGCCATTACAGAATTGCAAGCTGTCTGCGTACAACTGCAAGGCAATAGTTTGCATACCAAACAAGGTATGGATAATCAATTCCAAGAGGTCGAATTGCTTGCCACCGCCATGAATGAAATGTCTTATTCCATTCGAGACGTGGCACAACATGCCAAGGACACGGCAGATGCAACCCAAATGGTGCAAACCATCACACGCCAAAGTAGCCAAGATTTGGACGCCACGAACGAAGACATTCAAAGTTTGACCAAAAACATCGAAGGCGCTAACGATGTCATTGTTAAACTGTTGCAGCAAACGGGCGACATTGACTCTGTATTGGGTGTTATCGGTGACATTTCTGAGCAAACCAACCTTCTTGCTTTAAACGCCGCCATTGAAGCCGCACGAGCCGGAGAACTGGGCCGCGGCTTTGCTGTCGTCGCGGATGAAGTACGTTCATTGGCCAGCCGAACTCAAGGCTCTACTGTCGAAATACGTAGCATCATCGAGAAGCTTCAACATCAATCCAAAGAGGCCTCCACCTCGATGGCCACCAGCACCCAACAAGCTGAACGCGGTGCCGACAGAATGCACGTCGCCGCCGAGAACTTACAAAACATGTTAAGGCAAGTGGACGATGTATCGGCACGCAGCCATCAGATCGCCTCCGCCGCAGAACAACAAGGCACCGTGGCGGAAGAAATTAATCGCAACATCATGGGCATTCGAGAAGTATCCGAAAAAGTATTAGAGGACTCTCAACAGGTGTCGGAAGGCAGCGCCATGATTGCACAAATGACCAACGAACTGAGCCGAAAAATCAAACAATTCCAGTTTGCTTGAGTCTTTTAACTAAAGAACACATAGGCTTGGCAATGATCAATCATCTCGCCAAGCTTGTATCATTTTATGAATTCAACCACTAGACCATAGAAACAACATCGCCTATCGTTTTATTCTACGCCCCATGCTGACTCAAAATTTGTTCTAAACACACCTGTAGAATTTCATCCGCCAATGGAGAGTCATCAGGGCAAGCGCGCGATAATATAAGCGCCCCAACGGCTTGAGCAATGGCATTGATTCTTCTTACTCGGTCTTCTCCAGTTGCCTCTTCTCCATTTGCCAAAGTTTCCAGCTGGCCTTCAATTCCAGCCAAAAATGTTTCTTTAATGGACTCCGATTGACGCCCCGCATCTGTACAAAGAGCCGCCATAGTACAGCCATTACCAAACGAATCACGATGCTTTCGGGACAAATATTGCTTTGCAAAAGTCGCCATATCTAAATCGGACGTTTCTTCAGCTGACTTCGCAAAACTAAACGCCGCCGCCTCCGCCATCAAATCCGCTTTCGATTTAAAATGTTTATAAAAACCGCCGTGAGTAAACCCTGCCGTAGACATGAGTTCTGCGATACCCACACCGTCATAACCACGTTCGCGAAACAACACCGAAGCCGTCTTAACGATATGCTCTCGATTTTCTTGAACCTGCGCCTTTGTCACTTTCATCTCTACTACACCTCATTGCAAAAATCATGAGTCAGTATACTTTGATTATGATCATAATCAAAGTATTGACATTTTAGATTATGATCGTCATCATTAACAAATTCTCCACAGATGAAAAACGGAAAACGAAAAAAATGACTGATCACACACTATTTCAACCCTATACCCTTGGCTCACTCACGTTATCTAATCGCTTCGTCATGGCACCATTGACGCGCAACCGTGCTGGTGCAGGTTTAGTACCGAGTGAATTGGCTGCGACCTATTATGGGCAGCGTGCATCCGCTGGTTTAATCATCACGGAAGCCACTCAAATCTCAGCACAAGCGCAAGGCTACCAAGACACACCTGGATTATTCACTCAGGACCAAATCGATGGATGGCGAAAAGTGACCGATGCGGTACACGCTAAGGGTGGAAAAATCTTTGTTCAACTATGGCACGTTGGTCGTATTTCTCATGTGGATTTACAACCAAATGGCGCTGCACCAGTTGCGCCTTCTGCCATTCGTGCGGAAACCAAAGTGTTCGTCAATAACGGCTTCGCCGACACATCTGAGCCTCGCGCATTAGAAATTGATGAAATACCAGCCATTATTGAAGACTTCCGCCAAGCAGCGACCAATGCAATGAAAGCGGGCTTTGATGGTGTAGAAGTCCACGGAGCCAATGGTTATCTGTTGGAGCAATTCCTAAAAGATGGCGCGAATCAGCGTACTGATTCCTACGGTGGTTCTGTTGAAAATCGCGCACGATTGCTTTTAGAAGTGACGGAAGCGGTTAGTAAAGAAATTGGCGCGGATCGCACCGGCGTGCGTATTTCTCCCGTTTCACCAGCAAACGCTATTTCCATCAGCAATCCACAAGAACAGTACGATTATGTGGCAGATAAGTTGAATGCGCTTGGCATTGTGTACCTTCATGTTGTGGAAGGCGCAACAGGTGGCCCACGTGATATCGCCCCATTTGACTATGGTTCTCTACGTCAACGCTTCAAAAACACTTACATGGGCAACAACGGTTATAACACTGAGCTGGCTTCTGCTCAGCTAGCAGAAGGCAAGGTGGATTTGTTTGCCCTTGGACGCCCTTTTATTTCCAACCCTGATCTTGTTGAACGATTAGAGACAGGCGCCGAGCTAAACGAACTAGATGGTTCAACGCTTTATGGCGGTGGTGCCAAAGGCTATACCGATTACCCAACACTGGTGAACGCGTAATAACGCTGACGCTGAGCGAATAACGTGGCGACATGCTGTTTGTGTGTCGCCACTTTTTAAACATTATTCAGAAAATTATTTAAAGAGAAAAATATCATGACAAATTCTACCGTTCTTATCACTGGCGCTTCTACTGGTATTGGCGCTGTCTATGCGGATCGCTTTGCGCGTCGTGGTCACGATTTGGTTATCGTTGCCCGTGATGGTGCAAAACTTGAAACACTGGCAACTCGTTTACGCCAAGAATACAGCGTCAATGTCGATGTATTGCCAGCAGACCTAACCAAATCCAGTGATCTTGCTTTGGTTGAAAAACGCCTACAAGAAGACGATCGCATCGACACACTGATCAACAACGCCGGTATCGCTCAATCTGGTCGCTTTGTTGAACAAACACCAGATTCAATTGAAAAGCTGATCGCATTAAACATCACGGCGTTAACCAGACTTGCTAATGCGGTAACGCCACGACTCGTCAAAGCAGGCAAAGGCTCTATCGTCAATGTGTCTTCTGTTGTAGGTCTTGCGCCTGAATACCAAATGACTGTTTATGGCGCTAGCAAGGCGTTCGTCTTGTTCTTATCTCAAGGGATGAATCTAGAATTGTCCTCTAAAGGCATTTACGTGCAAGCGCTACTACCAGCGGGCACTTATACCGAAATCTGGGATCGTGCAGGCATCGATATTAGTAACTCTTCGCCAATGATGGAAGTGAACGAACTGGTTGATGCGGCTTTGGTTGGCTTTGACCGTCGAGAGCTGGTCACTATTCCACCACTGCATAAAGAGACTCGTTGGAATGATCTAGACAAGGCGCGACAAGGGTTGCTTTCCGATATCGAGATGTCAAATGCCGCTGCGCGTTATAAAACAGCATAAACAGCCATAAAACCTTGATTCATTGCCTCACAAAGATATTGAAAAACAACTTATTTAAGGAGTTACATAATGACCAATAAACTTGTCGCCTTAGTGACGGGCGCGTCATCAGGCATTGGCGAGGCCACGGCCAAAAAATTGCTAACGGCAGGCTACCGCGTCTATGGCACTAGCCGTCGTGGGGCAATATCGAATCAAACTGGCTTTCCTATGCTGGCACTGGATGTAACAGACGATTCCTCTGTCGAAGCGGCCGTTGCGGAACTGATTCGGCTTGAAGGACGCATCGATCTTTTGGTCAATAATGCGGGTTTTGGTTTCTCTCCTGCGGCAGCAGAAGAGAGTTCAATTGAGCAATCTAAAGCCATGTTCGACACCAACTTTCATGGTGTTGTCAGAATGACACGTGCTGTCGTGCCACATATGCGTCGTCAAGGCAGAGGTAGAATTATCAATATTGGCTCAATTCTTGGGGTTGTTCCTGTTCCTTATGCAGCACTTTATTGTGCCAGTAAGCATGCTGTTGAGGGGTACTCTGAAGCATTGGATCATGAACTACGCACACAAGGCATCAGAGTCTCCGTGATTGAGCCGGCTTATGTGAAAACCAAATTTGAGGCAAATAATATTGAGCCCGATTCAAAAATTAGCGAGTACGATGGGATTCGAGCGAAGCTAGTCGGCGTTGTTAGCGAAGCCATGGCTACCGCTGATGAACCTGAAGTCGCGGCCAGTGTCGTACTCGAAGCGGCTCAAGCGTCACAGCCAAAATTACGCTATACCGCTGGCAAAACCGCTCGCTTGTTTAAGTTACTACGACGTTTCGCCCCAGCCTCAGTATTGGATAAAGGCATTCGTAAAAGCTTAAAGCTTGATACAAAGGGATAAGGCAATGACCTTTCGACATGTAGCAATACTGACGTCCTTTTTGTTTCTGGTCTTAGCAATCGCATGGATGTTTTTCCCTGAACAAATGCTAACTCAATGGGGCGTGCTATACAGCGATGGCGCAGGACTTGTTAGTCGCCGTGGAGCCGTATTTTATCTTGGGGTTGCTGTTATGTTTTTTATGGCGAGAAACACCGAGCATTCAGCGGCCCGAATGGCTCTCATTAAGGGAATGATAACAATCTGTACAGTCCTGATCTTACTTGGCGTTTATGAGCTTTCAGTGGGTCATGCAAGCGATAAGATTCTGGCTGCCGTTTTAATAGAAGCTATTTTAGGGCTAGCGTTCATTTACGCTTGGCGTACATCCAACAAGGCAAACAACCTTAACAAGCAATGGGAGAAGATATGATTAATATATTTGCATTAATAAAAGTGTCACCGATTAAAACCATGGCTATGTCTCTTTCGAAATTAGTAACCTCGGTTGGCATGATTTTATCTATCTCACTTATAGCGCAACCCGTTCTGGCAAACGATTCTTCACCTGTCGGACTGTGGAAAAATATTGACGATGTCAACGACAAGCCACGCGCACTCATCCGTATTACTGAATCAAATGGAACGCTACAAGGTAGGATAGAAAAAGTGTTTCCAAGTCCAACCGAAGCTCCTGATCCCAAGTGCGAAAAATGCGAAGGTGTCAACAAAAATGCACCAATCATTGGGTTGGAAATCCTGAGCGGCCTTAAGCAAGATGGTGACGAATTCGTTGGAGGACAAATTCTCGATCCAGACAACGGCAAAGTATATAGCAGCAAAGTTCGTTTGATTGATGGCGGTAAAAAGCTCAGCGTGCGTGGATATATTGGTGTGCCCATATTAGGCCGTTCACAAATCTGGGAACGTCTAGAATAATGGCAATCAAAGCATTAATAATTAAGACAACTAGTACATTCAAAAGTTATCTAATGATCGGCAACAATTCGAGAACATACAAATGAAAGCACTTACCCTTAAAAAGTACAGTAAATCATCACCCATCATTGAGTTTAGCGACATCATTAAACCCAAAATCAAACCCAATGAAATGCTCGTTCAGGTTCATGCCGTAGGTTTAAATCCCATTGACAACATCATTCCAACAGGCACATTTAAGCCGGTTTTGCACTTTCAATTGCCCGCAACGCTGGGCAGCGATTTAGCGGGTGTTGTGACGGAAGTGGGTAGCCAAGTAACACGCTTTAAGCCAGGCGATGCGGTATTTGCCAGTATATTTGATCTGGGTATTGGCTCGCTTGCAGAGTTTGCTGTGGTGCCTGAAAACACAGCGGCGCTGAAACCAACAAATCTTGACTTCGTACAAGCGGCTTCAATCCCAATGGTCGGCCTAACCTCTTGGCAAGCCTTGAAAGAGCGCGGCAATCTTAAAGCGGGTCAGAAAGTGTTTATTCCAGCTGGCTCGGGTGGTATTGGTACTTTTGCCATCCAGTTAGCAAAACACCTTGGCGCAACAGTGGCAACGACGACAAGTACTGGGAATGTTGATTTCGTTCGTAAATTGGGTGCAGACACTGTAGTTGATTATAAGAAACAAGAGTTTGACAAAGTACTGCACAACTACGATCTCGTGTTAGGGACGACCAAAGGTGACGCGATTGAGAAATCCATTGGCATCCTTAAGCCAGGGAGCAAGATCCTTTCTCTTGTTGGTCCGTTGGATGCGCCTTTTGCCCGAGCTCGTAACCTAAATGGAGTCCTAACCTTTGTATTTGGTTTGATGAGTCGAAAAATTAATAAACTTTCGAAAAAGCAAAAAGTGGATTATTCCTTTCTATTTGTTCGCCCAAATGGCGCTCAACTGAGTGAAATCAGCAAACTGCTCGAAGCTGAACACATTAAACCAGTGATCGATAAGGTATTTCCGTTTGAACAAACAAAAGATGCGCTGGCATATCTTGCTCAAGGGCGTGCAAAAGGAAAGGTCGTCATTACAATGAATAATGGTTTGACTTCGATATCGGACAAACCTAGACATTGAAGACTACCAGTATTGATCTAGTTCAATTAACTTAAAAAAACACAGCCAAATTTCTCTAGTCAACCTTAGAGGATCGGCACCTACTAAGATAATTCCTCATTGATTCAATCTATGAGGAATTATCTTAGTAACCCATTGTGGATATATGGCCTATATTCATCACTAGATGAATTAATAGAGACCTTTGCATGACCACTAAAATGGGACGTCCCAAGCAGTCTAATAGCGATCAAGATTCCGCTCGCAGCAGTTTGATTGCCGCCGCCAAACGCTGCTTCTCTGAACAGGGTTTTGATAAAGTATCAACGCGAAAAATAGCGCTTTCGGCAGGCGTGGATGCGGCGATGATTCGCTATTACTTCGGTTCAAAAGCAGGTTTATTCGAAGCAACAATACAAGAAACCTTGGCTCCGGTTATCGAACAATTCCAAGCCGATATTGACCCCAATACACCGCCTAATCCATTGTTATTGATGCAAACCTACTACCGCATGATTGCCAAAAACCCCATGCTACCAAAATTGATTCTGCAGGTAATCAACCAACAAGATAACCCCGAAGCGTTTGCTATTTTGACAGGCATTATCGACAACATCTTGAAACGATCAGAAAAATGGATCGAGGCGTTTGAAAAGCAAAAGCAAATTAATCCCAACCTTAATCCGGCATGGATTCGCCTGAGCTTTGTCAGCTTAATGATTTTTCCTGTATTAGCGCCAAAATATCTTCAGCAACAACTTGGGGTCGAACTCAAAGAAGACTGGTTATTAAATCTAGCGGATCACAATCAAACATTGTTAGAACAAGGACTTTTCACCTTTCCATCACCACAGCCATCATCCAACGACACCAAAGGTGAGCAAGAATGAAAACACGCCATAGTCTACTATCCGTACTTGTGCTGACTTTGCTTACCGCTTGCCAGTCAGAAGAGTCAACTTACGCCATGGGCAATATTGAGCGCGATAGAATCACCTTGTCAGCCCCCGCTGCAGAGCAAATCGTCCTAATCAATATCAACGAAGGACAACAAGTCTCCCAAGGCGACATTTTGCTGCGTTTAGACTCACGCAGCGCCGATGCGCTTATTGCCCAGCGTGAAGCCGAACTTGCCCAAGCCAATGCAGCCCTTAGCGTATTAACTGCGGGCACACGACCAGAACAATTAAGCGCTTCACTCGCCGCACTAGAAGCCACTCAAGCCGCCAGTAAAGAAGCAGAGCTAAAATATCAACGTATCGAAAAACTGTATAAAAGCAAAGTCGTTGGCAAAGCCGATTTTGATGCAGCGAAAGCTTCGAGAGACAGCAATAAGGCCAAAGCACAGCAAGCTCATGATCAATGGTTAGAGTTAAAAAATGGCGCACGTGAAGAAGACATTGCCCAATCCAATGCTAAGGTGCAAGCCGCACAGGCCGCCCTTGAATGGCAAACCAAAGCCCGTGAAGACCTCACCATCAAAGCGCCAATTGATGGTACGATTGACACACTGCCTTGGCACGAAGGAGATCGTGTTACCGCAGGCACTCAGTTAATTAGCTTACTGTCTTCTGGTCACCCTTATGCAAGAGTTTATTTGCCTGCCAGCGCATTAACCAAGATCAAAGCTGGCGACGCTATTGAGGTGTTTGCTGATGGCATTGAAGCGCCCATTCAAGGTCGTGTGCGAAATATCCGCTCACAACCCGCTTATACGCCATTTTATGCGCTCAATGAACGAGACAGAGCTCGTCTGATGTATCTCACCGACATTGATCTCATCGACGCTAACCAGCTCCCCACAGGCTTGGCGGTTGAGGTACGTTTACCATGACTTCCAACGCTTCTGAGCAAATAGAATACGCCATTGAAGCCACAGGACTGACCAAACGCTTTGGCGATAACATTGCAGTGAATAAACTGGATTTAAACATCCCTAAAGGCAGTATTTATGGCTTTCTTGGTCCCAATGGCTGCGGAAAATCCACCAGCATTCGCCTGCTCACTGGGTTATTAGAAGCCAGTGAAGGTGACGTCACTATTTTAGGCAAACCGCTGTTAGGTCATGAAGAGTCGCTAAAAAAACGTATTGGCTATATGACGCAAAAATTTTCGCTGTACGACAACTTAACCGTGAAAGAAAATCTGGACTTTGTCGGTGCTATCTATGGTTTTGCAGGAAAGCGTAAAAAGTCTCGTATCGAAGAATTACTCGCCTTGTATGATTTGGAAAAACAAGCAAAACAATTTGCAGGCTCCATGAGCGGCGGACAAAAACAACGCCTCGCTCTCGCCTGTGCCACTCTGCACTCCCCAGAACTACTCTTTCTCGATGAACCCACCTCTGCAGTTGACCCAGAAAATCGTCGCGAATTCTGGGAAAGATTGTTCGACCTTTGTGCCGCTGGCACCACTATTCTAGTGTCCACCCATTACATGGATGAAGCCGAGCGTTGCCATGCTTTGGCGATTATGGAAGACGGGAATAAACGCGCCGATGGCTCGCCTCAAGCTCTAATGGATGCTATGCCAGCCACCGTGGTGGAAGTCAGCGGCAATAAATTGAGACAACTCAAACAGACGCTAACCCAGCACCCAGAAATCCTCTCTGCGGCACAAATTGGTGCTCATCTTAGAGTATTGATAAAGAAAAAAGTACTAGATCCTCTGGGCTTTATCTCGGAACTTAGTGATGGCCGAGAAACAATATTAGCTCGCCCTAGCCTTGAAGACGTGTTTGTTACCTGCACCGGAGGACGTCATGGGGATTAGTATGTGGATTAGAGTGTATGCCATTTTCGTCAAAGAATTAAAGCAGCTCTCCCGAGACAAAATGACCTTTGGCATGATTATCATGATACCGCTGGTACAACTTATGTTGTTTGGCTATGCGATTAACACCGACGCCAGACACATCCCCGTTGGCCTTGTCGACCTCAGTCAGACCTCGGAAAGTCGAGCCGTGGAACACGCACTGGTAGCGACGCAATCCGTCGATTTTATTGCCCGTTATCGCTCCATAAAAGACGCCGAAGTCGCAATTACCAAAGGCGAGATCAGAGCCGTACTGTATTTGCCAGCCGATATGACTCGTCGCCTATTTAATCATCCGCTCTACGATCATAAACAAATAGATTCACCACTCACTCTGCCAATAGGGCAATGGATAGTCGATGGCTCAGATACCGTCATTGCCTCAACCATTAGAGCCTTACGCAATATGCCCTTAGACGAAGTGGCCAACCATACGACTATACGTACCGCGCCGAGTTTCGAAGTGGTGCAATACTTCAATCCAGAACAAAGAACCGTGGTGAATATCGTGCCGGGATTGGTGGCGGTGATTCTAACCATGACAATGATTTTATTTACATCGTCCGCCATCGTTCGGGAACACGAACATGGCAATATGGAATTTCTCATCACCACGCCAGTACGCCCAATGGAACTGATGATAGGAAAAATAGCGCCTTACGTTTTAGTCGGACTATCACAAGTCGCTATTATTTTAAGCGTGGGCCATTGGGTGTTTTCAGTGCCGATTAAAGGCAGTTTGCTGTCACTGCTTGGTGGCTCCATTCTGTTTATCTTTGCCAGCTTAACCCTTGGATTGGTACTTTCCACCATTGCCAAGACGCAATTACAAGCCATGCAGATGACGATATTTATTCTACTGCCATCGATATTACTATCCGGATTTATGTTTCCTTACGATGCCATGCCAGTCGCCGCTCAATGGATTGCCGAAGCTCTGCCCGTCACCCATTTCATGCGCATGATTCGCGCCATCGCCTTGCGCGACGCTAGCCTGCTTTTATTAGGCAAAGATGCTCTATGGCTAGGATTATTTACCATAGGCGGAATCATCATTGCCTCGTTACGATTCAAGAAGAAACTGGGCTAAACATTCCTCGCAACCTTACTCCAATTTCCGATACAAGGATCGCAGGCTGATTCCTGCGACCTTGGCGACTTTTTCTTTATCGTCATGATGAAATGCCATGAGCTCTAACAAGTAGCGTTTTTCGGCAGTTTTTAAGTCCAGCCATTCTTTGTCTTCACCTGCATCATTGATACTTAACGATTGAGAAGCGGATGAAGCATCCACCAGCGAATCAAGTTCACGGTCGATCTCCAAACATTCTTGAATGGTGCTTCGCTCAATCAAATTCGTATCTGTTAAGAGTGTTGCGCGATTGAGGATGTTGCTTAGCTCACGAATATTGCCGGGGAAATCGTATTGCTTTAATGCTTGCATCGCCGAGTCAGTTAGGTGGTATTCCTTGCGTTGACTGATGCGTTTTAACAAGGTGTTGGTTAACAAGACTAGGTCGTCTTGTCGCTCGCGCAAAGAAGGCACATGAATGGGAAAGACGTTGATGCGATAGTATAAATCTTGGCGGAACTCACCTGCTTTGACCATTTGTGCGAGGTTTTTATGGGTAGCGCACACCAAACGAAAATGGCTGTGTTTAATAGTAGAAGAACCCACGGGGCGAAACGATCGGGTTTCGATCAGACGCAATAATTTAACCTGCATAGACAAGGGCACATCGCCGATCTCATCCAAAAACAATGTGCCACCGTTTGCCAGTTCGACCAAGCCAACACGGTTGCTATGTGCTCCAGTGAATGAGCCTTTGACATGGCCAAATAGCTCGCTTTCAAATAAAGAATCTGTCAAACCTGAGCATTCTAAAGTCACCAAAGCATTCCCTGCCCGACTACTACCCTGATGAATCGCGTTTGCCACCAGTTCTTTACCACTACCAGATTCACCCAATAGCAGCACCGACGCATCGCTGGGACTCACTCTAGTAACCTTCTCCAGCATCTGGTTAAACGATTTACTTGCCCCCACTAGCTTGTTGTTTGCCTTTCCCGTACTCGCCACTGAAATAGCACGCAATAGCTCAACAAAGAACAAGAGTTTCCCTTGGCTATCATGAATTGGCAGCATTTCAACCGCGACGTGTTCTTTGCCTCTTGGGGTTTGATGGATATGCAAAACACGCTCTTTATGACCAGACTGTAAAGTAGCGGAAATAGGACAATCTTCCCCCGCTTCATCACAAGGCACACTATAACCATGGGAAACTTCAAAACAGCGTTTATTTTGCTGTAACGGAACCTCTCCAAATTCGTCTCGGTAGTGCTGATTAATGGCAAGAATTCGATAATCCACCGATACTAAAATGGCTGGGCAATCGTAGCCTTCCAACATACTGGCTAGACCTTCATAGGAAGAGGAATCAGACGCGATGATATTCATAAGGAAATTGTCATTTCTGTCAAAAAATTAAGTCAAATATGACAATCAACTATACATTAGTCAATTCTAATCTAGATAGAAATTTTTATTCTCAAATTAAATCTATAAATTTCAATAACTTAATAAAACCCCAAAACCTTGGCACACTTTCTGCTCCATTAGAATTATTAATCCAGAAAATGAGCAAATCATTTGAGTTTATGGAAAATTAGATACGAGGTGAAACATGACAAACACAATGACTACCAAACCTGAAGTAGCGGCGTTTTTCGATAAAGACTCCAACACCTTTTCCTATGTGGTTAAAGATCCAGAGTCTTCTAGTTGCGCCATTGTCGATAGCGTGCTGGATTTCGACTATGCCTCTGGTGGCACATCTTACAAAGGCGCCGACAGCATTATTGAGTACGTCACCACACACAAACTGAAAGTGGAATGGCTCATTGAAACTCATGTCCATGCCGACCATCTTTCAGCTGCGCCTTACATTCAAAGTAAAGTTGGCGGCAAAATAGGCATTGGTGAACAAATCACCATAGTACAAGACACCTTTGGCAAAATATTCAACGAAGGCACTGAGTTTAAACTGGATGGTTCACAATTCGATCATCTGTTCCATGACGGCGAACGCTACATGGTGGGTGGTATGCAATGTATTGCCATGCACACACCTGGCCATACACCAGCCTGCTTCACCCATGTTTTAGGGGATGCCGTCTTTGTTGGCGATACTTTATTTATGCCTGATGCCGGTACGGCTCGTGCCGATTTTCCCGGCGGCAATGCAGGGGGGTTATTCGATTCTGTTCAAAAAATCTTAGCGTTACCAGAAGATCATCGCATTTTCATGTGTCATGACTATTGCCCGAATGGCCGCGCGCTGGAATACCAAACCACAGTAAAAATACAAAAAGAACAAAATATTCATGTCAAACAGGGCATGAGCAAAGAAGCTTTCGTTACTCTACGTGAAACCCGCGACAAAACACTGGCCATGCCTCGCCTGATTTTGCCATCGTTGCAAATCAATATGCGAGCAGGCCACATGCCGGAGCCAGAAGAGAACGGTTTGTCTTACTTAAAGATCCCACTGAATGCGTTTAAATAAATCGTAACTATCATCAACAAAAACAATAAGTCACCTCACGTTAGTCGGTGACATGATAAAAGAGAGAACCACCATGTTACGCAAAATAATAACAGACAACTATTCCGTTTCTGAGCAAATCCGCTTAGACGATGTAGACGCTTTAGCAGAATCCGGTGTCACTTTAATTATTTGTAATCGACCAGATGACGAAGAAGAAGGTCAACTGTCTTTTGCCGATGTTGCCGCTTACGCAAAAACGAAAAACATCAAAACCGAACACATTCCGTTTGCTGGCGGGCAAATGCAGCCATCCGATGTAGAGGCATTCAGATTGGCCTTAAAAAGTGATGAAAATGTCCATGCTTATTGCCGCACAGGTAATCGCTCAAGCCAAATTTGGCAAGCGGCGCAAGAGTCTTCTCCTGAAACAGCGTCTATTGCTCAAGACAACAAAGCAACAGCCCAATACGATGTGGTCGTAGTCGGTGCAGGCTCAGCGGGGATTGCCACCGCCGCCAGTTTATTAAAACGCAAACCTAGCTTGAAAATTTGTTTGATTGATCCAGCTGAAAGTCATTTTTATCAACCCGGTTGGACATTGGTTGGCGGTGGTGTTTTTAAAGCGGCCAGTACACGCCGTAACATGGCGGATGTGATTCCAGCCCATACAAAATGGCTGAAAGAAGCGGTAAAAGCGTTCTTGCCAGATGAAAACCACGTCGTGCTCGAAAACGGCCAAAAAATCGCTTATCAGTACTTAGTCGTCGCGGCCGGCATCAAGCTTAACTGGGACGCCATTGAAGGTTTATCCGCGACATTAGGCCGCAACGGCGTGACCTCGAACTATCGTTACGACTTGGCACCTTACACATGGGAATTGGTGAAAAACCTAAACGGCGGTAAAGCCGTATTCAGCCAACCGCCCATGCCGATCAAATGCGCAGGCGCGCCACAAAAAGCCATGTATTTGTCTTGTGATCATTGGCTAAAGAACGACAAACTGAAAGACATCCATGTCTCGTTTTACAACGCTGGTGCAGTATTATTTGGCGTTGCCAATTATGTTCCCTCGCTAGAAAGTTATATTCAAAAGTACCAAGTGAATACTCACTTCACTCACAACCTAGTCAAAGTGGACGGTCCAAATAAACGCGCCTATTTTGCCACTACAGACAAAGATGGTGAGAAAACTATCGTGGAGACCGAGTTCGAGATGCTGCATGTTTGCCCACCACAAACAGCACCAGACTTTATCCGCAATAGTCCATTGGTCGACGCAGCGGGTTGGGTCGATGTAGACAAAGAAACCTTGCAACACACCCAGTTCAAAAACATCTGGTCATTAGGCGATGTATCCAATACGCCAAATGCTAAAACCATGGCCGCTGCTCGCGCTCAAGCGCCTGTGGTCGCGCAAAACATTGTCGATGCTATGGACGGAAATACGATAAGAGCCATCTACGACGGCTACGGTTCCTGCCCGCTTACCGTTGAACGCGGCAAGATTGTCTTGGCGGAATTTGGTTACGGGGGAAAGCTATTACCCACCTTTCCAAAATGGCTTAACGATGGTACCAAACCGACCTATCTCGCTTGGGTGCTGAAAGAAGACTTGCTACCTCCTTTCTACTGGCACGGCATGCTGAAAGGCTATGAATGGTTTGTTAAACCAACCATGCGTAAATAACGAGAGTTCACGATGATTATTGAACGTTTCATTCCCGCTCTGTCTTGGCTAAAGACCTATCACCGTGGACAGTTTAGCCAAGATGCCACGGCGGCGTTTATCGTCACCATGTTGCTGATTCCTCAGTCACTGGCTTATGCCATGTTGGCCGGGGTACCACCAGAAGTGGGCTTATACTCCAGTATCTTGCCTTTGGTTTTGTACGCCTTATTTGGCACCAGCACTTCTCTTTCCGTTGGCCCAGTTGCTGTGGCGTCACTCATGACGGCGACATCACTGGCGGTGATTGCTGAACAAGGCACGGCTAGCTATTTAACGGGCGCGATCACTCTCGCACTATTGTCTGGCGCCATGTTGATTATTATGGGCGTCATGAAGCTCGGCATGGTCACTAACCTGCTGTCTCACTCCGTGATTTCTGGCTTTATTTCCGCTTCAGGAATCATCATTGCGCTCAGCCAGTTAAAGCACATTCTGGGCATCCAAGCCCATGGTGATAATGTTGTTACGCAATTGCTGTCTATGCTGGAAAACATCGGTCAATTTAAACCCATGACCTTTGTGATTGGCGTTTCTGTGATCGCCTTTTTGCTGTTGGCTCGTCGTCACGCGAAACGCTTTTTGATCATGCTAAAGGTTCCCGAAGCATCCGCGGCATCATTGGCGAAAACCGCACCGATTCTTGGCGTGCTGTCTAGCCTTGCGGTTGTCTATCTGTATGATCTGCAATCCCATGGCGTCGCCATTACAGGCCACATTCCGGCTGGGTTACCGAATTTGGTATTCACCCTGCCATCGCTGGAATTGATCAAAGCACTGGCTTTGCCTGCGTTGATGATTTCGATCATTGGCTACGTCGAGTCCATTTCGGTTGGCAAAACGTTAGGCGCTAAACGACGTGAAAAAGTCAAACCTAACCAAGAACTCATTGGTTTAGGTGCGGCCAACATCGCATCAGGTGTGTCTGGTGGTTTTCCAGTGACAGGGGGATTCTCTCGTTCCGTGGTCAACTTCGATGCCGGCGCGGTGACTCAACTTGCCAGCATCATGACAGCGCTCGGCATTATGATTGCGTCTTTATTCTTAACGCCCATGCTGTACTTTTTACCCAAAGCCACACTCGCGGCAACCATCATTGTGGCCGTCACAACCCTGATCGATTTCTCTATCTTGAAAAAAACCTGGCTGTTTTCTCGCAGTGATTTCTATGCCGTGCTCGCGACTATTGTGATTACTTTGTTGCTAGGGGTGGAAGTGGGCGTAGCTTCTGGCGTAGCGCTGTCCATTGCCTTGCATTTGTATCGCACATCCAAACCGCACGTGGCCGAAGTTGGCTTAATCAAGGGTT
The DNA here is from genome assembly GCF_003259225.1 of Marinomonas arctica. Classification (GTDB taxonomy): domain Bacteria; phylum Pseudomonadota; class Gammaproteobacteria; order Pseudomonadales; family Marinomonadaceae; genus Marinomonas; species Marinomonas arctica. The sequence continues at coordinate 21,003 of NZ_QHJF01000031.1, read as the reverse complement.
CAGAGCACTTTCGTAACGTAAAACGCTATGAGGTAGAAACCTCACCTCAGCTGCTTTGTTTGCGACCAGACGAAAGCCTGTTCTTTGCCAACGCGACCTTTTTGGAAGATCACATCATTGACACCATTAGCCAACGCAAAGACATTAATCATGTGGTTATCCAATGCAGTGCCGTGAATGAAATTGATTTCAGCGCCTTAGAAATGCTTGAAGCGCTGAACTTACAACTAAAAAGTCTGGACATCAAACTCTCGCTTTCAGAAGTAAAAGGCCCAGTGATGGATCATTTGGAATGCAGCGGATTCTTACAACACCTCAATGGCAAAGTGTATTTATCGCAATTCCAAGCGTATCAAGATATTACACAAGCGTAGACGTATTACGTAATAGTTCAGAAATACTCCTATCTGCGGATCTCTCAACCTGATAATAAGGCTCAGATTTGAAGCTTAAAATATAAATTGAATAACAAAATTACAAGAGTTAGTATAATTTGATAACTTTTATAAACTAGGTATATATAATGGATCCTATCACTAATCCATATTCTCCTGGCGCTGGAACACCTCCTTATGAACTAGCAGGCAGAGATGAATTAAGAAATAGCCTAAACATCACCATAACAAGAATCATGCGCGGCAAACCTGCAAAAAGTATGTTACTTGTCGGACTTAGAGGCGTAGGAAAAACCGTTTTACTTGAGCAAATGTCTAGAGACGCCGAAATTGGCGGCTCTCATATTATTTTTATTGAAGCTCCAGAAAATAGATCGCTTCCGGCTCTAATCAGTCCGCAATTAAGACTAGCATTACTAAAATTGAGCCGTTTAGAAAAATCAAAGGATGCGGCAATACGAGCACTTAAAGCGCTGGCAGGATTTGCGAAATCATTAAAAATAACTTACTCAGATATTGAAGTTGGATTTGATCATGATCCAGAAGCGGGTCTTGCAGACAATGGTGATTTAGAAGCGGACTTGACTGCATTAATGATAGAAGTTGGCAAAACAGCCAAAGACGCAGGTACGGCTTTAGTCCTGTTTATCGATGAACTTCAATATGTCAAACAAGAACAATTTGCCGCACTTATTACTGCTCTACATCGCTGCGCACAATTAAAACTTCCCGTTACATTAGTCGGTGCGGGATTACCCCAACTTCGTGGTCTAGCTGGCAACTCCAAATCCTACGCAGAACGATTATTTAACTACCCTGAAGTTGGCGCGCTTGATGACTCATCAGCAACAGAGGCTATTGTTGAACCTGCAAAAGCAGAAAAAGTTGACTATGAAGAAGATGCGGTTATAGAAATCATTAACAGAACAAAAGGTTACCCATACTTCATCCAAGAATGGGGAAGCCATACATGGGATGTCGCTAAACAGAGCCCAATCACAAAAAATGATGTGCTAGCAGCAACTGAATTAACCATTGCGGCAATGGATGAAAGTTTCTTCAGGGTGCGATTCGATAGGCTCACGCCAAACGAAAAACAGTACATTCATGCCATGGCTACACTAGGTGCGGGACCGCATCGCTCTGGAGACATTGCCGACTTAATGAAGAAAAAATCATCAGATGTTGCACCGGTAAGAAATAGCTTGATTAAAAAAGGCATGGTTTGGGCTCCAAACCATGGAGATACAGCCTTCACTGTTCCTTTGTTCAACGAATTTATCTTACGAATAATGAGGTAAAACTAAAGAGACAAGCGCACTTCAAGGTATTTTATAACCAAGAATAGCTGTTTTTCTTGAGCCTGCGGATCGTTTGCCTGGATCAGAAAAGGTGTCAACAACTTGGAAACCGGCTTTTCTCATCATGCCAGCAGAGGCTAAGTTCTCTTCGTGTCGCTCAATTAATACAACACCAGCTCGCTTTTCTTTGGACTTTTCTATACAGCACTCAAGCAATTTCGTAGCAATACCTTGACCAGAATATGCACTAGAAACCACAACATCACCAATATAACAAATGTCACCTAAAGCATAATACTTAGCTAAATAATCAGGGCTAACGTTTCCATCCATCAAAATAGCGAAGCCTATAATTTGACTACTGTCAGCACCAAGAGAATCAACCGCCACCATAGCCGTCGCAGAGCCTTGCTCAATCAGCTCAAACTCAGCATCAACACCTTCTTCGGTTAAATAATTCCATTCGTTTGGACCTTGATCCCAAAGCAACGCTTTCACATCGGCAAGTTCTTCTAAAGCAGCCGGTCGAAACACAATCATGCTCAAACCTCCAAACCATTTATTTTATGAATAATATCCAAAAATAGATCTCGACCCACGGGAATCAAACCATCAGGAAAGTCGTAGTCAGGGTTGTGCAATTGCGGGCTTGCTTGCCCAGCGCCTAAGGCAAACATGGCGCCTTCTTTTGCTGTCGCGGTAAACTGACCAAAGTCTTCTGACCAACGCATCGGTTCATCCAATAATACAAAAGGCGTTTGCGTATTTTCACAAGCACAGACGACTAAATCACAACCTTGCTGAGAGTTCACGCTGGCTTGAAACACATCATCGTATTCAAACGAAATGCTTAGGTTTTCACTCTTTGCCACGGCATGAGAAAAGCGCTCGGCTTCCTCTACCAGAGTTTGCATACCTTCATTACTTTCACTGCGCAACGTCACCATGACCACCGCATCGCCAGGTGCTGTACCAAAGGCAATTTCGCCTAATTTGGCGTGGATAACCGTTACCCAGTTTCGACCAACGCCTGCTTGATGCGGAATCTTTGCTGGCAGTGAGTTTAGCTCTTGGATAATTTGGCACATGGCATTGGCAGGACTGACACCATTTTCCGGATGCGCCGCGTGGGAAGTTTTACCTTTTAAATGAATAATCATGCCCCGAGACGCACAATTAAACGTCCCTGCTCGCACAGCTACTTTACCCAGCTCTAAGCCGGGGTAATTATGCAGAGCAAAAGCATAATCTGGAATGAGAGCCGCAAAATGCGCATCGTTTACGACTTGAATCGCGCCCATACCGGTTTCTTCTGCTGGTTGAAAACACAGCACAACACGTCCCTTCTTAGGACGATGTTTCGCCAACTCCGCACCCAACGCCGTTACGATACTCATATGTCCATCGTGACCGCATTTATGAGAAACACCTTTCACTTGTGAGCGATGTGCAAAACTGTTGGTTTCTTGGATGGGCAGTGCATCGAGCTCACTACGAATCAAAGTCGTCGGTCCACTTTCAGCCCCATTGAAGACAAACGCCAGCCCCGTTCCGCCGAGATCGGTAATAACTTCATCTGGCGAGAAAGCTTGAAACTCATTAAAAATACGAACGGCCGTGGCTTGCTCTTGATTAGATAGCTCAGGGTTCTGATGAAGGGTTTTACGTAACGCGATTAACTCATCAACAGATTGCATGGTTGGGCCTTTGAAAGTAGATAAGTAAAAATGGGCAAATAAAAATAGGTAAATCAGGATGAATAAGTCGAAACTATCCCGATGAGCATAAAGCATTGAATAATAATGCGCCATAAAACCACAAATGTCATCACGCACTAAAACAAGGCATTGAGAAGCATTTTTACTGCTGCGATATAGATGTCAAGAGTTTGCAAATCATAAAAAGTAAGGTTCAAACAAGCCATTTAACTCAGTATTCATTTTTCATCAGCCAGTCACACACCTTGGCTAATATCTTGCTTGAATCCCCATGTAATTCAAAAACATATGACTAGGATGAAACAATATGACTCTTACCAATCTTAAAGTAAGTCAGAAATTGTGGATATTGATCAGCACGCTGGTGGCTCTTCTGATTGTATTTGAAGGTATCGCATATAGCGGTTTGTATAAGGAGCAACTCAACAATCGTAAACTGCAAGTTAAAGAACAAGTAAGTAACGCCCATTCATTGCTCGTCTACTATGCAACACAAGCCCCGGTCCTAGGTGAAGAAGAAGCCAAAAAACAAGCTCTAGCAGCCTTATCGGCATTGCGCTTTGGTGACGATGGATACTTTTGGGTAAATGACATGGACACAAACTTAGTCATGCACCCTTTAAAACCCGAATTAAACGGCAAGAGCATGAAGAACGTGACCGACCCCAATGGTAAGCATCAGTGGCAAGCCATGGTTGATGTGGTTAAAAAGCAGAACGAAGGCTATGTGGAATATGCCTACCTAGGTCCCAATGTGACGACACCTGAAGAGAAAGTCTCTTATGTGAAAGGCTATCAACCTTGGGGCTGGCTGATTGGTAGCGGTGTTTTTTACAGTGATGTAAAGGCGGATTTTTGGTCGACCTTTACTCAATCTGCGGTCATTGAATCAAGCTTAATTCTACTTGCCTTAATATTGAGTGTGGTAACAGTAAGAAACATTACTCGCCCACTAAAACTGGTGACCACCCATCTGCAGCACATTGCAGAAGGCGATATGACCAAGCAGCTGAATTTGGCCCGTGGCGATGAAATTGGCTTACTGGCCAGCGCTGCCAATACCGTCTCTGCATCGCTAAACACCACATTAACAAGAGTGGCACATGCCATTGTAGAACTGCAAACAGTTTGTGTCACCATGCACAGTAGCTCTATGCACACGCAACAAGGCATGAATCAACAATTCCTCGAAGTTGAGCAACTTTCTTCTGCTATGAATGAAATGTCTCAGTCGATTAATCAAGTGGCTCAACACGCTAAAGATACGGCCGACCTGTCTCAGTCAGCGCATAACACAACTCAAAAAAGCAATCATGACATCAATACAACCAACAACAATATTCAAGATTTGACGCAAAAAATGATCAGTGCCAACGAAGTCATTAACCAATTACTCGCACAAACAAACGACATTGACTCTGTGCTCGGTGTGATTGGCGCCATTTCAGAACAAACCAATTTATTAGCGCTGAACGCCGCCATTGAAGCGGCTCGTGCGGGCGAAACCGGACGTGGCTTTGCCGTTGTTGCCGATGAAGTTCGTACTCTTGCTAGCCGCACTCAAGGATCAACGGTTGAAATTCGAGCCATCATTGAAAAGCTGCAAGAACAATCAAAAGCGGCTTCCTCCTCCATGTCTGCCAGTACTCAGCAAGCAGGCCAAGGAGCCGATAGCTTAGGCATCGCGGTTGAAAACCTAAAAACTATCTTAGAACAAATTGATGATGTTTCAGGCCGCAGTATGCAAATCGCCTCAGCCGCAGAGCAACAAGGTGCTGTGGCAGAAGAAATAAACCACAGTTTAATGGGAATCCGAACCGTCTCAGAAAAAGTTTTGGAAGACTCACGTCAAGTGTCGCAGAGCAGTAAAATGATCACTGACATGACTGACGCCTTGAGCGATCAAATCAAAAAATTTCGTTTTGCTTAATCTGGTTTAATGTCACAGCGCTTATTTTGATATATCGAGTAGGGGGAGGCGTTACCGCCTCATCCCTCTCACAGAACCGTACGTACGGGCCTCGTATACGGCTCATGCAAACTTCCATTCAGTATAAACACTGAACACATACCCCGTTTTCACTTCTTCAAGATTCACCAATCTTAGTTCGTCGAACCATTTGTTTGGCATCGCGTGGCTCGCTAATGGACTCGCTGCATTTCTCCAACTGGTCATAGATATATACTTAAACGGCGGCTTATAACTCAGTTGTTTGAGCCTACGATGCAGCCGTTTTGGTTTTTTCCATAATTTTAGCTGGATACTACGCAGTCGTCTCCTCAACCATTGTGCGATTCTCTTGAATTCCCCACTCGCATTGGCAATCCTGAAGTACTGACTAAACCCCCTTAATAGCGGATTCAGCTGTTTAATAACCTCACTCAACGGTTTTCCACCATTGCGTTTGGTCAACTGCTTAAGCCGTTGTTTGAACAAGTCCAGTTTCTTGGTTTGGATTCGGGTATATCGATTTCCGATTTCCACTCCTAAAAACTTCACCCCCTCACGACTGTGCGTAAGGTGCGTCTTTTCTTCGTTCACTTTGAGCTTAAGCTGTTTCTCCAAGATGATCGTTGCCTGTGCTCGTGCATTCTCTGCACCCACTCGGCTACGACACAGAATCAAGATGTCATCCGCATAGCGCACGATTCGATGGCCTCGTTGACGCATTTGTTGGTCAAATTCGTCCAAGTACACGTTTGCTATCAAGGGGCTGATCACCCCTCCTTGCGGACTACCTTGCTCTGTTTCTTGCCAATCCGTACCAACCATTACGCCACTTTTTAGGAACTGTTCTATCAGCTTCAACACACTGCCGTCTGTGATTCGCTTTCTCAGACTTTTTAAAATTAAGCCATGATCCAGTCGATCAAAGCACTTTGATAGATCCATATCCACCACATGGTTTAGGCTATAACGGCGCATAAACATCGTGGCTTTGTTGATCGCATCATGACAGCTTCGCTTTGGTCGATAGCCAAAACTAGAGGGATGGAACTGCTCTTCAAAGATGGGCGTAAGGAGGTCGGTTAGGGTTTGTTGAACGACTCGATCCCGAACGGTCGGGATCCCAAGCAATCGCACTCCACCCTCCGCTTTGGGGATTTCTACCCGTCTGACAGGATGAGGTTTGTATTGCTTGGTTTTCAGTTCAAGAAGAAGTTGATCCAGTTCATCACTCAACTTCGAGGCGAAGTCACTCAGGCTCTGCTTATCTATGCCAGCCGCGCCTTTCGCTTTCCACACCTTTTTGAAGCCTTTGTACAGTCTCTCCTTACTCAGCAAGTGACCATACACGCTGTAATACACTCGATACTTCTTCTCTTGGGTTGTGCGCTGTGTGGAGGCAAAATGTTTCTTCTTCATGTTGGTCTATTTCGCTCTGAGGTTTAGCCTTCTAGCGCAATGGCAATTTACTAAACGGTATCAGATCTACTCCCTCGTACGGTTTCCAACTCCAGTTTTCTGCTTCCACAGATCACCACGCAGGAAGACCCCAATGATTTATCAGTTCGTGTACCACTAAAAAAAAACATCTGCTCATCACAGACTTAAAGCTTACTTCCTCCCTTCGCAACATCGATTGGCTTTTGACTAAACGATGCCCCAACAAACGTCATGCTGTTGGTCAGCTCAGTTTTCTCCTCCACACCATTACTGGGCTTCATTGGCCGAGCCTTACTCACTACTACGGATTCATCTGCCACCTCACACCAACATACACCTTGGCTCACACCTCGAATGTATGCTTCCAACTCTAGATCGGATTCGATGCCAGGCTTCCCCAGTTACTGCTCTGACGCCCTGTTAACAATGCCACCCTCAAACACAGCCTAGGTCTGACTGAGTATCGGGCTTTGCGCTATTTTGCACGCTTACCCACCTAGACTGCCGAAGCAGGTTCACTTGCGTTGTGTACTGTTAACTTCCTATCGCTTCCTTCAGACCCTGCCGTTGGCCAGCAACGCCCTTGCGATTCGGATTCTCTTCCCCCCAGTCGGGGTGAGACAGGTTTCTTTCAACCTGACGGGTTTGCCAGCTTCGCTGGGCAAACAAAAAACCACCTTCGGGTGGTTTTTTATTACCTTAAATTTACCACTCCCGCTTCTTTCTACCAAAACCACCCCATTCAGCGAACCATCCCCTCCTTATCACTTAACGAAAATAGCGACTCACCCAGAGAAAACTTTTACACTTTTCAACTAACTACAAAACAGTCAAAAGTGACGGCATAAACAAACCCATAATATAAAATCTCACCTTTATATTAACAGGCTCGAATTGAACACCATTTAAAATCAAGTCGAAACACAAACAACACACTGTTTGTCAGTCAAACGAAAAAGGGAGCTAATTTAGCTTTTTTACTCATTACACGTCCTATAAATTAAACCCATAGTGGCTACCATCTGGCAATTCCACATTCACTGTTAATTTGCCACCAGCACCTTCAACATAACGTTTCAAGGTAGATAACTTCACATCACGACCCTTGCGCTCCATTCCCGCAATCGTTGGTTGCTTCACGCCCAGCGTTTTCGCTATATCTTCTTGAGTGACTTTCATACGTTCGCGTAATTGGGCTAGGTGAATGCCAAGCACCATGTCATCCGCCTTTTTACGAGCATTTTTTACTATTTCAGGCTTCTGATCTGAAATTAACTTATCAAGTGTTCTAGCCATTATTCACCTCGATTTTTATAAGTTAGCCATTTTAATAAATTATAGGCTTAAACCTATAATTTAAATTCAAAAAAAACAGCGCTCATCAATGAGCACTGTTTATTTTTTCATTTAAGAGCAGAAATGATCGAAACCAACACACTAATGTGAAACAGTAACAGAGTTTGGCACCGATTCCCCAACTCTCTCTTTAGCAATTTCAATCACCGCATGAGCGAGTTGTACCAAGGTGGCAAAGTTAGGTTTGGTTTCAGGTTTCAGAGATCGATAAGCACTGGTTCGGCTTTTAATACCCGCTCTTGCGATCACAACACCATGCCCAAATAACTCAACATAGGAACGAATAGCGGCTTGCAAAATATCTGGGCGACCTTCTTTCATAGAGTCCCATGAAGCCTGCTTGATCACCTCTTCCATTTGCTCAACATCAAACCGCAAGACGGGTACCTGATAAGCACCTTTTGTCGAGCCTCTTAGTGTAGTGGCGGTAAGTTCATTGCCATTCCAGTTCAAAGCGCCGTCTGAGGTTAAAACAAAGCGTTTAAAATCTTTCACGTTAGCAAATGGCTGCTTTAAAAAGTAATCTGACAAGTCTGCCTCACCCTCAAATCCGTCACTAAAGGTTAATGCTAAGGTGTGATCTTTAACCCAATCCACATCGATAATTTTTAACATACATCCTCCAGCTTCCCAGGATTCTGACCCTTCACAGCTTTATTCCACATCTGCATAAACTATAGGTAAGTCTCTCAAAAGAGACAAGCATATTTTGTGGACTAAAAAAAAGCAGCGCCCATCACTGAGTGCTGCTTTTCGATTACTTCAAGAGTCGAGTCTTTTCGAACTCATCAAACCTGAAACAAGAAGTTTTTGATCAGGTCTTTTCCGCCTTCTGTTGCAAAGGATTCTGGATGAAATTGAATGCCTTGAATCGGGTATTCTTTGTGACGCACGCCCATCAGCTCAAACTTGCCGCCTTTATGAATCGTCGCGAGGTCCTTGAAGTCGGCTTGTTTTAACTCGCCAACGGACGCGGTGACTTCTAGCACGTCAGGGAAGCTTTCTGCTTCGGCAATAAGCGAGTGATAGCGCATGACTTCCAGCTGGTCAGGAATGTCATGAAAAATACCTTCACTATTGTGGGTGATCGGGCTGGTTTTGCCGTGCATCGGCAAAGGTGCTTTCACCACTCTGCCACCAAATACGTGACAAATACCCTGCATTCCCAAGCAAACACCCAACAATGGAATGGTTTTGCCAAATTCTAATATCACGTCTGCACACACGCCAAAGTAAGCCTTGTCGTCTGGGGAACCTGGCCCTGGGGAGATAATAATGCGATCTGGTGCAGCGGCACGAATATCGTCTAAGGTCACCTCGTCGTTACGTTTAACAATCACCTCAAAGGCGTCGATTTCACCACGGCTTTTTTCGGTTTCTAATACTTCACCAATAAACTGATACAGGTTGTACGTGAAGGAATCGTAGTTGTCGATAATATACACTTTCATGTCGGCTTCCCTTACGCTTTGTCTTGTGTGTTGGCTGGGGCGAAACTGTCTAACACGCGTTTAGTGCCAGCAAATTTGCGTTGAATTTCTTCGTATTCGTCTTCGGCATTGGAATCATACACGTTGCCGCCACAGGTTTGCACATAGGCTTTGTTGCCATTGGCAAACACGGTACGAATCGGAATCGCAAACATACAATCGCCATTGAAAGAGAACTGACCAACCGCACCGCCGTAAGGACCGCGACCGTCGTTTTCCAAATCGTCGATGATCTTCATCGCTTCGATTTTTGGCGCGCCCGTCAAAGTTCCTGCAGGGAAGTTGCTCGCCAAGGCAGAGAACATGTCGTGATCTTCCGCCATGATGCCGACAATCTCACTGGAAATGTGCTGAACATGGCTAAAACGCTTAATATCCATCAAGCTGCGCACTTTCACTGTACCGAAGCGCGCCACACGGCCGATGTCGTTACGATGTAGATCAACAATCATATTGTGTTCGGCGATTTCTTTCGGATCGTTCAACAAAGCACGGGCAAAGGCCGTATCTTCTGCCGCGTCTTTACCACGCTTCGCCGTCCCTGCTAATGGGAAGGTTTCCATTTCGCCTTGGCGCACACGGAATAACAATTCTGGACTCGCGCCGATGACTTTTTGCTCACCAAACTTGATGTAATACATTTGCGGTGATGGGTTCACTTCGCGCAATTGCTCGTACAAGTTGATGGTATCGCCTTCCATATCGAACCATTTTTTAAAGCCCACTTCACACTGGAAGATCTTACCTTCAATGATGTCTTGCTTCACCTTAGCGACTGCATTCGCATGATCCGCTTTGCTCATGGACTCACCCGCTGGTGTGACCACAAAGGGACCATTTGCAGGCGTTGGTTCTGCCATCATGGCGTTCACCAAACCCACACGGTTTGCGTCACCAGACTCGTCTTCATAGTAGAAGTAAAAAACTTCGCCTGTCATCTTGTCCAAAATCAGGCCATCTTTGTACAAACCAAAACGAAACGCGTCGAACATTTCGCTCGATTGCAAATCCAAGGTCGGCTCAAAGTAATTCATACTATCGTAACCGATATAACCCGTTAAACCACCCGCAAAGCCCCGCGACAAAATATTCTGCGGCACGATATCACGCAGCAAATAGTACGGATTGTCGGATTCAAACGATTCCGTGCTGCCGTCACGTTCTTGGATAAACAACTGCTTGCCTTCGGCCCAGATCAATTTTTCAGGGTCAAAGCCAATGATCGAATGGCGGGAAATGAAGCTCTCTTCACCAAGGGATTCCAACATAAAACAATTATCAAAGCGCTTCTCAACCTTTTTAAACAGATCGAAAAAATCGCAGGCAGAACTGATGGTGATGTACTTAGGTTTACGCGGCAGCGTAATGCGCTGCGGCTTTTTGTTGTATGAACTCATATCTCTTTTAATTCCTTCAATGCTCGGGAACCACGAGTCACAGTGGCAATCCCAACCCCTAATTGTTTCGCAATGTCTCGCTGTGGCACGCCTTCATCTAACAAAGCAATGATCTTCAAACGGCTCACCATTTCATTAATCTCATTCGGAGTCAGTAGCACCTTTAGACGCTTCTCCAACACCAATTTATCATCTACTTCGCTTAAAAACTGGACCAAGTCCTTCATAGGATTCAACTCTCACAAGAAGGTTTGTATTCATGTACTAGTACAATATAGATTTCAAAGAAGAGAAGCAAGATAGAAATGAACTATTATTTAGGCGCCTCAAAGAACACTTCAACTTGTTAATAAGCAATTATTGCTCTATATTTTGTACAAATAAACGTACAAATGAGATTTCGCATGAGCCGTATAAATTTAGATCAAGACATACAACCGTTATCAGAATTTCGTTCTGGTGTGACGTCATTCATTAAACAAATTAACGAAACTCGCCGCCCTTTGCTCATCACGCAACGTGGCAAAGGTGTCGCTGTCATGCTCGATGTGGCTGAATACGAAGCCATGCAAGAAAAAATAGAATTACTCGAAGAAATACGCACCGCTGAATCACAGTTTGCCGAAGGATTAGGCATTTCGAATCAGGAAGCAAGAAAGCAAATCTTAGGACGCTTGAAAAAATGAAAGTAAGTTGGTCACCTCTCGCTATGGAAAAGCTTGGGCATGCTGCCGATTTTATCGCTCTAGATAATCCTAACGCAGCAGAAAAATGGGTAAACGACCTATTCGATAAAACAGACCTACTCAGCCGCCAGCCTGAAATGGGACGAATCGTACCAGAACTACAAAAAGCAAACCTCCGTGAACTCATTTTTGGTAACTATCGAGTCATCTATACTATAAGTACCGAGATTCGAATATTAACCGTACGAAACTGCCGACAGATGCTCACAGAAAGTGATTTATAACCCTAGTCGATTAGAGTTTAGAAATCTGATCTAACTCTTCCTTTAGCCTAGCCTTGTCTTGGTGCTCTTCAAAAAAACGAGCAAAAGCTTCAACTTGCTCTTTACGGGGGGTCTTGTCATACCTGCAATCACATTTTAACGTTCTGGAATCTCTATCATTTAGGTGTAAAACAATGACATTCATCAAAGCCAAAGACTTCACTGCCGACCGCGCTTGGGGCGCGTTGGACATTGCCAATATGAACGGGGTCACAACGCGTTTGCATTGGACGGATAAGCCTTATAAATGGCACATCAATGATGGTGAAGAAGTGTTTGTGGTATTAGATGGCGAGGTGCATATGCATTATCGAGTCGATGGCAAAGAACATATTCAGTTGATGACGGTAGGCGATATTTTCTACGCGGCCATTGGCACAGAACACGTTGCGCACCCTATTAGTGAGGCGCGCATATTGGTGATTGAGAAAGAAGGCAGTGTGTAATGAAAAACGCTTTATCTATATTCCAAAAAAGTTTATTTAAAGACATTGTAATAACTAAATCTTTTAAGTAACCTCACTCTTAATGAAATATTAAGCTTCCCAGATGAGGTCACTATGAAATCTAAGCCACGCTTTTTAAAATCTATTATTGGTACATTATTGCTGAGTGGCGCCGTACAAGCGTCAGCGGCAGATCAGACCATTCTGAACACGTCTTATGACATTGCTCGTGAATTATTCGCTGCTTACAACCCAACCTTTGAGCAACATTGGTTAGAGAAAACCGGCAAAACGATTGAAATCAAACAGTCTCATGCTGGCTCTTCAAAACAAGCCAATGCCATCATGAATGGTTTATCTGCCGACATAGTGACATTTAACCAAGTCACCGACGTGCAAGTGTTGCACGATAAGGGCAAGTTGATTCCAGCAGACTGGAAAGAACAGTTCCCTAACGCAAGTTCGCCTTACTATTCCACCATTGCGTTTCTTGTGCGCAAAGGTAACCCTAAAAACATTCAAAACTGGGGCGATTTAGCGGCAAAAGATGTGGCGTTGGTGTTCCCAAACCCTAAAACCTCTGGCAACGGCCGCTATACTTTTCTAGCGGCTCAGGGTTACGCACAAAAAACCTTCGGCAAAGACAACGAAGCGAAAGTAGACGATTTCCTCAGTACTTTCCTGAAAAACGTTTCCGTGTTTGACACCGGTGGCCGCGGCGCAACCACCACTTTCGTTGAGCGTGGTATCGGTGATGTGTTGATTACCTTCGAATCTGAAGTAAACAATATTCGTAACCAGTACGGCGTAGATAACTACGAAGTGGTTGTACCAAAGACCTCTATATTAGCGGAGTTCCCAGTCGCCGTGGTTGAGAAAAACGTGAAAAAGAATGGTACAGAAGACGTTTCTCGTGAGTACCTAAACTATTTGTACAGCGAAGCATCTCAGCGTTTATTAGCGGGTTTTAATTACCGCATACACAACGATGTTGTGAAAAAAGAATTCGCAGACACATTTCCTGAAGTGGATTTGTTAACCGTCGAAAGTATTGCCGGTGGCTGGCCACAAGCAACTAAAGACATCTTTGCAAATGGTGGTAAACTAGACCAACTTCAGCGTCGCTAATATCAGAAGAGATAACAAACTAGCCGGATACGCTCGCGTGTCCGGCTTTTCTGTCTCTAGATCTACTAGCGCATTTATTGCAACACTGTTAATGAGACCATAAGACATGGCAACACATTTAAGCGCGGCCGACACACGACCTCGTCACAAACGCGTCTTACCCGGACTGAGTTTAAGTTTGGGAACTTCTTTGCTGTTCATTAGTTTGATTCTTCTATTGCCCATGGCAGGGCTTGTGATGCAGTCTGTCGATATGGGCTGGGACAGATATTGGCAAGTGATCACTGATGAGCGCGTGGTAGCCAGTTATAAAGTGACCCTGTGGGCCGCCGCTTTGGCGTCTATTTTTAATGGTTTTTTTGGTCTCTTACTGGCTTGGGTTTTAGTCCGTTATGATTTCCCAGGACGCCGCATTTTAGACGCGTTAGTTGATTTACCCTTTGCGTTGCCAACCGCCGTGGCGGGCATCACCTTGGCAACCTTGTACGCGCAAAATGGTTGGTACGGTGAGATACTTGAAAGTCTAGGCATCAAGGTGGCTTACACGCCTTGGGGTATTGTGCTTGCTATGGCCTTTACCAGTATTCCATTTGTGGTTCGAACCGTTCAGCCGGTTTTGGAAGAATTGTCCCCAGAAGAGGAAGAAGCAGGAATGACGTTAGGCGCGTCCGATTGGTCGGTGTTTCGTCGCGTGATTTTCCCTGCTTTATGGCCGGCTTTAATGACGGGGATCGCCCTGTCTTTTACGCGCAGCTTAGGCGAATTCGGTGCGGTCATTTTTATTGCTGGTAACATGCCGTATGTCAGTGAAATTACGTCTTTAATGATTTTCGTCAGTTTACAAGAGTTCGACTTCCCAGCAGCCAGCGCCATTGCGTCTGTTGTACTGATGGCGTCGCTGATTCTCTTGTTCGCCATTAATATTTGGCAGGCACGTTATTTACGTCGCCTTCATGGACGCAGTTAGGAAGAGATTATGTCATCTACGAAAAACACCTCTAGCCAACTGAGAGTCGGCGATAACCCTTGGGTAAAATGGTTGTTGATTGGTTTAACGCTGTTGCTAACTGCCATACTACTGGTGGTGCCGTTAATCAGTATTTTTCAACAAGCCTTTATGGAAGGCGCTGCGCATTATTTTAGCAGTTTGCTTGAAGCCGATACCTTACACGCCATCGGTTTAACACTGCTGGTTGCCGCTCTTACCGTACCCATTAACTTAGTCTTTGGTGTCATGCTGGCATGGGCTGTGACCCGTTTTGAATTCCCCGGTCGTAAACTGCTCATGACCTTAATGGATATTCCCTTTGCGGTGTCTCCTGTGGTCGCGGGTCTACTTTATCTTTTGTTGTATGGCAACAACGGCTGGATTGGTTCTTGGCTTTACGACCATGATATTCAGCTGATGTTTGCGTGGCCAGGTATTGTCATGGTGACTATTTTTGTCACCTGCCCTTTTGTGGCCCGTGAATTGATCCCTTTAATGCAACAACAAGGTCGAGAAGACGAAGAAGCCGCTGTGATTCTTGGAGCTTCAGGCTGGCAATTATTCCGCCGAGTCACGTTACCTAATATTAAATGGGCGCTGATTTATGGCGTTATCCTGACCAATGCTCGTGCCGTGGGTGAATTTGGCGCGGTCTCCGTCGTATCAGGTAATATTCGTGGCGAAACCAATACCTTACCTTTATTAGTGCAAGCACAGTACGAGGACTATCAAGCCGCCGCGGCCTTTGCCAGCGCGTCCCTACTGGCCTTACTTGCTTTACTCACCTTGCTGCTTAAAGCCTTCATCGAATGGCGTCTGGAACGCAGTATGAAACTTGAATCCGACAAAGAGAAAAAGACAACAGCATGAGCATCCTTATTGAAAACATCTCCAAAAAATTTGGCCACTTTCAAGCCTTGTCTCCTTTGTCATTGGATATCAACGAAGGGGAAATGATTGGTTTGCTTGGTCCGTCTGGTTCAGGAAAAACCACCCTATTACGCATTATCGCAGGGCTTGAAGGCGCAGATACGGGTCGCATTCAATTCGGTGATCGAGATGTCACGAACTTGCACGTGCGTGACCGCCGTGTGGGATTTGTGTTTCAAAACTACGCCTTGTTCCGCCACATGACAGTGGCTGACAACGTGGCATTCGGCTTAGAAGTCTTACCCCGTAAAGAGCGACCAAGCGCAACTGAAATCCAAAAACGCGTCCAACATTTGTTGGAAATGGTTCAGCTTGAGCACCTTGCAAGCCGTTTTCCGTCACAGCTTTCTGGTGGTCAAAAACAACGTATTGCCTTGGCACGTGCTTTAGCGACGCAACCAGAAGTCTTGCTGCTAGACGAACCTTTTGGTGCCTTGGATGCCAAAGTCCGTAAAGAGCTGCGTCGTTGGTTGCGTGGTTTACACGATGAGCTTGGTTTTACTAGCGTATTCGTTACCCATGACCAAGAGGAAGCGTTAGAATTATCAGACCGCGTTGTAGTGATGAGCAACGGACACATTGAACAAATCGACCAACCGGGTGCCCTTTACGCCTCACCAAACAGCCGATTTGTCTTCGACTTCCTTGGTAACGCCAATGTCTTTGAAGGCAAAGTGGCAAACGGCAAATGGCATAACCAACAAGCCAGTATTGTCTTGCCACACTCTGTTATTGAACAAGAAAGCACAGAACAGAAAGACGGTCAGCTATATATTCGCTCCCATGAGTTCTTTGTCTCAAAAGAACCCACAGCGCAAGCCAACTTGCCATTACGCTTGATTGCCATCAACCCAATTGGTGCCGAAGTTCGCCTCGAACTCACTCCGATTGATTGGCAAAGCAACGACGTTTGGGAAATCGACCTACCTCACAAAGCATTTGACAAAAACTGCTTCGAAAAAGGCCAAACTTTATACGTCTCCCCAAAAGCCGCTTACTTTTTCGCCCATGACGCGCAACAACCAGTGCTATTGAATTGGGAAGCAAGCAAAGTTTAATTCGCCGTAACCACAAGAGCAGCAGACGATGATACAAGCCGTGATTTTTGACATGGATGGATTACTGATTGATTCCGAGCCTTTTTGGAAGCAAGCGGAATACGATGTATTTTCGTCGGTTGGGGTTGAAGTGACGACGGATTTGACCGAGATGACAGCGGCCATGACAACGAGGGAAGTAACCGAATTTTGGTACGCGAAACAGCCTTGGCTTGGTGCGTCTCTTGAGGACGTCGAAAATCGTGTCGTCGAGCGAGTCAAATACTTGATCGAAACGCAAGGAAAAGCCATGCAGGGCGTTCATGATGTACTCAGCTCACTACAACAAGCCAAGGTAAAAATTGGCCTTGCCACCAATTCTCCAAAAGACATCATTCCTAGCGTATTACACCGTCTTAATATTGCTGACTATTTTATGGCTTACAGCTCAGCTGACGAAGTAAATCGAGGCAAACCTGCTCCTGATGTTTACCAACTAACACTGAAAAAGCTTGGCACTGAAGCTCATCAGTGCATTGCGTTTGAGGACTCACTTGGCGGTATAAAAGCCGCCTTGGCCGCTGGCATTAAAGCCATTGCCGTACCGCATGCAAACGAATTTGATCATGACAAGTTTGATCTCGCACCGCACAAACTCAGAAGTTTATCCGAGTTCAATCATCACATAGGCAATGCGCTTTTGAGTCAGCCCTAAAGTCTCATTAAGCTTTTTATATGACAAAACGCAGCGCGGCCTAGGGCGTCTATGTTGTAACCGCCCTCTAATACCGACACCACTTTCCCACCACAGTGACGATCTGCTACTTCCATCAAACGATCGGTAATCCAAGTAAAGTCTGACTCGCTTAATCTTAGTTGTCCCATCGGGTCTTCTTTATGAGCGTCAAACCCCGCTGAAATCATAATGAGCTGAGGTTTAAATGCTTCAAGTGCGGGCAGTAATTGCTCACTGATAATGGCTTGAAAAGCCTCACTACCAGATCCAGCCGCCAAAGGCATATGGAGAATATTATCGTAAGAAGCGCCCGGATCGCTGTAGGGATAAAACGGGTGTTGATAGCTAGACGCATAAAGTACTGTCGGATCGGCTTTAAAAATGTCCTCTGTACCATTGCCGTGATGCACATCAAAATCAATAATCGCCACACGCGCCAAACCATAGCGATTAATGGCATGGCGAGCACCAACAGCAATATTGTTAAACAAACAAAAACCCATGGCTTTATCGTATTCTGCGTGGTGCCCTGGTGGACGAATGGCACAAAACGCATTGTCCATTTCTCCAGTCATGACCAAATCAACCGCTTTCACAACAGACCCTGCCGCAAACAGGGCCGCATCCAAAGTATGAGGCATCATGATGGTTTCAGGCTCTAATTCGACATGGCCTTCTGCTGGCGCGCGCGCAAAAATAGAATCCACGTACGCGGTATCATGCGTGGCAATCAGTTGATCGCGGGTCGCCAGATCCGCTTCTATACGACGGATAAAGTCCATCAACTGCCCCATGATCAAGCGATTTTGAATCGCCCCAAGCCGCAGAGGCGACTCTGGGTGATCTTCTCCCATATCGTGCCGGTCGCAATAAGTGTGTGTGATGTAAGCCGTTGTCATTGGAAGTCTCTGGATTATTATTTTTTGCGATTATTTGCTCTCACTGTGCCTTATATCAAGCCACAAAAACATCAAAACAGTCTATCCTACCATGGTCTACCATTCATACAGATGAAGACTGTGCTACTGTCATAATACGTTTATTGAGTTTCTGGAGAAGACCAAGTGAGCCAACATGCTTTGCAATCCCTACTCGCCCCAAGATCCATGGTCGTGCTCACGGGCGAGAATGGACACGATCCGCTCATGCTGGCGCTATTACAATCTCTTGAGAACACACACAAAACTTGTCCTGTTAGCCTAGTCGGTGTCAAGCCAGACTTCCCCTTCAGCTTTGATCATTTTACGGCGCTTAGCGCATTAAATACCTGTCCAGATCTCGCCGTATTAGCAGGCACTTATCCGAACACAGCGATGGAAAACATCATTGCGGATTGCGGTGCAGCAGGCATTCACTCGCTTTTAATGCTGTCTTGGACAGAAGAAAATGCAGACAAGCTGATACCCGCGTTGCGTCAACACAATGTACGCTTGCTTGGCCCAAATAGCTTTGGCATTTGTCGCCCCAAACAAGGCGTGTTCGCCTGGCTTGGCTTAACACAACCCCTCACCGGCAAATTAGCTCTGATGTCACAATCAGGTACGGTTGCCAGTGCCTTAGTGGATTGGGCCACGTGGCAAGGTATTGGCTTTTCCCAAGTGGTGTCCATGGGCACGCCCATTGATGTGATGCCATCGCAAGTGTTGGATTATTTATCCAATGATTTCGACAGTCAGGCGATCTTGATGTATCTGCAAAAAATTGGTCGCCCAACACGCTTTCTCAGTAGCTTACGCGCCACTGGGCGAAGCAAACCCGTTGCCGTTGTCACTGAACATTCCGTCGGTGCCGATGAGCGAGTTCTCGACGCCGCGCTCAGTCGAACGGGGGCAGTACGGGGTCGACGTTTGAATGATTTGATTGCGGCCGCTTCGGTGATGACCAACGCTCGTCGCGTCAAAGAAGGCTCATTGTTGATTATCGGTAACGGTGCAGGCCCTGGTGAACTGGCCGCCCAAAGAGCGATGGAATTGGGCATTGATCTACTGACGCCAGCAGACGAACTACACGACACATTAGAAGCCACTATGGCGGGTCGTGGTGACATTGGCCCGGTGACTACGGTTTGGGCAAGTTGTGCAACGGATCTGTTTATCGATCTTGCTGCGAATGCCTTACAAAGTGATGAGTGCGGTGCGGTATTACTGACACTCAGCCCAACCGCACTGATCGACATTGATTCCCTCTACGACCTCATCATTAAATTGCATCGAACACAGAAAAAACTCGTCATGGTCTGTTTGCTTGGCGGTGGCGGTATGACCAACATGCGCACACGCATTAATGAAGCGGGCATTCCAACGTTTAGAACCCCCGAAACCGCCATTGAAGGCTTTCAGTTCTTAGTACAGTTCCAGCGCAACCAATTGCTCGCAAAACAGTCCCCCGATAGCCATGCGTTTCGCTTTAAAATCGACGTCTCCGAGGCAACAAAAACCCTCAATCAGTTGTTTAAAAAAGGGGAAAAAACACCTCATGCGGACGCATTAAGAGACATTTTTGAGCTGTTTCATATTCGACTAATTACTCGTCGTCAAGCGTCGAATCAGTTATCTGCCCCTATTCATTTACGCGTTTTTCAAGATAACGTATTTGGCCCCGCCATTGGTTTGTCGTTAGAAGGCGCTCAACAACACAAACAAGCCGAAGCTGTCGCCTTGCCGCCGCTTAATACCATTTTGGCAAAAGACTTGATACAGCGCGCCTTTCCCGGCGAAGAATCCTTTGAGCTAGAAAGTCTACTGCGCAACTTATCCACCATGGTGTGTGAATTACCCGAAATCGAAAGCTTAGAGCTCGCCGATGTGCGACTTCACGACAGTGGCAGTGTTTACGCTGACGTGACGGCCAACCTTCGTCTTAGTAAAAATTGGCGCCGATATGAACATCTTGCGATTCACCCTTACCCAAGACAATGGGTATCGGAGCGAGTATTAAAAAACGATGAGATCGCGACTGTTAGGCCAGTTCTACCCAGAGATTCGGGGATTTTGGCCGATTTTGTCCGCAGCATGTCCCATGAAACACGCTATTTTCGTTTTATCTCCAACATCGAGGAATTGACCCCTCGCATGCTCGCCAGCCTTTCCCACATCGACTATGATCGAGAAATGGCTTTACTCGCGGTGATTCAGCGGGACGGACAGGATTTACTCATTGGCACCGCACGATATATAGATAACTTTGATGATCAAAGTTGCGAGTTTGCGGTGGTATTAGGGGACGCATTCCAAGGCTTAGGCTTGGCGTCGTATCTCATGCGACGACTCATGCAAGTCGCCGCGGATAAGGGAATTCGAGTGATGAAGGGCATCGTCCTTGCCGAAAACAAACGCATGATAGAATTCTGTCGCCATTTGGGGTTCACCATCCAGCGAGATCCAGACGATTTCGGCCAAATGGTCGCCAGTATTAAACTGACGCCCAAGCTATTTAAAGATATAGAGTAGCTAAACCGTATATGATTTCTCATTTTAAAGTATAAAGTCGGAAATTTTAAATAACTTCATTCGTGAAACATCATCTACTATCCCTTCAAGATTCTCCCATATTTCATCTCTTTCACTATCAAAATGAAAACTAGCTTGCCACAAACAGTCTGGTTTAACCGTATTACTCAGCCTTTCAAAGTACCCCCCTGTGTCAGGATAGTTGTCGCCTCATTTGTTATTATAAATAGACAGG
>NZ_QHJF01000030.1 GCF_003259225.1 Marinomonas arctica | reverse complement strand
GAAAAAGTGCTGGTCCAGGTGTTCGGAATAAACCGAAACAAGCGTTCGCAATCACCGAAATACGCACACAGAAAGCTTTGGCGGATAACCCAGATGACCGCCACTTTTCGATATGGGCAGCCCAAGTTTGGTTTAATATTGTGTTTGTGTTCATGTTGATAGCTCCGTCATTGATAGGGACGAAGCACAGTGTGGAAGGGACTAAGCACGAAAACTAGAGGCTGATTTAGTGACGCTTACAAAAAAGCCGAATTGGCGCCAGCGGTTTAGTAATCCACATGAACCAAAAACGTAGGTCTGATTAGCCGAGGCTCGAGGCGTGATCTGACGCACGAGGCGCTTATCGGTAAAAAATCGAGACGGTTTAAGATGAACAAAACGGCACATCACGCTGCGCTTATGATGCCCTACAAAATCATAGGCGGCTTGATGCTGATTTTGGATAATATTGGTTTGCACATGAAAGAACTGAAAAACCGAATTAACGTCAGTGGTTCTATTTTTTAAAATGGTCTGATAGATTATTTACCAGACCTTTTTTATTTTCGAGTATTAGATTAAAACTTTGATAAGTTAATAGGATGTTGGTAAGGGTTGCCTTGACTATCAATCACAGATTCGTCTTTGCCTCCTACATAACCTTTTAGACTTTTCAATGTACCTTCTATTTTTAGAACATCTTTTTTCCTAAATGCATCTTGATTTGATGACGCTAATATATCAGCATCTACAATGCAATTTTGACCGCTACACTTTACTTCACCTGAAACTGGCAAATACATATCCGCTATTTCTAGCCAACCATGTCGTATTTTACCATCATCACCAATAATCATTCTAAAAGCAGATGCTCCTTTAATACCATTTACTTGTACATAACCTTTATATTTATAAAAACTCCAATCAATGGTATTTTCTTCGACTGCTAACTGAGCCCCATATTGCTCAACATAAGCACCGGATAGTAAAAAATATTGGCTCCAGAAGTCACGGATATTTTCATTAATTTTAGTTTCGCTGTTCGTATAATTAATTCCGTAAATTTGGAAACTTGAATAATTTAGGAACGTTGGATAACGCTTAGCAACTGATTTTGCTGCCTCTAATGGGTTAAATGAATCAAGTTTAAAAAGCTCACTATTTTCTATCATGTCAGAAAAAATAATGACTCTGCTAAATATATCATCTACATTTAAACGTTTTGAATCGTAATAAAATGCCTCAATGAGTTTCTTACGAGGGAAAGAAGATGATGAAAAATTTGGAGCTGTTTCATGGCGCGTTTTTTGTAAGGGATAGCTTAAAGCTTTGATAACTTGTTTATCGAAAAACTTTTGGTCATTGGATAGGTTATCAGCAACACCACCTGTAAATAGACTGCCAAACCCTTCATTTTCTTTTAGTTGCTTTAAGCGTTCTTGAGTGAAAGATGGATAACAGGTTTCCCATATTAGTTCGACAGTGGATCCACCATTGTTAATATTTACGAACTGAATTTTTTCTCCAGGACGATATTTTACTTTGTTAAGAATATCCTTGTACCAATTAGGATCTTTAGAGGCAATAATATTTTGGTCTAAATAGATAACTGTTTGTCTACTTCCAGGTTCTATTTCACAGTATTTATCTAAATTTGTTGTTCTTAAAAGGCCTTCAGCCATTGCTATAGAAGACAATGTTGTTAACGTAGAAATTATTAATAATTTTTTAAACATATCAAATTGCCTCTAACGATAATGTATGACGAACAAAACTACTATCAACAGTAATTTCTTTCGACTTAAATTCATCTACCGATAATGCATCGGGACCAATTTTTATATCAAACATTGATCTGGTATTGAATTCAGTTATTAACATCGAATGATGCTTTTCTAACATATTATTTATCGAAGTTGATGCTTGATTTATGAGACTAGCTTCTTTTGCGGCTAAGCGATCAAGTAAGTTAGATATGTCTTTTATGTCTGTTTGATGACTAGCTAGTGAATTGGTTATTTTCTTAAGTTGCTCTTCAAATTCCTCTTTTATACGTTCAATTTCTTCTTGCAGTCCTCTGTCTGCTTTATGAAATTTTACCTTAGCATTTTCATAGTGTTTGAAAGCCTCTTGATAGTCTGGTCGAGGATCATGAGTGAAATATGATATAGCGACTCCAACAATCCATACCAATATATTCAATAAGGCGAATTGAGTTAGGACACCGATAATAGACTCGCTTTTATCATCTATACCAGCTAAAGCAACACTACCCGATTCTATAAAATTCTCTACTAATATGTCATATCTATTATAGGTTACTATAATAAGAGAAATTATTAGTAGCAAAGAAAAAAATGATTGTTTTATTATTATTTGTCGTTTTTCTTCTTTTTTTCTATGCTTAGCAAAAAGAGATAAACGTTGCTTTAACAAACCGCCATGGAAATGAGAAGCTAGTGCTATTGAAAGGGCAATCAGTACAGTTGCGCCAAACGCAATACCTGGAGGATATTTTGCACTGAAAGTTGAATAGTTTACGAACCATTCAATAAATCCAATAAGAGAAATTCCTATTACATATAACCAAATACGGCTTGCAACGGGAGGTTTTCCACCTAACTCTGCTCGCATATCTTCATAGCGTCGTTTTGTACCTTCATAATTTGCTTTTAAATCAGCATAATTATTATTTCGCATATATGAATCTTTCGCCTTAGATTTGGCATCTTCCATTTCTTCTGTCAATTTACGTCGTTTAATATCTAGTTCTGAATTAGACTGTTTTCCTATAATGCCTTTGGCCTTAAGTACAATATCATTACGCATATTAGCCCAACGGCCAAGCCTGTCTTTTATACTACCAATTGCTGCTTCTTCAATTCTATGTGTCCGATAATATTTGTCGGTATGTAATATTCTGGAAACACTGACTTCATTAATATCCTCATCCACAAGATGTGAAATATGAGACTTATCATGATGCCTCGTTGCTTCATCAACAGGAGACTCATTAATAAGCTTCTCAATTGATAGCTTTAGTTCTTCCATAAAAACCTCAGTCTTCGATTATATATTCTTTAGGGATTTTGAAACCTATACGCTTCTGAAATGTTAACTTCAGTAATGGCCGTATATCTACAGGAATTAGAAAGTCTTGGCGTAATTCTCCTATTTCAAGTAGGCTGTTTTTATCGTCAATAACTAACAATCTAGAGTCTACAGAATCCGGATAATCATTAAGTTCTTGATTAAGTTTTTTTAAGTCATTTAAATCAGGAGAGTAAGAGGAAAATGAATGCATATTCTTAATGTTCATCTCAGTATCTCTACCAGTTTTTCTAACATCAAATACATTAATTATTTTCCGTTTGCAGGTTTCACCATTTGGGCAACTTAGTTGCCTAAGATACGATTGGATAAGAGTTCGACTGTTTGCAGATATAATCTCAACTCTACGGTTAAGTTGCTTTCCTTCATCTGTGCTATTACTCGATTTAGGTATGTATTCACCAGCGGGTACAATGCTCAATTGAGATTCATTAACACTATTACTAATTAGAAAAGAAGCAACAGAACGAGCACGTCTCACACTCAAGCCATAATTATATGTCTCACTTCCGTCGGAATCTGTGTGACCTATCACGTAAAGGTATTTCCCGAAAGCTTCCATGCTATATAGTTTTGCGAAGCTATCTAGTAAGGATTTATCTGATTTTCTAACATCACTTTTGTTATAATCGAACATTAATGAGTTTGAAAAGTCTGCGACATAAATTGAGTTATTCTGACCAAAATTATAGCGTGCGAATTCAATATTTTTTTCTATAAAAGATGCTGTATCATTGATAGTGCTGGTGTCTATTTTATCTTTATGTAAAGTAAAATCGTGTCTAAGTGCTAAACTTACGGCATTACTACCTGATTCTTTTTTGTAAAATCCTAGTATTACTTTTGAATCTTCCTCTCGTTTTGGGAGAAGTTCTTCTATTTTTTGAGTAGGAGAAGGCTCTTCATGGTGTTCTACAGGAGCAATAGGAGTGTCTTTTTTGGAAGCACATGCAGATAGAAAAATAGTTAGAGTACTAAGGAGTATAGTTTTTTTCAAGCGATTATCCATATCTTTACCAAGCCATATCAAAGCTTTTTCTGCCAAATTATAGATGTAAAGATAGCGTAAAAATCATGCGGTAACAAGAGTTTAAGGCTACACATATTTAATGTTATGACATTGGCATTTTTGATGTTAGATGTTTTTCATCTTTTTATTCGAAATAACTTGTGATCAAGTTTATTTGCCTAAAATAACCACTTTGGAGTTTGTAACTATAAACTCCCCAGCCGATTCTTGACTAACTTGCTGCGCAATATCTACAGCTTTAGGTAAGATCACAAAGTAGGTGTAAGGGATCTTATTGATTTTTTCACCACGAAACCCATTGACATTAAGTTGGTAGGTTTGTAAATCAATATTTAATACCAGATTACGTCTATCAGCGAGCTTTCAAAAAAATGTACCAAGTTTATGCACACTACCAAAAGCAGATTTTAAACTTTTTTCATCTGTACTTTTTGGATATGCATGAAAGCTAACTCCACTGTTTTGATCATCAATAACCGCTTCTATGCGGTTTGTAGTAAATTGCCCTGATACAAAGGGCATGGCTTATCTTCGATTAGAGGATCCATTACTACAGCCTGTTGATTCAGGTAAGTCGTGTCTGAACCTATATTCTGCACAACCAAATTTCTTTATTACACTACTTAATACTTGAATAAAACCTTCTGACGCTAATTTTTCCTGTATGTAGAAATCACCATATACTGATTCTGGAAACAGATACTCTCTATACCTCATTTACTTTATTTATGTGTATGAGAGAAATTGCACTTGCTCTTTGTATGGCGAAAGGATTTTTATTTTTTGATTTTGCATGGTAATGGATATGAAGGTCTCAAATGAGCCTCTGGTAAAAGAGTTACTGTCTCATTATTACCTTTAACATTAATATTAATAGTAAGCATTTTTTTATTTTCAAATGAAAATCTATAATAAAAATCTGTTTCCAATGTACTCCCACCTGGCTCTACTGTATTTAACTTGCTTTTTTTGAATGTAAGTTTTCCAATGTTGTTAGGGTCTTTTTCCGTATGGATGTATGCGATTTTTTTATTATCGTCAGGAATTTCGATAAAAACTGATTCTCCTCTGTTTTTATCGAAACATTCAAATATTTTTTTATCATTAGCTATTGAAAGTGTACTGAAAAAAATAAGCGTTGTTGGAATGATGATTTTTTTCATTTTTTTTCTCCTAGTATTGTAATGTTTAATCATTTTCCTAAAATTAGTAATTTTGCCTTTTCTACTGAAAATCTGCCCGCCAATTCTTGATTAGATTGTTTGGCAATGTCGACTGCCTTTGGTAAGATCACAAAGTAGGTGTAAGGGATCTTGTTGATTTTTTCACCACGAAACCCATTGGCATTAAGTTGGTAGGTTTGTAAATCAATACTTAATACCAGGCTACGTCTATCCGCCAGTTTTCCAAAAAAAGTGCCCAATTCGTGTACACTGCCAAAAGCCGAATCGAGGCTTTTTTCATTGGTGCTTTTTAGGTAGGCATGAAAGCTAACATGGTTGTTTTGATCGTCAATAAAAGCGTCTATTCGGTTAGTCGTAAATTGCCCTGATACAAAGGGCATGGCTTCTCTTCGATTAGAGGATTCATTACTACAGCCTGTTGATTCAGGTAAGTCATGTCTAAATCGGTATTCTGCACAAGAGAATTGTTTGACCACACTACCAAGAGCTTGAATGAAACCATCGGAAGCCAGTTTATTTTGCAGATAACTGTCGCCATATACAGAGCTTGGAAACAGATACTGACTTAGTCCTTTAAGTGTGTAGGTATCGTTTAGTTGAATAGCATCCGCTCTTTCTATTGCTCTGGATACATTGCTAGGTTTAGAAGAAACAGATTCTCCTGATGGCCATAAAATGGCTTCGGAGAATCGAGGGTAGTTTCCAAGATGAAATTCATTTGAATGACCTGTAGATGTAAAATAAAATATAAAAAATGTATAAAATAATTTTAGATATTTCATGTTTTAATTTTTTTTCAGTTTGTAGTAATAAGTAATAAAAAATAAAGTAATTATCAGATGATATAGTAACCATAAAGCTGAATTGTTTATCGGAAAATTTAGATATTCTGGATTGAAATTTTTTAATTCACTGCCTATTTTATCTATTATGTCTACTATAGATATCAAAGCTGAAATTGATGAGGTTATAGATGAAATTAACAAAACCATGATAAATCTTTTTTTCGATACTGGACGGATTTTATCTAAAGAAATTAATGCGTAAAATATGATCATCATTATTGGTTGTATTAAATAAATAAAATCAATAAATAAGTTTATTTTATCGAATGATGCCAATTCTTCGATAGAATGTGAGTTGAAAAAATAAATCATTTTTATTGCATGTATTATTTCTAATGTAATGGAAAGAATACAAACAATGATGAAAAAAATTGTGTATTTTTTATTATATAAAAATGCTACGAAGAAAACTGTTAATGTTATTGCCATTACAGGAGAAATGTACCAGCTAATGTAGTAGTATGTATCGGACCTCATAAGTATAAATATAGATAAGGATAATAATATTGCTATGCATATCTTAAGATAAATTTTCATTTTTAAGCCTCTTTCTATATTATATATCAATGTCTAAAGCAGAGCTTTTTTTCTTAGATAAATTTTCTTCTATAGAAATTATTTTTTTCACTTCACAAAAATCATCTTCAATATTTTTGATGGGTTTTGTTTTTGCCGGTGTTCCATAGTAAAAAAATAAGCCTATTGTAATTATTATAAGAAGTTGAAAAATAAGTGTTTTATAATCTATTATATTAAAAACCGAAGTCTCTCTGCTAACCAGAAAACCTATTTCTTTTACTTTTCCAAATATAAGATTATATCCTTCATGACCTCTAAAGGTATAGGGTGGAAAGAGTATGCTTATTACCGAGCCTATCAATATAATGTATAAACCCACTTTTTTGGCATTCATTTATTAAGTTCCTTAATGATTTTATGGTATAGGATGTGTGTTTAAATCAGATTGACAGTGTTTACATATTTTTGCTTCAGATTTTACAAGCTCTGCACAGCTTGGGCATTTCCTCATACCACCAGTTTCTATCGCTCTTGCCTCAACTAGTTCGTTATTTTTAGGCATGACAAGGGCAATAATTAGGCCTATTACAGGTGATAGAATTAATGCCAAGAAGAAAAATAAAAATCCGGATCTGCCTTTTGAACTGGCGAGAAGGCCTACTAGTATTGAAAATACAATCCACAGAACGACTACAAACATGATTCTTACTCTTTATTGATATATTAAAAGCATTTAATAGGTCTCAACATGATGTACGGAAAGTATTGAAACCTATTTTTGAATAAAATTATTAAAGTAGCATCTCAGATAAGCTGTAAGCCGTTTTGTCTTGTACAGCAGGGAGCGCTTCTTCAATTTTGAGATTCATTTGATTGGCTGTCGTCACGATGCGAGTTTCGTAAATGATCCATTTATAGTTCTCACCACGTTCAACAGAACTTTTGGCAACGGTGAGATTTGCTGCATTTTGACCGCTCATACCTTTTGCACTGATGCTTTTCTTAGAGTTTTCTATAGCATCGCCATCTAAAGGTCTTTCTCTCAACTCAACATCCATGACGAAAGTGTAATAGACGTCTTCAACGAAAGAATCTGCTAAGAAACCTGCTACAGCGGTTAGTGCTCCTGCTTTTAAAGCATCTGAGTTTGAACCACCTGTTATAGCAGTAAGACCGCCACCAATAAGTGCACCTTCAGCCGCTCCTTTGTATCCACTAGAAAGTAGTTGATTAGCTTCATCGCCAGTCATCTTACTTGCTGAGAGAATGGTTGCATTGAGCATCAAATTTGCCTTTTCAGGATCCTCTGTTACCGTAAAGCCCTCTGTTTTAAGGTGTTCGACAATTTTCTTTTGCATATCTTGGCGCATCTGGTTTCCGCTTACGTCTCGTACTCTTGCATAGACTATGCGTTTTGAGGGGGAGACCGGTTCTAAGACAATAGAATGACTTAGACGCGATTCAACCGAAAGGTCTTGTTTTTTTGCCATGGTATTTACTGCAGAGCAACCAACAAGGGTATATAAGATCGCAAAAATTATGCTTGTTTTAAAAAATGTATTCATTACTACATATTCCTTCTCATTCATGAATTTGGTATAAATCATATTTTTCCGCAAAAATTCTCATCTTAACTGATTGGTAGTTACGAGTTTTTTACTATGTGTATCGCTGATACTCAACGATCATCTTTCAGATAGTGAATATTTTTCCTTATTCTGGCAATGTAGGAAATTACTCTTTCTTTACATTTTTGTGCACATTTTAGGTGATGAGAAGTGTTGATCGAAGGAAGTTGCTTTAGTGATATAGGCCATTCTATCTCCAAAAGAGAAGCTAACTTCTGAAGTCTGTCATGTTGAAGATGGATCTATATCCGAAGGCGTATGAAGACCAAGATAAATTGAGTTTTTAGATCATTTTGAGAAGATAACTATGGATGTGAGTAAGATAAGTTTTGCCAGTTCTGTTAGTGATAGTTTTGAGGCTTTGACTAATGAAATTAAAAAAATAGGTTTTGATGCTGTTCTTTATTCATTTTATCCAAGACCAATGTATTTAAACTCTATGGTTCAACCTGTCTTGCATTTTTCTGAAGGCTTCTCTTCATTTGTTTCACACTATATCAAGAATGACTATGGCAATAGTGATTTTGTATTGAGGTTAGCTAGTCAAGGTCGGCGGACTCCTGTTGATTGGTGGGAAGAAATAAGCTTAGGTAATGTTACGAAAGAGGAAAAGAAAGTGACTGTTGATGCTAAAGAAAATTTTGGTATCTACAATGGGCTTTCTATTCCTGTTTTATATGGGAAGTTTGCGATAGCTGGGATTTCAGTAATTACAATGAACCCTGAAAAGCAATATTTTCAATCCTTAAAAGCATCCTCTATGATTGAGCTGGAGAGGTTAGCTAGGTCTTATCACTATCAGGTGACTGAATCTAAAGAAGATCTTCGTTTTTTTATCGCTCCACTATTAGAAACATTTACACAAAAAAAAATAATGGTGCTCAAACATCTGTTAAATGGAGAAGTCTTAACAGAGATTGAGTCCCATTATCCTATAAGTCGTCGCTATGCGGAAAAACTTTTACTTAATATTAAAGAAGAGTTCGGAGGCATATCAACAAATGAACTGATGTATATGCTTGGAACTATTAATATAGATGAATATTTATAGCTGATTTTCTAACTCTAAACAGGAAACACCTCCAAGGAAAAAGTTGCTATGAGCGGAAATTACAGAGAAACCAGCCTTTTTTACTTGTTCAATTAGCTCCTCTATAGTTGGATAATTAGCCTTTTCTGAAATATCATAATTATATGAGAGGAATTTATCTAAATATGGATGGCCGAAACAATCTCTGATAACTAATCGGGTTAGTCTTTCTTTGTCAAATTTACTATTTGGGGTGACTAGAAAAAATCTCCCATTTTCAGAAAGTACGCCTTTTATATGGTTCAAGCATTTTTCTTTGTTATGCCAGCAATAATAACTAAGAGTGGAAACGATGGTGTCATATTTTCCTTCAATATTTTCTATGTTGGACAGAATAAGGTTGGCTTGTTTATAGGCTAACCTTTCTTTAAGTTCTGTGGCTAGTTCAATCATCCCTTCACTAACATCAATCCCAGTATAGCTAAGAGATTGAGGGTTTTCTTGAATAAATCCCATTATTCGACCTGTTCCACAACCTAGGTCTAGGATATGACCTTTTACCTTTGATGCTAATTCACTATATACTTGGTGTTGTACAGAGGTACAAACACCTAAATGATAAGTGCTGTACTGATTCCATATTTCTTTATTGAACTTGTGATCAGTTGTTCGCTTGGCTAATTTGTAGAATTTTTCCTGGTTTGCATTTATATCCCATTCTACTAAACAGAGTTCAGCTTTTTCCTTATCCCAGCTAAATCCCATATTTTCTGAAAGTATATTGACTGCCATAATTTTTTTATGTGATGAGTAGTTGCTTTTCTTCATCACGATAAGAATGGCATCCACATCTAGAATCTGTGCTACATCAAGTACTACTTTGTAGAGCAAAGGGAGCAAGACGCTTTTATTTTCTAGAATGAGCAGACGACCTAACTCAGCAAACTTTTTCCCTTCCCCCCTCATTTTATGTACTGATTCTGGTAATGATTTTTCTTCAGGAAACCCCTTTTTGGAATCTAATAATAGGCGAACTGTTGATGTTATGTTTCCTTTCGAATCTGTACTATAAAAGACATAGCCATCAGAATCTAAACCATCGTTATGAAAAGCTTTAACCTCTTCAGTGTTGTCTTGGTAGTAGTTTTTCCTAAGATCGATAATAGCTTGAATTTCCTCTTGGGTTTGCGCCAAATGAATACCATTGGGTAACTTGCTGAGTATACTTTCCTTAATCGATTTATAGGCATTATCTTTGGTTTGTAACATACTTACAGTGTTGATCATGTCATTCTCCGATTTCTGAGTTTTGGAGAAAGTATTTTTTTTCATAGGCCGTATTTTTACAGGCTGTAGGAAGTGTAACGAAAGTGTGCTGAAGGTGTAATGTAAGTGGAATTGAATTAAAAAGTATTTATAATTCAATGGATTATGTTTTGTTATAAGAGTTTAAATGATTTTAATCGTATTTAAAAATGCGACTTAAGATAAAAACTATCTCCTACTTTTCTGAAAATGATACTCATTCTAAGATGTCTCTAGCAAAGCTCAGTCCAGTAATGATTTTATTCCTATTTATCAGAGTCATAAGAAAATTTATTAGCCGTTATTTTTGTTATTTCCTTATCATCTGGTTGTTTTATATATAAGGTCACCGATGTATCCTTGAAGGCATTATAGTCTTGTTGTGGTGAGATACTTCTTAAATTAGGGCAGGCGAACCAAAAGCTAAAAGAATTTAACCCTTCTGAAAAATCTGCAGTATTTTGCATGCTGTATGATTGACCTTGACCTACATAAGTTTTTTTATCAAAAATACGTTCATTATTTACTTTTAAGGTGAGTTGGCACTTTTTGGGAAATTGTTGAATAAAGTGTTCACCAGATTGATAGTTAAGTTGAAAAATAAATTCTCCATTACCTTTTAAATCTATGTAGCCTTGATAATGCAAACCTACATCTCTATCTGCTGTAGAGTTGGCTATATTTTTATTTACTATATGGTCAACAAACGAGAAGACTCCACCTTTATTAAAGGGTAACCTAGCAACTTGTAGACCTTCTGGTTTGTCTGGTAGGCTTTTGTATTTATCTCCAAACGAATAAACATCTAATAAAAGCCCTTCAGATAAAACGGTAGCTGGTTTAGCGTCTGTTATCGGTTTTTGAACGGAAGTATCAGACTGATTTTTTATGACTTTTTTTAGTGTACTAATGGATGGTTTTTCAGAGAGTATTTTTTCATTTTTATTAGGTATCAATGAAATAAAATAAAGTGCAGACATTAATATGAAAGTGAATAGTACTGCTTTAGGGTTGATTATTTTTTTATATTTTTCAAGTTTAGGTCTTTCTTTTTCAGTGATGTCTAACTCTTGAGGTTCTGTGGCATTTTTTGAATCCGTTTTCTTATTTGCATTTTTCTTTATGGTATCATTTTCCACTTTTTGTTTTTCGATTTCTGAAAATGAATCCATCCACTGTTGTTGTACTGATTCATCACATATCTCTTTAAACATGAGTCTGATTGTGTTTCTAGCATAAGAGCTTGGGAATATATCATTGTTATATTTTTTAAGACTATCAGACGAGATAGTGGTGTGCCGATAAACACATTTAGTTAATTCTTCTGTTATCACAGAATAAGTCTCTTTCGTAATGCCAGCAAACGCCATAAAGGCATTTAATAATGCTCCTAGATTTCGAGTTTCTGGTGGTGATTGTGTTACCGTAGAGTATTTTTTTTTGTCCAAAAGAAAGTTCCTCATCCAAATCGAAAATAGTATTAAGTAAAAACGACATTGCAATTAATCTTATCCATTTTTATTGCACTGGTCATCCCTGTTTATTCGTAGTGACGCATATTGATAGTTTTTTTGTGCTTAGCGGGGGAGCGGTTCTTGGG
Organism: Marinomonas arctica; assembly: GCF_003259225.1. GTDB lineage: Bacteria > Pseudomonadota > Gammaproteobacteria > Pseudomonadales > Marinomonadaceae > Marinomonas > Marinomonas arctica. The sequence goes on along the minus strand of NZ_QHJF01000030.1, from coordinate 62,112 downwards.
GATTTCAAGATGAACAAAGGGACCCAAGCCGATTGCTCTCAACGGCCTAAGCGGCCAGTAGTTCTGAGGGCCAGCATCGAATTGATGCTTGAAAAGGAATTTAACTGTCACTGGCAATGCAAAACTGACTCACTTACAACAATTTAGGCAGAGATTAACTCTGCACGGTTTTTAGATTCGCTTCTAGTCATGTTACTTACCTGTATACAAAAGATTAAGTCGTAACTATGTAGTTATGATTTTCTTACAAAGGTGGTGAACCTTACATAAGGGTTTAGCATGTAATCTAACCTGCTAATCCTTAGATATAAAATTTTATATGTAAGCCGAATCTTAACTTTTGGACAGACGTAAGTAACGATCAAAAATATACATTCGGTTTCGCTGATACCCCGTTATCTCAACTAACACGCCATCATTTAGTAATTTTGTTAATAGTGACGAAGCGGCTTGGTCATTTAAGGAATCAAACTGAGTTCGATAAAGCCTTCAGTCATACAGTATCAATTAATCTCATTCGAGATTATAAAAAACTATATAAATCAATTAATTGTGGATCGGATGAATCGAGGAACGAAGATGCGTATTTGAAAACAATAGCGGCGAATGTCGCCAATCAAACCAACTCCCAACTCCCAACGCCCGATAACGGTCGTGCCTCCCTCATCAGGCCTACAAATTGGCTTGCGACCTTTTTTGTTTCTTTCTTATGTCGTTTCCTCTTTTGTTTCCGTAAATACCTGCCCCTCTTTGGTGCTTTTTGCTTTAGAATAGCGCACACAATTTGTCCGTAAGGTCAGTTTTCTTTTTCTTCATGCGCAGACAGTGTGATTCACACTGTTAAAAGGAATACCGATGTCCAGCTCTTCCTCTACTTCTAATGATTTTTCAATCACCGAGCCAAAAACCCAGTGGCTGAACGTTATCTTGCTGTGGGTGGCGGGGATTTCTGCGGCGATGCAGTTTGCTAAGTTTTCGGTGTCTTTCGATGATTTGCTTGCGCATTATCAAGCCGGTGCAACGTCAACCGGTGCGGCATTGTCTGCGGTTGGTATGGCGGGTTTAATCTTCGGGGTGTCGGCGGGCATGATCGCCAGTCGCGTTGGTTATTTGAAGGTGTTGGTTGGTGCTTTGTTGTTGGGCGGTGGTTTGTCTTTGCTGCAATCGACTCTGCCGTCTTTTCAGCTGTTGTTGGTGACGCGTATGTTGGAAGGTTTTTCTCAGTTAGGTGTGGTGGTTGCCGCACCGACGTTGATTGCAAAGTTAAGCGCGCCGCAGCATAAGTCGTTGACCATGGGGATTTGGGGAACCTTCTTTGGGGTCGCCTTTGCTTTATGTGGCTGGGCGGGAAAGAACATTTTAGATCAATACGGGTTGCAGACCTTGTTTCTGAGTCATGGCGTTTTTATTAGTACTATCGGTTTGGTGTTGTTCTTCAAGCTAAGAAAAAATCCGGTCTTGGATTTGGTACCAGTAACGGAAATGCAGGATGGCTTCTTGAGACAGATGATAAAAATTTATCAAAACCCTCGCGCCTTGCTCCCTAGCTGTGTGTTCTTGTTTTACACCTGCACCTTGGTGTCGGTATTGACTTATGTTCCTGGTTTGATTGGTGATTCGACATTGCAGAAATTGATGTTGGTGGTGTTGCCGCTCATCAGTACCGGCGGTACTTTTTTGGCGGGGGCGATTGCGCAATATTTGATGCGGCCGCAACGTGTGGCACTGATGGCGTATTGTGGTGTGGCGGTGAGCGTGGTCGTATTGTCATTAATCAGTGGTTCGCCTGAACTGTTCTGCGTTGTGGTTGGTGTGATGGTGCTGTTTCTTGGCATGGTGCCAGGTTCGGCGTTGGCGATGATTCCCACCCTTGCTCGCAATCCAAGTGAACAAGCACAAGGTTATGGTTTACTTGCCCAGTTTGGTAACATTGGCGCGACGGTTGGGCCACCAACATTTGCGACGGCGATTGCGGTTTATGGGCTTTCTGGCTTAGTTATGTTGGTGTTGTGCGTTTGCTGTTTTGGTGTGCTATTCAGTCTCTGGGCTGGGCGTATCAAAGCCACTGTTTAGTGTTTTTCTTGTCTTCTTCGGCTGTGCTGTCTAAGCAGCATAGCCTATATTCTCGCGCTCTTTCCTAAAAAAATACTGCCAAGTCCTGTAATAATATGGGACTCTGTGGTGTCTAATTCCTTGAGTTACACTTATTTATCACGGTCGAATTGCAAAGCGCTTTCGGAGTACGAATGAAAAAAATTGGATTGCTGGTTTTGATTGCCGCCTTGGCGGTGGGTTTTTTCTATTTTGACTTGAACCAGTTGTTGACACTGCAAGGGCTAAAATCCGGTCTGGTAACCTTTGAGGCGTGGCGCAGTGACAGCCCAGTTTTTGTCGGTGGGGGCTTTTTGCTCTTGTACGTGATTGTGACGGCGTTGTCTTTGCCGGGCGCGGTGATCATGACCTTGGCCGCTGGTGCCTTGTTTGGCTTGCTGTGGGGTACGCTGATTGTGTCGTTTGCCAGTAGCATTGGGGCGACCTTGGCATTTTTGGTGTCGCGTTACTTATTGCAAGACGCAGTGCAGTCGCGCTTTGGTGATCGCTTAAAAGCCTTTAACGAAGGCGTTGCACGAGACGGTGCCTTTTATTTATTCACCCTTCGTCTTGTGCCGATCTTCCCTTTCTTTTTGATTAACTTGCTGATGGGTTTGACTGCAATTCGTGCTTTGACCTTTTACTGGGTGAGCCAAGTGGGCATGTTCGTTGGTACTGTGGTGTATGTCAATGCGGGCACACAACTGGGGCAACTGGAAAGCTTATCTGGCATTTTATCGCCTTCTTTGTTGCTGTCTTTTGTGTTGTTGGGCGTGTTTCCGCTGATGGCGAAGAAAATTCTGGATGTTATTAAAGCACAACGTGTGTATGCGGGATTCACCAAGCCCAAATCCTTTGATCGTAATTTAATTGTGATTGGCGCAGGGGCTGGCGGCTTAGTAAGTGCTTACATAGCGGCCACAGTGAAAGCCAAAGTCACCTTGATCGAAGCCCACAAAATGGGGGGCGATTGTTTGAATTATGGTTGTATCCCAAGTAAAGCATTGATCAAGAGTGCGAAAGTCGCCCATCAAATGCGCCATGCTGAAAACTATGGTTTAAACAGCAGTGAGCCGACGTTTTCGTTCAAAAAAGTCATGCAGCGTATTCACGATGTGATCGCAAAGATCGAGCCTCACGACAGCGTTGAGCGTTACAGCAAAATGGGCGTCGATGTTGTACAAGGTTACGCCAAATTGATTGATCCGTGGACAGTCGAAATTCAGCTGAACGAAGGCGGCACACAGCGTTTAACGGCGCGCAGTATTGTCTTGTCAACGGGGGCACGTCCTTTTGTGCCGAATTTACCGGGCTTGGAAGAAGTGGGTTATTACACTAGCGATACTCTGTGGGAAGCGTTTGCCAAGTTAGACGAGCCACCGAAGCGGCTGGTGGTGTTAGGCGGTGGACCAATTGGTTGTGAATTGGCGCAGAGTTTTGCACGCTTGGGGTCTAAGGTGACGCAAGTAGAGCGCTCCGCTCGCATTATGAGACGAGAAGACGAAGACGTGTCGGTTCTGGCGCAAGACAGCCTCATTCAAGATGGCGTGATTCTGCTGACCTCCCACCGTGCTGTGCGCTGTGAGAAGGAAGGGGATGTGAAGCGTCTGATTGTTGAGCACGAGGGTCAAGAGTCGGTGGTGGAGTTTGATGCGTTGATTTGTGCGGTGGGCCGCGAAGCGCGTCTTGAAGGTTATGGCTTGGAAAACCTTGGCATTGAAACCAAAGGCACGATTGTCACCAATGATTACCTTGAAACACTTTATCCGAATATTTTTGCCGCAGGCGATGTGGCAGGCCCTTATCAATTTACTCACGTGGCGGCTCATCAAGCTTGGTACGCGGCGGTGAATGCTTTATTTGGTACCTTTAAAAAATTCCGTGTCGATTATCGAGTCATTCCTTGGACCACCTTTGTTGATCCTGAAGTCGCGCGAGTGGGCTTGAGTGAGCAAGACGCCAAAGACAAAGGCATTGCCTACGAAATGGTGCGTTATGAATTAGATGATCTGGATCGAGCCATTGCCGATAGTGCCGCGAAAGGCTTTGTGAAAGTGCTGACGGTGCCGGGTAAGGATAAGATCTTAGGCGTCACTATTGTGGGCGAGCACGCTGGAGATTTGTTGGCCGAGTTTGTGTTAGCAATGAAGCATGGCCTTGGCCTGAATAAAGTGCTTGGCACCATTCATACGTATCCAACATGGGCAGAGGCCAATAAATACGCCGCAGGCGAGTGGAAACGCGCTCATGCGCCACAGCGTATTTTGAATTGGTTGGAAAAATACCATACTTGGCGTCGAGGTTAAGCGATGAAAAAACGTCGACTATGGGTTTTGACTCTCTTGAGTTTTACGGTGTTGGGTTTGTTTAGCTCTCTGGCTAGCGCGGAAAATACCTTCGATCATGGTCAATGGGATGCTTTGTTAAAACAGCATGTGCTGCCACTAAATGGCGGTCAAGTCACTCAAGTTGATTATCAAGGTTTTGCTGATGACAAGGTGCCGTTAGAAGGGTATCTGGCTGAGTTATCTCAGGTGACTCAGGTCGAGTTTGATGCTTGGTCTGAAGACGAGCAATTGGCTTTTTTGATCAATGCCTATAATGCATGGACGGTGGCGTTGATTCTGACCAAGTGGCCTGATGTGGACTCGATCAAAGAACTGGGCCGTTTGTTTAGCTCGCCATGGAGTAAGTCGTTTATTCCGCTTTTAGGGGAAACTCGATCTTTGGATGAGATCGAACACGTGATGATTCGCGGCTCTGATCGTTATCAAGACCCACGTATTCATTTTGCGGTGAATTGCGCCAGCATCGGTTGTCCAGCATTGCGTAACCAAGCCTATACCGGAGGGCAGTTAGAGGCTCAGTTAGAGCAACAAACACAGCTTTTCCTCGAGGATCGCAGTCGAAATCGAATAGAAGGCGGCAAATTAGCGCTTTCCTCGATTTTTAAATGGTATCGAGAAGACTTTGAAAAAGGTTGGAAAGGGTATGACTCACTGGAACAGTTTCTAGTGAACTACGCGGTTTCTTTGTCTCTCAGCCCTGAAGACATAACACAGCTCACAGAGAAAAAGATGTCGATCCGCTTTTTAGATTATGACTGGGTGTTGAATAAAACCTTATAAATCCGATCCTGTGAAGGGGGAAAAACTCTTCATCATTTCCCAAAAAAGATTCGCCTGATAACTTTGTGTTTGATGGCGTAAACGAATCATAAAAATAGGCAGCTGATTGTGTGAGGTAAAGTTTTCCACTTCAATCGGCACCAGTTGACCATTATCCAATTCGGCTTGAATGCAATGCCTTGGCATTCTCGCCCAGCCAAGACCGTGTAATAGCATGGTTTTTTTGGCTAAAAAATCATTGACGTACCAACGCTTTCCCGTTGGTAAAATATATCTATGGCCATTTTCAGGCGAATTTTCTGCGGTATTGGTGACCAGTATTTGCGGTACGGCGTACAATGATTGTTGTTTGATTTTGGCGTCATTTGCATTGATATTGCTGAGTAAACTGGGGCTAATCACCGTTATCATGCTGATTTTGTTGAGTTGAATAAAAGCATGTCGGTCATCGAGTCCGTATCTTGGACCAATGGCAATTTCGCATTTATTTTTTGCCAGTTTTTCTTGAATGCCATGAAGGTGATCTGTGGTGATGTCTAGGGCGATGTCCGGATATTGGTTTTGAAAGGCTTTGATTCTTGTCATGCAATCCTCGTCGAGACCCATCTGGCTTAAACTAATGTGCAGGGGAGCTTCTGTGCCTTGGGCAAGATCGTGACCTAAGTTTTCCAGTTGCAGTACTTGCGACATGAGCTTTTTACTTTGTTGAAAAAAAGCGTGACCTTCTGTCGTTAATGTTGGGCGATAGCTGTTTCGATCAAATAATTGGATGCCGTATTGTTCTTCTAAGGCTTTGACCGCGGCGCTGATCCCCGGTTGAGTTTTATGGATAGAGTCTGCCGCGGAACGAAAACTTCCTGTTTCGACGACCGCAATAAAGGCTCTTAGCTGATCCAATTTCATAATGTTCACCACATGATCATTTATTTTGATCGTTTTAATAATAAAACGAGATTATTTATTGTTCATTATATGTCTTATGATGACTCACATAAACGAAGATTATTTTTATCAATGAACAAGGAGAGAATAAGTGGACTCTGCATTTATTGTGCTATTTTTAGCGGGATTAATGACCGGTTTTTCTAAGTTTTCAGTCGGTGGTATGGGCTTGTTGGTATTGCCTATTGTGATGATCGCCTTTCCAGGCCCTGAAGCTCTGGGAATGATATTACCCTTGTATATCATTACCGATATTTTGGCGGTATGGAGCTATCGATCTAAAATAGCATGGTCAGTGCTGGCGCGTTTTTTGCCTTTGGCTTTTTTGGGCGTGCTGGTCGCCAGCCAGCTGTTGGCTAACATCAACGCCGACCAATTTGTGAGCTTTTTAGGCTTGATGATTATTGTGATGATCGCTTTGGGCTTGTATCTGGATTTTCGTCCGGCCTCGTTCATGCAAAAACCATGGGCGGCTTACTCCATGGGCTTTTTTGGCGGTATTGTGACTATGATGGCCAACGCGGCGGGTCCCATTTTTAGCTTGTTTTTGCTTGAGCAGAAACTGAGTAAAGAGACGTATGTGAGTACCCGAGCGTGGGCATTTTTTATCATTAACGTGGTGAAGTTGCCCTTTTATATCAGCCTAGGTTTACTAACCCTGGAAACGACACAAGCCAGTTTGTATGCCGTGCCAGGGCTAATGGTCGGTTCATTTATTGGCTATCACTTTTTGAAAAAAGTGAACCCAGTTCAGTTCAAATGGATGATCCGCATTATGTCGATGATTGCGGCCGTGAAGTTGTTTCTTTTCTCATAGTGTTATTTTCCCAGCTTGGACAACATGTCTGGCCGCATAAATTTCGTAATGATGACCATGAATAAAACGGAAGGCACTAACAGAATTAATGCGGTAATGGACGCGATTTGATAGTTACCTTCCATGCTGGCGGTGTAGAGCAACAGCGGCAAGGTGCTAATATTGGGTGAGCCTACGAAGAAGGTGCCAGTGAATTCGTCTAATGACTCTAAGAAGACAAAGATTGCACTGGCAATGATTCCCGGAGCGGCTTGCGGTAGCACAATATGAAAAAAGGTATAAAAGGGACCCGCACCTAAGTTTCGAGACGCTCGCTCTAACATGGGGTCTGTGGTGGAAAATGCGGCCACACTGATCCAGATTGAGAACATTAAGCCGTGAACACTGTGTACTATGATGACACCTAAAAAGGTGCCATTTAGACCAAAATCGTAAAAAATCCGCGCAATATTGATATACACCGTGAGGTTTGGAAAGGCTTGGGGGAGCAAAAATAGCAACATCCAAAAGACTCGTAAGGGCAGCGTTTGCTTAGATAGTGCATAGCCTGCGGGAACCGAAACGAGTAAACAGACGATCACCGTTAGCACGGCAATGAATACACTGTTAAAAAGAGAGCCTGAGACGTCACTGTAGGGGTTAAAAACTTGGTGCCAGTATTTCAACCCCCACTGCGTTGGCAAGGCGTGTGGAAAATACCAACGTTCTGCAATGGTCCAAATTAATAAGTTCAGAATAGGCCCAAACAACACCAATGCTAGCAGCAATATAAAGAGACACTGTAGCCAAAAGTTGGCTTGAAAATAACGCTTGTTGAATCGCTTAGTCAGCAAGTGAATGGGGGAATGAATCATGACTGAGCTCCTTTTTCTTTGAGGTTTTGACGTAGGTAAAACCACGCTAAAACAGCGCAAATACTGTACGACACCAAGCCTAGTGCGTTTGCTACATGATAATCGCCATAGGAGTTGATACGAAACGCCATATCGGCGGTCATCATAGTCGGTGTGCCTGTTCCTATCATCAGTGGCACAGACAGCACAGACATAATGGTGACGGTTGATAACACCATGGCAACACCTATGGTTGGAGCGATTTGCGGTAAGATTATTTGCAACAAAATACGCCAACGAGACGCACCTAAATTACGTGCTGCGCGTATTTGACTGTCGTCTAAGGCGGCCATGGCCCCAGCAATTAATAAGGTTGAAAAAGCTAATTGTTTCCAGACAAAGGTGATAATAATGCCGCTCCAACCCAGAAAAGACACGGTTTCCATGGGGGTTAATAAGCCACTGGCGATGAAGGTATTATTCATTAAGCCATTTTTCGCCAAAAAGGTTCGCATCATCTGCGCGGTGACAATAAAAGGAATAAACAAGGGTAACCGATACAGAAAGCCGAGCGTTTTGGACAAGGTTCGAAAAGGCGATAACGTTATGATTCCGGCAATGGTAATCGATAAAACCGCCAGTATTGCCACGCATATCAATACAATAAGAATGGTAAAAATAATGTCCTTTGAGTAAAGCTCGAAGGCCTTATTAAGGTGCGCTAATGTGAGTTCACCACTGTCTAAGGTGACGGCCGAGTAGAGTGAAAAGCACAAGGGGTATAAAAAGAAAATACCGACCATGAGCGCCGCAGGGGCGATTAACCAAAGAAAGTGTGATGTCGTTCGACGCATGTTTATTTCCACTAACCAACACGATAAAAATGGCCCTAAGCAGGGTGCTTAGGGCGTGTGTGACAAAGCGTGATTAATTTGACACTTTGCGTTCGTATCCTTCTTTGATGTCATCAAAGTAAGGTCCGATTGGGAAGCTCTTGCCGTATTGAGATAAGTCTTCTGGTGTGATCTCTGCAAACAGCTTATTCCAAGTGGCTTGGTCTAATTTTCCTTGCACGTGATTGGCATCAATGCCCGGATACCAGTTGAATTGTTTTACAATACCTTCTGCTTGAATCTCTGGGCTGGTGGCCAATTCGATGAATTCACGAGCCAGTTCTGGGTGTTCGGCTTTCGTTGGTGTCACGTAGTACATGGGTTGTCCCGGCATTCCAGGGGCAATCAATGAGAGTTTTATGGATGGCGGAATCTTGCCTTGCTCTTTCCAGCTGTAGAACATATCTACCCACACCGGTCCCATGAATATCTCGCCACGGTTTAGCATGTCTAATGTGCCCGCGTTACCTGGTGTAAAGGTAATGTTTTTGTTGAACTCTTTAAGCTGAGCAAAGGCTTTGTCCCACGAAGCGGCTAGGTTCTGATCATAAGGCATGGCTGATAATGTCTCTGCATCGGTGCCATAGGCATAAATCCAGCCGGTAACGAAGCTCACGCCAGACATGCCGTTTTTGATGCCGTTGTAGCCAAACGCTTTTGGATTTTTTTCTGTCCATGTGACCAATTCATCATAGGATTTTGGTGGGTTGCTAACAAAATCACTATTGTATGCGATGGCTGTTTGACTGTGGAACATGGGCATCACGTAACCATCAACATTGATGCCTAGCGCATTGACTGCACTGTCTCGTGTGACCATTTTTCCTGTATTGATGTCTTGGCGATAGGTTGCAAGCAAGCCATTTTTTACCAGTTCGCCACCAATTTGCTGGTGAACAACGGCCACATCGATGTCCCATGTGTTTAGGCCACTGTCTTTTTGTGCGGAGAGCTTTTCCATGATTTTATGGGAGCCCGCATCGCCAGGGCCGGTGCCAACCACATTGACCTTTACGCCAGGGTGTGCGGCTTCAAATTTTGGGGCAAGGTAGGTTTTCACGTAGTCGACCATATTTTGACTACCAGCAGACACAACATTGAGTGTGGTTTCTGCGTGGGCAAAAACGGCTAACTGGGTGAGACTTAGCGTAGCCACTACGGCCATTTTAGTGTTAGCAAACATGACTTATCCTCATTGATTTGATAAAGGTGACAACGAATGTTGAGGCGCTGAATTTCCCGCCTCAGTGGCGAAGATATGCAGAGCATCGGTAGGGACACGTAAGAGAACGGGAGTGTGTTCAGGCAGATGCTGATCATGATTTGCCTGTATGGTGTGCGTCCCGCAGCGCACACTAATTTGGTAGTTATTGCCAAAGAAAACGCTTTGCTCGACGGGGCCTTCGATGAGTAGTCCCATGTTTGAAGGGTTAACGTCTACGTTAGTCGCTGGTGGTCGGGTTGAGACAAGTGCATTTTCGCTGCGAAAGTAAATCTCGGCCTGAGTGATGGTAGGGTTGATGTTTAAGGTAATCGCCGCATTCTGAATCGGCCAAGTTAAGTGATTATCCGCGCCCATGAAATCCGCCACAAATGGTGTCTTGGGACGATGATAAATATCTTCTGGGGTGCCTATTTGTTCTATCGTGCCATGATTTAACACCGCGATGCGATCCGCCATGACAAGGGCTTCTTCTTGGTCATGGGTGACGATTAATGATGTGAAACCCAGTTGCTTTTGTAGGGCTTTGATCTCATGACGTACACTTAATCTGACTTTGGCATCCAGATTGGAAAGAGGCTCATCTAATACCAAAACGTCAGGGCGAATGGCTAAGGCGCGAGCGAGGGCAACACGTTGGCGTTGCCCGCCTGAAAGAGCCGTGACCCTATCGTTTTCTAATCCTTCTAGTTTGACTATCTTCAACAGTTCTGTGACGCGAGTTGTGATGTCTGCGTGCTTCATTTTCTGCACTTTAAGCCCGTAACCAATATTTTGGGCAACGGTCATATGGGGCCAAAGGGCGTAGCTTTGAAAAACCATGGTGATATTACGTTTTTCTGCTGGCCGCTTGGAAATGGCTCGGTTGGCGACAAAAATATCGCCTTGGCTAACCGGAATAAAGCCACATAATGCGTTTAATAGTGTGGTTTTTCCGCAGCCGGATGGGCCAAGCAGCGCAATCATTTCGCCTTGTTCGACGGCAAGATTAATGTTTTTCAAAATCAACTTGTTGCCATAGCCAACCTGTAGATTTTCTATATGTAAGTGCGCCATACCTGCTCCAAGCCGATAAAAAGGTCGATAAAACGAGAGTCGGGTGATTTTTTTACTTTTTTTCATCAAATGAACACGTGTTCAGCTTATTGTAAAAAAAATGCAATCTGTAACCGACATTATGGTGGCCTACTTTGTCGGATCTTTGTGACAATTTAATTAAGCTAAAAAGACATCTTAGTGAGGCGGTATGAAAATTGATGTAATAGGCAGCGGCAGTGCGTTTTCAAAACGTAATAATACCTCTTCGATTCGCGTAATAGATTCTTTACAAAATCAATGGCTTATTGATTGTGGCCCGACGGTGCCAAGGGCAATTTGGCAACGAAATATCGGTGTGAATGAGATAAAGGTGATTTATTTTACCCACATTCATCCCGATCACAGCTCTGGATTGGCGGCCTTAATTAATCAATGGAAAAGTTTTAAGCGTACTGAGCCTTTGACCATATTTTGTCAAGCGGAGCAAAAGCAACCATTACAGGCATTAGTGGCGTTGGCGGTTTGGCCTGAGACCCAGTTGTGTTTTGAGATTGATTGGCAAGATATTAGTGCGGCGTTTACTTGGCAGCACTGGCAAATCCGCACCGCTGATACTCAGCATGAAATGGCGAACAAAGCGATTCGTATTACCATTGGTGAAAAAACACTGTTTTACAGTGGTGATGGTCGGCCAACAGCAGCGAGCCAAGCGTTAATGCAAGGTGCCGATCTTGCTTTTCAGGAGTGTGCTTCTTTTGATGCGCTGCCTGAGGACGCTTCTCATGGTGACTTGCCTGATTGTTTACGCTTATTGGCTGAAACTGCGGTGTCAGCATTAGGGCTTTATCACTGTTTTGATGAGGCGATTGCTCATCTTGTTAGGGCTGTGGATCAAACAGAGAAGGCTTTTATTAGCCGAGATGGTTTGGTTATTGACCTAGGTAACGAGGATTTTCTACCTGGTTTGATGCACGACACATCGATAATTGAAAGGGAGATATTTTAATGGGGAGTCGCAGTCATCGCTCTGTTACCGCGCAAGATGTGGCAAAACTGGCCGGTGTTTCTCGCGCCTCAGTTTCTAGGGTCTTTGGTAATCAAGGTAACGTAGCGCGTGAAACGCATGAGAAGATAGTAAAAGCGGCGAATGAATTGGGCTATCAAGTGAATTTTTTGGCTCAGGGTTTAAACCGCAAACGCAGTCAGTTAATTGGTGTCGTGGTCGCACGTTTGAGTGATCCTTTCCGTAGTAGCTTGTTGGAAGGGCTGTTAAATGAAATTCAGCACAAGGGTTATCAGGCTCTTGTAACCGAAGTACGGGGCGCAGAAGAGTTGGAAACGACCATGCGACGTTTTACGCAATTTCGCGTGTCTGGGGTGATTGTTACCTCTGGTCAGCCGCCTGCCGAATTGGTTAAAGAATGCGTACAACATGGTATTCCTGTCGTGGGGATTAACCGTCACATGGATATTCCTGATGTGGATTTTGTCTGTTCTGACAATAAGATGGCGGCCTTGTTGGTGGCTGAACAACTTATGCGTTGTGGTTGCCATTCTATTGGTTGGTTGAATTATCAACAGTCGACGTGGTCTGGTATTAACCGAGGTGACATGTTTCGTCAGGCGATGACGGAAAAAGGGCTGCTTGGTGACTGTGACTTTCAGCACATTATCGCTGAAGCCGATGGTTACGAAGGCGGAAGGCAAGCCGCTCATCGATTTTGTGCAGAAGGCAAAAAACTAGATGGTATTTTTTGTGCCAATGCGCAGCTTGCTTGTGGTTTTTTGGATGGTATGCGCGAAAACGGTTTGGATGCACCAACCGATTTTCACATTATTGGCTTTGATAATACCCCCCAAACCGCGCAATACAGCTATCGCCTTACCACGATTCATCAAGATGTGACCGAAACGGCGAAGCGCGTGTTGTCTTGTTTAGAAGCCAGAAGCCATGATCCACGCATTGTTCAACGCATGGAAAAAATTCCGGTAAAGCTGGTGCTGAGAAATACGTCACCGGGTCAGAATGAATAATAAAAGGATAAAGCAGGTGAAAGCGGCGTATCAAGTTTTAGAATCGGCCATTAGAAAGGCTGGAAAGCGTGCTCAGGTCATTCGTCAGTCGGGGCTATCCATAACGATTAAAGGGCGACAAGACTTCGTATCGCAAGCGGATATTGCGGTGGAAGAGGAGCTAAAACAGGTCATTCATTGTTTATTTCCTAATGATGGCTTTTTAGGTGAAGAAAGTGGTTTGGTGGACGCAACCAACACACAGCATGACGGTATTTGGGTGATCGATCCGATCGATGGCACCAGCAATTATTTGCAAGGTATGGATTATTGGTGTGTTTCTGTGGCCTATGTGAAAAATAACGCAATACAAGTGGGTTTTGTTTATGCACCAGACAGAGACGAAATGTTTTTTGCCCAGCGAGGGCAAGGCGCGTATTTAAATGGCGCCCAATTAACCATCCATGAGCCAGAGAAAGGTCAGGCTATTATTGGGCTAGGGCGCTCAAATCGTCGGCCTCTTCAGGATTATCTTGATCTACTGGTGATCTTGGACAGAGGTAACATTGAATATCGACGCTTTGGTGCGGGAGCCTTAATGCTGGCACATGTTTCGTCGGGATTCGTGCATGGCTATTATGAATCTCATCTAAATAGCTGGGATGCGTTAGCAGGGCTTTTGCTCATCAAAGAGGCGGGTGGTCAGATACCTGATTTTCTGAAAGATGATGGTTTGTTAAGAGGCAACGCCGTGTGGGCAGCGAGCCCGCAGTTATGGCAGGAGCTAAACAGTTTGCTTTAATTATTTGTACAAAAAACATACAAAAATAGCTGCGTTCCGTCTTGTATTGTCGGCTGATGTTCCATAATAGTTGGTATGAACAAGGCATCTTGTAGATTGCTGTATTGCTAGGCTAAAGCGTGGATTTTTGTATGGAAAATAGACCAGAAACTACTATCCAGTTGGAACGTGTTTTGGAGACTGTGCCGATTGCTGTGGCTTGGTCGAGTATTGCCTCAGATCGGATCGATTATATCAATGAGTCGTTTAGCACGCTTTTTGGGTATTTGTTAGAAGATCTTCCTGATCTTAAAACATGGTATGAGCATGTTTTTCCAGATCCTCGTTATTATCAACAGGTGATCGAACCTTGGATACGCGACTATCTAGAAAATGTACCAGTGGAAGGGCTGAGTACTAGGATGTTTTGCAAGGATGGTTCGATTAAAAAAGTGAGAATCTCTTTCTCTATCGTCGCAGACAAAAGGCTGTGGTATTTCAATGATTTAACCGATTATTGGATTGCTGAAAAAAGGTTGCGTGCGCGCAGTGACATGTTGGAAATGGTGGCGAAGAGTTCGGCGTTAACGGACATTCTTGACGTTATTGTGAAGCAGATTCAGCAAGAAAGTCCGCTCTCTCTGTGCAGCGTGTTACTTTTTGACCAGGCAGAACAGTGTTTGCGTTTAGGGGCGGCACCAGACTTTCCTGATTTTTATAATAAAGCCGTTGATGGCATTAAAATTGGCCTCAATGTTGGTTCATGTGGCACGGCGGCCTATTTAAAAACGCGTGTCATTGTGGACGATATTTTTTCCCATCGATATTGGCAGGATTATACGCAGCTTGCAGCGCAAGCTGGTTTGGCTGCTTGTTGGTCAGATCCTATTATGTCATCAAAAGGCGATTTATTAGGTACGTTTGCTGTATACAAACGTGTGCCATCCTCTCCCACAAAGAAAGAATTCGAAATGATTCATTTCGCCAGTAATCTGGCGAGTATTGCGATTGAAAGTTTTCGAGTGCAAGAAGAGCTTGAGCAACGAGCTTATTTCGATCATTTGACTGGGTTAGCGAACCGAGGGCATTTTTTTCAGCAATTTGAAGATGTCTTATCCAAAGCCATCGCAGAAAACGCGCCTCTTGCGGTTTTGATGATGGATGTTGATCACTTTAAAAGCGTTAACGATGCCTATGGGCATAAAGTGGGGGATTCGCTGTTGCAAAAGCTGGCTGAGATGAGCCTGTCTATTTTAAGAAAAGGTGACATAATTGGCCGAATTGGCGGTGAAGAGTTTGCCGTGCTATTGCCTGCGACAGATCAACAAGAAGCGTTTCGGGTCGCACAGCGGTTAAGGGAAAACATCGAAAAAGGCGTGGTGTTCAGTACGGGGGCCCATATTGTCTCTTTTACGGTATCTTTAGGCGTTGCTTATCGTCAGCACAATAAATGTACCACGGTTACTGAATTATTAAACGCAGCAGATCATGCTCTCTATGAAGCAAAAGCGGCAGGGCGTAATTGCGTTTTTTCGTCGCAACATCAATTGTAAAATGTATGGGTTCAATAAAGCCGCTTATGAGCACAAAGAATTATCTTTCAGGTTACAGTCCCCACGTACAACAACAAGCACAAGCCTTAATAGCGTCAGAAAAATCTGCCCAGTGGTTGTTAAACAAGTATCCTGTCGCCCATAGCCTGGGTGGCGCGAGCGGTTTGTATGATTACGCGTTAGAGATAAAAAATACCTTTATGCGCAGCTCACCTCCGATCAGTAAGGTGATTTACGATGACAAAATTCATGTCATCAACAATGCGCTTGGCTTGCATACTTATGTCTCAAGAATGCAGGGCAATAAACTGAAAGCCAAGAATGAAATCCGCATAGCCTCTTTGTTTCGTCAAGTGCCAGAGCCCTTGCTGAGAATGATTTTAGTGCATGAGTTGGCTCATCTGAAGGAAAAAGCCCATGACAAAGCGTTTTATAAGCTTTGTTGTTACATGGAACCTGATTATCATCAATTAGAATTCGATCTGCGTTTGTATCTGAGCCATCGAGACCACTTTGGGGAACTTTGGTTATAGCATCACAGCGTAATGGAAAGGGGAAACCATCACGCTGTGATGTTTTAAACGACTTAGAAGCTTTGAGACACTAAGAGTGCCGCGTTATAACCTTGAGTACGATTTTTTGCCTCGAATTCTTTGTAAATATGGAAAGAGACGAAGGGTAAACCTGGACGGAAGAAGCTTAACTCAGGCCCTACAGCAACAGCAGAGCTTCGATTGCCGTTGACGATATTGCTACTTGCTGGCGCTTTGTCATCGGTTAGCTGTTTGTAAAAGAAACCACCCAGACCGATAGTCCAATCATCGACGTGCTGGCCGAGGGCAAATTCATGTCGATACTCCACACCACTGGTGTAATTGGTGTCTTTATTTTCGGTGTTTATGTCTAATTGAAAACTGGATGACACCTCAAATCCACTGTCTGTTAAATAGGTGACGTTAAAAGCGGGAGAAATGGTCCAGTGATTGAGCCCTGTTGTGATGGTGTCATCTTTATCGTAGTGGCCAGTTGGAATCTGTATTTGCAACTGTGTATTGGTCGCTAAATTATCAGATGGATGCCATTGCAGAATATAAGGGATAATCTGGATATCCCCTATACTAGAGTCCGATCCGACTACCGCAATATTTGCTCCAGGCACACGACCATCAATCTCTAACTCTAAAGCGGGGACAACAATACCATAGCCATAATTAGCGCCTTGGAAGGTATGCTCTGTCATATTTATATAGGTCAAGGAGAGTGATTTTACCGTTTGAGAAAACTTTTCTAGTTTGTCATCACCTTTACCGTCTAAATTTTTATCGGCACGATAAATAGAGGATCTGATAGAAAAAGCACCCACATCCGTTACTGGTGGCATATAGCCAGCGCTAAAACCATACACCCCAGGAGCCGTGCTAGGCGCTCCGTTTTCTGTGGCAAAGGCCATGGTAGATAATGCCATACCAACGCTGATCGCTATTCCGGAAAGAAATGTTTTGTTATTCATGTCTAATTCTCTCTAATGGTTTTTTATTTTTATTGGTAGATCCTTGTCTAGCATGCCAAGTGTTAACCGCTGCTTCATATCCCATTTAGGATAAGCGTGTGTTTTTAATGAAAAAGATTTGTCGTGAATGCGCAAGCGCGATGTTAATGGCCTGAAAGGTTGTATTGCCCAGAAATCATTTGGCTATCATTTATTTTGGGGCTCGTGTATTCTCATTTATTGCACTTTTTATCTTCTGTCGCTTTACCATAAAAATAATGAAATAAGTCGAGAACGGGTCCTCTATTTAGCCCGAGGGCCATGAAAAAGACAGTGATTGCCAAATAATGACAGCGTGAATGGTAGGTCTTTATTCGTTCTTACGTTGAGGGGGTCGCATGTCTGCTTATTATGTCAATAAACTCTTACCCGAACTTTATCGCTGCGTGGATCATCCTACGCAATGGGTCAAGGTATTAGATCAATTGCGTGATGACCTTGATGTCAGTAGTGTTGTCGTGCAAGTGTTTGATCGGTCTAATACTGGAGACTTGGTACAAAACTGGGTAATGAGGGATTCATTTTCGCTAGCGAATGCGGCGTTACATGATAAATGGGTGAACAATGCGGATAACCCTCGAATGTACATAGAGACAACGGATAGTCTAGCGATTATTCGGGACGAGGAGATTTTTTCTTTGCTGTCACCGGCTGTTGAACGCTTTCATGAAAGGCTCAAGCAAGCACAGCTAGGTCATGCCATTGCTCTTGATATTAAGGCTCCTAATAACCAGTACATTAGCCTTATTGCCCATCGTAAATACGGTGATAAACGAAGTTTCGGTCGATCTTTTGATGATTGTTTTCAACAATTAGCGCCGCATATCCAGCAAAGTGTCGCGTTGAGTGAAAAACTCAATACACTGTCTCTGCGAAATGCTTATATTAATCAAGTGACTAATCACATCAATACGGGAATGATGCTACTCACACTCAATGGCAGTGTGTATTGGAGTAATCAATGCGCAATGGATATGGTTCAGCGGTCTGAGCACATTGGTTTGTCCAATGATAAGCTCACTTTAACGCATTCGGCGGACCAGCAAGTGTTTAATGCTATGTTGGCTGAAGCGCTTTCGCAAGTTGAACTCTCTCCTCGTTTAATGGCAACCATCGGACAATATCGTTTCAATCCTCTGCAATTATTGGTGACTTGTGTCGATGTGCCAGTCCATGACATGGGACGGCCATCAGAAACGATGATTGCTGTCTTTTTCTCTGAAAATGATCATGGTTTTACCCATTTGGATGAGGAAGTAAGTCAGCTGTATGGTTTGACGCCAGCAGAGTCTCGATTGGCGGTTGCCTTAGCGAATGGTTTATCGCTGGAGGAATATTCCCAGCAAAAAGGTGTTTCTATTGGTACCGTTCGCATCCAATTAAAAAGTATTTTCTCAAAAATGAATATCACTCGCCAACAAGAACTGGTTAGAGTGCTGTGGGCCTCGGTCTCGGCCCGTACTCGTCCTGTTATCGATTCCTCTTTACTTATTGATTCCTTACCAAGTTAGTAAATGCTTTTCTATATCCTATTTGGGATATGACTTCGTCTAATGTCGAGCTCATTATCTTGATCATGTAGACACGTTTCCTGCCAATTAAGATCGTAGCAAGGCGTTGTCACATATTATTCAGAGCATTTGAAAAGACGTTAAGAAGACGTTAGAGGAAATATAATGATTAAAATAAAAACATTCCGCCGACTAATGAGTACTGGTTTATTGTCTCTTGCTATTTTACCCGTTGCCGTTCATGCCGGCTCGGTTGTTGATCCGCTGGTGGCGGCGGTGGGGCCAGAATCGCATGTGCCTATTGCGATACAAAATTTACGTTGGGCGATGCTAGATGGTGATGTGAATACGCTCACGTTTCGTTCAATGGATCAGTTGTTTACCACTCGCCATGTGGCTCGCTCCGGTCAGATTTCACCTTTAATGCATGAAGACCATTCGCTTGATTTTTCCTATGAATTTGACGGTGCCCGCTATCAGCCAGAGCAATTTCTTGATCGGACTTTTACCAACGGCTTGCTGATCATGAAAGACGATAAAATCGTCTACGAGAACTATCGCAATAACACCAATCAAGATACGCATTTTATGGCGTGGTCTATGACGAAATCGTTGGTTTCTATTTTGGTGGGGGTTGCCCTTGAAGAAGGTCGTATCAAGTCATTGGATGAAGACATTACCCTTTATCTTCCAGAACTATCGAAAGGCGCCTATAAAGGCGTGACGATTCGTCAAGTTTTGAGCATGAGTTCAGGGGTGAAATACGAAGAGCGTTATGACTTTGCCAACCCTGGTACTGCGGCTCGTAATCATATTTTAGCCCTAGTAAAAAATGTGGCGCGCTTTGTTGAGCCCGCAAAAACCATAGAGCGTTTGCATGAACCCGGCACCGTACAGGAATATAAAACCATTGATACGGCGGTGTTAGGCTTGTTATTAGAGCGAGTGAGCGGCGGCAGTAATGTGTCTGCTTATATGGCGCAACATTTATGGGAACCGTTAGGAGCACAAGCAGATGGTTTCTTTATTATGGATGGAGAGCCTGGAGTGGGTCGCGAATTTACCGGTGCAGGCTACAGCGCTACTATGCGAGATTTTGCTCGAGTGGGTTCGATGATGCTGAACAATGGCCGCATCAATGGTAAGCAAATTGTCTCTCCTGAGTGGGTGAAAATGTCGACAGAGCCATTTTTGAAAGAAGATCCTAAGCTGGGCGGCTACGGATACCAGTGGTGGACTATGCCAAACACCACAGCCTATTCAGCAATAGGATTACAAGGGCAGTTTATCTATGTCGATCCGGAAACTCGCACTGTGATTGTGAAGTTAAGTTATTTCCCGCAAGCGGAAATGGACATAGCTGAGCAAGAAACCATGGCGTTTTTCAGTGCGGTATCTGCTTGGAATCCTAAAAAATAATGTTAATGAGTTCCAAATAGAAATTTCGGTATAAAAAAACGCGGATAGGAATGACCCTAATCCGCGTTTATTGCTTTTTGGGCCGTGCTTTTATGCACGAGCTTCTTTATTTAACCGTGTAGAGGTGTGCTGAATGTGTGTGATTTTTTTAATCAGATAATTCAACAATACACCGTACAAGGGGATAAATAACCCTAAGCTGATAATGATTTTAAAGCCGAAATCAGCCAGTGCTATGGCTTGCCAATGTTGAGCCATAAAAGGATCAGGGCTTTGATAGAAGGCAATGCCAAAGAAAGCCAAGGTGTCTAAGCCATTACCGAATAGAGTGGAAGCAGCCGGTGCAACCCACCATTGTTTTAGTTGGCGGAGTCGGTTAAACACTTGAATATCCAACGCTTGACCCAGTAAATACGCCATCAGACTGGCAATCGCAATGCGTCCAACAAAACTGTTGTATGTTCCTAATGCCGCAAAACCTTGAAACTCCCCTTGAGCAAATAAGACGGACAGCACATAAGACACGATTAAAGACGGTATCATCACCAAAAAGATGATTTTACGGGCTAGCGGCGCGCCAAAAATACGCACAGTCAGGTCGGTGGCTAAAAAGATAAAGGGGAAGGTAAAGGCGCCCCAAGTGGTATGAAACCCTAAAATGGTGAAGGGAATTTGGACCAAATAATTGCTAGAGGCAATGATCAGTAAGTGAAATAGAGCAAGATAGCATAATGCTTTACCTTGCTGTGCAGGCGTAAACGTATTCATATTGTGACCTTTTTCGTTTGATTGGGGTGAGGGAACCCAAATTAAAAAGCTCGGATTGGTAAAACGAACTTTTGGCTTTTTGATAATGCCGCATTTGACCTTGTGGTCAAATGCGGAGCGGGATTATACATGAAAACTTTGGTTAAAAAAGCGCCAATGGTGAAAAAAGTGATGCTGTGAACCAGAAATGCCCATTGATATTTGACCGCGTTATTTGCTGAAAGGCTTTACAGTGATCGAATAACCAACACGTGAGATCCAATTGCGGTAGAGCCAGCCGAAGAAAATAATGAACAAACAACCTGATAGCACGGGGGTAAAGAGAAATCCCCAAGACACATTAAGCGACGCTATTAGGATAGGATTCGCGCCAGCTGGCGGATGCAGGGTATTTGTTAGCATCATCAAAGAAACACCTACGCCAATACTGACGGCCATACTGAGCGGTGTCACCTCCCAAAAATGCAAGGTTAGTAAACCAATGAGGCTGGTTAATAAGTGACCACCAAGGATGTTTTTTGGCTGTGCCAAAGGGCTTTTAGGCAAAGCAAATAGAATCACCATAGTCGCACCAAAAGGCGCCATGATACCAAGATAGGCTGGAGCAATCTTTTCACCCTGAGCAAGCATGAAGATGCACAAAGCAGCACCAACACCTGCGAGACTAATAATGAAAAAACGTGATTGATGAAAAGAGCGACATAAACGCAATAACATAATAAGAGTCCTTGATGATAAATTGTAGGTAGACCGACTTGTCTCTATAATGGTAGACAGATCGGTTTACTTATGTCAATATTCTTTTATCAAAGGGGAAGTAAGATGACGAAGCCAGATTTATTGATACACGCCGCGTTTAAACTTTTTTATGAACATGGCATTCATGCTGTCGGTATAAACCGCATTCTGCAAGAAACTGGAGTGGCGAAGAAAACCCTATATCATCACTTTGCTAGCAAAGACGCCTTACTTGAAGCGGTATTAATGTATCGAGATCAGATTTTTATGGATTGGCTCACCTCAAGGATGATGGCCGCTGGAGAGGGAAAAATGGCAGTGTTAGCGCTATTTGATGCGCTTGATGACTGGTTTCACGACAGGGTTGAGGTGTTACTACCTTTTAAAGGCTGTTTTTTCATGAAAGCGAATGGCGAGTTTTCAGACCATATGGTGAACAGCTTATGTCAGCGCCATAAACACAATATAACCGCGTTTATACAGGCAAACCTTGTTGGTCATAGTGCTCATCTGTCATCGGCTGAGTTAGCGCAGAGCATCAGTGTGTTAAAGGAAGGGGCTATTTCTCAAGCCTATGTTGCGGGCGACTTAGACGCCGCCAAAAGAGCAAAAGCCATGGCTGTTGCTCTTTTAAGCGAAAAATGAAAACTGTATCTTAAATTCGCTGAGACTTAGTCGTCATCATTGGTGCTGTTAATACGCGCCAATCGATCTTGCTCTTCTTCAAAAGCGTCTTTTATTTCCTGTAATACAGAGTCAACATCGGCGGCCTCAGTAGGCTCTTCGAACTCGCCAGTAAGTTCCGTATCAGGGTTTAGCTTGCCAGCTTCGAACAACGCCCAAATTTCTTTGGCGTATTTTGTTTCCAGCAAGTCAGGAGCGAACATGCCGTAATAATTTCGCATATTGTTGACGTCACGCTCTAACATCCACTCGGCATTGTTATTGGCGGCCGCGTCAACGGCTTGAGGAAGGTCGATAATGACGGGGCCATGGGAATCGACAAGCACATTGAACTCTGACAAATCGCCGTGTATTAAGCCTGCACACAACATGCGCACAACATCGCGAATAATGGTGTCATGGTCTCGCCTAGCTTGTTCTTCTGTTAGTACGACATCGTTGAGGCGTGGAGCGACTTCACCGCTGTCATCGGTTACAAGCTCCATTAATAATACGCCGTCAAAACAGCCATAAGGCACGGGTACGCGCACCCCCGCATCAGCCAAACGAAACAAGGCATCGACTTCAGCACTTTGCCAAAGACTTTCTTGCTCGTCGCGGCCAAACTTAGAGCCTTTTTCCATCGCACGAGAGCGGCGGCTATTGCGAACCTTTCTGCCTTCTCTATATTGCACCGCTTGTTTGAAGCTGCGTTTACCCGCTTCTTTATAGACTTTCGCGCAACGGATCTCTGATCCACAGCGAACGACGTAGACGGTGGCTTCTTTTCCGCTCATTAATTGTCGAAGGACTTCGTCTACTAAACCATCTTCGATGAGGGGTTGTATTCTTTTTGGGATTTTCATGCGGCTCGTTATACAGTGATTTGATGATAAATGAAACAACCAGAGAATGACTGTGGTGCTTGCCAATACTCAGTTAAAAATAGCCCTATCACAGACATAGTGACAGTTTTTCCACTTTAAAGTGAACCAGGTTATTCGTCAGAATCGCGTCTTTTATATTCATTCCTCACCAAATACTCAATCATTTCATTGATTTTCATGTTTTTTTCTTCAGCTAAAGCATTAAGCTTTTGTTTGGTATTAAGCGTCATGCTGATGCTGTAGGGTTTTTTACCACTCGACTTTTCACGGAATTTTTTCTGACTCCATGCCTTCTTCATTTTATCAATGACGAGTGCCTTACGGTCTACGTTATCAGATAAATCGATAGTAGCAATAACTGCGGCTTTTTTTTCTGTATTAGAGGTGGGAATCCAGGCCTGTTCTAAAGGTCTTTGAGTGATGTTTTGCAGGTAGGACCATGCCCAAGCCCATTGAGCTGGATTATTGTCTTCAAGCCACTGAACGATGGTTTCGTTAAAACGAATGCTTTGCCATTTGGTTTTTAACTCGTCCAGCAAATCTTGCTGTTGCTGGGCATCCGCTTCGCCATCATAAAAGGCATTTAAAACATCGACTAGTCTGTCCGAGACGTTATCTCTTTCTGTAGAAAAGGCTTTCTCTGACAGTAATAAAAATGTGTTTTCTTGAATCACTCCCTGCTCTTGGTTGGCCTCTCTCTTTTTTGTATGGCTTTTTAAGTAACACCAAATCCAATTGCATAATCGTTCGTCTTTTTTATCAATCCAACGAAAGTAGCTTGAGGGAAGTTGAGTTGCTTTAAAAGCTGAGCGCATTTGCGTGGCGAAATTTTTAGGTGCTCGGTTTCTTTTGACTAAATTGTCTAGCTCTTCATTGAGTTTTTTTACACGTTCGGTATGAGTATCCCCTCGTAAGTTTTTCAGCGAAGCACTTCGAATGCTACTTAATAAATAATCAGTGTAAAAAGCACATTCTCTTTCCGATCTCACTTCCAGAAATTCAGTATCGCCTTTAATCATATTTATTCATTCCTTTTTTGTTATTAGAGCATTCGAAAATATTGATTATTACTGTGTAGTATGTTTCGTAAATACTACGTGTATTTGTGTAACCTTACAATAATTTTACAGTTGATTTGTTTGTATTTTATGTGTTTTTTTTGGTTAGGTTTAATGAAATGGATAAAAAATGTCTAGCAAAGAGGGATGGTCGAAGTTGATATGGGGCAGCTTTGGTAGGATGCGTCAGAGCGAAGTAAGTTTGGTGATATTGAGAAAAGAAAGCAGGTTGTGGTGCGTTTGACGAGAGTAAAATGAGTGAAGGTGACGGCGTAGAAGACTCGCACGGTATGAAATGACAGGGTCAAACTCCAAATAGCATCGGGCGTGTACTTCATTTTGATAAGACAGAATGGCTTTTATTTGGATGCGTCTTGGCGATGGTTATAGTTTGTCATACAAAACAATCTATTCCTCACTTAGGAGCGGTCTAATCGATGAGATGTCGCTTACTTTGGCTGTGTGGTGTCAAGACAGAGGCCGTAAGACTTTTGCGTTAAAAAATGAGCACGGTACTAGATAGAGTATCGTGTTTTTACAAGGTAATACTGTGAATAGCGATGACACAAAAGTAGCTTTTAGTAAACCAAGATACTAAGGTCGAAACTGTTAGAAAGCGACTTTACTATCTTGGCAGAGACTAAAAAATGGATCAGGCAATAAAGCGATTTAATTCATTTTTTAATGACAAGGTTGATATTTGTAGTCTATCAGCGGCATCTGCAATTTCTTCAGTGCTGCTTCTATTATGAGCCGCTTGGTTTTCGACATTCGATACGAGGGACAACACTTGTCGAATATCGATGAGCACCTTAGCCACGTTGCCAGAGGTGTGCTGTACTTTCTGACGCGTATCCAACATGGTTGTGGAGCTGTCGGTAATGCTTTGCATTGCTTGAGATGATTCAGAAAGCAGTTGCTTGAATTGACCTTCACTGTCTTTCATTTTTTCTGCGACATTGCTTATCGCTGAAACAATGTTAGCAATGGCGGTACTGGTTTCATTCAAACTGCTTTGTGTTCGAATCGCAAGTTGTCGAACTTCATCGGCGACGACAGCAAAGCCTCGACCTTCTTCGCCCGCGCGGGCGGCTTCAATCGCGGCATTTAATGCTAATAGATTGGTTTGATCCGCTATGCCACTAATAGCCGAAAGAATATTATTCACATCTTCGGCCTTGCGTGAAAGTGTGTTCAACTCGTCAGAAAGTCTTGATTGGGATTCTGCTGTACTATTGATAATGTCTGTTACCTTGCTAAAGGCATGTTGTCCTTTTTCAAGAGAGCTGCTTGCTTTTTGCGTGTCTTCCACGGTTAAGCTTAGCTCTTCATCGGAAGAAGCAAGTAGATCGCAAGTCGAGGTGGCATGCAGACGGACTTCATCAACGGCATGGGCGATTTTTTGTGCGGCGACACGGATTTCTTTACTACTGCCTTGTAACTGAGAGGACACGGCCGAGTTTTCAATGGCGGAGTGTGTCGATATCGCCAAAGTAGATTGGAATTCGGTAATCAGATTATTGAAATCTGCTAAAAGAAGGCCAATCTCATCGGAACTGGTTTTCGTACGCAGCGTCAGGTTTCGCGTGGTCGCTATGGTGCGCATGAGTACCTGCGCATCGGCTAACGGTTTAAGTATACGGGATACAAGCCAGAATATGATCGCAGAAGAGAGTAAAAAGATGACTAAGCCAATCATGCTGGAAACAAATAAGGTAGAGTTTAGTTCGGCTTGAATAGTAGAGATAGGCGTATCAACACCCACCACAAAGATTTTACCTGTGCTGGTTTTGTAGGGTATGAAGACTGACCGGAAGGTGCCCCATTCATCGGTATATTCATCAAAAATAGGCGTGGCATTGTTGTTTGAAAAAGCATCAACCAACTTATCACTTGGTTCATCGTAAGTCGCCAGAGGGGCACGGAATGTTCTTTTTTCGACATCTTCTTGTTCTGGCGTGTCGAGTACAAAGAGCACTTTATCAGACGGTTTAATCATGGTGTACATGTATTTTATGTCTGATGATTGCAGTATGTTGTAGGCTTTTAATTGCAGAGCATCTGACTCAGCTTTGGAAAAATTTCCGTTGAATGCATCATCATATACGTTGTCGTCAATTAATTGTCTAGCAACCTGAGCTGCAAAAACAAGATTGCTGTCTATTTGGCTATACAGATCGGTTTTCCGTACATCATAAAGATGAAAAGTGTAGCTAACACTCGCTAAGGCACTGAGCAAAAGAACCGTGGATAAGAGACGAGATTTAATCGTTGTGAACATTTGATTTCCTTTCAAAGCGAGCGTTGTACATGGTTTTTTATCCACGTCTATTTGAGCATGAGATCGTCAGATTATATGAGCGAATTCATTTCTGTCTAATGTTTTCTTTTGGCTTTTTTATTTTTAGAAGAAGTCAGCCCTAACGCCTTGGCCCTTAATTCTTTTTTAGAGGGTTGGCGCTTTTTAGGCGCATCGACTGTCTTGGTTAAGTCGGGTTCAAAACCTGGTAACCATTGTGGTACAAAACTTTCACCCACCAGCTTTTCAATGTCTGTTAATAAATAGCGTTCCGCTTCACTGACCAAAGAAATAGCCAGGCCCATTGCGCCAGCACGCCCTGTACGTCCTATGCGGTGAATATAATCTTCAGCGTTATAAGGGAGCTCATGATTGACCACATACTGTAATTGATCTATGTCTATGCCTCTTGCCGCAACGTCGGTTGCGATAAGAGCCCGCACCTTGCCAGCTTTAAAGTCGGCTAATACTCGTTCTCTAGCCCCTTGAGATTTGTCCCCATGAAAGGACTGGGTGGCAATGCCGTCTTTGTGCATTTCACTTGCAAGTTCGTCGGCACCTTGTTTAGTGCGGGTAAAAATGAGCACTTGTTGCCAATTTTTAGAACCGATAAGAAAAGACAATAGGGCACTTTTTCGGTTTTTATCCACCGCATAAATGCGTTGCTCTACTTGCGTTGCCGTTGTGTTACGACTGTCTACTTCGATCAGTTGAGGGTCTTTTAATAGGGTTTTACTCAGGGCGAAAATGTCATCATTAAAGGTCGCAGAAAAGAACAGTGTTTGTCGTGTCTGTGGCAAATTTTTTAAAATTCTTTGGATATCGATGATAAAGCCCATGTCCAACATTCGATCCGCTTCATCTAAAACCAAAGTCTGTAATGTACTAACGTCAATGAGGTTCTTCATGATTAGCTCAAGCAAGCGCCCAGGCGTGGCAACCAGTACATCGCAACCTTGCTGCAAGGCATCTAGCTGTACGTTAATGCTAGCACCACCGTAAGCAACAACCGAACGGATGGATAAATTTTGACCGTATTTGACAAAGCTAGCGTGAACTTGCTGTGCCAATTCTCGTGTCGGTGTTAACACCAGAACTTGGATGCATTGGGCTTGATTGGTGCTTTTATTGTGTTGAATGCGATGCAGAAGAGGCAAAGCAAAAGCGGCTGTTTTTCCAGTACCCGTTTGTGCGCCAGCCATGACGTCTTTGCCAATTAAAACCGCTGGAATAGCGGCGCGTTGAATTGGGGTTGGTGTGTTATAACCCAGCTCGTTTACCTGATTTAAAATGTCTTGATGAAGTCCTAAAGACGCAAAGCCCATGGCTGTCTCGCTAATATTAAAGGTATAAATAAAGAACGCTAGTGTAGCACTTTGTTATGTCGAGTTAGCGGCATTGACAACAAAAAAGCAGAGGCTTTTGGTGGCTCTGACATCTTGAGTCCTGTCTCTATGTTCAGGACAACAATACAGTGATGATGGCTGGATGTTTTAAAATTTCATAACTGAGTAGCAAAAAAACATAAAGTGCTATTTTCTCTTCATTGCTTGCTTATTTATTAAGATATTTCAAATTGATCATATCGAGTAGGATTTTAAATTCCATATATATCAATAACTTATTTTTGATTTTGTCTTCTCAAAGAAATTAAGTAAAAAATAAGAAAAATTATTGATGTTTGATTCTTGTAATAAAGTTACTGAAATGTATTATTAATAGTGAAAACACACGTTTTTGTTGAAGTCTATTTATTATAAAAACAACATACAATTAGGTCTGAAATCATGAAAAAAACTATTCTAGCGACTGCTATTGTTAGCAGTATCCTATCTGTAAGTGCTGTTCAAGCGGCTCCTGTCTTTGATGCCAACTTCGAGTTAAATACCGACGCTGTCGATAAAGCGACAGGCGATACAACTTATGACCAGAATGGTCGAGTTGAACTAAACGCGTACAGTAAGCATACGTCTGGTGATAACTTTTTTGCTGGTAAAGGTTCTGTTTTACTGAATACCGACGGCGAAGCAACGGTTGATGATGCATTTATTCAGTTCGGTAACAATGTTTGGGACTTCCAACTTGGTCGTTTTGAAGCGATTAACTTATTCCCATTAGCGAAAGATACTTTGATTGTTCATGCGATTGATGACAGCGTTTATGAAGCCAATAAAGTTCGTGGTCGCGTAGGCGATGGCGGCGGTCAGATTGCATTCCATTACAAAGCCAGTGAAATGGTGAAATTTGAAGTAGATACAATTTACGGTGATGGCGATTCTGGTGATTCTAGCGTTGTTGGTAATGGTGATGACACTACCGCAATTTCTGGTGTTCGTCCTTCTGTAACCTTCATGACAGATGCCGCCACTATCAGTGCGGGTTTTGAGAGTGTTAAGTATGATCAAGTTGGTGGTACTAATGTAGATCTATCTGGTTACGGCGTGACAGCAAACTTTGATGTGGCTGCGGCGAACGTTAACCTGGCTGCCGCGTTCAGCAAAGACGATAACACAGATAAGAAAATTTCTTCATTTGTTGCCAACATGGTATACGGCAACTTTGGTTTGGGTGTGATTGCATCTAGTGTTGATGATGGCGCAACGGATCCATCTCTAGTGACCACTTATATTGCTTACACTGTACCAGTACTAGACATTGACAATGCGACAGTGACTTTCGCAGGCTCTTATTCAGCGGCCGATGATGTTGCCGCTGGAGCGAATGACAAAACGACCGCAGCACGAGTTCGATTTAACTACGGTTTCTAACGTGTAGTTAAAGATAAGAACAATATCGTTGGTTACTCCCTTTTCTGATGATATTGTTCTTCCCTCGTGCAGGGGTTACCTTGCTTTTTTTTGAATAGTCTCTGTTCTTTCCTAGCTTTTCACAGTAAGTTGGAAGTAAGCCGTAGCGAAAACATTAAATACTTTTCGTTTAGGTCGTTTGTTTAGAAGCGATCGTCTTCAGGCCTTCTAGTACTTTGTCGGTGAGTTTGTAGCTGTACAAGAAAATGGCCAGACCTATTGTCGCCCCAATCGCATTGCCTAGGTTGAGTGCGTCCCACATGCCTTGAATGACCTGTGGAGGTTGCTGCACGAACGTTCCCCCTGTTGATTCAATAAAACCCACCATAGCGAGATAGCCCATGGCAATGGCGCCACCAACGGCTGTTGTGGCTTTATTCGCAAAGGTTTGGGTGGCAAAAGTGACGGCTTCTAAGCGTTGGCCGGAACGGATATAGCCATATTCAATACAGTCGGCAATGAAGATACTTGGCATAATTAAGGTGACGCCAAGCGCAATGGCTTTCAACATAGTTAAAGCAATGAATACTTCAAGATATTCGTAACCTATTAACCAAGTAATGATCGACAAGACAGCGAGTGCGGCAGAAGCCCAAGCAAAGGTATTAATTTTGCCAATTTTACGAATGCCGATTGGTACTAGCGGTGAAGCCAACATAGCAGGACCGATCATGGCGAAAAGCAATAAGCCAGACAGTGATGGATCGTTGAAAACATCGCGCGCGATATAGGGCATTAAGGTAAAGGCAACATTTGATCCACCAATAAAGACAAAGGCGAGGATAAACATCAACAAATACTTGTTGTTAGTAACGGTGCCTAATATTTGTCTCAGCGTTGGTACTTCTTGCTCCACTACATGGCGCTCTTTAACTGAGCGGATGGTTAACATCAATATCATGGCAACGGAGCACATAATGACTGCAGCAAGTGTCCATTTACCGCCCAGTTTCTCGACCAGCCAAGGTGCGCTTGCCATGGCGATCACCATGCCGACAAAGCCACCGAAACGCACAAAAGAATAGATAACATTTCGCTCATCTTTGTTTTGTGTCATTACTGAGCCTATAGCGTAGGCTGGCGCATCAGAGACGGTATATAACATTCCCCAGCCCACATACGTGATGAAGGCGTAAGTAATGCGTAGCCACATTGGTTGCTCAGCAAGATAATCGCCAAAGGCAAATATCAAAACGGTAGCAAGAGGCACGGCCCAAGCGATAGCGTTTACCCAGGGTTTGAATTTTCCACCACTGAAGCGGCTTCGTTCGACGAGAATCGAAAGAATGGGATCATTAACCGCATCCCATACTCTGGCTAAAAGAAAGATAATCCCCACCGTACTGGCAGATAAGCCCAGTACAGAGGTGTAGTAAATACTGATAAAGATGGTTACAAACATAAAGATAATGTTTTGACCGGTGAAAAACGTGTAATAGCTTAGTCGTTCAAGACGACGGGTTTCGTAGTTTGTTTTGGACATAGTTGCCTCGTTGTTTTTATTATGTATCAACCCTAAAACCGTCATTACGTATAACCGATAGTCGTAATGACGGCTTTTTTAACCAGTATTAAAAGGTGCCTTTTAGAGACGGGGTTCCTGATTATTCAGTGAGGCAATGAGCTGCAAGATCTGATTTTCAGAATACTGTTGGCTGTTGAACACGGGTAGGTTACGCAGCGGCATGTCCGCCACCATGGATTCAGCCATCAATTTATCTGCTTCTGCAGCAGAATCATTTAGGTCTCCTCCCATCATTTTTGTAAACACTGACAGCATGCTGTCGAACAGCGGTTTGCCTAATGCTTCATGGGCAATATCGCCTAAGGTTGAATTCATTGTGTAAGGCTGGATGGGGGTGGGGACAGGAATGTCGTAACCCAGTAGTGCACTAAAAGCTGCGTCATTAAAGTCGCGTTTTGCAGGGGCAAAATAGCTCTCTAGGGCTGGGTTGGGTTGTTCCGCTGTGTTGTCAGTGTCTAATACAATGCTTGCTGTATCGCGAATGTCCGCCACAGAAGCACCAATATGAATCTGGTATTCGCCGCTCTCTGCAACCCAAGTGGCTTTCTCTTTGTGCCAGTAGGCGAACGCTCGATAATCCAATTCAAACACTATCTCTTTGCTTTCCCCAGGTTCTAAGAAGACTTTCTTGAACGCTTTTAATTCTTTGGCTGGGCGTGGTTGGGAAGGGGATTTTTGACCTACATAGCACTGCACCACTTCGGCTCCGGCTCTGTTTCCTGTATTGGTAATGGTGATTTGCAGTTTGATGGAAGCGCTTTCATTAAATAGTGCTTTATCACCACTGAGTAAGGTTAAATGGTAGTAAGTGAAATTGGTGTACGACAAGCCATGACCAAATGGGAAAAGCGCTTTCGTGCCAGTCGTATCAAAATAGCGATAACCCACCCAAATAGCCTCACGGTATTGCACTTGCTTAGTGGAGCCTGGGAAATAAGGCTGACTGGGGACATCGTCTAAACTTGCAGGGAAGGTTTCTGCTAATTTACCACTTGGGTTCACGTCACCAGAAAGGACTTTAGCGATAGCAGAAGCGCCTGCTTGGCCGCCTAAGTAAGCCTCCAAAATTGCAGGTACTTTTTCCACAAATGGCAGCACGACTGGTGCGCCGTTCTGTAAAACGACCACCGTCTTAGCTAACTGATCACCAAGTGCATTAATGAGATCAAGCTGCACCTGTGGCAAGTTTAAGTGCTGGCGATCAAAGCCCTCAGATTCGTATTTTGGTGTCAGACCCGCAAACAAAAAAACCACATCGGCTTGTTTTGCAAGTTCAACCGCATTGACGATTTCGCTGCTATCTCCCGTATCATTTAGGTGATAACCCTCAGTGTAAGTGACATTATCTGCACCAAATAGTTTTTTGATTTCGTCGAGAGGTTGCTCTAATTTGAATGGATTAATTTTCGAGCTGCCTGCACCTTGGTAGCGAGTGTTGTTGGCTAGAGCGCCAATGACGGCCACTTTTTTACCGACGGAAACTGGCAATAGGCCATCATTTTTCAACAGCACGCAAGTTTCTTCTGCGATTCGGGCGGCAAGCTCATGGTGAGCGGTTAGGTCTGCTGTAACTTTATCGCTTTCTAAGGAAGCTTGTGATTTCAGAATCAGTTCTAATACGCGAGCGACGGATTTGTCTAATGCTTCCATTGATAGCTGGCCGTTCTCGACAGCAGCGATGATCTTCTTGGTATTCATGTCGCCAGAGCTTGGCATTTCAAGATGTTGGCCGTTTTTTACCCCTTCTACACGATCATTATTAGCGCCCCAATCGGTGACGATAATGCCTTCAAAGCCCCATTCTTTCACGAGAATATCGTCTAGCAGTTGTTTGTGCTCTGCGGCGTAGGTACCGTTTACCTTGTTGTAGGAACACATGACCGTCCAAGGTTGGGTTTGCTTAACCGCTCTTTCAAAAGCTGGCAGGTAGATTTCACGTAAGGTTCTTTGATCAACGATGGCATCGACCGTCATACGACAATGTTCGTGATTGTTTACCGCAAAATGTTTTAAGCTGGTGCCCACGCCTTGGCTTTGTACGCCTTTAATCCACGCAGCCGACATGTCGCCAGCCAGTAATGGATCTTCGGAAAAGTATTCGAAGTTACGACCACCTAATGGGTTGCGTTTAATATTGGTTCCAGGGCCAAGCAAGACAGACACTTCTTCAGCACGGCATTCTTTGCCGAGTGCGACGCCCATCTCTTCAATGAGCTTGGTATTCCACGTGGCAGCAAGCCCAGATGCGGTTGGGAAGCAGGTGGCTTTAACCGCTGCATTGAGTCCTACATGGTCACCTTCGCCGGCTTGTTTGCGTAAACCATGGGGGCCATCTGTCACCATGATGGATGGCAAGTTTAAGCGTTCGATACCATGTAGGTTCCAAAAGTCCTTGCCGCCACAGAGCATGGCTTTTTCTTCTAGAGTTAGTTCGGCTAAGAGTTGTTTTATTGTTGTATTACTCATTATTTCATCCTTTTCTAGGTTTGTGGTGACGGCTTCATACCATCTAGTAGTAATTGAATTAATATCGGAGTCAGTTGTGGAATAGCATCTTGTTCGATTTCCATTAAGGCGTCGCGACGTAACAACATACGTCTGAAAAAAGTTGGGACCGCATTAAATAGCGTGACTGCGAGATAAGCGGCTGGAATATCGGCTCGAATGCTGCCTTCTTTTTGTCCCAAAGTGACAATATTGGTAAGGGATTGGCTGACGGTATCAGGCAGTAATTGTGTCAGCTTTTCCCGAAATTCGGTGGGGATGCGTGAGCCAGCGTAGTAGCCATCAAACTCGGCAATGAAGCGGTCATCGTCTTCATATTGAACGTCTGAATAAGCCTGCATTAAGACCTTGAGTCCAGCAAGAATGCTGACAAAGTGACCCGCTTCGATCTTTTTCATGATGGCATCGTATCTATCGATTTTACGTTTCAGTACCACCACCAGAATGGCAAATCCCAAGTCGTATTTATCTTGATAGTAACGATATAAGGTATTACGGCTCATGCCAGTGGCCGCCGCAATGTCTTTCATCTGCGTATCAGCAAAGCCATTTTTAATAAAAAGCGCTTCGGCGATGCTGATGATTTTGTCCCGAGTCGCCTCGGTTTGGTAGACCATTCTTTTTGTCATAATAAATGTTACACGTGTTATATTTTTTGAAATAATTTAAGAGCTGGTAAGTGTATAGTCAATGACTAATTGCACGATCAGAGGTAAAAACATGAGTAAATGGAATGATTGTGAGAGGATTTAGAATAAAAAAAGCCTTTGCCTCCATTGTAGAGGGAAAGGCTTATGTATTTATAAATCAATATCTTAGAGGTTATTCAATGACGCGTAGGGTCATCAAATCACTGTCTTTGGTGATGACCAAACTTGGATCAACACGCAAACAGCTGCCTGCGTAATGTCCCGCTACTGAGAAAGTGCAGACTTGTGAACGATAGCCTTCAATGTCTGGCAGCTTCCACAGCGCTTGAAATATTTGATCTTGGTGGGAAAAACGCCCAGCGGTTTCTTCCATCAAGGCCTCTTCACCATCGTATAGGCTGATGTTAAAACCGCAACGTCCCGCAATGGGTTTGCTCACATAGCCGTTGTTTTTTAAGGAATCGCTTAACTCAAAGGAAGATTCCAATAAATAGGGATGATTGGGAAAAAGCATCCATAACACTGGCAAAATAGCCTTGTTGCTAGGAATAAGCGTCCAAAGAGGCTCATACACCATGACATCTTTGCGCAGTAAAACGTCGACCAAGCGCGGTGCTTCATTACGCGGCATATCCGTTTGGTAGTCGCGTAGGCGCTGTTCGTCGTCGTCACATTCAGCACGGATTTGATCGAGAGCCGTTTCCCATGCCCAGGTTTTCCATACCCAACAAATTTTCACGCCATCCGCGTCTACTACGTCACCGTCTTCATCCCAGCTTAGGCTACTGACCCCTTTGATGACCTTACAAACCAGCCCCGCTTTTTCCATAGTACGCTTCATGAAAAGGGCGTGATAATTTTCTTCTAGATCCGTGTCTTGCATGATGTGAATCACACCTTTGACCGCACTGTTTTTCCACGCTTCAATGAGTTCGTCGACCAAATCTGTTGCCGAACCTTCGCCTTCCGTTGCACCGTAGTGCTCGGCCCACTTTTCCTGAATAATGCCAGCCTCCATATAACAAGAGGCTGAGTCACAGTTGTATTCGTAAACCTTAATGCCCTTTGCTGAGAGGCTAAAATCAAATCGCCCGGTGATCATCTGGTTGCGACGATTATCCCAAGATTGATGGATCTTAGGCCACAGCGCAGGGGGGATATTAAAACTGGAAAGCAGTTCGTCATTTTGCAGCACATAATCGGTAGCGTGCATAAACAAGGCATGTAATTCGTTAGTGGCGCGTTTTAGCTCACGCTCAGCGGTGTCGGTGATGACCATATACTTATAGTCGTCTTCCGGTCGGCTGGCGAGTTTGTGACCGCCCATCATATCGACAAAAGCTTCTTCAGCAGGATTGGCGATGTTTAACCAAGCGCGGGAAGCTTGGCCTTTGTTGGGTACATGACGTATTTGTAAATCAAATAAAGCCGGATCATCGGGCTCAATATTTTCGGCATGCAGGTCGTCGTCGGTTTGTATTACCCAGCCTAAAATAGAAGCGTCACCATAAGAGCAGCGTAGCCAATAACCGCCATCTTTACTGATTCTAGCATCTAATACGCGGGAGTAATCTTGGCCTTCTGGCCAGACTTGGTGGCCGACGTTTTGTTCGACCAGGTATAAGCGGTCTGGTAAGACTTTAGTCACAATCGCCACATGACCGGTGATTTCAAATTCGCCGCCTTCGCTCCAAATAAGCAGAGAGCCCACTTCAGGGTGACGCAACGAACCATTACGAAACGATTTCAATGGTAAGCGGCTTTCGTCGGCGATTAAACGCGCCGAGGTAAGGCGAAAAATATCATAAGCCATGGCCACATCATCAAAAATATAGCCTTTGTTTAGATACAACCAGCGCCGAGCAAACTCCACACACTGCCATTTGTATCCCATAAAAATACCATCCACATAACTGCGGTAGGCATGGCGATTGGGTAACTCGTTGTCGTCGGCAGAATCATAATCAGATGAATACACGGGCACATTCCCAGGAGCGATACCTAGTAAGGTGCCAAAAGGAGCGACTGGCCTGCTGGAATCGGATGTCATTGCGGTGAATTGCCTCACACATAAGTGTTTGATAGGACCAAAAAAGACGATAAATACATCGCCGAGTGCAGGCAATATAGACCGTGAGCAAAGGACCTGCAAGGTCTTAAAAAGAGTATTTTTTGTACTATATTCAGTAAAGAAAGTGCACGCGATTGTATTTTAAAATAACTGCCATATGTAGTGCGTATCCTTGATATCAAGATTGAAACAAATTGGAGAACAGAATGACAACGACTTTATTTCACCCCGTTAAATTGGGTGCTGTAGAACTATCAAACCGCTTTGTTATGGCGCCATTAACACGCACACGTGCACCTGGGCATCAGCCAAATGCCTTGATGGCAGAGTATTATGCTCAACGTGCCAGCACGGGGTTGTTGATCACGGAATGCACCATGGTGACAGAAGGCACATCGGCGTTTGGTGATGATCCAGGCGTGTATTCCGCTGAGCAAATTGAAGGATGGAAGCTAACAACAAAAGCCGTGCATGAAAAAGGCGGTCGTATCTTTATGCAAATCTGGCACGCTGGCCGTGCCGCGCATCCGTTGCTAAATGACGGCAAAGAAGCCGTGTCAGCCAGCGCCATTGCGATTGACGGCGAGACACACACGCCGGAAGGTAAAAAACCGTATACCGTGCCTCGTGCCTTAACTGTGGCTGAAATCAAAGACATTGTGGCGGATTTTCGTCAAGCGGCGATCAATGCTAAAGAAGCTGGCTTTGATGGCGTAGAAATTCACGGTGCCAATGGTTATTTGATTGATCAATTTTTACGTGAAAGCGCCAACCAGCGTACCGATGAATACGGTGGCTCATTGGAAAACCGTGCGCGCCTTTTAACCGAAGTAATTGAAGCAGTAACAGACGTATTAGGCAGCGATCGTGTTGGCCTGCGTTTGTCTCCTCTTAATAGTTTTCAAAGCATGAAAGAAAGCGATCCCGTTGAGTGGACGCGTTTCTTGTGTGAGCATTTAAACCGTTTTAATTTGGCCTATTTGCACCTGATGCGTGCGGATTTCTTTGGTATCCAGCAAGCCGACGTCGTCGCTGTGGCTCGTGAAACCTACCAAGGCCATTTAATGGTGAATATGGGTTACACGCCAGATGAAGCCAATCAGG
Organism: Marinomonas arctica; assembly: GCF_003259225.1. Classification (GTDB taxonomy): domain Bacteria; phylum Pseudomonadota; class Gammaproteobacteria; order Pseudomonadales; family Marinomonadaceae; genus Marinomonas; species Marinomonas arctica. The sequence continues at coordinate 25,247 of NZ_QHJF01000030.1, read as the reverse complement.
TGCTTGCTAATAATCAAGCAGACAGCGTCGCATTTGGTACAGGGATATTGGCGAATCCGGATTTTGTTGAGCGAGTCAAAGCCGGTGCCGCATTGAACGAGCCAAATCCAAATACCTTTTATACCCCTGGTGCAGAAGGTTATACGGATTATCCGTTCATGACGGCGTAATTCGAGGTCATAAAAGTGTGATTAAAACGCCAAGACTTGTGTCTTGGCGTTTTTGTTACTGCCGACCAATATGCCATTATCGATCAAGACGTGCTTCTTATTCAAAGATCATTGACGATCTATCCATAAGTCTTTTAACTTAGTCGCATTCATTTCTTTTGGGGCGACATCATTGTGACCAACGCGTCTATTCTTACCTCTAAGCTGCCTTCTGTCGGCACCACTATTTTTACCAAAATGTCGGCGTTGGCCGCAGAAAAAGGTGCGATTAACCTGTCGCAAGGATTTCCTGATTTTCCACCGGATGCTCGATTATTAGAACGCGCATCGCAGGCGATTTTAACTGGTAATAATCAGTACGCTCCTATGGCTGGTTTGCCGATATTACGGGAGGCGATTGCCAATCTGATCGAACGTCATTACGACCGAAAAGTCAGCGTGTTAGATGAAATTACCGTGACGAGTGGTGCGTCGGAAGCCATTTTTGATGCAATTGCTGCGTTAGTGCATAACGGTGATGAAGTGATCTTGTTCGATCCCGCCTATGACTTATATGAACCAGCCGTGACCTTAGCCGGTGGTATTTGTCGTCGAGTTACGTTGAGCGCCCCTGAATTTCGCCCTGATTGGCTGGCGTTTGCTGAATTGCTTAGCGATAAGACGCGTTTGGTATTAATCAACACGCCACACAACCCAACGGGAAGTTGTTGGTTGGCAGAAGACTTAGAGTCCTTATGGCAAGCGATTGCGAGTCGAGATATTTATGTACTGTCCGACGAAGTGTATGAATTTATACATTTTGGTGAATCCGCAGTGAGTGTTCACAAACACTCAGAGTTAAAGAAACGCAGCGTAGTGGTGTCTTCTTTTGGTAAAAGCTTTCATTTAACCGGCTGGAAAGTAGGCTATGTCGTGGCGCCAGCGGAATTAACCGTCGAATTGCGCAAGGTGCATCAGTTTGTTTCTTTCTGTACGGCAACGCCTTTACAGCAAGCCTTGGCGGAGCATTTGATGGCTTTACCGGAAGCGAGTACTGGCTTGGCAGTGTTTTATCAGCAAAAGCGTGATGTGTTGAGAAAGGCACTGGCTGACAGCCGATTTACCTTACTGCCATGTGAAGGCACGTACTTTCAATTATTAGACTATAGCGCGATCAGTGATATGCAAGATGTGGCGTTCTGTGAATGGCTCATAGATGCGGTTGGCGTCGCTGCGATTCCGATTAGTGTATTTTATCAACAAGCGCCTAAAGATCAGCGTATTATTCGTTTATGTTTTGCGAAGGAAGACAGCACTCTACTTGAAGCGGCTCGACGATTAGCTCAGTTGTGAGTGATATAAAAAAGCCAATATCAAATGATGTTGGCTTTTGATTCGGTTTTAGTTTGGCATTTCATCGAACGCGGGAACATCGCCTAAATGGTTATCCCAGTTGCCTTTGCTGTTCATGAAAATGTGCGCTTGTGGTGTGATATCAACGTCAGTGTCTAAACAGCCAGCAGGAACGATGACCAAGCCACGAGCTTTCGCATCGGTAGGCACATTTGAACCACACACAGAGCAAAATGTCCGTGCAAAACGAGTCCCCTCAAGGTGATAAAAACTCAGTTTATCTTCGCCACTCAACCAACTAAGTGTCGCATCAGGTGCAAACAAATTAGCACAATGGGCTGTGCCTGAGGTTTTTCGACAACGGCTACAGTGGCACAAGAAGAACTTCTTAAATTCGCCTGCCAATTCAAATGTCACCGCGCCACATAAGCAAGATCCGGTGTGAAGATGACTCATAACTGCTCTCTCCAAAAAAGAGTTTTAAAACTAAACACCAACCGAAAACATGCCTTCCAAATCATGTTTCGAATACGCTTGAAACGCCAGCATGGTTTCTGTTTTCAAAATGTAATCGATTTGAGCAAGGTGTTTTGTCACCAATTCAGATAGTTGGTCATTAGTCTGCACACGAGCGATAGCGGCGATATCGTATGAACCGCTTACCGAATACACTTCAGATAAACCATCGATAGCGGCTAATTTTTCAGCGACTTGGTTGATGTGTTTTTTTTCAACAGACAACATAATGATAGCGGTAACCATGGCGTGTTCCTTTTTGGGGTATTAGTTTGCGCTGTCGTTTTAATCAATAGAGACAGCGAAGAGTAGGAGAATTAAAGCACCTTAGGGCGCTATTTACAAAGCAGTGATCGTACAATTTTTAAGGATGGAATAACGGCATTTTAGTGAACTTTAGTGCTGCATTAGGTTTCTACAATAAAAAAATAAGTTTGGATCGTCAGGGATGACCTGTATCATGTCGAACTTTTATTCATTTTGTGTACGGCAAAACGTTTCTTTGTCATACAGACTATTGGCGGTTTAGCTAAGCAAACCTTCGTATGGCGACGCGAGTAACCATGAACATGGCCTCGTAGCGCACATAAAACTGAGAGAGTGTGTTATGAATACAACGTTTAAGGTATTACTGGGCATGGGGCTTGGTATCGTTGTTGGGTTGATTATCAACCTGACAGGTGCAAATGCGCCAGGGACGTGGGCGAACAGTTATTTAACCGATGGTGTTTTTTACGTCGTTGGCACCATGTTTGTTAACGCTTTAAAAATGCTGGTGGTTCCATTGGTGTTTTTCTCATTAGTGTCTGGTGTGTGCGGCATTGGTGATATCAAGATGCTCGGACGCATTGGCTCAAAGTCATTCTTCTTATATTTGATTACCACGGCTCTGGCGATTGCGTCGGCGTTGTTGATTGCCTCTGGTCTTGGTATTGGGGAAGGCATGAATGCAGAATCTGCGGCCAGTTTTGATGGCAAAGCGTCTCCTCCTTTGTCGACAGTATTAATTAATATCATACCGTCTAATCCAATCAGTGCGATGGCGCAGGGCGATATGTTGCCCGTGATCTTCTTTTCTATCATGTTTGGCGTGAGTATCTTAATGGTGGGCAAGAAAGCGCTTGTGGTCAGTGACTTTGTGGAATCTCTTAATGAGATCATGATGAAAATGGTCACAATCATTATGGCGGTTGCCCCTTATGCGGTCTTTTGTCTTATTGCCAGAGCCATTGCGGATCTTGGCATGGATTTATTGGCTCAATTACTGGGTTATGTCTTAGTCTTGATTGGTGTCTTGCTGTTCCACCTATTTGTGACTTTGCAGTTGGTATTAAAAGTATTGTCAGGTTTAAGCCCTATCACTTTTATGAAGAAAATGCGTAATACGCAGGTGTTTGCGTTCAGTACTTCCAGCTCTAATGCGACGATCCCAGTGACCTTGCGTGCGGTGACAAAACGTCTAGGCGTGAAAAACTCGGTGGCGTCTTTTAGTGTGCCGTTTGGCGCGACCATCAATATGGATGGCACCGCCATCATGCAGGGCGTAGCAACGGTATTCATCGCCAATATCTATAATGTTGAGCTGGGCATGGTAGGGTATTTGACTGTCATCATGATGTCCGTTTTAGCCTCTATTGGAACAGCCGGCGTGCCTGGTGTTGGTCTTATTATGTTGTCTATGGTGTTTGCACAAGTCGGTTTGCCGATTGAAGGCATTGGTTTGATTCTAGGCGTTGACCGCTTATTGGACATGATTCGTACGGCGGTTAACGTTTCTGGCGATGCGGTGGTCTCTGTGGTCGTGGCAAAAAGCGAAGGTCAGTTTAACCAAGAGATTTATGATGACCCAGATGCGGGAAATACGACGGATCAGCCCTTAGAAAAGCACTCAGTGGCTTGATTACAAACAGGTATTCCTGCTGATTAGCTTAAAAAGCGCTTACCACAACAGTAAGCGCTTTTTTATAGAACACAATAATGGTTAAAAGCGTGTGACGACGGTGACGCCCGGTGGATTAATTTTATCCATATTCGTCAACGCGGCGATGGATTCTTCTAGGCTAATGGTTCGCCCCAACAGCTTTTCTGGGCTGAGTTTGCCTGATTTAATCATCGCCAACATGGCGTCATAACGAAACGCCTGCATACCATGGCTACCGATGATTTCAAGCTCATGGGCGATGACCAGATTCATCGGAATCGGCGGTGTGGCTTGATCCGCTAACAGCAAACCGACTTGGACGTGCTTGCCGAGCTTTTTCAAACTTTTAATCGAGTTGATGCAAGTTGTCGGATGACCAAGCGCATCGATTGATACATGAGCGCCGCCGCGGGTGATGTCTTTAATGGCTTCAGCCACATCTGCCACGCTGGTGGCGTTAATCGTTGCGTAGGCGCCTAGGGCTTTTGCGAGCTCAAGTTTATCGTCTGTTACGTCTACGGCAATCACATTGGCACCAATGCTGTTGGCAATCATGATGGCTGACAAGCCAACACCGCCACAGCCATGCACAGCCACCCACTGTCCTGCGCTGACTTTACCTTGATCGACAACCGCTCTAAACGAGGTAACAAAGCGACAGCCAAGGCTTGCGGCTGTGGTGAAGTCGATGGTCTCTGGCAGAGTAACGAGATTCACATCCGCATGATGAATAGAGACGTATTCTGCGAAAGACCCCCAATGGGTAAATCCCGGTTGGGTTTGATTGCCGCAGACTTGATGATTGCCGCCATGGCATTCTGGGCAAGCACCGCATCCGCTAACAAAAGGTACGGTCACACGGTCGCCTACTTTGAAGCGTTTAACGTCTTTGCCCACGGCCTCAATAATACCGGCAAACTCATGGCCGGGAACGTGTGGCAGTACAATGTCTGGATCGTGTCCCATCCAACCATGCCAATCACTGCGACACACTCCGGTCGCTTCTACCTTGATCACCACACCATGATTTTCTGGTGTTGGATCGTCGACATTCATGATTTTGGGGGTAGTCGAAAAGCTCTCGTAGACAACCGCTTTCATTGTTTGCTCCTTGGTGGTCATTGCATCAGCTTAATAGACTACTGAATGCAGAAGAAATTACCTTGCTCTTTTTCGTGTATATTGTCGCTTTTAAGAAATACTATTTCTAATAATAGACAAATTAGAGAGGAATCTTTCAATGGTGGCTTTGGATAAGGTAGACACTGATATTGTTCGACGTATGCAGCAAGATGGAAAATTGACCAATGCCAAATTAGCCAGCGAGCTGTCGTTGAGTGAGACACCCTGTTGGCGCCGCTTAAAACGGCTGGAAGAGGAGGGCATTATTACCGATTATCAGGCGAATCTTGACCGTCGTAAATTAGGCTTTGGTGTGATGGCGTTTGTCCAGCTGACTTGCAATCAACACGATGAAGACACCACACAAGCGTTTGAAGAGATCATTCAGCACTGTGACAATGTATTGTCCTGTCATAACACCACAGGCGCGGCGGACTTCTTGTTGCAAGTGGTTGCTAGGGATTTAGACGATTACAGTCGCTTTGTCGACCATGTTCTGAGAAAGTTACCGGGCGTGTCAGCGATTGCTTCGAATATTTCTCTGCGAGAATTGAAATCGTCCACCCGATTACCAGTGTAACCCTTAATGGTGTATCTACTTCTTGTAATAAACATGCAGTCTAAGTGCATTTCCTCCAATGCGGTTGTTTTTCATCCTGCCATCGCCAACTATGTAGACAGGAACACGCAATAAAAGAAACGCTAATTAGGCGCTATTTAGCTTAGGAGGAAAGATGCAAAACCAAACGGCACATGCCCACCACATTACAGACATTATTAAAGTAATGAACGGCGGTATTGAATTCTACCAAGAAGCGAAAACCAAATTAGACGACACGACTTATAATGCCTTTTTTGACCGCATGATAGGTGCTAAATCAGAAGCCGTTGCGGAGCTTCAGCCATTTGCTGTTGATCAGCAAGGTGAAGTAGAGACGGATACCAATAATCTAGTCAAAGCGCGTCAGGCTTACACTAAGTTAATATCAAAAATCACCAGCGAACCAAGCACTTTTACTTATGTCGATCAGTTGGAAGAGGTGGAAGATAAGGTTCTAGAAGAACTTGATCTTGCCCTAGAGCGGAACCAACCCCAAGACTGTGAAATGACTCTGCGCCGCGTTAAAGTCAGAATGAAAGAGTGCCATGACGAAATGAAAGCACTGCAAGTGGCCGCTCAACATTAACAATTTGTACAGGAATTAAACAGCGCTTTATTTCGCCGATTAGCGTCCGTTTGTTAAAACGAGACCAAGGTGAAACTTAAGAAAAATAAGCGCTGAATACCGCTTTAACACAAAAGCCAGCATTGGCAGATTAGGGGCAATGCTGGCTTTTTTGTGTCTATCTGACGGGTTCACTTAATACGTAAAATATTTAGACATCTAATCATTTTCTTGCAATTATTGTCCGCTTTTGTCAAAGTATGCATAAAGGAGGAGCCTTTATGACCTATTCACAAAAGACGGCAACGGGGGCGATTTTGCTTCCGGTCTTTATTCCAACCGTTGTCGTTACCCTATTTCTTATCGTCGGAACCTTAAGTAACCCAGAGCTTGCAGGAGAAGTATTTCAAAGCGCATTGGCTTGGGTAACTAAGACCTTTGGCTGGTTTTACATGCTGGCAACCGCGATTTTTCTGGTATTTCTTGTTTGTATCGGGTTTAGCCGCTGGGGAAATATCCGCTTAGGCCCAGACCATGGAGACCCTGAATACAGTTTTCCCGCTTGGTTTGCCATGCTGTTCTCGGCTGGTTACGGGATTGCTTTGTTATTTTTTGGCGTGGCTGAACCTGTTTTACATTTCTCCCAACCGCCTAACGCTACCGCCGAGACAATCGGTGCTGCTCGCGAAGCCATGCAGATTGCGTATTTCCATTGGGGCTTACATATCTGGGGCATTTACGGCCTGATGGGGCTGGTGCTGGCGTATTTTGCGTTCCGTCATGGTTTGCCGCTGTCGGTGCGTTCGGCGCTGTATCCTCTGATTGGTGATCGTATATACGGCCCTATTGGTCATATTGTCGACGTATTTGCGATTCTCGGTACCTTATTTGGTTTGGCCACTACGCTTGGCTTGTCGGTTACCCAGATCAACGCAGGTTTGCATTACCTTTGGGAAGACATTCCGATTAGTACCATGGTGCAAATCACCGCTATTGGCTTAATCACCTTAGCTGCCATTGGCTCTGTGGTTGCGGGTATGGATAAAGGGGTGAAAAACCTGTCGATTTTGAATATGGGCTTGGCTGTATTCATCATGGTGATTGTGTTTTTTGTTGGCCCAAGCATTCATATTCTTGATGCCTTCGTACAAAACACCGGCTCCTATCTGAGTAACATTGTCGAGCGTACTTTTAATCTACAGGCTTATACGCAAAGTGATTGGATTGGTAATTGGACGCTGTTTATTTTTGCTTGGACGATCGCTTGGGCACCGTTTGTTGGTTTGTTTATTGCCAAGATTAGCCGTGGTCGTACGATTCGTCAGTTTATTTTTGGCGTGCTTGCGGTTCCGACTCTGTTTACCTTTTTATGGTTTGCTATCTTTGGTGATACCGCTCTGTATTTGATTATGGAACAGGGCAAGGATGTTTTGATTGGCGAAGTACAAGCCGATCATTCTGTTGCGTTATTCCAGTTCTATGACTTGTTGCCTTGGTCAACTTTTTTATCAGTGATCACCGTCTTTTTGATCATTACTTTTTTTGTTACCTCGTCGGATTCGGGTTCCTTAGTGGTGGATTCATTGGCATCTGGTGGCGCGCTAGAAACACCGGTTTGGCAGCGTGTATTTTGGGCTTCGCTTGAAGGTATTATTGCAGCTACCTTATTGTTGGCTGGTGGACTGAGTGCGTTGCAGACCATGAGTATTTTGGCGGCATTGCCTTTTGCTATCATTATGTTGATCGCTGCGTTGGGGTTATGGCGAGCTTTGGTCATTGAAGGACACCGTGGTGCAGCAGTAGAAGCAGCGGCCGCACCAGGACGAGCCTTTAGTACTGAAGGCAGTTGGCGCAAGCGTTTAAGTACCTTGTTTAAATTCCCTGGCGAAGCCAAGGTAAAGCATTTTATTAAAGATGTTGTCGAGCCGGCGATGGTAGAAGTGCAGAAGGAACTGGCGACTCATGGTTGGAAAGCCAACATCACCAAAGAAGAAAATGGTGTGACGTTCCAGCTAGAGCGTGACGAAAAATTGGATTTTTATTACCAAGTAGTCGCCACGGAACATGAAATACCAGAAGCGCACAGTGAGAATTCGAAGTACGACACTCATTGGCAAGCAGATGTATACATCCGCAACGGTGCCCTTGGTTATGAACTTTATGGCTGTAGCCAAGATGAGGTAATTCGAGATCTTATTGACCAGCTAGAGCAGTATTTCAACTTTGTTGATGCGGCGCCTGGGCAATTGCCTTGGAATACCGTGTCTTAACAAGGACGGCACACTGAATAAAAAAGCGGCAGAATGCCGCTTTTTTATTGTTTAAACAGGATGTTACGGGGCATTTTGACGCTTAGTACCTTTAACGTCTAAAACCTCGCCTTTTTAAATCGCGACGGATTCTGGCACGATGACACTTAATGATTTAGGCTTAACGATGACTTCTAGTGTTTCTGCTTCGCGCGTTTCGCCGTCTATCACATAGTGACCGACTTGGCTGATATCCACGGTGACGCGTTGTGCTGACCGGTGGAAAATGCCATTGTTGCCTTCAGCGGATTCACTGTCTTCATGTTGATCGCCCATGCCAAGCATGGCGAGTTCTGCCAAGTTCAATATTTGCATGCGCTCTGGGTCTAACCAGGTTAAATCCAGTTCGCCGTCCATAATATTGGGCACACCTTTTCCTTGCGCCAATAATGTCGTAACAGGTGCGGCATTAGCAATGGTTAAGCTTGGCGTTTTGATGGTAAAGGGCGCTTCATCATTGAGTTTTACGGTAAATTCATGCACTTCGTTTTGACCAACTGCCTCCCATAAGCCCTTTAAATAGGCCAGTTGACCGCTGGTATTTTTCTTTTCTCGGTCGGCTTTTTCAATCATTTGTTGCTCAAAGCCAACGCCAGCGAGCAATAGCATCAATTCGCCATTGCAGGTTGCGGTGTCAATCCGCTGTTCGCAACCATCGATCAGATTTAAGCAGATGGTTTCAAGTGAAGCCACTTTTGAGAGCGTGCCGCACAGTACATGGCTTAAAGCATTGGCCGTTCCAAAGGGAATGATCCCCAATTTAATATGAGTGCCAACCATCGCTGCGGCGACCTCGGTGACCGTTCCATCACCACCGCAGGCGATGATCATATCGGGGGATGCTTTTACCGCTTCTTTGGCTAGATCGGTACCATTCATTTCTGGCGTGGTGGTTTTGACCGTGACATTAAAGTAGGCAGATAAATAGCGCAAAATAACGTCTTGTTGTTCTTCCCATTGACGAGAGCCCGATACCGGGTTGGCGATTAACCACGCGGAGTTATGCACCACCAAAAGCTTATTGTCTAAAGCGCGTTTTAAATATTTAAATTGGCGTTTGTTCAAACGAGCCGTTTGGCGGATTTTACGTATTTTCTCCATGATGTCATTGGGTGACGATTTGGGATGTTGGCTGAGTAAGTACGCCGCCATCATGAATACGGAACGGCCACGGCCTAAAGCGCAGTGAATAACAACGGAACGTCCTGTCTTACGATGGGTATGTATCCAGTTTAATGCGCGGTGGATTTGTGTATCAGACGGCACCGAATGATCAAGAATAGGGATGTTCAAATAATCGATATCGGCTTGAAAAGCCACCCAGTTTAATGAGCTAAATTCTGCTGTTACGTCTAATACTGCACTGATATTAGCGTTTTTAATATCGTGGATATCAGAGGGAAATAGACGCCTTGCAAGATACAACCCTTTATCAATTTCCTGCAAAGCCGGAACCGGATCATTGCTTCGTGCCCAGCTGTTATAAAGCTGCGTGCCCCATAGAAAAGGCATAAAAATCCAACGAACGTACACGGGTACAGTGCCATCGGAGCGCTTGCGAAAAATAGTGGGCTTGTTTAGCAGATAAGCAAGACTGACGGTGAAAAACGACAAGGCAAACCATGCCCAAGCCAACTGAAAATACACATTGCTGGTCATAACAGTGAACAAGACAAAGACAGCTGTGATCAATAAATAATAATTTGGTTTAAACAAGGGACGCTCCTAGTATCCAGTTATTACGTTAAAGAGTAACACACACGCTTCTAAATGGCAGATTGGAAGGTTCGTTTATTCTTTAAGCCGTCTGTGATCTATGATGGTGATCCATCACTGGTTTGTCCTAACATACGTGCCAAAGTCTTATCTTTAAACCAAAAGTGATGAGTCAGCGCCATGATGATATGCCCTGTGATTAATCCGCCGAGCAGCCATGCAAGCGGACTGTGTAAAAGGTCGGCTGGAGCAATCATCCAAGCAATATCGCGCTCTGCTTCGGTCACGAGAATCATGCCATAGAATTGAATCGCATAGCCTTCCCCGTATTGGCGTAGCAGTGCTAAAGTGGGTAAACACAGCAGTATCACATAAAAAGTAACGTGCACAACGCGCGCTAATTTACCACATACACTCGGTGTTTTTGGGGGGCGCTGCTGTCGGTTAAGCCATGCCCAAATGAAACGTACTAGGGTGACAATCAAGATCATCAGACCCAATGTGCCATGAGGGCCAATGTCTGATAAAAATAGTGTAACCGTGTTTTTCCCCGTTCCTCGCCATGCCAGTACCACGGTGAATTGAAGCATCACTAAGATGGCAGTGAGCCAATGCAGTACACGGCTTATTCGGCCATAACGGCTTGGGCTATCGCGCCATTGCACTGTGCGTTGGTTCGTTGTATCGAAAGCGTTTATATTTAACGTCATTGTTTATTGGCTCCTTAATGTTCGTCTTGTCCATAGATATAGAAGAGCACAAATTATAATGGTAATCGTTATTATTTGTATCTATTTTGTTGCAGGAATGATGACACCCCTTATCTGATAGTATGACAAGCGTATTTCAAATATAAAAAAGCCCGGCAGGTGAAACCTGATATAGGTTTAGAAAAGGAGCGAGTGAAGACACCAATGGGCTTTTATTGATGTCATTGAAAAAGCCTTACCTGTAATAACGTCAGACAGTGTCCCAGTCTAGTTACTAACTGCTGACAATCAGGTCGTTTAAGGCTTTGGCAATTAGGTCTTTTTTCACCAAGGTGCGTTTCACGGGTTTATTAAACCAGAAATCCATGGGTTGATCAAAGCCGATGCCGTGCATGTAGTTGTAGAGTGCTTTGCGCAGTCCGTCGCCCAACATATCGTGATCCGTGCCGGTTGGATCGGTGAAATCCACATCGTTTTCCGCGAACAAGATATCAGGGCGTTCCGCGAGCGTGATGCCATATTCTTCCGGATTAATGCCAATTGGGCTGTGTGCCGTAGCCGCGAATCGATGCCAGAACGCCGATTGGAAGCATTCTTGCGCCATCATTTGACGCACCATTTCGAGCGCATCAATGGTTTCTTGCTCGGTTTGTGTGGGGAAACCGTACATCAAATAAGAATGCACTAGAATACCCGCATCACTGAAAGCTTTGGTTACGCGCGCCACTTGCTCAACACTGACGCCTTTTTTCATCAGTTTTAGCAATCTATCAGAGGCCACTTCAAGACCACCGCTTACGGCGATACAGCCAGAATCCGCCAATAACTGGCAGCGCTCTGGCGTAAAGGTTTTTTCAAAACGAATATTGCCCCACCAACTGATCACTACGCCCCGTTCGATTAGGCGTCTTGCTAGCGCAAACAGCGCTTTTGGCGGCGCGGCTTCGTCGACAAAGTGGAAGCCAGTCTGACCGGTTTCGGCAATCAACTCTTCAATACGATCTACCAGAATATCGGCGCCAGCCGCATCGTAACGATCGATGTAATCCAACGTCACATCACAGAAACTGCATTTACGCCAATAACAACCGTGGGCGATGGTTAGCTTATTCCAGCGTCCATCGCTCCAGATGCGGTGCATGGGGTTGAGCATTTCACAGAGTGACAAGTATTCGGTTAACGGCAAGCCGTCATAAATTGGCGTGCCGACATCGGTTTGCGGAATATCATGCAGCTCGGCATTTTCATTGTAGTGAACATAAGGCTCGCCATTGTTGTCTTCAGCAAGAAAGTAAGTACGTACTAACTCATCGATTTCACGCTGGCCGTCAAAGAATTCCAGCAAGGTCATAAACGGGCGTTCGCCATCATCCAGACAGATGAAATCGACAAACTCAAATACGCGAGGATCTTTCAGTGCGCGCAGTTCTGTGTTGACAAACCCACCGCCCAACACAACAGGCAAGTCAGGGTTGATGGCTTTACACGTTTGCGCAATGCGTAATGCGCCTAGCATATTGCCGGGAAACGGTACGGTTAAGGCCACCACACTAGGCTGAGTTTCTTCCAAGTACTGCTCAACTAACTGCTCTAGGATTTCTGAGCTAAAGCTCGGCTCGCCCATCAGGGTATTGTAGAGGTCATCAAAACTTGGGTTGGCCGCTGCCAAACGCTCGCCATAACGGCTGACTTCAAAATACGGGTCAACGCCTTGCGTGATCACCGCCGACAAATCATTGATAAACAACGTAGCCAAATACTTGGCTTTGTCCTGCACGCCAAGCTGACCAAAAGCGGTTTTGAGAATATCGCCTGACACTTCTTCCATCTGCGTAATGGTGTCGAACGCTGGGCCTTCTGGCAAAAAACGCCGCGAAACAATACGCAGCGCAAGACTGGAATCCTTGCCTTGTAAAAAGCGAATAACCGGTTCGACACACAGACGGTAGCGGTCAAATTCGGCTAAGAAACAAAACACCGCATCGGGCAGTTCATCGTCTTCAAATGACTCAAAATTGTCTTCTACATGCTGACGAATAATGTCCAGCGCCGGTGCTGTCATCATCTCAAGGAACAGCTCAATGGCCGGATCGCGTTGCACCGCCTCATAGCCCCGAGATCGCAAAAAGCCAGTCAGATACGCCGTCGCGGGATACGGCGTATTCAATTGCGTCATGGGTGGGGTCATCAGAAGAACGGTCATAGCTTGCCTTTAAAATAATACCGAAACGGAATAAGGCAGATTCTAGCAAATGACCTACAAAAAAGCCCTGTAAATTCGGGACCTGTGAGGCTTTATATGGGGAAAGTCGTAGAGCGGACGTTAAGGAATTGAAAGCCATCTAGTCTTTTAAGCACGAGCTAATTTCATTGGCGGTTTGGATGAGTAGTTTAGCGTAATCTCTGGCAAAAGCCTCTTCGCTTGCATATAAACTAGGCCAAACTAAATTGATACAGGCTCTTACTTTATTGCCGTTTAATATCGGTACCGCTATTGCTCGGAGCCCATCTCCCGCTCCAGGTTTTCCAAAGTAGGTCGGTGCACGAAAAGCAAATCCTTGTTGACGTATTTTGTTACGCAGTGTGGGCCAAGCCTCTAAGAATTGTTTCTTTTCTATCTCGGAGGAGGTTTTCTCCAGCCAAGTTTGCTGTAAGTATCTATCGGCTGTTTGATCGTCGCTGTAAGCAAGTAATACGCGACCAGCGGCGGAATTTATAATATTTATTTTTGTTTGAATTCGACAATGTGGGATATACACGCGGGTTAACGCGCGAGTGCTTTCAATAAAAAAAAGTTCATCTCCTATTGGGATGAAAATATCGGAAGGCCAGAGTACTTGACTGGTCAGTGACTCTGCATATTTGCATGCAATTTCAAGCAGAGGTTGATCTGCAGGAGGGATGTGAATCTCGGACTGCTGGGGTAATAATACATTGCTTCGATAACGTTGATCGAGTCTGTTTTGTCTCACTAAGTTTTGCCCACAAAGGCTTTTTAAAAGCCGATGTGTGGTGCTTTTCGGAATGCCTGTTCGCTTAGTGATTTCAGACAATGTTAGCCCTTGAGCATTACCAAGCTCTTTTAGGATTTTGATACCACGATCAAGGGCTATTGTCATAAATGTAAGCTCGCTTTGTTATTCAAAAACGTCCAAATCATTGGCGAGAACGACCTTGCCATTATAATGCTCACGTACCTGTTCGGCTGTCGACTGTACTGGTTCTGCGTAATACAGAAGGTGCGTTAAAACTAACAATTTTGGCTTAGTGGCATTGGCGACTTTTGCCAACTCCGTGGCAGGCGTATGGGCATGAGAATGGTAATTTTGCCAAGCTGGTGAGACTTTTTTCAATGCTTCATCATTGATTACTTCATGGACTAAGATGTCAACGCCTTGTGCCATCTCAATGAGCTTTTCACTATAACCAGTATCGCCAGAGATCACGATCGTTTTATCTGGTGTCGTAATTTTATAGCCAAAGGCTGGTTTAATATCGCCATGGGGGACATCAAAGGCCTCAATAGTTACATCACCATCTTTAAACACCCATCCACCCTGTTCATATTCATTGACCTTAACTTTGTATAGTTCTGGGCTTTGGACTGGCTGTGAACCATTGATACGTAAATCTAAATCGACTTGCAACATTTGATAATAACCGTCGGTTAAGGATTGAATACCCTTCGGACCGTAGGCAGAAATCTGATTGTCACGACGCCACCAGAGTGTTGATGCAAGCTCTGCGTAATCCAAAATATGGTCGCTATGTAGATGCGTGATAAATAAATGCTCAATCTTGGTTGGAGCAAGTTGAGGAAAGCCATTTGCCGCTGCCTGAATAGCGCGATGGACTGCTCCTGGGCCAATGTCGAAAAGATAAGCTTTGTCGTTATACACCACGGCGGTAGAAGAGCCGACCCGCTCAGGGGTTGTCACTGGCGTACCAGTGCCAAGTGTAATTACTTGTGTTTTCGCTATCGCTGGTACAGTTACCAAACCTATCGATAAAAGAGCGTATTGGGAAATTTGCTTCATCATAATCTGAGCCTGTTTTGTTGTTTTTATTACATGCATCATTACGTTAAGACAAAAAAAGTAAATGAAAAACTAGAAAGTGTTCCAATAGGTGGAACGCTCGTTGATAGTCCGAATACTTTTAAACAGTTGCTATTCACATAGCTAAGAGGTAAGACAAAAATGGGTAGCTGATTTATCTCTTAATGATCAAGAATCGGTTTTAAATAGTCAGGCCCTAGTTGCTGCATTTGGCGTTCGACCCAGTCGACTCTTTGGCCAAGATAATAGGTTAAACTATTAGGGTTGCGAGTTCGTGGACTGGGTAGCAGCACGGCAAGTCGTGCGGCTTGGTTCATGCTGAGTTTGCTGGCGGAGCGACCAAAATAATGTTGGCTGGCGGCTTCGACACCGTAAATGCCTTTGCCAAATTCCGCCACGTTTAAATACACTTCTAAGATACGTTTTTTACCCCAAAGAGTTTCCAGCCCTATCGCCAAACCGGCTTCTAGCCCCTTGCGGACAAAGCTGCGACCCGACCATAGAAAAAGATTCTTTGCGGTTTGTTGCGAGATGGTGCTCGCGCCACGCAGACCGTCGCCTTCGTCGTATTGGCTGAGTGCTTTGCTGATTTCAGCGAAATCGACACCAAAGTGCTCAGGGAAACGCTGATCTTCCGACGCCACCACTGCCAACGGCATATGAGGCGGCAACTCATCAATGCTGATCCATGTCTGTTTCACTGGATAATCGCTTTGCAGCATAAACGCTGTTGTGGGTATTGACGCAAAGCGAAACACCAGTAAAACAAGCACCAGTAACAGCAAAGTACGCCACAGAATGGCCCAAATTGTTTTGAAAATACCGCGTTTACGCTTTGCCATTCATTGTCTCTTAATCGGTTTAACGAGGCTTTTCTTAGCCTATTGCTTACACAAGTATAAACAATAAAGAAGCGAATCTTTAATGAATCTTTAATTTAGCGTGCGCAGATTCTAGATCTCGATTCCTGTAGCATGCGCCCATCGAAATTTCATCCTCCGCAAAAGCGGATTTCACCTTATAAAACAACAAGGAAACTCCTATATGGCTGACTTCAAAACCCACGTTACTGTGGCCGCCATACTCAGTGCGCCATTGGCCGCGAGCGCCTTTATTTTGGGCTACGCCAATATGAACGAGGCGATTTTTTACGTTTTGGCTGGAACGCTGGGAGGCTTATTGCCTGATATTGACGCCGATGACTCCGCCGCGATTCGATTAGTCTTTCGATTGTTTGGAGCATTGGTCGCGGGGCTCGCCATCGCATTTTCGTTGGATAAACTGCTCCATTGGCAAGTGCTTGCCTTAGCGATCGTGAGCTATCTCGTCGTGCGCTTCCCCATCCAGTGTGTGTTTGAACAATTCACCATACACAGAGGGGCGCTGCACAGTTTGCTTGCGAATCTTATGTTTGCGGCTCTTGCCGTACCTACCGCTTACCACTTGTTTGCACTGGAGGCGAAAACCGCCTGGGGCATTGGCGGATTTATCTTCTTCGGCGCGACCATCCATCTGATTCTGGATGAACTCTACAGTATTGAACTGTCTGGCATGCGTATTAAACGCTCATTTGGTAGCGCACTGAAACTAACGGATTGGGGCGAACCACTGGCTTCATTGATGTTAGTGCTCGGCTGTGCTGTGGGTTACTGGTTCAGCCCAGATGCCAATGCTTGGCTGGATGTTTTTACTTGGTGGCCGGAGTCAGAACGTTTAGCTGAGTGGATAAAGTAGGGGTTGGATTAATTCGATTACTTGTGGAGCTAGAGCTCACAATATTGCTATTTCACCTTTAAGTCGCCATCAAGTTGAGTGCCAGCCATTATATGTTTCGCGACATGAGGATGAATTGGCGTTAGTCCAGATTTCATTCCCAGTGGCTTGAATACCTTGTCGATAATGCTTTGTACTTGGCTGCCTTTGTCTTGTTCGATATCCGTCAAGGTACGACGGCTCACTCCAACTAACTCTGCATAACGAGTTTGAGAAAAGCCCAATACCTCCTTACGAAGGCGTTTTAACATTTGTCCTTGGGTGAGCCCACCTAACATGTGCTGTTGTAGAAGCTCTACTAATAAAGCTTGGCGTTCGGAAGCTGTCATGTTCATAAAAGACCCCAACGTGCTAGTTTCGTTTCTAACCATTTAACTTGAATAACCTCTAAAATACGTTCAGGTACGCCTCTCGCCTCCAGGCGTTGTTGTAAACCAATAAGCTTGCTTGCGGTTTGTTTTAATGCTGAGAATGAAGTGTCATACGGGCATAAATCATCAAGCTCTTCTGTAATGGCTTGCCAGCGATACTCTCCGCCTTCTTCAAATGGTGATCCCCATTTTGTGGTTCTAGTGATACCTTCAGGATCTACTTTCATTGGTGCAAAGTCATAAATAGGGGATAACCAAATATCGTTAGGCTTTTTAAGGAGAGCGGTATTACGACCATGGTTATCTGAGTTGCCGAAAGCGATATTGAGCAAATCGCGGCTTAGCCATTCGCACACAAAACGTGCAGTATCAAACTCTGTTGATTGCTTTTGTAGTACGTTACAAACAGAACGGATGACCTCAAAATGATTAAGGTAGCTCCCAGCAGGTTTGTTTAACACAGAAAAAATAGATTCCAAACCATAGCGTTCCCAGTTGAGTTCATTCCAATGAGTATCAAACCTTGGAAGCCAAAGAGAAGGGTATCGGCTTCCCTCTAGTAGCTTCATTTTCTCTGTGCTGATCGTATTAAATCCCATATCAGTTAATTCATGGTAGAAATGATACTCCGCTCGTAGAATATCGCAGTCATCTCGTGTCTTGCGACCACGTGGGAACTTCACCAGATAATGAGCATCAGCAATATCATGTTGCTCTTGAAACGTATCAATCCAAATTTCTCCTTGTGCTGAGCAACGCACTAACAGTTTGGGGGCTTCGCCCCCTGCGCCCGTTGCACCGCCACTAATGGCTCCCATCTCTTGAGCATATTCTAAAAAGCTAGAGTCGCGTTCGACCACATCATGTAAAGTGAATTTTCTAAGATGAAGAGTGGAATCAGCTGGTAAGGTGGGGAGAGACTCTTTTATTCTCAGATTGCCAACTGGCGCAATAGTACCTTTCTCCAATAAGGCAGTGTCTTGTTCACTAGAAGAAAGGGTTTGAAGTCCCCATAAGTCGATTAAATATCGACGGGCTGCACCAGCCGGAACAATATCTTCTAAAAAGCCAAACCAATGATCGGCTTCATGCTCAATCATAATTTGTACAGGTAGCACTAAGCTGCAAGCACGCTCATCGTTAAGATCTAACCACTCGACGGAATATTCAAACTCATAACCAAGACGACTCGGGCTAGCTGTCCCTCTTTCAGGATTGAGTAGTTTTAATATAGCGATATCGCGCCATTCTTGTTGAGTCAGAGCTTGGATAGTAAGTGTTTTCATCGAATGCCTTTATGAGCATAGTTTTGCTCATTATAGCTATAAAAAGTATTTTATGAGAAGATAATTGCTCAAAAATATCTTTTAAGGTTATTTATGAGCATAGTTTTGCTCATTTAATGTGGTTGCAAATGGATTTATGGAGCCACTTACATCTCTGATATTAGTAATCTACTGCTATACTTATAAAGGGTTTGTTAAGTCCAACCGTCCAAGACCGACTTAAGAAGCCATCACCCAGTCAGTCGCTTCTTTCTTACGCTTGAATACCTTGATGTCCGCTGAGATAAACCAGCTTATGACGCGAATGAGTCTATTTTGCCAACGACTCTTTCCATAGATAGCAATACGATTAAACTCACCACCGAGTCGTTGGCTTAATAAAAACTCCTCCCACGCGCTTTTTATACTCCAGCCTTCGAATTCACTAATATCGACTAGCAACACCGCGTAAGGGGAATGGATAGAATAAATCGCCGCCTCTAACTGAGGCGTAATGCGTTCAAAATCCAGCTCGCTTGGGTGGCCTGATGTTTTCATGTTAAGTAACAGCTTGTCGTTATAACGCGTTGCCTTTAGCGAAACACCGCTTTTGTAGTTAGACATAACTCGCTCCTGAATCACTTTTAATTGATACGAATACTGTAAAGCAAAGCGGTCTGTATGAAAGTTGATTAACTCAGCATAGATGGTCAACAAGCGGTGTGGAATTTGTGTTTTTTGTCATGACCGTCAGTAAAAGCAATAGAAAAAGGGGGACTTAAGGTGCCTATCTCAAAATTGAAATTGGTTAGCAGATAAACAATTATTCACAACATCTGTTTTGTGATCTGATCCAATCTTTTAAAAAGCATTATTCACAACAATAAGAATAGGAATTCATCATGAATGCGAGACAGAATATGTGGCTGGCTGGGTTGCTGATCACCGCAGTCCTTGCGGCCATTGCGTTGACAATTCAGTTCACACTAACCGTTAGTTTGCCAACGGTTATCAGTTTGATATTGGTTTGGCTGCTTACCGCCGTCGCCATACTGGCGATTGCCATTGGCCAGAAAAAAGGTCGCCAGCAAGATCAAATGTTGCAATCTGTCAGGGACACAATGGCTAAGCATTACGCCGATCATTCTCAGTTGAGCTTGCCGACAAATGCAGATGACTTTCCACGTTGGGTCGATCGTGTTTTTCACGAGTTAACACAGCCAAAACAAGAAGCCGGGTCTGTCACGGAACGAGATACCGTACTGCAGAGTCACATTGATGCGCTGAGTCAGATTGCCAACCAACAAGAACAAGATTTGTCCGATATTCTTGAACGCCGCCAGCACAGCGCGCCACTTATTCAAGGCGTTGCCGCCAACACCGACATTATCGCCCAAAAAGTCGGTACTCTGGTAAACGATGCCAATCAAGGTCAGCGCAATTTGCAATTAGCCGAAAATGTCCTGCAAGAGCTTACTCAGCAAGTGTCCTCGACAGCGGCTGTGATTAACCAGCTGTCGAACAATTCGGTGCAAATTTCCTCTGTACTCGACGTGATTCGTAGTATTGCAGACCAAACGAATTTGTTGGCGCTGAATGCTGCTATTGAAGCCGCGCGGGCAGGCGAGCAAGGCCGAGGGTTCGCTGTTGTCGCCGATGAAGTACGTAACCTTGCCAGCAAAACTCAACAATCCACTCAAGACATTCAAGCCATGATTGAAAGCCTGCAAAAGGGCGTGACACAAGCGGTAAACAACATCGACGGCAGCGTTCAATCGGTACAAAATACCGTCGAGCTCACCAACAAAGCCGGTGAATCTCTGACGGAAATTTGTACCGAAGTGCATGGTATTAACCAACTGGTTCAGGAAAATTCGGCCAAACAAATCAATATTGGCAAGTTGGCTGTGGAAGTGAACGAACGATTAAAACGTCTCAATGAACAAACACTCGAAGCAAAAGCCCTGTCAACACAGCTTCAAGAGGCCATTGGCTAACACTAAATAGGCGTCAAAAAACAAAAAAGAGGCTGGTTAATTGGCCTCTTTTTTTGCTTGGCGCTTGCACCGTTCAGAGCAGTATTTCACCTGCAGCCAATCGCGCTCCCACTTCTTACGCCACGCAAATGGACGCTGGCAGACAAGGCAAATCTTTTCAGGTAAATGAGGTTTTTTGTGTGTCATAGCCTTGTTTACGTACTGAACAGCCGATTGGATCTTTTTAGTGATTGGGAAATTGAGGGCGGATGAAAACAAGGCTGTTCATCAGGCAGAACCCGAGCCTGAGAGCGTCATTTTCATCCGCCCCTAATTAACCTAAAATGAGTAGAGCACAGAGACAGAGGTTTCCGTGTTGGTTTTTTTCGTATCTACAGGCACATCCGTCGAATGTTTGACACGGTAGGAAAGCTTCATCGCTAGGTTGTCGACTATGTTTGCTTGAAGCGATGAAATGGACTCAGAAATGGCGCTGCCATTTTCGGTGCTGATTTCGGAGTTTAGCTCTTGTCTAAACAACGACGTTTTAGAGAGGTGCTCTTCGTAGGTTGCACTGAATCGCGCTATCGGCGTCCGTTCTGAAGAGTCCGTTGTGTAGTCTTCGTCTATCTTATTATTTCGATAACCGGCACCCACCGACGCTTCTAAATAAGAGCCATCTTCTTCTTGCCAGAAGCGATTACCATAACCGGTTGATGCTGAACTTTGGTATTCATAACCCGAGAACAAATCTTTATTGTAAGCGCCTCGTAAGTACCAAAATTGACGGTCGTTAAAAATGTAGTCTGCTTGTATTGAACTGCGATACTGTTCTTCTGTTTTGATGTCGTCGGATTCAGCGTAAATGGAAGCAAAGGTATAAGTGTTACGCCAGGTTTTTAGCTGTTGAGTCACATTGAACTTACTATTGAGGTTGGTGGTGTCACTGTTACCGGATGTTAATAACACACCTAATTCGGCAGAGCCTTGCCAAGATTTGTCGCTCTTATTCTGTGGGTTCGTGTCTGCCGCGTACGCCAATTGTGTGGCAAAAATGGCCAACAAGGGTAACTGGTATCTGTTTTTCATCGGACTTTCTCCATATTTATCGGCCATTAAAATGAGGTATGGTTAACGGCATTTGTTGTTTCACTGATGTTACATACACCGAAGAGCAACAATACATTCAAGTGTGTGTGTTTCGCGTGGCTACTTCTGGTGAGTAGCAAACACGTTAAAAACTACCATTTCTACGCAAGCAAATCGGCTAAACAGCCGTTTTTGCGATTTTTATTCATTATTCAGAGTGCGTAAATTGGGGGCAGATGTTGAGGTATCCCCACAAAATTGTAAATTGGGATTTGATGAAAAGAGTGTAAATAGCCGATATTCAAGGGAGGAGTCTGATTTTTTGGTCATGAGAGTATTTTGGATGTTTTGCTGTTGAAGCTAAGCTTTTCGCTAGATTTCACCATTTTGCTAAGAAAATGGTAACGCTTCACCACTTTTTAGTGTTTTTTAGATGTGATGGTGAGGACGTCTGCGGCAGGTATAAAAAAGCCCGTGTCTTTCGATACAGGCTTCATTGCACAAATAGGCCAATCTTCTTCTGTAAGAGGTGTTTCTTTGAAACCTTTTGATTGTAGTTGTGCTTTTAGTTTGTTGTATTCTACATAGGTCATTATGCTAACAATCAGATCTACGTCTTCGGTATGTCTTACTTGCTCAACGGTCAATTCATCTGTGATCAGCAAGGCTGTTGTGCAGCCGCCGACAAAGGTTACCGTTCCCCTTAACTCATCTAATGCTAAGGCGACTTGCTTTAGCATTTCTTTTTGGACGTCTCTTGCGCTCATTGCTTACTCCAAAAAAGACTTTAGCTTGTCCTTTGCTATGTTGGTTTCCCGCGCATTGCCTAATCGTATGGAATCGATTAAGGCGAGCATGGCGTACATGTCAGGGTCTTTTTTTATTGCTAGTGTCGCTGATTTAAATAAGGGCTCAACAGCTTGTCCTTTATTCGTGCCTCTGGCATCAGGCCACACAGGAATGAGTTCCCCAGAACTTAAAATATCGTTTTGTAAGATAGGCGCAGCGAACGATGTTCCTATACCTCTAGTTACTTCGCCTAGCTTGGCAGGAAAGACATATTTAATACCTGAAATAATAAACTCAAATAGAGCTTTTTTATTGGCCCTCGGCACGCCAAATTGTCGATCTTTCTTAGCTAACCCAATGTCTATGCAGCGTCTTAGTGATTCGCTGATCTGAGTTTTGCTTATGCCTGTTTCTGCTTCAAGGTTACGAGTGGTATAGGCAAAATCACGAAATTCACTGCTTACTGTTGGGAAGAGTAACGGCTGACCAATGTCATCGCTATGGCTTTCCCAGTCTCGCCAGTCGTGAGGCCATGTGAATATACCTCTGTCTTGTGAGGACGAGTTTTCTTGGTGTTCGAGAGAGATGAGCTTTAATAGCAAACCAATGTCTTGACTTTTCATGGCATTATAAAACCTCTTGTCCTGTGTCTCGGGACACAGGACAAGCCTCGTGCATATTAATACAGATTGCAAGCGCTTTTTCTTGGTATAAAAACTTAGTCTGAACTAAGCCTTGTTCAAAGTACATGCATCAGATGAGGAGCTAGGTCGAGTACGCACAGTCATCCGTTCCGACATAGCATTGGAGAATGACAGATTTTAAAAAGAGATTGAAATGCTAACGGGCAGTCGTGTGTCGCCTATGAAGCGAGGGCGGAAACAGAGTCAGAGAGCTTAATTTTTATCTGACCCCAATTTTTCCCCAATTGCTACAGATCCCAATTGCTGTAATCTTTTTCATGAAGAAATGGAGATTTGTAACAAAAATCTTAGCTCCGTAAACATTTTCTTAGACTAAATTGCAGTTAGGCGTATCCAACACCAAGTAACAATGCTTAGAATGTAACTATTATCTTAGCGAATGAAGCAGATATAACTAAAATCTTAGTTTTGTAAACATTTTTTGGTACTGAATATGACAAATACATCCGTAGGCTACGCTTACTTACTAGAGCGCGCAGATATCAAAGCGCTACCGTTGCAAGTATCTGCCCGTGTTATGTCAGTAACTAAGGTGCAACTAATTGACAATACATTAGCAACGCCAGCCTCATTAAAGCCTTTGGATAAGATACTCGATCACATTCTTTTTGCACTGAAATACGAAGACCTTAATTTACAAATACTTTCCCAAACACTGCTCAAAGTTAGCGCAGAAGCGCTCCTAGAGTGCTATGAATCCGCTCCTATGGGGAAATATATCCGTATTGCCTGCCTACTTTGGGAACACTTTCATCAGCAATCATTACCACGCACCGCTGAACTAACACGTGGTAACTATATCCCTTTATTAGATCCAAAGCGTTTTATCACCGCAGATAATAAGACGAATAAACGCTGGCGCGTCCATGTCAATGTAATCGGCTCCTTAGACTACAGCATCATCGTGAAGCGAACTGAGCGACTTGAAAAAGCATTGGCCAAAAATACTTTGCAAAAAGCCAAAGAGTTTACTGATGAGTTAGATGACGCCATGCTCAACCGAGCTTTATCTTGGATGTATCTCAGTGAAACCAAAGATTCCTTCGCTATCGAGAAAGAGCAGCCCGATACCAATAAAATCCAGCGGTATACCAACCTACTGAGACAAGCACACATTCCCCGTGCA
This sequence comes from Marinomonas arctica, assembly GCF_003259225.1. Classification (GTDB taxonomy): domain Bacteria; phylum Pseudomonadota; class Gammaproteobacteria; order Pseudomonadales; family Marinomonadaceae; genus Marinomonas; species Marinomonas arctica. Next base: position 1,134 of record NZ_QHJF01000030.1, on the reverse strand, counting down.
ATCGATGAAGACTATTTAGCAGAATTGCAAAAGGCCACGATCAACAACCCCTATGAATGGGCCGTCTCCTATCGCAATGAGCAGAACTACTTAATTAATGCTCCTGGATCTATTGGCGTTACGTATATACCACCCTCACCGAATTTATGCCGTGAACTCATGCAAGAGTGGGAGCAATTGACCAACCAGTTACCAGAGCAAGTAGATCCTATTGTACTTGGTGCGGTCATCTCATTTGGTTTTGTATTCTTACACCCTTTTATGGATGGGAATGGACGCTTATCACGCTTTATGTTTCATCACGTATTATGCCGCAGCGGTCAGCTCGCGAATGGCTTGTTACTGCCTGTCTCGGCCGTTTTGTATAACAAAGAGCGAGAGTATCTGGCTACATTAAGCGCTTACTCCTCCGAAATCAGAACCTTCTGGCAAGTTGACTACCTCGACACAGAAAACTATGCTTTTGAGTTCAAAGGTCATGAATCTATCTATCGCCATTGGGATGGCACCGCCTGTGCTGAGTTGATGGCGGAAGCGTGCGACGAAGCCATGGAACACTATATCAAGCAGGAAGTGGCGTATCTCAACCAATACGACACTCTAAAACGCCATATCAATAAGCAGTACGATATTAATGACCGAACACTTTCAAAGTTGGTCGTCTTCTGTTTAGAGCAAAGCGGCAAGATATCTAAGAAACGTAGAGATCAGTTTCAATATGAAGTGCCCACTGATGCCTTTGACGCTTTAGAACAAGCCTACTCAGAAATGAAATTGGGGGCTGAAATTGGAGTCAGATGAAAATAGAAAACTTACCAAAGAACGGGCACATTGTGGGAAGGGCGATTTAAATCTTGTGTCATCAGTGCTGAGGAATACTTTTTTATCTGCCAGCGATATATTGAGCTAAATCCCGTTAGAGCTAATATGGTCGCTCATCCAGCTGACTACCAATGGTCGAGCTATCGCTTTCATGCTCAGGAGTCACTGGCTCTACAAAGTGAGCTCTGGCAACCACATGAACTTTATCTCAAGCTGAGCCGTCAGCAGGAAACGCGAGCGAAGCGTTACCAAGCCTTATTCAAATACCACATCCCAGAAGAAGAACTCGGACGAATTCGATCTGCTACGCAT
>NZ_QHJF01000003.1 GCF_003259225.1 Marinomonas arctica | reverse complement strand
TTTCCTGACGACGTAAACGCTCGATGTCTTCAGCTTGACGACTGATGTAACCCGCGTACTTAACGGCGATCTGTACCTGCTCGGAAACTTGCTCGTCAACAGGCTCATCAAGAGCATTTTTTAGATTTGCCACATCAGAATACACAATATTTGGACGTTTAAGTAAGTCCAACAAGCTGTATTCATGGGTAATCGGCGTTTCTAGTTTAGGGTTAATGCTCTCCGCTTCGGGTGTATTCGGCACAATCCAACTAGATTTAAGACGCTGTGTTTCCAATTCAATGGCTTCACGTTTTTTGCAGAAAGCAGCCCAACGTTCATCAGACACTAAACCAAGTTCACGACCTTTTTCTGTCAAACGCATGTCGGCGTTATCTTCGCGTAAAATCAAGCGATATTCCGCACGGCTAGTAAACATACGGTAGGGTTCTTTTGTCCCCATACTGATTAGATCATCAACCAAAACACCTAGATACGCTTCATCGCGACGCGGTGTCCAAGCCTCTTTGTCTTGTGCTAACAACGCTGCGTTTAAGCCCGCAAGTAGACCTTGTGCGCCCGCTTCTTCGTAGCCTGTTGTCCCGTTAATCTGTCCGGCAAAAAACAAACCAGGCATGTGTTTGGTTTCTAAAGAGTATTTTAAATCTTGTGGATTAAAATAATCGTATTCAATCGCGTAACCAGGGCGAATAATGTGAGCGTTTTCCATGCCTTTCATTGAACGGACCAGCTCAATTTGTACGTCAAATGGTAAAGAAGTCGAAATACCATTTGGATACAATTCGTGTGTGGTTAAGCCTTCTGGTTCAATAAAAATCTGATGTGAGTTTTTATCAGCAAAGCGTACGATTTTGTCTTCAATAGAAGGACAGTAACGTGGGCCAACCCCTTCGATCACACCTGTGTACATAGGGGATCTGTCCATTCCTGCACGAATAATGTCATGGGTGCGTTCATTAGTATGTGTAATAAAGCACTCGATTTGACGAGGGTGCATTGCGCGGTTGCCCATGTAGGACATGACTGGATCAATATCATCACCAGGCTGTGCTTGCATCTGTGAAAAATCAACAGAACGTGCGTCGATTCTAGGAGGAGTCCCCGTTTTTAAGCGATCAACCCGAAATGGCAAGGCGCGTAGTTTTTGTGCTAGGCCAATAGATGGCGGATCCCCAGCACGACCACCAGAGTGATTTTGTAAACCAATGTGGATAACACCACCCAGAAAAGTGCCAGCCGTCAATACTACTGTTTTACTATTAAAGCGAATTCCAGTTTGTGTTATGACGCCACGAGCAGCACCATTTTCGACAATAAGATCTTCTACAGACTGTTGAAAAAGCCACAAATTTGGCTGGTTTTCTAATTTATGGCGAATAGCGGCTTTATATAATATACGGTCAGCCTGTGCACGAGTCGCACGAACAGCTGGTCCTTTACGTGAATTTAACGTACGGAATTGAATACCTGCTTTATCTGTTGCTAACGCCATTGCACCATCTAATGCATCAATTTCCTTAACTAAATGGGATTTTCCAATACCACCTATAGCAGGGTTACAAGACATTTGTCCTAACGTTTCAATGTTGTGGGACAGTAAAAGTGTTTTTACACCCATCCGGGCAGCAGCTAAAGCGGCTTCTGTGCCAGCATGTCCGCCACCAACCACAATTACATCGAAACAACTTGGGAAATCCACGGGAACCTCGGTATTACTTAATAAGAAATGAATAAAAAACGAACAGATTCGATAAGGTGGCCTAGTATATCGGCAATTTTTTAAAAAGAAAGAGACATCAGAACACAATCCCCGGTCATCAATATTAATAAGTTAATTAAGTATATATGTCTTTTTATGTTTGTTATGTTTATGTAAGAAGCCAAAATCTGTGTATAAATATATTTTAGCTATATATGTTAATAACTTACAGAGATAACATCTTGTTAAGACAGGGCTTCCTTTCCTGTGATGTGGATAACCTTATCCTGTGTATAAACTAGTCACTTATACAGAGTGTCTTTTTTTGCTCGAAGTTGTTAAAAACTGTGCAAAACTTCTTATCCACCTATCACCAGACTTATCAACAGTAATAAAATCCCCTTTTTAAAAACCTATCTATATGTTTTTTATGAATATTTGTTTAAAAAATCACGGTTACAAGGGGGGGTTTACTAAAAAACAGTCCACAGGCAAAAAAATAAAAAAAATTGAAAACTCCACATTTCAAGACAATAAAGAATGTGCATAATTTGTCTGTCAATGTCTTGACAGGGATAAAATTTCGCTTGTGTATAAAAATTTAAGCCTAAAAAAGTCTTTTTTTGTGAGTAACTTTATCCTCAGCGTCTCAATTTGGATAAAAATCTGTTTGTGTATATCTTTTTACCCTCCTATTTCCCTAACAAATAGCTTTTGCACAGGCAAAAAAAAGCGCCAGTGATGCAGTAGGTTGCATCACTGGCGCTGTGTCGATTACAGGCTGTTTACGGTTTTATTTACTCGTTGTTTTTTAGACTTTTCATATCAATGATAAAACGGTATTTCACATCACCTTTCTTCATGCGCTGATAAGCATGGTTAATGTCTTGAATGTCGATCATCTCAGCATCACACTCAATGCTATGTTGTGCACAGAAATCCAACATTTCTTGTGTCTCTGCAATACCCCCTATCAGTGAACCTGTAAGAATACGACGTTTCATGACCAAGTTAGCGGCATGAACCGCGGGTTCCATCGGTTCGATCAGTCCGACTAAAATATGGGTTCCATCGACTTTTAAGCAATTCAAATAAGGGTTCAAATCATGTTGAACCGGAATCGTATCGAGCAAGTAATCAAACGTCATGGCGGCCGCTTGCATTTGTGCCTCATCCGTTGAAACGATTACATGATCAGCACCTTGCTTTTTCGCTTCCGCTATTTTGCTTTCAGAGCGCGTGAAAATAGTCACTTCTGCACCAAAGGCTTTGGCGAATTTCACGCCCATGTGTCCAAGGCCGCCCATACCTAACACGCCAACTTTATCGCCTGCTTTCACACCATGATGACGCAATGGAGAATAAGTGGTGATACCGGCACATAATAAGGGTGCTGCTTTACTCAACGCCAATGTTTCGGGAATCGATAAGACAAACTTCTCGCGAACTACGATGTGATCTGAATAACCGCCATAGGTTAACGTACCATCAATTAGGTCGTTAAAACCGTAAGTACCAACAAAGCCATTATCGCAATATTGCTCTAGATCTGCGGCGCAATGAGAACAATGCTGGCAAGAATCGACCATACAGCCTACACCAACAATATCACCCACTTTGTATTTAGAGACCTTACTGCCAACTTCGGTGACTTTACCGACAATTTCATGACCAGGAACGATTGGGTAATTACTAGGACCCCAATCACTTTCTGCTACGTGAATATCAGAATGACAAACACCGCAATACAGAATATCGATGTTGACATCGTCTGCACGAAGAGCGCGGCGCTCAAAAGAAAAAGGGGCTAATGGGGTCGTTGCGGATAGAGCCGCGTAAGATTTTGCTTTACTCATAAATGCTTACTCCAGTCTGTGAACATGAAACATGTTGTGACTAGTGTAGAGTAATATTGTTCGTTTTGTGTTGTGCATTCTTGCTATTGTTTTGCCTATTTCTCTAAATTAGACAAACTTAACTTTTCCTACACAATCTTGTATGCATAATAATCCCATTGATTTTTATAGATGGGTGGATCAAAGATGAGCGATAGAAATTTAGTCGATTTGCTTAAACCTCTGGTGAGTGACGATGGCTTTTCTGATACCTTAATTGCCAATGTTCGGCTAATGAAGTGCGCAAAATCCTTACCTCGAATGCCTCTTATTTATCGGCCAGGACTCACTATTATTGTTCAGGGCCAAAAAATAGGCTACTTAGGCGACCGTGAAATTCACTACAATTCTGGACACTACTTGGTGCAAACCTTGCCTCTGCCTTTCGAATGTGAAACCTTCGCCAGTCATCAAGAACCGCTTTTGGGGGTCTCTATTGATATCGATCCTGTTTTATTATCTGAGTTGGTGACTGTTTCTTCTGAAGACGATTTAAAGCCATCTGTTACTCATTTTCCCATGTCATCCGCGTCCCAATGAGTGATGAGATGATCGAATCGGTGTCTCGTCTGATTAAAGCGTTGCATGATCCTTACACCGCCAAAGTCATGGGGCAAAGTCGAGTGAGAGAAGTCATTTTTGAAGCCTTGCAAAGCCCACAAGGTGCTGCTTTACGGGCTTTAGTGGTAAATCAAGGGCGCTTTTCATTGATTGTGAATGCCCTTAAACAAATGCATTTACAACTGGATCAAGATGTTCGTGTGGAACAGCTTGCCGAAGATGCCAATATGAGCGTTTCTAGCTTCCATCATCATTTTAAAAACATTGCTGGCTCCTCTCCTTTGCAATATTTAAAGCGTTTGCGTCTTTTAAAAGCGCAAATGCTGTTAAATCAAGGTCATCTCAATGTCAGTCAAATTTCTTTAAAAGTGGGTTATAAAAGCATTCATCAGTTTAGTCGCGACTATAAACGTTATTTTGGTGCACCGCCGACAAAAGACAAATTAAGAGAAGATGCCGTAATATGAAGCGCTTGAATTACATAGACGACTGGTCTAAATTGATAACCATCCTGTTTTAATTGCCTAGGTATGAGACCGTGCCGCCTTTTCTTGATGAATCAGATACCACCGTTAATTTTTCTGATAAGCCTCGTCGTGGTCGACCAAAAAAACAATCGGCCGACTCTTTAGACACCCGAGAAGCCTTATTACGCGCCGGTATGCTGATATTGACGGAGTCTGGGTTTATTCGCAGTGGTATCGACCCTATCCTAAAGTCTGTAGGTGTACCAAAAGGCTCTTTTTATCATTATTTTTCCAGTAAAGAGGTTTTTGGTTTGGCCGTTTTAGACCGCTATCGTCGTTATTTTGACGCCAAACTGGATGCCTTTTTACTAGACGAGGCGTTTTCACCGCTGGAACGTCTGCAGCGTTTTGTCCAAGATGCTCAAGACGGTATTGTCCGCCATGAGTTTAAACGTGGTTGTTTGGTTGGTAACTTGGAACAAGAATCTACCTTGTTGTCAGAAGCATTTCGAGGGCAATTGCAATTGACCTATCAAAGTTGGCAAGCTCGTGTTGCTATTTGCTTATTAGCAAGCCAAAAGCAAGGTGAAATCAATCTACAAACGAGTATCGAAGAGACCGCTCAAGCATTTTGGATGGGCTGGGAAGGTGCTGTTCATAGGGCAAGACTAGTAAAAAGCACTCAGCCATTAAGTTTATTCATGACGTTTTTTATCCAAGCGATTCAAATTAAAACAGATTAATGACGACAGCTAAGCATAGGTGCTTGGCTTATTTGCCTATAGCTTATTTGTCTATAAATAGACGAACGGTCTAAATTGGAGGATTTATGTTTAAAGGTTTATTGATCACGCAAGAAGACAAAAAAAGCGCTGTGTCTATCGTTGATTTATCAGAAGATCAGCTACCGGAAGGCGATGTGCTAATCGAAGTGCATTACAGCACCTTAAATTACAAAGACGGCTTAGCCATCACGGGTAAGTCTCCTGTGGTGCGTTCTTTTCCCATGGTGCCGGGGATCGACTTAGTGGGTAAGGTTTTGCAAAGTGATTCCAATCGCTTCTCGGTGGGGGATTTTGTGGTACTGAATGGCTTTGGTGTGGGCGAAGTACATTGGGGTGGATTGGCTGAAAAAGCTCGTTTAAAAAGCGACTGGCTTATCCCGCTGCCAAAAGGTATAGACGCTAAGCAATCTATGGTAATAGGTACAGCAGGTTACACGGCAATGTTGTCGGTACTTGCGCTTGAAAAACAAGGTGTTACGCCAGATTCTGGTGAAATTTTAGTGACAGGCGCCAATGGTGGTGTTGGCAGCTTTGCCATTCGTTTACTTAATCGTCTGGGTTATCGCGTAGTGGCTTCCACAGGTCGTATGGAAGAAGGGGCGTACCTGAAAAGTCTTGGCGCGAGCGACATCATCGATAGAAAAACACTGTCTGAGCCGGGTAAGCCTTTACAAAAAGAGCGTTGGGCTGGTGTTATTGATTGTGTCGGCAGCTATACCTTAGCCAACGCTTGTGCAAGCACAAAATACGGCGGTGTTGTTACCGCTTGCGGTTTGGCTCAAGGTTTGGACTTCCCTGCTTCCGTTGCGCCATTTATTTTACGAGGCGTCAAGTTAATCGGCATCGACAGCGTTATGCGACCCTTAGCAGACCGCATTGAAGCGTGGCAACGCTTGAGCGAACTCTTGCAACCTACAGACTATGACAACATCAGTGAAGAAATCGCTTTGCAAGACGTAGTCGAAACGGCCTATAAATTGCTTGATGGAAAGGTACGCGGTCGAGTTGTTGTTTCATTAAAGCCGCAGTGAAAAAGTCTTAAGCAGAATCGTCCTTCGCTTTGATCAAACACGATGTGTTTTTTGTATTCTGTGCCTGATTGATGCTTACTAAGCTATTTTCCCTAATTTATTTTCAGTAACATGATGCCGCCTTTGTTATTGATTGGAGCCCCAATGGACGTGTTAGACCCGGCTATAGCTATGCAAATCGTCACTCGTACCATGAGTATTTTAGGCCACAATGTTAATGTGATGAATAGCCGAGGCGTGATTCTCGGTTCCGGCGATAATCTGCGTATTGGTGCTGTCCATGAAGGGGCTTTATTGGCTATCACTCAAAATAGAGTGGTAGAAATTACACCTGAAGTCGCTTCTGGTCTCATTGGTGTTAAGCCTGGTATTAATTTACCTTTGCATTACCAAGGTAAAATTATTGGTGTGATCGGTATTACTGGCGAATTTAAAGAGATAACGCCTTATGGCCAGTTACTCAAGATGACCGCTGAGATAATTGTCGAACAAGCCAATCTACAAGACAATTTACAATGGGAAAACCGCCAAAAAGAAGAATTTATATTACAGCTGATTAAGGGAGAGTTTTTACATGAAGCTCAGCTTATCGAGTGGGCCACGCAGCTAGGAATTTCTTTGGATACCCCACGAGTTGCTGCCATTATTGAAGTGAGCGGTCTAAATGCCCACTCGCAACATGACAGTAATGGTGCTAATAACCTCAAAGAAATATTGCACCTTTTACAAAATCCAGAGCGCGATAACTTGGTTGCTATGACATCGCTGAATCAATTGGTTATCTTAAAGCCTGCTTTTCTTGATGGTAAACATTGGGATCCTATTTTAGAAAGTACACGGATTGACCTATTGTTAAACCGTTTGCCTGCTCACCTGAAGGAATGCACAAAAATTGCTTTAGGACATTATTTTCCAAGCATAGAGGGAATTGCGCATTCCTATCAAACGGCACAAGAAACGTTGCTGATTGGCAAGAAGATGAAAAGCAAAGACAAAAAGTATCTTTTTGAAGATTACTCTCTTCAGGTTTTGCTCTCTGGACTGAAGCATAACTGGCGAGGAAATGTTTTATCTAATCATTATCAAAAACTTCAATCCTTTGATAATAAAGGTATTTTAAGGAAAACGCTTGCCGCTTATATCACCCACTTTGGTGACTTACAGCACTGTGCAAATGCCCTTCATATTCATCGTAATACATTGCGATACCGTTTAGACAAGATTCAATCGATCACTCGAGTTGATATTCATAGCTTAGATGGTCTTTTTAGTTTGTATCTAGGGCAGCTAATAGCCGATCAATGACAGAAAAATCGTCATCCTATGGTGTTAATATTAATTTTTTTGTGCAGATGACCAAAAAATTAAAAATTAATAACCTAATATCCAGCCAAGTGGCTAAAGCTTCTGATGTCCATTTATTGAATAATGAAAAGTCATGAACACTGGTGTCATTGGCTCCAATAATTAAAATTAAAAAGGACATTCCTCGATGAACTTAGTACTTATCCTGATAGGGGTTATTGCCTTTATCGTCTTAGCAACGTCTAGATTTAAGCTTCACCCATTTTTAACCCTGATATTAGCCGCGTTTATCGCCGCTTTTGCTTATGGTTTACCCAGCAGCACCATTGCAAAAACCATCACCTCTGGGTTTGGTGGTATTCTAGGGTATATAGGGTTAGTGATTGTTTTAGGTACCATTATCGGTACTATTTTAGAAAAAAGCGGTGCCGCCATTACTATGGCTAATTGCGTTATTAGGTTGTTAGGTAAGCGTTTCCCTACCTTAACCATGTCTTTGATTGGTTATCTGGTCTCTATCCCTGTATTTTGTGATTCTGGCTTTGTCATCTTGAACTCATTGAAGCAGTCGATGGCAAATCGCATGAAGGTTTCTAGTGTGTCGATGAGTGTGGCCTTGGCTACTGGGCTTTATGCGACTCATACTTTTGTTCCCCCAACGCCTGGCCCTATTGCCGCAGCAGGAAATCTCGGCTTAGAGTCAAATTTGGGTTTGGTTATCCTAGTAGGCGTTTTTGTTGCTGCCGTTGCTGCTTTGGCGGGCATGTTGTGGGCAAATCGTTTTGCGAATGTTGAGCCTGATGGCGAGGGCGCGAATGAACTAAAAACGCAAAATGAAGACTACGAAACGCTAAAGCAAAGCTATGGTGAGCTGCCAAGCCCTTTTAAAGCTTTTGCACCGATCTTTGTCCCTATTTTATTAATCTGTTTTGGATCTGTCGCTGCTTTTCCTTCCGCTCCTTTAGGAAAAGAGGTTTTGTACGATGTATTGGTCTTTTTAGGCCAACCTGTTAATGCCTTGTTAATCGGTTTGTTTTTATCTTTGTTGTTGCTAAAAAGTGATAAAAAAATAGAAGAATTTAGCGAGCGTATTAGTCAGGGCTTAGTGGTTGCTGCACCCATCTTACTCATTACTGGTGCTGGTGGTGCTTTTGGTGCGGTTCTTAAAGCGACACCAATTGGCGATTTTCTTGGCACATCATTGTCTGCGCTTGGTATTGGTATTTTCATGCCATTTATCGTTGCTGCAGCGTTAAAGTCGGCACAGGGTTCTTCTACCGTTGCTTTAGTAGCAACATCTGCTCTAGTGGCTCCTATGTTGGGCGATATTGGTTTAGCCAGTGAAATGGGTCGGGTACTAACTGTAATGGCGATTGGTGCTGGTGCTATGACGGTGTCCCATGCTAACGATAGCTTCTTCTGGGTAGTCGCTCAATTTAGCCGCATGAGCGTTCCACAAGCCTATAAAGCTCAAACCATGGCGACCTTGATTCAAGGTGTCACCGCAATGTGTCTAGTATATGTTTTGAGTTTGTTTTTACTTTAATGGATTGCGTTTGCGCTTATCTTGGGTAGTGAACGGATAGGCGCATTTCTTGCTTTTATTTCAAACTCAATGACACAAAAGGAACAACTATGAAGATTGTAATTGCCCCTGATTCCTTTAAAGAAAGTTTAACCGCGTTGGAAGTTGCGAATGCGATTGAGGTGGGTTTTCGTCAGGTATTTCCTCAGGCGGAGTATATAAAAGTGCCGATGGCAGATGGTGGCGAGGGGACGGTACAATCCATGGTTGACGCGACTCGAGGCCATTTGGTTGACCTTGAAGTGACCGGTCCGCTGGGCAATAGAGTCATGGCGCAATACGGTATTTTAGGTTTGGTAGAGGGTCAAACATCGTCCACTGCGGTGATTGAAATGGCGTCCGCTTCGGGGTTGCATTTGGTGCCACGAGATCAGCGTGATCCACTTTACACCACCAGCTTCGGAACCGGAGAACTGATCAAAGATGCCCTAGATCGAGGCATCAAACACATTGTTTTGGGATTAGGTGGCAGTGCAACGAATGACGCGGGTGTTGGTTTGGCACAAGCATTGGGTATTCAATTCCAAGGCGATAATCATCAGGAGCTGCCCTTTGGTGGCATGGCGCTTGCGCAATTGAGCCATATTGATATGAGTCAGGTGCACCCTCTTTTAGCTGAATGTCGTTTTGATGTGGCGTGTGACGTGGATAATCCTTTATGTGGTGAACGTGGCGCTTCCGCTATTTTTGGCCCACAAAAAGGTGCGACACCTGACATGGTGACTTTATTAGACAAGACGTTAGCGCATTTTGCGGATGTCTTGGTACAAAGCGGCTTTACAGATCATCGTCTTGATTCTGGCGCCGGCGCGGCGGGTGGCATGGGCTTGGGCGCAAAAGTGTTTCTTAATGCGACTCTAAAGCCCGGCATCGAGATTGTTATAGACACCGTCGGTCTGGCTGACAAGCTGAGAACGGCGGATTTAGTCATTACTGGCGAAGGTCGAATAGATGGCCAAACTGTCTTTGGCAAAACCCCCATGGGCGTGTTGAAACAAGCCAACGCAAATAAGGTTCCCACCATTGGTATAGCGGGGAGTTTAGGGAAAGACGCTGAGGCTATTTTAGCCCACGGCATGTTGGCGATTTTCCCCATCATTCCGGCGCTCGATAGCTTAGACAATGTCTTACTTCAGGCGGAAACGAATGTAATCAACTCATCACGTAATATCGCCGCCGCCATTCAATTAGGACGGCTGCTGAGCGAATAAATACCGTGGCGTGGTGAAAAAGTTACGCTTTTTTTACGCGCCAATCTTAACTCCCTTTGCTACAGTCTTGCTTGTACTTCTCCTTAGGTAAAAGGCCATCACAAGCGACACTATGAAAAGACCAGCGATTTCTTCCTATTATGCCGCTATGTTTGCGGTCTGTAGCGCTTTATTGATCTGCTATGGTTTGGATCTTTGGTTGGGATCAAATGTTGCGATTTTATTGATTTTGCAGCTGTCTGTGGTTGTTGTCGCGTTATCATGTCATCCCCGCTGGGTGTATGGCATCGCTTTATTTGAAGCCTTATGTTTTAACTTCTTATTTACGGTGCCCCGTTATTCATTTGAGATGTTTAATCGCAATGACATGGTGAACGTGCTGGTGTTTTTATTGGTGGCCGCGGTCACCAGTAAGTTAGCCGAACTGTACCGCGATCAGCAGAGTCGTTTAAAACAAGAGCAATTGCGCAATAGTATTTTATTGTCTGTTTCCCATGACTTACGCACTCCGTTGGCGACCATTATTGGCACCCTAAGTACATTAAAAGAATACATGGATAAGCTCACCGAGAAAGAAAAAGCGGAGCTGTTCGACAATGCCATCAGTGAAAGTCACCGACTGCATCAGTACATAGAAAACCTACTGCAAGCCACGAAATTGCAACACGGAGTGGTGGTCCCAAAACAATCCGCGCAGTCAGTGGTGACTATTATGCACCTTGTTGTTGAGCGATTTAGTCAGCAACAATCCCGCTTACACCTGCACACAGAGGATAAATTACCACTGGTTTCAGTGAGTTCGTCACTTATTCAACAAGCGATTTTTAATGTTGTCGATAATGCTTTGAGATACTCACCAGCAGACAAATCTGTGACCATTTCTGTAAAGTCGTTAGACACAGATAATAAGCATCCTCAGGTTAGTATTGAGGTACAAGACCAAGGGATTGGTATTCGAGCGGATCAGTCTGATAGCATTTTTGAGCTGTTTTATTCGGTTGACGCTTTCAAGCGAAATGACAGCGGGACAGGCTTAGGTTTGGCGGTATCAAAAGGCATTATTGCCGCCCATCAAGGTACGATTCAATCCGTTCCGGTTGAGCAAGGTTGTTTGATTCGTATTTGCTTGCCCGCGTGCCGTGAGACATTAGCGCATGGTAAAGGAGGGAATGTCTCATGACGCCTTATAAAATACTGGTGATCGACGATGAGCCTCAAATCCACACCTTTATTCGAATCTCATTGGTAGCAGAAGGGTTTACGTACCTTGGTGCACAATCCATCGCCGCGGCAAAACAGGTGATTCAACAAGATGCCCCGCATTTATTGATATTGGATTTAGGTTTGCCAGATGGCGACGGCATGGATTTGGTCAACCTTGTACGCGCCACCAGCAACACGCCGATCCTCATTTTGACCGCTCGCGATGAAGAAGATGAAAAGATTCGTCTGCTTGAAGCGGGTGCGAATGATTACCTAAGCAAACCCTTCGGCATTCGCGAATTGATTGTCCGAGTAAAAGTGTTACTGCGGGACTTAGTTAATACTCACTTACCTACTGACATTCTAGAAACCAAAGATATTAAGCTAGAAATCAGTACCAACCAAGTGTGGTTTCAAGGTGTGCCCCTGGCGCTAACCAAGAAGGAATTTGCCTTTTTGCGCATGCTCATGACAACGCCAGGCAAACTGGTGATGCAAGAAGATTTATTGGCCAACATTTGGGGGGTGACTCATACCCAAGATTCGCATTACTTGCGGATTTTAGTCAGTCAGCTGCGAAAAAAATTCAACGATAATGCCAATGATCAGCGTGTTATCAAAACGGAAGCTGGCCTAGGTTATCGCTTGTTATCTGATCGTTAAATTATCGAAAGACTCTTCAAAAATACGAACAAAAGGGAATCAATATGGCGCATTTTACGGTAATTGGTTTGGGGCGTTTTGGCATTGCAGCCAGCATGGAGTTGATTTATTTAGGGCATACGGTCACGGGTGTAGATCGAGACGCTAAAATTGCAGAAAAATATGTTGATGACTTCACTCAAGTGATAATTTGTGATTCCACTGATGAGAATGCCTTAAAAGAGCTTGATTTGATTAACAGTGAGGCGGTGTTGGTGGCCATTGGTGAAGACATGGAATCCAGCCTGTTGTGCATCTTGGCGCTGAAAAAGCTGGGCGTGAAAGAGATTTGGGTTAAAGCCAGCAGCCGTGCTCACCATACTATTGTTTCTAAATTGGGTGTCGCTCGCATTATTCATCCTGAAGAAGAAATGGGGGTTCGAGTGGCGCAGGCGTTGAACTACCCGATGGTGAATGATTACCTGTCGATTGGTCATGGTCTATATGTGGTGGAAATACACATAAAATCCCATTTGGATGGCCAGTCATTAGGCGACGTTCTCAGTGCGTCGAAAGGGCGTGTTGAAGCCGTGATGATCAAACGAGAACAAGAAACATTTTTGCAATTGAAGCATGATTTTGTTTTTCAAACCCATGACGTTCTATTGTTGTCTGGTACACGCACTTCTCTAAAATCCCTCGTACCAAGGTTGGTTTGATATGGTGATGTGGGACCCCTCGGTTTCTCCTATTGAAAGACACCCAAAAGCCGCTAAAAAGATCATGGCAGCACCGCCTTTGATACTGTGTGGCGGCTTTTTATTGTTGATTGTTATAGGAACATGTTTACTCAAACTGCCCATGGCCACAACAACCCCAATTGGTTGGGTACATAGCCTTTTTACTGCCACGTCAGCCGTCACAGTAACAGGGCTGGTGGTACAAGATACGGGCACGGTTTTTACGACTTTTGGGCAAGTCGTGATTGCGGTGTTAATTCAATGCGGTGGTTTAGGTTTAATGACCTTTGCTGTGGTCACTCTCGTTGCTCTAGGCGGCCGTATTGGTTTTTTACAACGTACGGTTGCGATTGAAGCCTTTAATCAAACCGACGCCTCTAGTATCGTTTCCACGGCCAAATCTGTGCTGTTGTTTTCCTTCATCGTCGAAGCCATTGGCATCTTGATTCTTACGGTGCATTGGAGCGAGACACTCGGCTGGAAAACCAGTTTATTTCATGGTTTTTTCTACACCATCAGCGCCTTTAATAACGCAGGCTTTGCATTGAGTGCCGACAGCCTTGTTCCTTATGTGGCCGACCCTGTGGTGAATTTTACTATAAGCGGATTGTTTATTATCGGTGGTTTGGGTTTTTCCGTCTGGATTGATCTAATGAAAAACCGCCGCTGGGCAAGACTTTCGCCTTACAGCAAGATGATGATCATTGGCACCATTGTCATCAATTTGGTGGCTTTGCTTACGATTTATTTTATTGAATACAGCAACCCAAATACTCTCGGTCCCCTGAGCGAAACAGGCAAATGGCTTGCCTCATGGTTTCAGGCGGTAACCCCAAGAACTGCGGGCTTTAATACGCTTGCGATAGATCAACTAGAGGACGCGACTACGGCTCTTATGCTGCTGCTGATGTTCATTGGAGGGGGGTCTTTGAGTACCGCCAGCGGCATTAAGGTAGTGACCTTTATGCTGTTAATATTTGCCACTTATGCGTATTTACGACGCGATTCCGAAGTCAACGTGTTTAAGCGAGAAATCCCCAAAGACGTGATCAGTAAGGCACTCGCGTTAACCATGATCTCAATTGGTGTGACTTGGTTGGCGATTTTTGGCCTCTTGATCAGTGAAAAACACGCCGACTTCCTAGATGTGGTTTTCGAAGCGGTCTCAGCACTTGGCACTGTAGGGTTATCTCGAGGGTTAACTGGAAACTTAAGCAATACCGGCGAATTTATCATCATCTTCTTGATGTTTATCGGCCGCTTAGGCCCATTAACACTGGCCTACTTCCTCGCCAGCCCAAGAAGCAAAAAAGTCCGCTATCCAAAAGTTAAAATGACCGTGGGTTAAAGACTTTCAGTGCTCTAAGCCTGATGGTTTAGAGCTCGAATGCACTTCTCTTGATTACAATACAAAACGAGCTAAAAGTGCTGTATATTTTTCAGTTAATGGCGTCTATTAGCTCAATTTTAAGTGTTTCTGGATAATCATCATCCATGATTAGAGATGTAATTAATTTCAGCAGTAGTTCTTTTGAGACTTTTCCTTCTGCTAGCCATACCACGATATTTTCCATTTCTAGTACAAATTTTTTCACGCAGTAGCCATAGCCATTTAGTTCTAGAAAATATGCACCTAAGACCAAACTTGAACGTTTATTACCATCATTGAATGCGTGAAACTTATTGATAGCAAATACTAGATGATTTAGTTTTTCTTCGAAAGTTGGATAGTATAAGTCATTCTGTATATGCTCTAGTACACTTGAAATCTGTCCAAGGTCTTTGATACCTGAAAGCCCTCCTGAATTTTCAATAATCCAGTCATGTTGGCTTATTGCATGCTCTGGATCGAAATAAAGAATAGTGAAATCCATATTATCGATCCTTTAACCTTTTTAATACATTGAGGGTTTCAGTGTCGATAAGTTGTTGTTCTAAAGAGCGGCTTTTCTCCCCTAGAAATCGATCAAAGTCACCTTCTGGTACTGATTGAATATAGTGCTCAAGCTTCTCATGTAGGGCGTCCCGAAATCCTAGATCACTGCTTGCCATACGGATACGAGCGTCTTCTATAGCAGGCTTTAGAAAAGGATTAGACTCTGCCGCAGTGATCATATTGTCCAATTCTACTGGTTTGAGCATCCGACCTAATTTTTCTGATTCTTGTCTTAATTGCACAGCAAGTCCATGCTCAAAACTAGCAATGGCTTTTAGAACTTCTGTGTACATTGTTTCACGCGTTTTATCTTTATCAGCTAAACGTAGTACTTTCTTATATTCAGTGGCATTTTCACAGAATACAGCTTGGTAAATTTTATCTGTGTAAATGGCATATTTAAAATGCCCCATATCTAGACAGTCTTTCAAGGCATCAGTAAATTGTTTACGGTAGCTTTCTTCCATGTATGCTGTAGGTAAATAGTCTTTGTCTCGCTGATTAATGTATTTTGTATGACCCCCTGCCTTTTCAGCAATTACATCAATCACAAGATCTAACATACGACTACGGATAGCTTTTGCTCGATCACTCTCGGTGACCAGCATTGCTAGATTTAGCAAAGCTCGAAAGGAAAATATGCCAAGTGATGGTGCTTTTGGGCTGATGTCGACGACATTTGTGTCGTCGACATACATTAAACGTAAGGATTTCAATTGCTTACCTTTTAAAACCCGATAGCCATTTGATTTAAGCTCATCAGCATAACTGCTTAAATAGCGATCAATAGTACGTTCATCTATAGTAAGAATATCTGCAGCCTGTTGTTTGGTAAAAACAGTTTCGCCATCAAAAGCTAATCCACCAAGTTGAAAATTAGATTCCAATTGGCTAAGTGCGTAAGGGTTGTTCAGTACATTTTTTCGTGCGACTAATGAGTTTGTAAGATCTTTATTCATTTAGTTACCTGCATCAGTTATTTCTTACTAATCAATAAACTGAGAAATATTCAGTCAATCGAATTTGCTGATTTTTTGCCTTCACTTCCCAATACAAAACGAGCCAAAGATGCGGCCTAACAGGTCGTCGCTGGTGAAGGCGCCGGTGATTTCGCTTAGGGCTTGTTGGGCTTCTTTGAGATCTTCGGCGAGTAACTCTCCTGCTCCGTAGCCGTGTAGTTGCTCGTTACCAGCGTCTAAAAAACGGTTGGCTTTGTTGAGCGCTTCAATGTGGCGACGACGGGCGATAAACCCCCCTTCTGTGGTGCTGTCGAAGCCCATGACGGCTTTTAGATGTTCAGTCAGGTCACGAACGCCCTCACCTGTTTTGGCCGACAGAGAGACGACAGGGACGCCTGAGACCATTTCAATACCCGTACCTTCTTTGGTCAAATCGACTTTGTTACGCACTAAGGTAAGGTGTTTGGTATTGCCCAGTTTTTCCATGAATTCTGGCCAGATTTCGCTTGGGTCTTTTGAATCTATCGATTGGCTGTCGACCATCATGAGAATGCGATCCGCTTTGCTGATTTCGTCCCATGCGCGCTGAATACCGATGCGCTCTACTTCGTCTGGGCTGTCGCGTAAACCGGCGGTGTCGATAATGTGCAGTGGCATGCCATCCAGATGGATATGTTCACGCAAGACGTCTCGAGTGGTGCCTTCGATGTTCGTCACGATGGCGGACTCTTTGCCTGATAAGGCGTTCAATAAGCTGGACTTGCCGGCATTGGGACGCCCTGCTATGACCACGTTCATGCCTTCGCGAATTAAGGCGCCTTGATTCGCTTCTTTGAGCACGTCAACAAGCTTCGCTTGAATGCCTGCCAGTTCCGCAGCGACTTTGCCATCTCCAATGAAGTCGATCTCTTCTTCTGGAAAATCAATGGCGGCTTCCACGTAAATACGCAGGTGAATCAAGGCTTCAACCAGTTCGTCTACGCGTTTTGAGAAGGCACCTTGTAAGGAACGCAACGCGCATTTAGCCGCTTGTTCTGACGTACTGTCGATCAAGTCGGCAATGGCTTCGGCTTGCGTTAAATCCATTTTGTCGTTCATGAAGGCACGTTCGGAGAACTCCCCTGGACGTGCTAAGCGCGCACCAAGGGCAACACAATGACTCAACAGCATGTCCATGATGACAGGGCCGCCGTGGCCTTGTAGTTCAAACACATCTTCGCCAGTGAAGGAGTTGGGACCTGGAAAATATAAGGCGATGCCTTCATCGAGCTGTTCTTGATTCGTGGTTTTAAACGGTACGTAATGGGCATAACGCGGTTTAGGCTCAAAGCCGATAATCTGTTTGGCGATGGCAAGGCTTTTTGGGCCGGATAAACGAATGATCCCTACGCCACCTCGGCCAGGAGCGGTGGCTTGTGCGGCAATCGTGTCTTGGTCTGTGGCGTATTGGAAATCGGTCATAATCAAACTCTGTGCGATGATAAAAGAAAATAAATAGAGATGGCTGTCATTGTCCGTTAGCAAGACAAGCATGGCAATCTAAACGTAAAAAAGGCCTCCCAATGGGAAGCCTTTTTTGAAATCAAAGACCGATTTTGTTATCAGGCTTCTTTTTCGATACGTTTCGTAATGATGTACTGTTGTATGATCGACAAGGTGTTGTTTGTCACCCAGTACAGTACCAAACCGCTCGGGAACCACAAGAAGAAGAAGGTAAATGCGATCGGCATAATCTTCATGATTCGAGCTTGCATTGGATCTGGCGGTGTTGGGTTAAGCATTTGCTGTCCCATCATACTAAGACCCATTAAGATAGGCAGTACGAAATAAGGATCCATTACAGATAAGTCATTGATCCATAAGAAAAATGGCGCGTGACGTAACTCAACAGACTCCATCAGTACCCAGTACAAAGAAAGGAAAACCGGCATTTGTACCAAAATAGGTAAACAGCCCCCTAGTGGGTTTATTTTCTCTTTTTTGTAAAGTGCCATCATGGCTTGCGACATCTTTTGACGGTCATCACCGTACTGATCTTTCAGCTTGGCAATTTCAGGACCGAACTTACGCATTTTCGCCATAGAACGGTAGCTTGCGGCAGACAACTTAAAGAAGATTGCCTTAACACACACTACGATCAAAATGATGGCGATACCCCAGTTAATCACATAAGACTGGATCAATGTTAACAGCCAAAATAGTGGTTTTGCTAACCACCATAACCAACCATAATCGACGGTCAAATCTAGATTTTCTGCGGTGCTTTCAAGGTGATCTTGTAACTTAGGACCAACATAGAACGTTGAGCTTAATGTACCTTGTTTGCCTGACGCGATTTCCACAGGAGAACCGGTGAATCCAATGATGTTAAAGTCACCATTAGTACGCGCTTGTAAAGTGACTTTTTGGCCTTGCTCAGGAATCCAAGCAGACACAAAATAGTGTTGTAGCAACGCAACCCAACCTTGTGTGGTGGTGGTTTTAAGCGGTTCTTCTCTCATGTCAGAAAAAGATACTTTTTTGTATTTGTTCTGCTCATCAGAAACCGCACCGCCTAGGTAAGGCTGTAAGCCCATGCTAGTGGCCGTACTTGGATCTTCTGAATTGTCACGTTTAATCTGTGCGAACAGATTACCGCGCCACGTACTTGAAGACGTGTTATCAACCGTGATCAATTGGCGAATACGGTACTGACCTTTCGTAAAACGGAAGGTTTTGGTGTATTTCACGCCTTTTGCATCGGTGTAATATAGATTTACGTCAAGCGAGTCTTCACCATCCGCCAAAGTATAAGTCGTTTTTTCTGACTGATAGACTGGACGGCCTTCTGGCGAAGCGTCGGGACCGTTTTGACCTACTAAACCACTTTGCGTGACATAAGTACGCGCAGAGCCATCTTCTAAAATGACATAAGGATCCGGTTGGCCTAATTCTTTTTTGTATTGCAGCAGGGCTGCTTCAACAAGGTCACCGCCAACTGGATTAATGGCAACACGCAAGGTATCGGTTGTCACTTCTATCAGTTTTCCGGGTGCAATTTGGCTCACACTTTGCGGAATCTCGGCATTCGCATCGGTCGTACTTTGAGTTGCCATAGGCAAATCATCGTTCATTTGAGAGTTTGTCTCAGGTTGAGACTGTGTGCTTTGAGCTACGCTTTGAGTGGACTGAGGACCATAATCTTGGCTCCACTGTAAAAACAGCATGTAGCCACTGATAAAAAGCGCACCCCATAAAAAGTAACGTCTGAAATCCATGGTATTCAACTAATTCATTTGGTTAGACAAGCAGGTTCATTGAACCCTTATAAAAATCACGCGCTATTAAACCAGCCTTTGGCAGTTTTTTCAGCCTATTTCTGCTTATCTTGATCGCGTTTTTTATTTTGAACGGGTTTTAAGGCTTTTTTTGCCAACTGATCCCATGCTTTATCGAGTCGGTTGTGCAAATCCGCGTTTTCCAGTTCTTTGATGCCTTGTCGTGCTAAGAAGACAATATCAAGACCTGAAAGCGGAATTTTGTGGTGACGAAAGGAATCACGTACCAAGCGTTTGATACGATTCCGGCCTACCGCACGTTTATCCGTTTTTTTCGACACAATAAGACCCAACCGAGTTTGGTTGTCATCTCGTTTTCGTGCCAATAAAAGGAATTCGCCTGCAAAGACTTTGGAGGAGGTGTCATTAAAGACAGATTGATAATCCCCGGCATTCAGAAGTCTGACGTGCCGAGGAAAACAATATTCGGTCATCAGCGTACTTATGCGCTTAGAACCTTGCGGCCGCGAGCACGACGACGAGCGATAACTTGACGTCCGCCTTTAGTAGCCATACGAGCACGGAAACCGTGGTTACGTTTGCGTTTTAGAACGCTAGGTTGGAAAGTTCTTTTCATCTTAATTCTCTCACTGAATGCAGTGTTTGAGTTTTGAGGGTTAGCTCGCGCCAAGCCTCTACATTTGATTGGTCAAATCAGGGCGCGGATTTTAGAGGCTTTTTCCAGTAAATTCAATGCTTACAGAGGGGAATTATAAAAAAAAGAGCTGCACAATTCATTCAATACTTACGCACAGAGTTTTACCAAAGAAGTGGATAAAGAAATTTGAATAGAAATATTTTATCCACAGAGACTTTTTTTAAACTTCTAATGTGTATAAAAAACAAAATGATAAAACGTTTTCCACATGTGGATAATATAAAAATAAACGCATTTTATCGTGTGTATAACTTGTGTTTTTATGCACACAAATATTTCTTATCTACGGCTGTGTATAACCTGTTGTGTTATTAACATTTTTTGATTTACGACAGGAATCGGGTTTTTTTCTATTTATGTGTGGATAACTTTAAATGCCCGATGTAAAATCCGCTCCTTGTCTGTCACTCAACCAGGGAGTACGTCTACAGTGTCTTTGGAGCATTGGAATCTTTGTCTGCAGCGCTTGCAGAGTGAGTTTTCCACATCTCAGTTCAACACCTGGATTCGTCCATTGCAGGCTGAAATGATGCCGAATGGAGAATTGTGCCTAAGTGCACCAAACCGTTTTGTGTTGGATTGGGTGAGTAACAAATATCAAACGCGCATAAAAGAATTATTGTCTGAATTTGCTGGCGATGACCTTGCCCCAGCTTTAAAGCTGGAGGTGAAGGCGCAAAACTTTGCACAAGCAAATTCGATGTCGCCGCCACCGCCGCCGGTTTCAAATGAACCCGCTATTAATCCGCTGAATAATGAAGTGGCGAGAGAATCTGGCTATCGTCCAGGTTTTGGCTTAATGGATGACGAAGAAGGCAGTCCAAACGCTGACCTAGAATTTGAAGCACCATTAACCTTATCTGGTACGGGATTACGTGGGGAGCTTGAACCTTATGAACAGGGTCAGCTGCCATTAACAGCCCCTAAACGTAAAGTTCAGGTAGAAGGGGGTATTAATCACGGCGCGAACTTAAACAATTCTTTTACCTTTGATAACTTCATCGAAGGTAAATCGAACCAGTTGGCGCATGCGGCTGCCTTGCAAGTCGCTGAAAATCCAGGTGGTGCTTACAACCCTCTCTTTATATACGGTGGGGTTGGCCTAGGTAAAACTCACTTAATGCAGGCCGTCGGTACGGAGATGATGCGTCATAATCCGAATGCTAAAGTGGTTTACTTGCACTCTGAACGTTTCGTTGCTGACATGGTAAAAGCGCTTCAGTTGAACGCGATCAACGATTTTAAACGTTATTATCGTTCGGTTGATGCCTTATTAATTGATGATATTCAGTTTTTTGCTGGTAAGGACCGTACGCAAGAAGAGTTTTTCCACACCTTTAATGCTCTATTAGAAGGTGGCCAGCAGATGATTCTGACCTGTGACCGCTATCCTAAAGAGATCCAAGGTTTGGAAGATCGTCTTAAGTCGCGTTTTGGCTGGGGTTTAACGGTTGCTATTGAACCGCCTGAGTTAGAAACGCGTGTGGCGATTTTGATGCGTAAGGCGGATGAAAGTGGCATCAAGCTATCTTATGATTCGGCATTCTTTATCGCACAGAAAATACGTTCAAACGTACGTGAATTAGAAGGTGCGTTGAAGCGTGTTATCGCTAACTCACATTTCACCGGACGAGCGATTACGCCGGATTTCGTGCGTGAGTCGTTAAAAGATCTTTTGGCCTTGCAAGATAAGCTGGTAAACATCGATAATATCCAGCGAATTGTAGCGGAATACTACAAAATTAAGATCAGTGATCTGCTGTCGAAACGTCGTAGTCGATCGGTGGCTCGTCCTCGCCAAGTGGCGATGTCGTTAGCCAAAGAGCTGACCAACCATAGCTTGCCTGAAATTGGCGATGCCTTTGGTGGCCGCGACCATACGACAGCCTTGCATGCGATTCGCAAGATTAAAGAACTGCAAGATACGGATTCGGATATCCGAGAAGACTACAAACAATTGATGCGAATTCTGACCACCTGATGGTCTAAGACTTTGAGTTTACGAGGAAAATAATGAAATTTTCAGTCGTCCGCGAGACACTTCTTAAGCCACTTCAACTAGTGGCAGGCGTTGTAGAGCGCAAACAAACCATGCCGGTCTTGGCCAATGTGTTGGTGGAAGTGAAAGACCAAGTACTGACTTTGACTGGCTCTGACTTAGAAGTCGAATTGGTGGGCCATGTACCTTTAGATGAGTGCGAAGAAGGCCGAATTACGGTGCCAGCGCGCAAGCTCATGGACATTTGTAAAAGCTTACCAGACAGTGCGGTGATTGAGTTCACCTTGGATGATCAAAAAGCGGTGATTCGTTCTGGTCGTTCACGTTTTAGTTTGTCTACTTTGCCAGCGGATGAGTTTCCGAATATCCAAGACATGCAAGGCGATCTAACGGTATCTATCGCACAAAATAGCGTACGTCGTTTGATCGACCGTACCGGTTTTGCGATGGCAAACCAAGATGTACGTTATTACCTAAACGGTATGTTGTTAGAAGTCGCAGATGGTCAGCTGCGTGTTGTTGCGACCGACGGACACCGTTTGGCAACGGCGGTTGAAGACGCACAAGTAAGTGGCGATTTGACGCAAGTTATTGTTCCGCGTAAAGGGGTATTAGAACTAAACCGCTTGCTAAACGATACAGATGAAGTCGTTGAGCTAACGATAGGTACAAACCATATTCGCGCGAAAGTCGCGGAATATGTGTTTACCTCGAAATTAGTCGATGGCAAATTCCCAGATTATCACCGTGTTATTCCGCGCAACAACGAAAAAATCGTTATTGCCGATCGTTTGGAATTACGCCAAGTATTCCTACGGGCATCGATTCTTTCTAACGAGAAATACCGTGGTGTGCGTTTGATTTTGTCTAACGGCATGTTGCAAGTGTTTGCCAATAACCCAGAGCAAGAAGAGGCCGAAGAGTCTGTATTGGTGCAATACCAAGGCGACAACATGGAAGTGGGCTTCAACGTGGGTTACTTGTTAGACGTACTGGGTGTCGTAGACTCTCAAGAAGTGCGTTTGTCATTGAATGACTCCAACAGCAGCGCCTTGATCGAAGAAGCACAAAGCCACGCAGCGCAATACGTTGTGATGCCGATGCGTCTTTAATCATCGCTTAGATGATAGACCTATCACCCGTTTGGCAATGTTGTTTTTTAACATGCCAGGCGGGTTGTCTTCCCTACCCTCATTAAGGTTTAAGAGTTATGCCGCTGGTGCGTTTGGACATCTCTCATGTTCGCAACCTTTCTAGTGTGCGCTTTGAACCTTCGCCCCAAGTAAATGTGATTGTTGGTAAAAATGGCAGCGGTAAAACTTCTGTCTTAGAAGCCATTCACCTATTGTCGTTTGGTCGTTCCTTTCGTAGCCACAAACACAAGACCTATATTCAGCATGAAAACGAGGCTTGTATCGTCTTTGCGCAGCTTCACCAAACGCAAGGTAGCCCGATTCGTGTGGGTCTACAGCGCTATCGTGATGGTCAAATTGACGTTCGTATCCAAGGCCAACGAGCCCAATCGGTTGTTGAGCTTGCAGAACGTCTTCCTGTACAGCTTATTAACCCCGATGCTTTTCGATTATTAGAGGGTTCACCGAGCATTCGACGTCAATTTATCGACTGGGGGGTGTTTCATTTCGATAAAGACTTCATTCAAGCGTGGCGGGGCTGGCAAAAAGCATTAAAACAGCGGAATACCTTGCTCAGACGTGGTAAAATACCCCTCAGTTTATTGGCGGCATTTGATCAGGAATTGATCCGACTGGGTGAGCAAGTCAATCAATCTCGCAAAGCGTATGTGGAAAAATTAACACCGCATTTTGTGAAGGTTTTATCGCTATTAACCACAGAGCTTTCGGTGAGTTTGCAGTTCTTCCAAGGCTGGGACGCTCAGAAAAGTTTACAGATGGCGGTGGAAGCAGGACGCGAGCGAGATATCGAGCTGGGTTATACGCACACAGGTCCTCAACGAGCCGACTTACGAGTGAAAACCGCGACAGGCGATGCATTAGACACCCTGTCTCGAGGTCAACAAAAACTGGTTGTTTCCGCGTTGAAGATCGCTCAAGGGCAATTACTGATCGATATGGGCCGCCCCCTGGTATTTTTAGTGGATGATTTACCGGCAGAGTTGGACGCTAATCACAGACAAAAACTTTGTCAGTTGTTGGAGTCATTAAACAGCCAAATTTTTATTACCAGTGTCGAGCCTGACACAACGGATTTTACTTGGGCCGACACAACAGACGTTCGTCAGTTTTCGATGAATAACGGCGAACTGTCTTTAATTGAGCAAAGGTTTGCAGGAGAGTTAAATGAGTGAAAATAATTACGATTCGTCCAGTATCAAGGTGCTCAAAGGGCTAGATGCCGTACGTAAACGTCCAGGCATGTATATCGGTGATACGGATGATGGTACGGGTTTGCACCACATGGTGTTTGAAGTCGTGGATAACTCCATCGATGAAGCTCTCGCTGGCCATTGTGACACCATTACTGTACTGATTCACCCAGATGAATCGATTTCTGTTTCGGATAATGGCCGTGGTATTCCGGTTGATATACACGAAGAAGAAGGCGTTTCTGCCGCGGAAGTTATCATGACGGTACTTCACGCCGGTGGTAAGTTTGACGATAACTCATACAAGGTTTCCGGTGGTCTTCACGGTGTGGGTGTCTCAGTAGTAAACGCCCTATCTGAAGCGCTCACTTTGACGATTCGCAAAAATGGTAAAGTCTACGAACAACATTATGTCCATGGTGTGCCACAAGCGCCATTGGCGATTGTCGGAGACTCTGATGGCAAAGGCACAACCGTTCATTTTAAACCTTCTCCTGCGACTTTTAATAACATCCTGTTTGTTTACGACATTCTGGCGAAGCGCCTGCGTGAGTTGTCATTCTTAAACTCTGGCGTTGCCATTCGACTCAAAGATGAGCGCACGGGTAAAGAAGATTTCTTCAACTACAGTGGTGGTTTGCGCTCTTTTGTTGAGCATTTGAACACTAACAAAACGCCTATTAACGATATTTTCCACTTTATGTGCCAACGTGATGACCTAGAAGACGGTATCGCGGTAGAAGTGGCATTGCAGTGGAACGAAGGTTTCCAAGAAAACATCTACTGTTACACCAACAACATCCCACAGCGCGACGGTGGTACTCACCTTGCGGGTTTCCGTGGTGCGTTGACGCGTACTCTAAACACGTTCATTGAGAAAGAAGGGTTAGCGAAGAAGCAAAAAGTGGCGACCACAGGCGACGACTGCCGTGAAGGTTTGACTGCCATCGTATCGGTAAAAGTGCCGGATCCGAAGTTCTCTTCTCAGACCAAAGACAAACTGGTGTCTTCTGAAGTAAAAACGGCCGTAGAGCAAGAAATGACCAAGCGCTTCTCTGAGTTCCTACTAGAGAAACCAAACGAAGCCAAAATCATCGTTAACAAAATGATCGATGCGGCGCGTGCCCGTGAAGCGGCTCGTCGTGCCCGTGATATGACTCGTCGTAAAGGCGCGTTAGACATTGCTGGCTTGCCAGGTAAATTGGCCGATTGTCAGGAAAAAGACCCAGCGCTTTCTGAAATCTACCTAGTGGAGGGTGATTCTGCAGGTGGTTCAGCAAAACAAGGTCGTGATCGTCGTACACAAGCGATTTTGCCGCTGAAAGGTAAAATCTTGAACGTCGAAAAAGCCCGTTTTGACAAAATGTTGGCGTCAGTGGAAGTGGGCACTCTGATTACCGCACTCGGTTGTGGTATTGGCCGTGATGAATTCAACGCGGATAAATTGCGTTACCATAGCATCGTTATCATGACCGATGCCGACGTGGATGGCTCTCACATTCGTACCCTGCTGTTGACCTTTTTCTTCCGTCAAATGCCAGAAATCATCGAACGCGGCCACATCTTCATTGCACAACCGCCTTTGTTTAAAATCAAACGTGGCAAGCAAGAACAATACATCAAAGACGAAGCCGCACTGAATCACCATTTGATTGAAGTGGCTTTGGATGGTGCTCACATGCACGTAAACGAAGAGGCGCCAGGTATCCAAGGCGAGCACCTAGCAAAATTGGTCCGTGATTACATTCAAATTGAAGGCGATATCGATCGATTGTCTCGTGTGTACCCAAAAGATGTAATGGGCAAACTTTTGTATTGCAAACCACTTACTCAAGACAGCCTGACGAAAGAAGCGGCTGTCATGGAATGGGTTGACGCCATCCGTAATCAAATGCCACAAGATGCACGTACGGGATTCCGTTTTGACTTCTCTGTGGAAAAAGACGATGAACGCAATATCTACTTACCAGTAGTCGATATCATGTCTCACGGCGTGTCTAACCGTTACCGTTTTGAAGGCACTTTCTTTAATTCTCCAGAATACAAACGTATTGTAACGATGGCGGAAACGGTTGCAGAACTGTTTGGAGAAGAGTCTTACATTCAACGTGGCGAACGTCGTGAAGCGGTGAAAACCATCAGTGACATGAAGTCTTGGCTAATGAAAGAAGCGTCTCGCGGTATGACCATCCAGCGCTATAAGGGTTTGGGTGAGATGAACCCTGAGCAACTTTGGGAAACCACTATGGATCCTAATGCGCGCCGCATGCTTCGCGTCACCATCGACGACGCCGTTGCCGCTGACCAAATGTTCACCACCTTGATGGGAGACGAAGTGGAACCACGTCGTAACTTCATCCAAGACAACGCCTTGAACGTCGCCAACCTAGACGTTTAAGCGTTTGATTAGCAAATAAAAAAACGGTTAGAGTGAAAGCTCTAACCGTTTTTTTTGATCTAATTTGTATACCTAAGCAAAGCTAAAATGGCTTACAACGCCGCTTTGATGCTGTCTTCAATGGACGTCGTAGGGCGACCAATGAGCGTTGATAGGTCTTTGCTGTCGCTGAATAGGCCGCCTTGAGAGGCACCCACTTCGGAATCGGCAAGAACCGCGGCGAAGCCTTCTGGTAAGCCTGCACCCACTAGAATCTTGGTGTATTCCGCTTCAGGAACGTTGTGGTACGTCACGGTTTTACCGGATACCTTGCTAATCGCGGCAGCGTATTCACTGAGTGTGAAGGCATTGTCGCCCACCAGTTCGTAGACTTTACCTGCTTGTCCGTCTTTAACAAGCACTGCGGCCGCTGCCGCAGCATAGTCAGCACGCGCTGCGGTAGACAGTTTTCCGTCTTCAGCACAACCGACCACACCGTATTCTAAAGCGGTCGCAAGGCCCATTGTGTAGTTTTCTGAGTACCAGCCATTGCGAAGTAGTACGTAAGGTACGCCAGATTCCGCTAACAGATTTTCTGTCGCTACGTGTTCTTTTGCCAAAATTAGCGGCGATGTGTCCGCATTTAAGATACTGGTGTAAGCAATCAAAGCAACCCCCGCTTCTTTGGCGGCATGGATGACATTGCGGTGTTGCTCAACACGTTGACCCACTTCGCTGGAAGAAACCAATAGTACTTTTTCCACGCCTTGCATGGCCGCAACAAGAGAATCAAGATCGCTGTAATCCGCTTGGCGAATTTGAACGCCCTTTTCGGCTAAATCGGCGATTTTTTCTGGGTTACGAACCGCTGCCACGATTTGGTTAGCGGGTGTGGTGTTTAAAAGGTTATCGATAACTAGACGACCAAGTTGGCCAGATGCGCCGGTGATTAAAATCATAATATTCTCCTTTGAGTTTCGAGTAGATGGAAGTAGAATATATTACTAACAAACTTTTAGTAAGTACGTACAAAAAGGTAAGTATGGAAAATAATTTACAAAATTCTCAGAACGGTATGGCTCACTTATTTGATCGGGGGGATGTGTTTTCAGACAAGTGCCCTTCGCGTGATATTTTGAAACATGTGACGAGTCGCTGGGGCGTATTGGTGTTGTTCGCACTAAAGGACGGTGAAACACATCGCTTTAGTGAGTTGCGTCGCAAGATATCAGGCGTCAGTGAAAAAATGTTGGCGCAAACCCTTCAAGCCTTAGAGTTAGACGGCTTTGTCCTACGCACGTCGTATCCTGTGGTGCCGCCTCATGTAGAATACAGTTTGACGACATTAGGGCTTGAAGTGGCGGTTCGCGTTGCCAGTTTGGCAGACTGGATTGAGGACAATCTTACGGATATTTTGGCCCAGCAGTCACGCAGTGAAACACTGGTTTCTTAAAGTCTTATAATAATTGGCTTATAATTTAAGTAAGCACTTACTATCTGGTTTATTTGATCTAGTCTCGACGGCGTGGTTTCAACATCAAGAGACGCTACATTGCTGTTTCTGCTTGGCGCTTTTCGTATGCAGTCTTGGGCAGTTGGCGCACAGTTCTCCGCCTTCACGGCGAAAATGTAAGCAGCACGTGTGGCGTACAAACACAGGTGTTTTGGCCGTTTGTAGGTTGAGTCCTTCCAGTGGTTTTAAGGGTAAATTCATGGCCTGTGCCCAAAGACGAAAATCCTTCTCCAGATCGTGTTTTTGCTCATCTGGCAATGCGTTGTTGACGGCAATTAAAGCGCTCATTAGCTGATCCGCGAGTAACCCCTTATAAAGTGCAGGTCGACCCCCAAACGTATCAACATGGACTGTCTCAAATGCATTGAAAAGACGATTGAGTTGTTCGCAAGCGGTTTTAATCAGGGTTTCGTGATTTCCCTCTTGCCATATTCCGTCCGGTAAACAATATCCGGCGACCATCTCACCCTGTTGTTTTTGTTCTATGTCTTGCAAACGCAGTGGCATGGCTTTGAGCTGATAAACACAAATCATCGCCAAATAGATCGGCTGCCAACACACTAATCCCCAACACCGTATACGCCAATAAGGCGCGCCCGTTTCGGGGTGCGCCTCTTGTAGCGTTTTATGCAAAACCCGCAGAGCGGGTTCTGGATGGGTGGCGGATAAGCTTGTCGAGCTTGGTTTCTCATTAGACAAACGTTCTTGCCCATCCAGTACCGCAATGTATGATCTTGCAGTGTTGAAAAGACGATCTATAAGCCTTTCCATGTTTTACCTCTAAATAGTGGCTTTAAGCCATGCCATGAGATAGCTAAAACTCATAGCGGGCACTGATTTCGTAAGCTCTTTCGTCACCAAACCAGCAGTTGGATGCGTCGTAGCAGCTGTAATAGGTTTCATCAAATACGTTGCTCATGGCAAATGTCACGCTGGCGCCTTGCCATTGTGGTGATAATGCCGATAAGTCATAACCGATAGACAAATCGACCAAGGTAAACGATGGCACGGTATTCGAATTGGCGGCATCAAGTTGCATTTGTCCTACATAACGCACACCTGTACCGAAGGATGCTCCGACCCATTTTCCTTCTGTTGGTGCATAGGTTAGCCAAGTATTGAATTGCTTTTCAGGTACCCAAACCGGTGTATTACCTTCTATACCACTGTTGTCTTTGGTCACTTCCACGTCTTGCAGTGTATAGGCTGCTTTGACCGTTATGTCAGGTGTCATGGCGTGTTGTAATTCAAGTTCGATACCACGAGAGCGCATTTCCCCTACTTGGACTTTTTGGCTGTAGTCTGAGCTGTCAGGATCACGAGTCAGTACATTGCGTTTGGTGATTTCAAACGCGGTTGCGCTGGCGGTGGTGTTTCGCTGTTTGTATTTTAGACCGGCTTCCCACTGGTCTGCTGTTGAGGTATCAAACGTCTTACCATTGCGATCTGAGCCGGTGATTGGCTCGAAACTTTGGGCATAGCTGACAAACGGCGCTACGCCATTCTCAAATTCATATAACGCGCCTGCTCGACCACTAAATTGGCTTTGGTCGACTTTGGTGTTGGTCGCTGCTCCGTATTTTACGCCGGTTTCGGTCGATTTGAATTGGTCATAACGGCCGCCGGCAATAAAGACCCATTGATCGAGGCGTATTTGATCCTGCAGATACAGACCCGTTTGTTCTTTGTCGATGGTAAAGTCACTGCTGTAGCCGGACCCTGCGAAGTCTATGTTATCTCTGATAATCTGCTTGTGATCTGGATTATACAGATCAATGCTTGGTGCAACGGCGTCTTCGTATATCACGTCAGATTTGAGTTTTAGATAATCCACACCCACCAAAATATTGAGTTCGGCATTGCCAACATCAAATAATCCAGAAAATTGGTTATCTATATTGATGCCTTCGGATTTTTCATCCGTTAGGTAGGCACGGCGGTTTAGGGTTCTCTCATCACTGTCTAGTGAAGAAGAGTAAGTGTTTTCTTGGTAGGCTTTGGCGGTGGTGAAACGCGCATTTTGTAAAAAGCGCCAAGTATTATTGATGTTGTGATCGAGCTTATAGCCCAGTAATAGAACATCTCTGTCGTAAGTCTCCCAGTTTGTGTCGCCAGCATAAGAATCGGAAGACAGCTTGCCATTGATGCCGCTGTAGACAGTGCCTTTTGATGGCAAAGTGGAGTACACACCCATGCTTGGATCTTTTTGGTAATACATATTGAGGTTCAGCATGGTGTTGTCGCTTATTTTCCAATCAATAGAGGGCGCGATCATGATGCGCTCTTCTTCCGATGTGACGGCTTGTCCGTCTTTTTGACGAAATAATCCAACGACGCGATAGTTCATTGTGTCGTTAATGGCACCTGTACTATCGATCTGTGTTTCGCGTTTATTATCGCTACCTAAGGTTAATTCCACACTATGCTGGCTCTCAGACTGAGGGGCTTTACTAATGAGGTTCACCATACCGCCTGGTGGCATAGCGCCATACAGTGTCGAGGTTGGGCCTTTGAATACTTCTACTTGTTCCACGGCTGCCATGTCGATTTGCGGTTGTAGGTTCCAATCGTTATAGAGTAGCTGCAGTCCGTCATAGTAAGCTTTATCATTTTCAAACCCTCGGATATTAAAAAAATCCAATCGAGTTACCGCGCCACCGCGTAATTCTGTATTGATACCAGGTGTATATCGAACGGCCTCTGCGACGGTTTCTGTACCTCTTTGTTGCAAAGCTTCCTTCTCTATTACTGAAATCGCTTGTGGTGTTTCTTCTGGGTCCAACTGTGTTTTTGTTGCGGTATTACGGTATGTTTGACCTTTTACAACGAGAGTGTCCAATTGATCTTCTAGGTTTATCTCAGTCTTTTCTGAGGTATCAGCAGCAAGCGAATAAGATGAGACTGAGGTAATGGCCAAAGCGAGTAAAGTAAGCTGGAACTGCACAGACGGTTTCATATTAACTCCGAGAAAAGAATAAAACAATATTGATAATGTGTCTCATTCTATTTTTATCGAGAACGTAAAACTTAACCTTTTGGTGCATCTTCCGTCAGGTGGACGAGCCCCTTCTGATGGATCGGACTTCCTTGCCTAGACGCTATCTGGGTTTGATCGGAAGCCAGTATTCCATGTAGCTCTGCTGGCTATGTGGATTGTAATCAGGGTCGTAAATTTCCAGTTCGTAGCCTTGCACGCCATAATAGTTAGATTCAGGTAACCATTGGAAAATAAACCACTCTAATGCTTTTTTAACCGCTGAAGCGTCTCCATGAACGGGAATGACGGCGTATTCTTGGGGTGGAACAATGACGGTATCCAATGGCGCATTGCCAAATAGATTTGCCCCAGAAAAGAGCGGTAATAACACGTCTATGGGTTCTAAGTACCCAGCCCAATAAAGCATTTGATCTGGGTGATCTGCGTGGTCCTGAGTGTCTATGATGCCAATTGGGCGAGTGCCCTTTTTCACAGTTTTTACTTCTAAAATGACCTGAGACCAAAGTCGTGGAACACGTTCTGAAAAATCTGGGGATGCGGACAGTAGTCCCCGAATCCAATCGCATTTGCCTTGAATTTGAAAGCGCTCGTGGCTTTCAACGCGTATTTGAGTGAATGCTTTGGGGGTGTCTGTCTG
Organism: Marinomonas arctica; assembly: GCF_003259225.1. Taxonomy (GTDB): domain Bacteria; phylum Pseudomonadota; class Gammaproteobacteria; order Pseudomonadales; family Marinomonadaceae; genus Marinomonas; species Marinomonas arctica. The sequence goes on along the minus strand of NZ_QHJF01000003.1, from coordinate 186,107 downwards.
TGTGTTATCTGGTCTTCTATATTGTAATGGTGTACGTAATCCATGGCGCTTGCCTTGCTGGCGATAGTATCGAGGGGTACAGTTGAACATGTGTTTAAAGGCTCGGGAAAAGCTTATTTCTGAGTCAAAACCACATTCTATGGCAATATCTACATGCTTATTTTTACTGGATAGTAACAGTTCGGCCGCTTTGCTTAGGCGTAACTCTCTTACATACTGCGCGACAGTGAGCCCCGTTGCTTGACCAAATACTCGTTGAAACTGCCAGCGTGACCAACAGCTTTTTTCGGCCAAATTCGTCACATGAATGGGTTCATCCAAATGCTCGTGAATGTAGTCTAGGACCTTTTCGATGCGTGTGAGTCTGGGTGATATCGTCATGGCTAACATCATAAAATAATAACCATTATCATCTAATTGGCTTTTAATGCCAATGGACAATCGCTCGCAGAGGATTTTCTTTTTGGAGTCTATTAATTAATCAAGTTGCGTGATTAAATCCAAATTATCTTTAACCATTCAAAACAATAAAAAATGGATGTTGCTCTATGAAGGAATTGACTCGAACAGCGTTGTATTGCTCTATGTTTATCGGAGTTGGTGCCGTTGCGGGTTTGCTTGGCCCGAGTCTTATTTATTTAGCGGATTTGATTGATGCTTCGGTGGCGGAAATCTCCATCGTTTTTAGCGCGCGTGCCGTTGGCAATATTCTCGGCGCTTTATTGGCGGGACGCATGTTTGACCGTTGGAAAGGTCATCATTATTTGATTGTTATGCTGCTCTGTATGATTACAGGATTGATCTTAGTGCCCTTTTCCACCAGTTTGACAATGCTGGTGGTGTTGTTTTTCTTGTTGGGTGCCACTGAGGTATCTGCTAATGCTGGTGGCAACATGATGATGCTGTGGTTGCACAAGGAAAAGGTCGGCTCCTATGTGACCATTTTGCATTTATGCCACAGTGCTGGTTCCATGTTAGCGCCCCTGATTTTGGTCTTTGCTCAATGGACTGGTCATGGTTATGGTTCGGGTTATTGGATGGTGGCTCTCTATGCTCTGTTATTACCATTATTTTTATGGCGTCAACCTAGCCCAACGTTTGAAGTCAGAGCCAGTGAAGTGGTACCTGTGACAAAGCAAAAAGCCACTTTTTTGGCATTTTTAACGGTCATCTTCTTGTATGTGGGGTTTGAAATCACCATCGCTGGTTGGATCAGTACTTATGCCGTTCTGTCTGGTGAAGATCAAAATAGCGCTGCAATATTAGTGACTTGGTTTTTTGTGAGCCTCTCCCTAGGACGTTTGTTGTCAGTTTTTTTATTGCGTTGGATCACACCTCGTCAAGGTATATACGCTTTACTGTTAGTGAGTTTTACAGGAAGTTTGATGATGGTAATGTCTGATGTGTCGCTTGTGGTGATCGCATTGTGGTTAGGCTTGGGTTGCTCCGCTTTTTTCCCCATGTTGTTTTCCTATGCCAATAGTATTATGGCGCTCAATGGCAAACGAACAGGTTATGTTTTTGTCTGTTGTGGATTGGGGGCGTTGGTTGCGCCATCCTTAACTGGACCCATTATTGAGGCTTTTAGTGTGCAAGCCTTTCCGTTTCTGTTATTAGTTTTGACGCTTCTCATCACTTTCAGTTGGCGCAGATTGGCCGGGATGACGCGAGGCAATTAACCTTGTTGGATGGAACACCTTGTTAGTAACCGTTTACTAACAAGGTGTTTGTAGACGCCTTATTTTTTAAACTGAGTTAACTGTATTTATGCAGTATGGCAATGGTGAACGCTGCTAGGTCAGTATAGACAGTAAATGGGAAGTCTATGGCTTTGTACTGCGTTTCACGGCCTTTTCCCGTCAAAACCAATACAGGTGAGCAACCACGTGCATTGCCTGCCTGAAGGTCTCTCAGAGAGTCTCCTACCATGATGGCTGGGTGCTCTTTGAACGATAGACCAAGCTCTGCTTCGATGGTTTCAATCATGCCACTTTTGGGTTTACGACAGTTGCAGCTGTCATCCGGACCGTGAGGGCAATATTGAATGCCATCTATTTTACCGCCCTCTGCTTCGACAAGTGCTGTCATTTTATCGTGCATGGCATGCAACGTGGCTTCGTCGTAATAGCCGCGCGCAATGCCCGATTGGTTGGTGACAACAAAGACTTTAAAGCCCGCTTTAGACAGCGCCGCGATTGATTTAATGCTGCCTGGAATGGGTTGCCATTCGTCGACAGATTTCACATAAGCGTCTGAGTCTTGGTTAATAACACCGTCACGGTCTAGTAAAACAATGGGTTTGAGTTGCGCCATGGGGAATGCCTTTTTTGAATCGAGTTGAGTCGTGTTGGTTGTACTGCTTTCATTTCGTATCATTATGGATACAGCGTTGGTTATTTTGCTTCACCTATGGCCGCGAAAATGGCGTTACGACAAGCGCGGCTGAGATCATTTGGTGCTAGACCGATATCCAGCCCTCGTTGTCCGCCGCTGACATAGACTTTTTCAAACGCCTGCGCACTTTGATCAATACAAGTGACGAGGCTTTTCTTCTGCCCTACTGGACTGATACCACCAACCAAGTAACCAGTAAGTCGTTCGGCATCTTTTACCTCGGCCATGCGCAGCTTTTTTACGCCTAATGCGCTGGCCGCGCGTTTTAGATTTAACGTGCCAGTGACTGGCACTATGGTCACGAAAGTCGTTTTATCGTCGGTAACGAGCAGTGTTTTGAACACGCAAGCTGGGTCAAGATTCAGTTTTTGTGCGGCCTCTTCACCAAAATTAGAACAATGGGCGTCGTGTTCGTATTCGTGAATACTGTACGCAATCTTCAATTTCTTAAGCTGGTTGATGGCTGGTGTCACTGTGTTAATCCTGATTATTTTTGCCAGAACATGGGAGTGAATAATACCAACAAAGTAAACACTTCTAAACGACCCAACAACATAGAGAAACACAGCATCCATTTTGCAGGATCACTGACGCTGGTAAAGCTAGAGGCGACATCACCTAGACCTGGTCCTAAGTTGTTAAGGGTTGCCGCAACGGCGGACCACGCCGTAACCTGATCCAACCCTGTTGCCATCAGACCAATCATTAAAACGACATACACCAACAAGTACGCGGAGAAAAACCCCCAGACGGCTGATACCACCCTTTCATTGATGGCTTTACCGCCTACTTTAACGGGAATCACCGCACTTGGATGGATCAAACGCTGTATTTCTCGCACCCCCTGTTTAAGGATCAAAAGAATACGAATAACCTTCATACCACCGCCGGTTGAGCTGGCACAGCCGCCTACAAAGGAGGTGACAATCAACAAGAAGGGTAAGAAATGTGGCCATGAAGAAAAGTCTGTAGTACCAAAACCTGAGGTAGTTGCAATGGATACGCTTTCAAACACCGCATAACGTAACGAAGAGCTCCAGTCATAGGTGGATGTCATTGCCAGTACCAACGTAGACAATACGCAAGTGCTCAGCAAGATAAACAAAAAGAAGCGTGCTTCAGGGTCTTTAAAATAATGCCACACGCTTTTATGGCGCCAAGCATAAAAATGCAAAGCAAAATTGCACGCTGACACTATCATGAAAAAGGTACAAATCATTTCGATAGCCACACTATCGAAATACCCAATACTGGCATCGTGAGTAGAGAAACCACCAATAGCCACGGTTGAAAAGCTATGGCAAATGGCGTCGAACAAAGTCATCCCTGCTATCCAATAACCCAAGGCACAGACACTGGTGAGTGTGGCGTAGATAAACCACAACGCTTTGGCGGTTTCGGCAATACGCGGTGTCAATTTTGTGTCTTTCACCGGACCTGGGGTTTCAGCACGATACAGCTGCATACCACCGATACCTAACATTGGCATGATGGCCACAGCCAAAACAATGATACCCATCCCCCCCAACCAAGTTAATAACTGACGATAAAATAGAATTGATTTTGGTAAATCATCGATCCCTGTGAGGATGGTCGCCCCAGTGGTAGTCAGTCCAGAAATGGATTCAAATAAAGCATCGGTAAAAGTGAGGTTTGGCGTGTCTGCTAAGAAAAAAGGCACGGAACCAAACAAACCTAGCACCGTCCAAAATAGAACGGTGACTAAGAACCCATCACGAATTTTTAACTCACCACGTTCATTACGAACGGGAAACCAAAGCAAAAAGCCGCCCAATAAGTTGATTGCTAATGCATATAAAAACGCATGGACAGTGCCATCAGAATAAATGATGGACACAATAATCGGAGGAATCAGCGAGACGCTAAACACCATAACCAATAAACCAATGACGCGTAAAATAACACTAAAATGCATACTTGTTTCCCAGGTCTCGACGTAATGCGTGTTGTCAGACCAGCGTTAATTATTCATTTGAATGAGGGTTAAATTTAGCAAAAGCCACTTTAAAAGAAGGTCAATCCTACTTGGAAAAGTTGCTCTACGGCCGGAATTTGCTTCTTGTTCGTGACGAAAATAATAACGTGGTCTTCCGCTTGAATGACGAGATCCCCCGTGGCGACAATCATATTATCTTCCCTAACAATAGCGCCGATGGTGGCGCCATCGGGTAAATTCAAATTGGCAATACTGCGGCCGACGACTTTCGAAGAGCGATAATCGCCATGCGCAACGGCTTCCAATGCCTCGGCTGCGCCTTTGCGCATCGAGTGAACGTTCACTACATCGCCACGACGGATATAACTCAATAAAGAGCTGATGGTGGTTTGTTGCGGCGATATGGCAATATCGATCATGCCTTCTTGAACAATGTCCACGTAGGCAGGGTTATTAATAATCGTCATAACCGTACGAACACCAAGTACTTTTGCCAGCATAGAAGACATGATGTTGGCTTCATCATTGTTGGTTAAGGCGCAGAATACGTCGGTTGATTCGATGTTTTCTTCAAGCAGCAATTCTTGCTTAGAGGCATCACCATTGAGCACTATGGTGTTGTCCAAGGTCTCAGACAAATAACGACAGCGTTCTGGATCGCGTTCAATGATTTTGACTCGATATTCTTTTTCTAGGCTTTGTGCCAAACGCTCACCGATGTTACCGCCACCTGCAATAATGATACGTCGGTAAGGCACGTCCAATGGACGCAACTCACTCATCACATCAAGCACGTCTCGTTGCGCGGTGAGAAAAAAGACTTCGTCATTCGCGCGAATGTGCGTGTTGCCATCCGGAGAGATCGACTTACCATCACGATAAATAGCCGCGATACGCGTTTGAATGGATGGCATGTGTTCTTTCAAAAAGCTGATGGGCTGGTCGATCAGTGGGCCGCCCTTTTCTGCTTTGACGACCACCAGTTGGACTTTGCCATCGGCGAACTCCATGACCTGCAATGCGCCTGGATAGCGGATCAATCGACTTAAATGTTTAGTCACTTCTTTTTCTGGGCTGATACGAACATCCATTGGGATGGCTTGGTCGGCAAATAATTCTGGGTATTTAGCATACGCACTTGAACGGACGCGACCAATTTTAGTCGGGGTTTTAAAGAGAGTGTGAGCGACCTGACAAGCGATCATGTTGGTCTCATCTTGGTTGCTCACGGCAATCAACATATCTGCGTCATTACAGCCTGCTTGGTCCAATACATCAGGATGCGAGCCGCTGCCCTCCACTGTTTGGATATCGAGACGATCTTGCAGTTCTCTAAGACGAGTAAGATTGGTATCAATGACAGTAATATCGTTATCTTCACTAGCGAGATTCTCTGCCAGTGTGGCCCCAACTTGGCCTGCCCCTATAATGATGATTTTCATAGTCTACCTTAGAGCGTTACGTGTTATTCGGCTCTTTGTTTAATGTATTAATAGAATGAGAAGTTAAATCGTCTTGCTGACCAAACGTGCATAATTTTTACTTGAATCAAGTTGAGCAAGTGTACCGATATAAGGCCAAACATTTAACTTGAACTTGCAAAATAGCCATAATTTTTTTCAGTCGGTGTCGACTTGGTGTCATGATTGCTTGGTAGGCTGGAGGGACGATCGTGTACCCATAAATCGGTAGATAAAATAGAGTGTTCCATGTGAAACACTCTATTTTGTTTTTAACTCTATTTTATTTAGAGCTGGGCCTTTTTCCGAAGCAGACAGTAATAAAATCCATCATGCCCTTCAGAGGTAGGAAACAGTTGTCGACCATGGCTAACAGGAATCCCCCACTCTGTAGCAAAACTTGGTGCTAATGAATTCAATGGGACTTCCGATGCGTCCTCTTGATTGGCCAAGAAATACTGTATTTGTTGTTCGTTTTCTTCCGGCATCAACGAGCAAGTGGCGTACAACATAAAGCCACCCGGCTTCAAGGTCTCCCAAACTCGATTTAGAATGGCTCTTTGAATAGTAACAAGATCCTCAATATCTGCTGGTTTTCGGTTGATTTTAATGTCTGGATTACGACGAATAACACCGGTAGCCGTACAAGGTACATCAAGCAAAATTTTGTCAAAATGTTCGCCGTCCCACCACGCTTCTAGGTTGCTGGCATCGGCGCAGATTAAATTAGCTGAATAGCCAAGGCGTTGTAAATTCGATTCAATTTTCTCCATGCGCCAAGGTTCTAGCTCGACAGCGGTGAGCGCCATTGAACTCAGTCCAGTCGCGTTGGCTTTCTCTAATAAATGACCTGTTTTTCCTCCTGGCGCCGCGCAAGCATCCAGTATTTTATCTCCATCTTTCGGCGATAAAATATGTGCGGAAAGCTGAGCCGCTTCATCTTGAACGCTAACATAGCCGGCATCAAAACCGGGCAGCTCTCCTACTCGAACGGCATTTCTTAGATACAGAGCTGACTCTGAAAACTTGCCATCTTCTGAGCCTATACCCAAATCAGCAAGTTGTGACTTGTATGTTTCACGTGAAACGAGGCTCTCATTTATGCGAATGCACATCGGTGGATGCGTGTTGCTGGCTTCGATAATGTCTTCTAGATGCTCTGGCCAATGTTTATTAAAACGCTTCACCAGCCATTTTGGCATATTAAATTCCACTGACGGTTGGGCTTCTAGCACCTCAATTATGTCGTCGGCTTCTCTTTGATAGCGACGTAGCACCGCATTCATTAACTTAGTTGCCCAGTCTTTTTTCAAGATCCGACAGGCTTCTACGGTTTCGTTGACCGCGGCGTGATCTGGTGTATTCATATAGGTTAGTTGATATAAACCTAATAGTAAGACCGCGTATAAATCTGTGTCCTTTTCTTCAAAAGGATGCGCCAATAAATGCAAAGCTATGCTGTTCAGTCTTGGGTACTGGCGACACACTCCGAAGCACAGCTCTTTAAGCATGGGGGCATGTTCGCTGGCAATGTCCAATTGGTGACGAGCCAATTGTGTGCTAAGTGAACCCTGTTGAAGCAGAATATTGGTAATGACTTTAACCGCAACATGGCGAGCACTTAGTGTGTTTATGCTGGCATGGGAGGAAACACTTTTGTCGTATTGGTTCATGCTGTTTGCTTACTCTTGTTTTCCATTAACGCCAAGGCGTTGACCAATCTCTAAGGCGGCTTTGTGTTTGCCGTTTAAGGCATCTTGCACTTTCATGCGTTTGCCGCCTGCAAACTGGATCTCAGTAATGAGGAGTGAACCTTGCCCAGTGGCGACGATAATGCCCTCTTTACTCACCACTAAAATATCGCCCGGAGTAGAAGCTTCATCGCTGACGCTGGCAATGTGCGCCGTATGGATTTTCATCACACCAGCAAGGCTGTTGGTGTACGCCACGGGCCAAGGTGACAAACCGCGAACTTGACGTTCGATCAGCTCGGCAGATGTTGCCCAGTTAACCTCGCCTTCTTGTTTGGTTAATTTTGCTGCGTAACACGTCAGACGTTCATCCTGTTGCTCAGGAACCAATGTGCCCGCTTTGAATTTTTCTAGGGCGTCAATTAATGCCTTACCACCCAACACCGCTAGGCGATCATGTAATGTTTCAGAAGTGTCTGTTGGTTTGATATCGCAATGGGCTTTTAACAGCATATCGCCCGTGTCTAAGCCAACATCCATTTGCATAATAGTAATGCCGGTTTCGCTGTCGCCAGCCATCAAAGAGCGGTGAATCGGAGCGGCACCACGCCAGCGAGGTAGCAAGGAAGCGTGTACGTTGATGCAACCAAACTTAGGCGTCTCTAATACGACTTTTGGCAGGATGATGCCGTACGCGGCGACAATCATGAGATCAGCTTCTAACGCGGCAAGCTGTGCTTTGTCTTCTTCTAACTTGAAATTTAGCGGCTGATAAACTGGAATGTCGTTGGCGATAGCAAGTTGCTTCACTGGGCTTTGAACCAGTTTTTGACCTCGTCCTGCAGGACGATCTGGCTGTGTGTAAACGCCGACGATCTCATACTGGTTTTCGAGTTTTGAATCTAAGATAGCTTGCAGGCTAGCCGCTGCAAATTCAGGAGTGCCTGCAAAAACAATACGAAGTGGTGAGGTGGGCATAAAGGTTCCTTAACAAAAAATCAGGCCAGAGCCTGATTTTATAAAACGAGTATCAACATTCTTACAGCGAGTTAGGGGTGAAAAGACACACCTCTTACCCTTGTTTTTGTGCGAGCTTATGGGCTTTTTCTAATTTGCTTTTAATACGATTGCGCTTTAATGGTGTTAAATAATCGACCATTAGTTTGCCGTCAAGGTGGTCCACTTCATGCTGTACGCAAACGGCCATCAGCTCGTCGACTTCTAATTCGAACGGCTTGCCATGACGATCCAGCGCTTTCACCTTCACTTTGGCAGCACGGTAAATGTGTTCGTAAAAGCCAGGAACGGACAAACAACCCTCTTGGAATTCGTTTGGTTCGTCGTCCAATACTTCAAACTCAGGGTTAATAAATACGATGGGCTTGTTACGCTCCTCTGAGAAATCCATCACCACCAGACGATGATGATAGTCTACCTGTGTCGCCGCAAGGCCTAGGCCATTCTCGTCATACATGGTATCCAGCATGTCGTCGATTTTGGTTTGCAGCTCGTCAGTAAACTCGGTAATGGGCTTCGCAACTTTGCGCAAGCGATTGTCTGGGTATTCAAGTACGGGTAAAACAGCCATGATCTTTTCCAACGATGTGTCTTTGTTCATGAGTGGAGGCGTGCTCTCCAACTCGTTTCATTCTGTCTATTGTAACGCAAGTCTGTCTTTTGAGCAGTCTTCTAATGGCGGTTTTTTGGTCAATATGATTGAATAGCGTCAATAGCGAAAGACTATTCTCACTGAAAGTTCTTTTTGCACTGATGCTCTGGGTAAGGAATGCCCTATTTTTTCATTCGTAAGGAAGCGGTTTTAATTATGTCTATCTCTTTTCCTGGTTCAGGTTTGTCGCACACTGATTGGCTCTGTTTGAGTTTTTTGTCTGGGATTGGCCCCTCTCGATTGTCGCGTCTTTATACTTATCTCAGTGAGCTGGACCAACAGACTCCAATGGACGAACATGCGCCCCTGTCATTGTTTGATGAAGAGAAAACGACTGAGGCGATTTCGTATGAGCTGCTGATCGCTTTAAAATGGCCGGAGATTACCGCCCGTCAGGCCATGGAGTATTTTACGAGAGGCACCCTTAGCAAAGAACAAGAAAGTAAACGTGACGAATCCTTAGCTTGGCTGGAAGGCGCCGATCATCACCTCGTGCTTCAGGAAGACGAGTTATACCCAACCGCCTTAAAAGAGATCGCCGTTGCCCCTGCTTTTCTTTATGTGGAAGGTCGCCGTGATGTCTTGTCTCTACCAAAAATAGGCATTGTTGGTGCCCGCAAATGTACCCGTTATGGCCGGGATGTCACTTTTCAATTTGCTGAACAATTATCTTCTCGTGGCATTTGTGTGGTGAGTGGTGGTGCCATGGGCGTCGATACCGCCGCGCATCAAGGGGCATTGCATAGCAAAACAACGCCCACCATTGGTGTCATGGGAACCGGCTTGTTTCATCGTTATCCGAATCACAATCAACAGATGTTTGATGAGATCCTAGAACAAGGTGGCGCATTAATAAGTGAATACCCACTATCAACCCAACCTCGTCCTCATTTGTTTCCTCCACGCAATCGGATTATCAGCGGTTTAAGTATGGGCATACTCGTATCAGAGGCCTCGGTGAAAAGTGGCTCTTTGATCAGTGCCAGTTACGCCATTCAACAAAACCGCGAGGTCTTTGCGTTACCTGGCCGATTGACCGACACGCAATCAGCAGGCTGTCATCAGCTTTTACGCCAAGGTGCGACCCTAGTTCGCCATGTGGATGATATTGTGGCCGAGTGTCCAGCGTTGTCTTCTGCGTTAACAACCAAGCCTTCTGTTGAGAGGAAGGCCATCGCTAAGGAATCAAAGGTTCATAAAAATATTAGAAAATCATCGTCTGCAGACAACAATCAAGCGCCTGAAACCCTATCGCCACTGGTATCAAATGCCTTTCATACTTTACCGAAATCGACGTCAGATAATGCCAAGGTGATCATCAACATTATGGAGCAAGAAGGTCAAGCAATGGATTTTGATGCCTTGATTCGTCAAAGTAAAATGGACGCTGGATTGATGATGCAAGTGTTAATGGAATTAGAGCTGTATGGTTGTGTGGAGAATCGAGAAGGCCTTTATTATCGCTGCTGAACGATCGTTATAGACCTTCTCGTGAAGAGAACATCGAATGGGTTTATTCCATGCCGCTAAAAATATCTTGTTTAAGCTGCTTAATATCGCGGCGCTCTTTTTTGTTGGGTTTATGGTCGGACATGATGCGGCCACCAAAAGACTTGTTTTCTAAAGCGCGTTTTTCGCGCTTTTCAATCGACGCAGGTGTTTCTTCATAAAGCAATTGTGCTTCAGGAGCGCCACGGCGCTGTTCACTGATGGCTTTTATTTCAACGACCTTTTCGTCCCAGCCAACTCGTATGCCAATTAAGGCACCCACTTCCACGTTGCGACTGGCTTTGCCTTTACTGCCATTGTACGACACCTTACCGCCATCAATAGCGTCTTTGCAAAGTGAACGGGTTTTAAAAAAACGTGCGGCCCAAAGCCACTTATCTAAACGAACGGCTTGTGGAGTTGACTGCTTTTCTGTTTTACTCATAAGGAATACGTTGACCCTATTCTGTTGTCATAATTGAGGCTGTTATGCAGGACATTAGTAGACATCCCATTTTCCAAGCTCTGCAAAAAATAATACACGATGCGGCCGATGTGATCATGGACATTTATCAAGGTGCCGATTTAGGCATCGAGCAAAAGCTAGACGATAGTCCGGTGACAGCGGCCGACCTTGCTGCACATAAAGTGATTCTAGCAGGTTTGCAAGCACTTACACCTGATATTCCTGTTTTGTCAGAAGAAGGCGTGGTGGCCTTCGAAGAGCGCTCTCAGTGGCCAATGTTGTGGATCGTAGATCCTCTAGATGGCACGAAAGAGTTCATTAAGCGTAATGGCGAGTTTAGCATTAACATCGCCTTGATTGAAAATGGCGTGCCTATTGTAGGCGTTGTCTATTTGCCGACCACAACAGAAGGCTATTTTGGTGTGACACAGGCATGGCAAGATTTACCGATCGGTGCGTTTAAATGGCAAGGCAATGAATTTGAAAGCATCAACGTACGTGAGCCACGCGAGCCTATCATAGCCATGACGAGTCGCAGCCATGGCCCTGCTCTGCCCGCGTCACTGAAAAACAAGTTAAAGCAAACCTACGAGCAAGTTCGTGAGTTACCCAAAGGCAGCTCGATAAAAGGCTGTCGAATTGCCGAAGGCATCGCGGACTTACATCTGCGTCGAGGCCCAACCAGTGAATGGGATACCGCTGCTCAGCAAGCCATCATCGAAGCCGCCGGCGGCATGCTCGTCACACCGGATGGCAAACCTTTTCGCTACAACCAAAGAGAAACCCTACTTAATGGCCACTTCTTTGTATCTGGGGCTGAACTCGCCCCGTATGTCATGGAATGGTATCTAGAAAACGAGGAAGAAGAGTAAGCGTTACTCTTCTTCCTCGTCCTTTGCTTTACCTTATCTGATTGTTTCACGTGAAATATTTTTTTATTTTGTTAAAAAAGCAAAACCATTTGCCCCCAAGACTAGCTTTTGCCCTTCTATCTTGGTATTACCTATTTTGTTGCACTGATTAAATTCTGTTGTATTTTGATAACTAATTGGCTGATTACTTAGGTTGAAGACACATAGCATGGTGTTGCCTCGTGTGTACACTAAAAGAGCACTCTCATCCTCTATGAAGCGAGTATTGCCATGTCGTAGAACCGAATTTTGTTTACGAAATGCCAACATATCTCGATAAAAATTCAGCACAGACTCTGGATCATTGTCTTGCTTTGCCATATTTTGTTGACGTTGCTGTTCTTTAATTGGCAGCCACGGCATGGAAGAAGAAAACTCTGCGAACCGTGAATCATCCCAGCACATTGGGGTGCGACAGCCATCCCTTCCCTTGTCTTCAGGCCAAAACTCGATTCCTTGCGGGTCAACAAGTTCGTCATAATTTAGATCTGTTTCTTGTTGACCAAGTTCTTCCCCTTGATACAAGCAAACAGAGCCTTCTAAACTTAGTAATAAAGCACAGGCTTGTTTGGCTAAAGCGGTTGGATCTTCAGCGTGTTTTTTCCAACGGCTAACATGTCGAACAACATCATGATTGGAAAAGGCCCAACACGGCCAGCCGTTTGGTGCTAGCCGGAAGAATTCTGTGATTTGTTTTGAAAAGTGTTTTGGAGAAAAGGAATGACTTAACATTTCAAATGAGTAGGCCATGTGCAATCGTTTATTCGTTGTATATTCCCCCATCATCTCTATCGGATGGTGACTCTCACCTACTTCCCCAACGGACGTTGTAGCGCCATACTCACCCAGTAGAGCCCTAAACCTTTTAAGGAAAGCTAGATTCTCTGGTTGGTTTTTTGAAAATAAATGATATTGCATGTGGTAAGGATTCCAATCAACTACGGATTTTTGGCGAAAATCCGCGGCGTCATCACGTAACAATGCATCATGAAAATAATAGTTCACAGTATCTAGGCGAAAGCCATCGACCCCGCGTTCTAGCCAGAAGCGTACCGTGTTGAGAATCCAGTCTTGCACGTCTGGATTGTGGAAATTTAGATCCGGCTGCTGGCGTAAAAAATTATGCAGATAATACTGTTTACGGCGAGGCTCCCATTGCCAGCCAGTGCCGCCAAAAATCGATAGCCAATTGTTCGGTGGTGAGCCATCTGGTTTTGCGTCTGCCCAAACATACCAGTCTGCTTTATCATTTGTCTGGTCTTGGCGACTTTCCAAGAAATAAGGGTGTTGGTCACTCGTGTGTGAAAGTACTTGATCTATAATAACTTTAAGGCCTAACTTATGAGCCTTGGCTATCATCTCATCGAAATCTGACAGTGTTCCGAAAGACGGATCTATATCGGTATAATTGGAAACATCGTAGCCCATGTCTTTCATTGGCGACGTGAAAATGGGAGAAAGCCAAATAGCGTCAACACCTAGATCTGCTAAATAGTCTAAACGGCTCGTAATGCCAGGAATGTCTCCTATACCGTCACCGTTACTATCTAGGAAAGATCTTGGATAAATCTGATAGGTAACGCTACCACGCCACCATTCTTGCTCACTAGTATTCATTTTAAATAGTCTCACTGTTGGCTGTGGAAGTGATGGGCAAACCATTGTTGTCAAATCGATGGAGGTGTTCTTCTAATGGACGTACATTAACTTGAGTACCTAGCGGAATTCGTTGTTGCCCATCCAAGCGAACAACGAGAGGATCTTTTATACCCAAATCTAAGAATAAAAAGAAATCTGCACCTAGGTTTTCTGTGTGAACTACTTCCCCACTCCATATACCGTCGTTATGATCGATAACCAGATGTTCAGGGCGAATACCCAAAGTATGACACTGGTGTTTTTCAGCGATATCGCCAGTGAGAAAGTTCATTTTTGGAGACCCAATAAAGCCGGCAACAAAAAGAGATTTCGGATGACTGTAGAGCTCTTCTGGTGTGCCAACTTGTTCGATATTACCGTCTCTTAGGACGCAAATTCGATCTGCCAGTGTCATTGCTTCCACTTGATCATGGGTAACGTAAACCATGGTGGTGTTTTTCATTTTGTGATGTAACTTGGCTATTTCTAGTCGAGTATCCACGCGTAAAGAGGCATCTAAGTTAGACAAAGGTTCGTCAAAGAGAAATACTCTCGGATCCCTGACAATCGCGCGGCCAATGGCAACCCGTTGGCGTTGGCCGCCTGAAAGTTGTTTAGGTAAGCGATCAAGTAAATGGTCTATTTGCAGCATTTTAGCGGCTTCAATAACGCGAGCTTCCATTTCTTTGTTGGAAAAATTGGCTAATTTGAGCCCAAATGCCATATTTTTATACACAGACATATGCGGATACAGAGCGTAGGACTGAAACACCATAGCGATGCCACGTTCAGACGGCACCTTGTCATTCATGGACACTCCATCAAATAGTAGCGCTCCAGATGTTATGTCTTCTAATCCACAAATAAGACGTAACAACGTTGACTTACCACAACCGGAAGGGCCGACAAACACCATAAGTTCACCTGCATTAATGGTGAGATCGACACTTCGAATAACATCTGTGCTGCCGAAAGTTTTACTCAGATTTTTAAGTTCAATTTTAGCCATAATGAATACTCCTTAGCCTTTCACGCCACCAGCGGTTAGGCCGGATACAATTTTTCGCTGGAAAATAAGCACCAAGATCACGAGCGGAACGGTGACCAAAACAGAGGCCGCCATAATTAGCCCCCAGGGTGTTTCGTATTGAGATGAGCCTGACAACATGGCAATGGCAACTGGCACGGTGCGCATGGTTTCCGATGCGGTAAAAGTCAGAGCGAATAAGAACTCGTTCCAAGCGCCAATGAAGGCTAGCAAGCCAGTTGTGACCAAAGCAGGCCACAGTAAGGGCATAAAAATTTGCGTGATAATGACCCAAGGCGTGGCACCATCGACAATCGCCGCCTCTTCAATTTCGACGGGCAAATCACGCATAAAGGTGGTCAACACCCAAACGGTAAATGGCAGCGTAAAAATGGTGTAAGACAAAATCATCGCCCAAGGGGTGTTGTATATCCCAATAAAGCGAATAAGTTCGAATAGTCCTGCTAGCACGGCTATTTGTGGAAACATAGAGACGGCTAAGATAGTCATCAGCAATAACCCTCGACCTCTAAATCGGACCCTCGCTAAAGCGTAGGAGGCCGTAACGGCGAGAAAGAGTGCGAATACGACGGTGGTACTGGCAATAAATATGGAATTTAAGGTGCTGCGTATAAATTTGCCGTTGTTCAGTATGTCGATGTAGTTGCGAAAATCGAACGATGAAGGGAAATAATTCACCTTGAACAAATCGGTTCCTGTCTTAAAGCTGGTTAAGATCGCATAGTAAAATGGGAACACTGAAATAAGGACAATAACTACCACGATGGCATAGAAAGCGATGTTGTTGCGTAATGTCTTGTTCGTCATGATTTGTCTCCATTTAGGTCGAGCTTGCCAAGCCAAATATAAAGCGCGACGCACACTGCTATAATGGCAAACAGTAAGGTTGACTGAGCTGAGCCATAGGCAAACTTGTCAAATTCAATGAGGTTTTCTCTGGAAATAATCGACATAGTTTTGGTGGCGGTAGAGTTTGGCGTGAGCACATAGACCAAATCAAACATGCGCAATGCATCAAGTGTTCGAAAGATAACCGCTACCATGAGCGCAGGTTTTACTAAAGGAAGTGTCACTTGAAAGAAGACTTTTACGGGATGGATTCCATCAATTTTGGCTGATTCGTACATGTCTCTTGGGATCATTTGCAACCCGGCCAAACAAAGCAGAGCCATAAAGGGCGTCGTTTTCCAGATATCGACAATCAAGACGGACAACATGGCGGTATCAAGATTCGCTGTCCAAGCGATTTTATGATCGATTAACCCCACAGTGAGGAGCATGTCATTAATGATGCCGAATTGGTCATTAAACATCCATGCCCACATTTTTGCTGAAACAATTGTTGGGATTGCCCACGGTATTAAAATGGCTGCTCGTACTAAACCTCGGCCTTTGAATTCAGCGTTTAAGACCAGAGCGACCATTAATCCAATAATGGTTTCTAAGGTGACAGAAACGACAGCAAATTTTACGGTATTCCAAACCGCATTCCACCAAGCTGGATCAACCAAGGTACCGGAGTAGATGGTGCGCCCAGACGACAGTGTTCTCCAACTTAAATAGTTTTTGAAACCGACCCACTCTCCTCCATACAAATCGGTTAGAGAGGTGTCGGTAAATGAAAAATAAATGGAGCGTAAGAGTGGCCAGGCAGCGACACAAAGTAATACTAATAACATTGGCGCTAGAAACCAAAATGCCGCTCGTTGTTTTTGCTGTTGCAAACTAGAGGTGGGCGAATTGGTTAAGGTGTGTTTTTTAAACATACAAACGTTTCCTATCGAAAAAGGAAGGGGCTCAAAAGAACGACCCTTTGAGCCTTATTGAGTGCAGGAATTACCAGCGACTGCCTTTGAGTTCTTCCAATTCATATTCAAGTACTTCGAGATTCTCTTCTGCGGAGCCGCTGCCTAACAGTGTGGCGTGTACCGCCGAGAAAAATTTAGAAGACACTTCGTTGTATTTGATTTTGGTCGGCGCAGAAGGCCGTGGTACCGCCTGTAAAAACACGTCTTTCCATTGTGCGATCATAGGTTGTTGCTGTTTGATGTCTGGATCATCGTACAAGGACATGATGGTCGGTAATCGAGATGATTGAAGCGCTTGGTACTTTTGTACTTCTTCGGACGCGAGGAATTTTATTAATGAAATAGACGCGTCTTTTTTGGTTGAGTAGCTTGAAACCGCTAAATTCCAGCCACCTAATGTGGCTGCGGATGGGCCATTTTCAGTGCCACTGGGTAATGGCATAACAGCAAACTGGTCTTTAATCGTACTGGTTTCCATGTTGCCAAGCGCATAGGCATAAGGCCAATTTCGCATGAAAACCGCATTGCCTGTTTGCCACACGCCGCGAGCATCTTCTTCTTGATAAGCCAATACCCCAGCAGGAGAAATGTTACCGACCCAAGATTTCGCCAGTTTTAACGCCTCTATGGCTTTTTCGTTGTTGATCGAAATTGAACCGTCAGCTTCTACTATTTGGCCGCCGCCAAAAGATTTTACCCATTCAAGCGCGTTACAAGTCAGGCCTTCATAAGAATTGCCTTGCCAGACAAATCCCCACATATTGTCATTGCCTGCTTGACGCTCTTTGGTTTGAATTTCTTTTGCGGTAGCGGTGAGTTCTTGCCAAGTGGTTGGTGCTGCTTTTTGGTATTTTTCCAATAGGTCTTTACGGTAATAAAGTGCGGGAGCATCGGTAAAAAAAGGCAGTGCAACCAGCTTCCCGTTGCTTGTTTGTGACTCAATAATGGAAGGAAAGTGTTGGTCTATGATGTCTTTGGTGTAGGGAGTAAGGTCCACAAAATTATTAGCGAGTTGTGGGGCCCAAATCACGTCGGTTTGAAAAACGTCTATGTCGGCATTCCCCGCCGCGAGCCATAAACGATACTGAGCGAACTGATCGGTCGTTGACGCTGGCATGGGAAATACGGTCAGCGTATGCCCCGTTTTTTGTTCCCACGGTTTTACTATTTCTTTTAGTATTTCGATGTCTTTCCCTACAGCGCCAGAAACCAGAACGATCTCTTCGGCATGCGCCGTATGAATGGCCGAGGCCGCGATAGATACGGCTAAAAAAGAAGCATTGACATATTGCCATGGTTTTTTCATTGCATTCACTCCTGTTCTTATTCTTGTTGAGTTCATTTTTTACATGAGTACGTAAACGTTTACTCATGCTTTTAACGTTAACGTAAACCTTTACTCTAGTCAACGAAGTATGGAAATAATTAGCATGCTTTTAAAAAAGACTATTTGGATGAATAGTCATGAAGGTTTTCTCTGCCTGTCGCTTGTGGGACTCATTTGCGATATTCTTAAAAACCTTATCCTGTATTTTAAGAAAAGCGATCATTACTGCATGAGCAACAAGTCGGTTACCATTCATGAATTGGCTAATTTAGCCGGTGTGTCTATTGCGTCGGTTAGTCGAGCATTAAATGGCAAGCCTGGTATTAGTGATACTTTGCGAGCGCGCATTCTGTCGCTAAGTGAGGAGATTAATTACCAGCCAAATGTTATGGCTCGTCAGCTTATTTCAGGAAAAACGCCAGTAGTGGCTCTGTGTATGCCGCCTTCTCCTTATGAATTTTCGGATAGACCGTACTTTGTTCATCTTTACCAAGCATTAACTTTGTATCTACATCGTAAAGGTTTGGTTCCGGTTTTATTTGCGTATGAAAATATCGATCAGGTCTTCTCGCAAGCAAGCTCAGCAATTTTATTGGGTGCGACAGAGGATGATCGCCCAGAAATTTTTGATCGCCAAAAGTTCCCTTATGTGACCTTAGAAACTGGGGTGGGTGCTTCTGTCGTTATTGATGAGGCAAATGGTGTGTATAAACTGACACACTATTTGTTTAAGAAAGGTCGGAAAAATATGCTTTTTTTAGGTGAGAATATCGATATTTCAACAAGCCAAGGACGATTGCGAGGTTACCGAAAAGCGATTAATGAACTAGGATTGCAAGAACATTTTAATAATGTATCTCGTCAAATTAGCTCTTCTCTCAGTGCATATCGCCAGATGATGAAACTCTTTCAGTCTTCAGAGCCTTTTCCTTACGATGCTATTATTTGCGCAAATGATGAATTAGCCGTTGGTGTCATTCAAGCTGCTGAAGATGCTGGGTACAAAGTTCCTGAAGATCTCTCTGTAACGGGCTTTGACGACCTTCCACGATTCTCTAACAAGATTACCACTATCCATCAAGATATTCCCAAAATTGCTGAGGCCGCTGTCAGTTTGCTATCAGAGCAGTTAGACGGATTCCCTCCGCGTGTTATTGAAGTGATGACGCGACTCGTTAGCCGAGAGAGCGCTTAACTCTTCTTTATCTAGCTACATCTCTCCTTATTCTTCGAGATTTTTGTATTAAATTTTTCTAAAAAGGCTTTTATTTTTTCGAGTAAACGTTTAAGTTAATTACGTAAACGTTTACTTTGTTTTGTTTTCCATCATTAAAAAAATAATATCTAGGAGAAAAAAATGACAATAAAAGTAACTGTGTGGGGTGAAAACGTCCATGAAAAAACCAATAAAGTGGTCGCCCGCATTTATCCTAATGGTATGCATAACTGCATTGCTTCAGGTTTGAATGAAGATCCGAATATTGAAGCAACCAGTGTTACTTTGCAGGATAAAGAGCATGGTCTTACCGAAGAAAAACTAGAAAATACCGATGTTTTGATTTGGTGGGGGCATGCTGCCCATGGGGATGTTGCGGATGAAATTGTGGATCGGGTTCAGAAGCGTGTACTTGAGGGAATGGGTTTATTAGTCCTTCACTCCGGTCATTATGCCAAAATATTTAAACGTTTAATGGGAACGACCTGTTCTCTAAAATGGCGTGAGGCTGGTGAACGTGAACGGCTCTGGGTGGTTAACCCTGGTCATCCTATTGTTCAAGGCGTTGGAGACTATATTGAGTTACCTCATACTGAAATGTATGGCGAACCCTTTGCCGTACCCAATCCCGATGAAGTGATTTTTATCAGCGCTTTTGAAGGCGGAGAAGTATTCCGTTCTGGCCTTGTCTATCGTCGTGGCAATGGCAAAATATTCTATTTCCGTCCGGGTCATGAAACTTATCCAATTTACTATGATGACAAGGTCAAACGTGTTCTAAAAAATGCGGTGAAATGGTCTCAGCCTGAGGGTAGCCGTTGGATCGACTCATGTCCTTGTGTTCCTGCTGATCAAGCTCCAAACCCTATTGAAGTTAAAGGCGAAGGTTTGCATAAGCCTGGTGAAGAGGGCTTCAAATAATGATTCGGATCGGCATTATTGGGACTGGCGGTATGGCGCGAGTTCACGCAGAAGAGTTTTCAAAAATAGCCAATTGCGAAGTGGTCGCAGCGTGCGATCTAAATGCTTCGCGCCTTGCAAGCTTTGCTGAGGCTCATAATATTCCTTATGCCTTTGGATCGGTAGAAGCTCTACTAAGCAGCGGTCAGGTGGACGCAGTCTCTATTGTGACACCGGATCCATTTCACAAAAATCTATCGATTCAAGCACTTGAAGCGGGAATGCACGTGTTATGTGAAAAACCATTAGCACTCAATGCATCGGATGCCAAAGAAATGGCTGACGCTGCGAAAAAAGCTAAGTGCATAAATATGGTTAATTTAAGTTATCGAAATGCTCATTCGTTACAAAAAGCACGAGAGCTTATTGCAATGGGATGTATCGGTAACATTCGTCATGTAGAAGCAAGCTATTTGCAGAGTTGGTTAGTATCGCCTAAATGGGGGGATTGGAAGACCGAAGATACTTGGTTGTGGCGGCTATCAAGTGCGCATGGTAGTAAAGGTGTACTAGGCGATGTAGGTGTTCACATACTGGACTTTGTTCGTTTTCCTGTTGGCGAGTTTGCAAGCGTAAACTGTACCCTAATGACCTTTGATAAAGCAGATAATAACCAAATCGGTGACTATAACCTTGATGCAAATGACAGTGCCTTAATTACCGCTCGAATGCAAAATGGTGCTATGGCATCTATTCATACTTCTCGTTGGGCAACGGGGAATCTCAATGATTTGCGATTGGTTGTGCATGGCGATAAAGGCGCATTAAAAGTGTCGTTAAAGCTGGATCAGGAATGGAATCAGTTGGAAGTCTGTTTGGATGAAGATGTGATTGAAGGCGTCTGGAAAACAGTAAAATGCGAAAGTACGCCCAATATTTATCAACGTTTTGTTAGTGGTATCTTGTCGGGTAAACAAGAACAGCCAGACTTTAATGCTGGGCTGCAAGTACAGCGAGTGCTGGATGCCTGCGAACAATCCGATCAGCTGGGTCAGACAGTGCAACTTTAGGAGCGTATTGGATGGCTATATTGCATTGGGGAATGGTGGGCGGTGGAGATGGTGCGTTTATTGGTGATGTTCATCGTATGGCCGCTCGTTTGGATGGAGGCTACCAGCTTGTCGCTGGTTGCTTCTCTTCTGACTTTGAAATCACAAAAGCATCCGCGAAATTACTGGGTGTGCAAGACGATCGGGCATATTCTGACTTTCGTACAATGGCTGAGGTTGAAAGCCAACGAAAAGATGGTGTCAGCGTGGTGAGTATTGTCACACCTAATTTTTTGCATTACGACAATGTTGCTGCGTTTTTAAACGTAGGTATCGCGGTTATTTGTGAAAAACCTCTCACAGTTTCATTGCTGCAAGCTCAAGAATTACAGGCTTTGGCAAAGAAGCGAAACACTTTTCTTGCTGTGACCTATAACTATGTTGAAAATCCTATGGTTAAAGTTGCACGGGAACTGGTTAAAAAGGGAGAGTTAGGTGAGTTGTTAATGGTAGATGCCTATTATTTACAAGATTGGCTGGCCGCAGATATTGAAAATTCTGATCAAAAACAAGCCGCTTGGCGTACTGATCCTACTAAGGCTGGACGTGCTGGATGCTTAGGTGACATCGCCATACATGCTTATAATTTGGTGAGTTATTTAATTGGTTATCCTGCGTCGTCGGTCAATGCACGCTTAGCTACCTTTGTCGTAGGGAGAAGAGTGGATGACCATGCGGATATTCAATTAAGTTACAGTGAAAATATACTGCAAGGTCGGGTGTTGGCTTCACAAGTAATGACGGGACATGAAAATGATCTTGGTTTTCGTTTAACTGGTCGTAAAGCAACGATTGAGTGGCGCCAAGAAGACCCGAATGTGCTGTGGTTTAAGCCAATGGCAGCGCCTGCGCAACGATTGACTAGAAATGGCGCGGGTTACCCTGAGCGTTTAAACGCTTTGTGTCGTATTCCAGCTGGCCATCCAGAAGGTTACTTAGAAGCTTTTGCCAATGTTTATAAGCATATACGGTTAGCATTATCGGAAAAGGACTTTGTGTATTACCCAAATGTCGATCAGGCGGTGAAAGACATGGCGTTTGTTGAAGCGTGTTTGCAATCTCATCACCAAGGTAATTGGTATGAAGTTGAAGCGGTATTCAACAATCAGTAACACTGTGTTTGCAGAAAAAGGTTAAGCCGTATTTTTTAACCCGCTATTGAGTCGATTAACGATGCGTTCTTGAGCGCGTTTTAAAAAGTCGCTTTGCAGCGGTTGCGCAAAAGACCGTGCGATGGCGACGGTTCCCACTAAGGAAACCACGGTTTCTTCTGCCAGTGCTTCGGCTTCTTGGCTGCCACGTTTTTTTAGAATCGTGGCAAGACGGTCAACTAAACTGTCGAAGCACGCTTGGTAGGCTTGGCGAACTTTTTCTTCTTTGTGTGCGGCGTCAGTCACTAGAAACTCTAGTGGCGATGGATGCTCTTTGTCGCTACGGCTCCAGCTTAAATACCGAGTCACTAGCGCTTTTAGATGTGTCTCGCTACTTTCGGTTTTTTTATCATTACGTGCCCAAAAACCATTGGATGTGGCGAATTGCATGGCCGCTTCATAGAGGCTACTTTTCCCCGAAAAATGCGCGTAAAACGCTCCGTGTGTCATGTTGGCTTTTTTCATTATCTGCGTGAGTGTGACGTGGTCAAACCCGTGGGAGCAAAATAGTTTTGCGGCGGCTTGTAGTATGCGCTGTCTAGTTTGCTCTTTGTGTATTGGGGTGTATGACATAGTTAACCTCCTAGGCGAACTCTCGTATATCCCATTATAAGTCGGTTTCTAAATATTATCTTGATCATATATAGACTCACTCTAGCATGGGGACTTTCTTTCTGCTGAAACTTAATGGGGTTATTTCATGTCGCTTAAAGAACGTATTGTTATTACGGGTATGGGGTTGGTATCCCCACTTGGCTTAGGTGTCGCTTCGGTCTGGGATAAATTGATTCGAGGTGAATCTGGTATTCGTTTGCTGCCTACGACGTTGTCCGATGGGCTGAGCACGCATATTGCCGGACAGGTTCCGAGCCATGTAGAACAAGCTAATGGCTTGAATGAAGCCGATTATCTGTCACCTAAAGATCGTAAACGTGTCGATCTGTTTACCTTATTTGCCCTGGCTGCTGCTGAAGAAGCACTAACCCAAGCCAAGTGGCACCCAGTGAGCGATCTAGATCAAGAAGCCACCGCAACTATCATCGCCACGGGGATTGGCGGCTTGCCAACTATTACTCATGCGCAATCTGTTTTAACAGAGCAAGGCGCTCGACGCTTGTCACCTTTTACGGTTCCTGCGTTTCTTGCCAATCTCGCGGCTGGTAACGTGTCGATCAAATATGGCTTCAAAGGTCCGATTGGCACGCCTGTGACCGCTTGTGCGGCAGGTGTACAAGCCATTGGCGATGCCATGCGCTTGTTGCGCACAGGTGAAGCAAAAGTCGTATTGGCTGGCGGTACAGAAGCCTGCATCGATCCATTGTCTCTGGCCGGTTTTGGCGCTTTAAAGGCGTTATCTACTCGAAATGATGCTCCGGAAAAAGCATCCCGCCCTTTTGATAAAGATCGTGAAGGTTTTGTGATGGGCGAAGGTGCTGGTCTTATTGTGATTGAAACCCTTGAACATGCCTTGGCTCGAGGTGCGACACCATTAGTTGAGCTCGTTGGCTACGGCACCAGTGCAGATGCTTACCATCTGACATCTGGGCCGGAAAACGGCGAAGGTGCTGCCCGTGCGATGCAAACGGCGCTAAACATGGCAGAAATTTCTGCGGATCAAATTGGCTACGTGAATGCACATGCGACATCGACGCCAGTGGGTGATCGTGGCGAGATTAATGCGTTACGTCGTGTGTTTGGTGAAAAAGTCACCGATGTGGCGATCTCGTCTACTAAGTCCGCGACAGGTCATTTGCTGGGTGCTGCGGGTGGTGTCGAAGCAATTTTCAGTGCTCAGGCGTTAATAACAGGCATTCTGCCACCGACGTTAAATCTGGAAAACCCAGAAGAAAGTATGGCCGATTTGGATCTTATCCCCTTGGTTTCACGTGAAAAAAATGTCGAGTATGTGCTGTGTAATGGCTTTGGTTTTGGCGGCGTCAACGCCGCGATTATCTTGAAGCGTTACTAATCTATAGAGCAATCTATAGCGCAATTTATCGAGTAAATTCAAAAAAAAGGCGACTCAATTTGTATGAGTCGCCTTTTTAATATCTGTGTTCTTCCTGTGTATTGGTTTTAGCCATCCATTAGTTTGCTAGGTAACCAAGTAACCAATTCTGGGAACATCATCACAATGACCAGCACCAAAAGTTTCAACAGCACAAAGGGTAGGATAGATTTGTAGATATCCAACATGGTGATGCCCGGAGGTGCAATGCCTTTTAGGTAGAACAAGGCAAAACCATAAGGCGGCGTTTGTACAGCGATCTCAATGTTAAGAATCATCAAGATACCAAACCAAATTGGATCATAACCGAGAGACACGGCAATCGGTGTGAAGATAGGCGCACACATTAGGACGATGATAAATTCATCGATAATGAAGCCCAGCAACAGCATGATCAATTGGAACAACATGATGACAACAATGGGTGGCAAGCCTAAATCTTGGGTGAAGCCTGCGACCATGTTTTGTACGCCCATTAGCAAATGGAAGTTACTGAACACGGATGCACCGACAATAATCCACATGGCCACACTGACGAGCAATGCGGCTTGCATACCGGCTTTTTGAACCATACGCGGCTTGAAGCGTTTAAAGAAAATCGCAAGAATAATCGCGCCCACTACACCGATAGCACCGGATTCTGTTGGCGTGGCGATGCCCATGATAATACTGCCAAGCACGGCCACAATTAGTAATAGTGACAACAAGCCATCACGAGCGGTTAAGAACTTCTCCTTTGGTGTCGGTTGTACTTTTGGTGCGATATCCATCGGGGCGCGCTTTGGGTTTAATTTACAAGAAATCACCACGTAAGCGATCAGCAAAATGATAGTGATCAGGGCTGGAATTAAGGCACCGATAAACATGCGCCCTACTGAGTTCTGTGTAGACGACGCAAACATGATCATTGGAATGCTAGGTGGAATCAAAATACCTAAACCGCCACCGGCCATAATAACGCCAAGCGCGAGACGTTTATCATAACCACGCTCCAACATTGGACGCAGTGCGATACTGCCAGAGGTCATGATGCCTGCACCGATGATACCGACCATGGCACCGATCATAGAGCACACCACGATCACGCTGATGGCGAGGGAGCCACGCACACGACCGATCAACATTTGGCTGGCATTAAACATGGCGTCGCCAATGCCGGAACGAGTCAGCAATTGTCCCATGTAAATGTATAAAGGGATGGCCAGCAGGATAAAACTGAAATGGGTGGATTCTAGCGTAGTCGGAATAACATTAAAGAGCGCATCGCCCCATGTCATATAACCTATGCCCATGGCGATACCACCAAGCGCTAACCCAACGGGAGCACCTAAGGCAAACGACGCGATGATGCAGGCGAATAAAATGCCCGTTAATAATTCAATACTTATCATTGTGCGGCTTCCTCTTGTTCGGTTGGTGCTTCTGGTAATAAAGGTTTGCCTGTAATCGCCTGATATAAGGAGTCAATCCAGTCGCTGGAAAGTTGTAAAATTAGCAGCACACTAGCGATTGCCATCATTAACCAGTAATGATGCATATGAGGAGCCCATTCACTTTGACGTCGATAGTTAAACTCGAGCGCTTCTTCAAACTTACCTATGCTCATTTTGCAAACGATCACCATGAAGAACATGGCAAGGGCGAATGAAAATAGGTTAAATATGCTTTTCGTCCGAGCTGAAACTTTGTTGTAAAGGATATCCACATTGATGTGAGCGCGTTGCTGCTGGGCATAAGCACCACCTAGAGCCGCAATGTAACCAAAAATAAATAACGACGTGTCGTAAGCCCAAATGGTCGGTTTGTCTAAGGCGTAACGAGAGAAAACCTCGAAAGCAACGACAAAGGCTAATACCGGCATAAGATAGGAAACGGAATTCCCAATGAAAGCCACCAATGCGTGGACTCCTAGACAATAGCGTCTAATCGCAGTCATTATCATTGTTTTGTACCTGTAAGGGTGGATCGGAAAATTAAAAACGGCCTTCTTGGTGAAGGCCGTTTTCATGAGTGCTAAATCAATTATTTCTGTTCTTTACGAAGAACGTCGATCAGCTCTTTGCTGTATTTGTCTGCAGCCGCGTACTCATCCCAAAGTTTCGCACCCGCATCTTTCCATGCGGCTTTGTCTGCGGCACTTGGCTCAGGGCTCCACTGAAGACCTTTCGCTTCCATTTCTGCAACCGCTTGAGATTCCCAAAGTTTAGATTTCGTCATTTGCTCTTGAGCGTGAACGGTTGTTGCTGCTTTAACAATGGCTTTTAAATCATCAGGAAGTTTGTTCCAAGCGCTTTGGTTAACGATGATAGGTAACACTTGTGCACCCGCTAGTGGAAGTGGGTACATGTATTTCGCTACTTCAACGTGGTTACCGTCGCGGTGATCGATCATGTTAGAACCGATAGAACCGTCGATTACGCCAGTAGATAGAGAGGTGTAAATCTCAGACCAAGCAAGCGATACCGGAGAAGCACCTAGGTTACGTAGGAACTTACCGTATGCACCTGGCGCACGGATTTTCAAGCCTTGGAAGTCGGCAACAGAATTAATGGGTTTCTTAGTAATAACGTAAACCGCTGGCTGAATGTACGGGTCAAGCCATACTAGACCTTGAGCGCTGTAGGCTTCTTTGAGGATTGGCGCCCAACCTTTTTCTTGGAACAAAGTCGTTAGCTCACCAACGTCGCTCGTACCGCCAGGAAGACCGATTTCAACCAAGCCTGCTGGAAGTTCGCCCGCGTTCAAAGATTGGAAGGTCGCGCCCATCGTGATTAGGCCCGTTTTCACGGCACCAAAAATACCAGAAGAACCTACGCCTTCACCGTCGTATAAAACTTGTACCTTGATGCGACCGTCAGACATAGTCTCAATGTTTTTTGCTAAATCTTCGTATACCGCACCGAAGGCAGAACCGCGGCTGTATAGGTTAGCGAAGCGCCAGTTATGATCTGCTGCATGGGCAGAGGAAGCGACAGCGCCTAATCCAAGAGCTACCGCTAGAGAGCTTGCAACCAATCGTTTTTTTACTTTTAGTATCGCCTTAATCATTGAGCTACCTCGAGAGCAAAAGTGCATTAAAAAGTCACATCCGCATTGGTGTGACACCTTGTATTCGATACTTTCAAAAAGCCTGCGTGCAATAAAGCACGCAAAATCTATCTAAAGTTTTGTCGTTATCAAACAATCAAAAAAGTCAAAAGCCTTTATAAATCAGATCACTAAGTGGAACAGGGTGCACTAAAAAAGAACTAAAAGCACTATTTTGGTGCAATTAATAAGTGAGATTCATGCACCAATTGAGTGAATAATATTGATCTATGATATTGAAAACGTGCATTTTTTTTGCAATTTTCAAACAAGTGGTTAGTTTTCTAGATTCTGCTAAAAGACCGCACCGAATTGGTGCGGCGTATTTTTTAACAGCGTGCTGAGGAGGTTTTTTTGGCTTTAGGTTATATCAAAACGTTGGATTTGCTGAGCTAGCTCATTTGTTTGATGGTGAACATTTTTATTGGCCGTTTGGATAGATTGAGTGGCGTTATGGTTGTCTTTAATATCATGAGCAATGATGTCCATGTCTTGTGCCATTTGTGCTGTCGTCAAGGCAACCTCTTTTATAGCTTGAGTAATCTCTTGCGTATTGTTCATCGCCTCTAAGGTATTTTGCTCAACGAGATGAATGGTCTTCACTGCGTTTTCGCCCTGCTCTTTACTGCGACCGACTTTATTTAGGCTCAGTGTCATGGCGTCAATGACTGCCAGCGTTTCCTTTTGGATGTTTTCGACTTTCTCGGTGATGCTACCCGATGCTTTAACCGTTTGCTCAGACAGCGTTTTGACTTCGTCGGCAACCACAGCGAATCCGCGCCCTGCTTCCCCTGCTCGAGCCGCCTCTATTGCTGCGTTGAGAGCCAATAGGCTGGTTTGCTCTGCGACCCCCACGATGAGCTCAATCACCACATCAATCTCTTTAGACAGCGTACCAAGACGCGCGACCCGTTCATTGGTGTCTTGAATGGTGTCGGCCACGTCGCTGATGCTGGTCATGGCATCACGCATGGCACTCACACCACTGGTTGCGGATTCATAAGCCACTTTTGCGGCGCTTTGAACGTTCTGCGTCATGGATTGAACGGTATCTGCGGTCGCGGATATTTCTTCTGTTGAGGCCGCCAAGGTGTTACTGCGATCACGAATACGCTCGCTGCCGCTGACAATGGTTTTAATACCGCTGTCCAGTTCATCGGCTGTGAATACTAGCTTCTCGTTGCTGCTTATTAAATGGCCAATTAATAAGCGCAAGCTGTCGGACATCTGGTTTGAAGCAATAAAGAGCTGTTGGAATTCATCTGGATTTGTTGAAGTCTGGCTATTTTTATGTGAACGCAGTTTGCCTTGTGCAACATCTTTTAAAATCGCTAATACGGCTGTTAGATTGCGATTTAAAGAACGGATGACGGTCGACAAAATGAACCCGATAACGAGCGCCAGTAATACACAGGCGATTGTTAAAGAGCGACGTGCTTGCTCAGCGGTTTCAGATGAGCGGATCTGCGCCTGAACCAGTAAGGTGTTTTGCAGATAATTGGCGCTGTCATCCATGGCTTGTGTATATTGATTGCTTAAGAGCGCAAGCTTACTTTGCTGCTCTTTTAGGGTAATAGACAGGGCGATCACGGGAGCCAGTGCATCTTCATAGGTTTTAATCATTGGTCCAAATACATCACCAAAACCAATGTTATTAACGCTGTCTTTGAGTGCTTGAATGGCTGCCAGCAGACTTGCTTGGTGTTCTGCATCGCTGTAGGCAAGAAAGTCTTTTTCTTTTGCTCTCACCTCTTTAAAGAGCGAGGCAAAGCTTGCTAAGGATTTTAGCTGTTCAGCTAAGGCTTGTGCAGACTGATTTAATTGCCCCAGCGCGCCGGTGTTGCTGCTTAATCCGAGAGTGGTTAAGTTTTGCAGATTGCTTTCAAGGGCGGATAAATAATTAGGCTGTAAAGCTTGGCTGTTTTCTAATAACGCCTTTCCCTCTTTATCGAGTAAATCTGCTCTAATACTAAATCCCGCCGCCGTTTCACTTTTAATTCTGGCTAAGGTTGTACTGATTGTGTCGATGTTATCCGGTGATATGCTGGTCATTTGGCGCTCAACTTTTAAGAGTGCAATTTCAACATCTTTGACTTCACTGGTGAGTCGGCTTAGCTCGGTAGCATCGTCGGATGCACTCGACATCTGCGACAAGTTGTAAATGGAATAAGCACCAAACCCTGCATAGCCAATACAGACTAACACAACGATTGCAATTAGCTTTTGACGAACGGACAACGCGATGGACATATCAACCTCCTTTAGACCCCTTTCTAAAAAGAAGGGAAGCAATCAAAATGACAAAAAAGGCCTGTTTATCAAACAAGACAAACAGGCCAAAATAACGTGCTGGAAGAATAAAATGAATGGCCAGTATCCAATGTTTTATTTCAGAGCATAGCCAAGTCATTTCAGGGTATAACCAAGCGGATACGTATCATCCTGAATGAACAAAATATCATTTTGTTGCGGTAACCGACCTCTCTTACCTTAAAGAAGCAGAAAGGGGGATGAAAGTCGCTTAAATCAATGTAAAGTTAGAGAATCAACGAACTAAATTATGATGGGACATATGGGGAGCGGCGATGAGTGTTAAAAACTACTCACTGGGGCAAGTCGGTGACTATGAGATCAAACAACTAAAAGTCTTTAAAACGGTCGTTGATTGCGGTGGTTTTTCGGCGGCTGAAACCTCTCTGAATATTGGTCGATCAACCATCAGCCTGCATATATCTAATTTAGAAGCGCGCTTGAACCTGATCTTGTGTAAACGTGGCCGTGGTGGATTTTCGCTGACGGAAGAAGGCGTCATCATCTATAAAATGACCGAGAATCTACTTGAATCATTAGATGCCTTTCGCACCACAGTAAACAACCTAAATGCCAGCTTAACTGGCAAACTGCGTCTTGCCCTTTCCGATAAAGTGAGCCTTGATCCTCGTAGTCATTTCCCTGAAATGATCCAGCGTTTTTCGAGTGAAGCACCGGAAGTCTTGATCACGACGAACGTGTCTTCTATGTCCAATATTGAGCGCATGATTTTGAATGATGAAGCCGATATAGGTTTTATTCCCTATCATCGTAAATTAGATGGTCTAAGTTACGTGCATTTATACAGCGACGATTGTTATTTGTATTGCGGTAAGGATCATCCATTAGCGACCATGTCCGTTGAAGACCAAGACGACAAAGTCGACAAATACCCTGCTACTCACGCTGGATTAAAACCCCATGAAGCGGTCAGCGAACAGATTTCCCATATGAACCTTACGGCGATCTCGTACTTCTATGACAGCCGCTTAGCCTTGATTTTATCGGGTCGATACATAGGCTTTTTACCCGAACGCTATGCTGAGTCATATGTTGAGTCCGGACAAATCGTTGCCGTAGCGCCAGAAAACCGCTCTTACACCTTAGGCGTTGCCGTGATTTGTAAGAAAACCACCCAACCGAATAAACCGCGAGAATTATTTCTTAAAGTGTTGCACCAAACCGTTGAAGAGCTTATCTCAGCGCCTTATTAATATTAGGAGTGCGGTTGAGCAAAAAGATAACCATCAAAATCCGGGGCGTCTGTGTCTGAGAGCTTAAACAAGGTTTGTTTAACGTTCTCTAAATGCTGCCACATGGCTTGTCGAGCACCTTCTGGATTGCGCTTCCTTAGTTGTAACAACACTTTTTTATGATCTTCCAGCCATTGATCATGATAAGACGTGTCTTGTATGCGCGCATGAAGCTTTTTCCACATTGGGTTGCCGTCGCGCATATCCCATAAACGTGTTGCGGTGTCGAGTAGCACGATGTTTTGGGTAGACTGTGCAATGGATAAGTGGAAATCTCTGTCTGCACTGTTGGCTTTTTCAACCGTTTCTAACTCAGCGCTTTCGATATCTAAGATGTCCTGCAACTTTTGCAAGTCCTGTTTCGTTATCACCTTTGCAGCGCAAGCAGCAATCGAGCTTTCTATTTCCTGTCGAGCTTGCAATAGCTCAAAGGGACCCACATCGGACACTTTATTGCTCGTTTTTAAAGAGAGGGTATTTTTCAAATAACTGCCAGAGCCTTTTTTAACCTCTATAAGCTCTTCGATTTCCAGCATGATAAAGGCCTCTCTTACTAAGGTTCTGCTAACCCCAAATAGCTCGGCATAGACGCGTTCAGTCGGCAACTTATCACCAATTTTAAGCGATGATTTTGCAATTTCTTGTTTAATATTTTCGCCGATTTCTCTGTAGAGTCGTTCTGCCATAAGGGGGTACTTAGATGCTGTATTCCAGTTATTTGGTATGCCATTTTCACGTAATAAGGTAAGAAAGTCGATATTTCAATTGAATGATGTGGATTAAATATTAAATTGGCATGCCAATATTTGGATTAACGCTTGTATTGATGGAGTTGTTCCGCTATTTTTGTCTTGTTTATGAATATTGGTATACCAAAAAATAATTAGGTACCGTGCTTTATGAAAATTCGTTCAGCCAAAGTAATTGTGACTTGCCCTGGCCGTAACTTAGTCACGCTAAAAATTGAAACCGATCAAGGTGTTTACGGCATTGGTGATGCGACACTTAATGGTCGTGAAAAGTCTGTTGTCTCCTACCTTGAAGATCACATTATCCCTACCCTTATTGGTAAAGACCCTCAGCGCATAGAAGACATTTGGCAGTATTTGTATCGCGGTGCTTACTGGCGCCGAGGCCCAATTGGTATGACAGCGATTGCCGCTGTTGATGTTGCTTTGTGGGATATCAAAGCCAAATTAGCGGGAATGCCTTTGTATCAATTGCTTGGCGGGAAAAGCCGTGAAAAAGTGATGGTCTATGGTCATGCTACTGGATTAGATATTGAGTCCTGTCTTGAAGAAGTCCGTAAGCATGTTGCACTAGGTTATAAAGCCGTTCGAGTGCAATGTGGCATACCAGGAATCCCAACAACCTATGGCGTTTCTAAAGAAGCTGGCAAGCCTTATGAGCCTGCTGATTCTGCTTTACCTGCCGAACATGTGTGGTCTTCGGAGAAATATCTTAATCATGTACCTGAATTATTTGCTGCTGTGCGCAGCGAATTCGGCGAAGATTTACATATATTGCATGATGTACATCACCGTCTCACACCAATCCAAGCCGCGCGTTTAGGCAAAGAAGTTGAACCCTTTCACTTATTTTGGTTGGAAGATTGCACGCCGGTCGAAAACCAATCTTCCTATGAATTAATTCGTAAGCATACGACGACGCCTCTTGCGATTGGAGAGGTCTTTAACAGTTTGTCTGATTGCCAAGAGTTGATTCAAAACCAGCTAATAGATTATATCCGCGCAACCATTACTCATGCTGGTGGTATTACCAATATACGCCGTATTGCTGATTTTGCGGCGATCTTTCATGTTAAAACAGGTTTCCATGGGGCGACGGATCTTTCCCCTATTTGTATGGGGGCTGCGCTGCATTTTGATACTTGGATACCTAATTTTGGCATCCAAGAACACATGCCTCATACCCAGGAAACAGACCTTGTCTTTCCTCATGCTTATGAGTTCAAAGATGGCTTCTTTACGCCTGGTGAAGTGCCTGGTCATGGTGTGGATATCAATGAAGAACTTGCCGCGAAATACCCCTATAAACCTGCTTATCTTCCGGTTAACCGCTTAGAAGATGGCACCTTGTGGAATTGGTAGAAAAATATGAAAGCCTTTCAAGTTGCGAATGTAAATGATTATGCCTTGATCGATACCAAACAGCCTGTCGCTGAGGCTGGAGAAGTCTTGATTAAAACTGCCTTTGCGGGAATTTGTGGATCCGATCTGCATATTATTCACGGGCAAAACCCCTTTGTTCAGTTTCCACGAATTACGGGGCATGAGTTTTCGGGGGTTGTCGCTGCGGTTGGCGAAGGCGTCACTCACGTAAACATTGGCGATAAAGTGTGTGTCGATCCCGTTATTAGCTGTGGCAAATGTTATGCCTGCCGAGCTGGCCGCTTTAACGTTTGTGCGAATTTACAAGTTTTCGGCGTACATCGTAACGGCGGCTTTGGTGAGTATACGAGCGCGCCTGCGGGCAATGTTTTAGTGCTTCCTGACAATGTCACACTTGAGCAAGCGGCATTGGTAGAGCCTTATTCCATTGCTACCAATGTGTTGTCTCGAATGGCGCCAATTCCAGGCGATACCTTGCTGGTTTACGGTGCTGGCGTGATCGGTTTGACCATAGTGCAAGTGGCCAAAGCCATGGGTATCGAACGCATTATTGTCACCGATATTGTTGGTGAGCGTTTAGAAACGGCAAAATCCCTTGGCGCGACGGATGTGATTAACAGCCGAATTCATAAAGTGGAAGACTGTATCCAAGAATGGACAAGTGGCGAAGGTGTACCTTTAATTGCCGATGCTGCTTGTATTCCTGCTCTTTTGCCTGAAATTTTGCGTATCGCCTGTCCTGCTGGACGTATTGGTTTGTTGGGTTTCAGTACAACGCCAAGTGATTTAGCGCAAATTGAAGTGATTAAGAAAGAACTGACGATTGTGGGTTCACGCCTTAACAATCGACGTTTTCCGCAAGTACTTGAAATGATTGCATCAGGTCGTTTGGATCCTTTGGCATTAATCAGCCATCGGATTGCTTTAAACGACATTGGCGATGGCATTCAGTTAATGGAAAACCACCCCGAACTGACTCGTAAAGTGCTGGTTGAGATGAGTAAGTAATAGTTAACCCTAGAGCCTAAATCTAATAATAAAAACGGAGTTCACCATGATAAAACCAATGTTAAAAGTCGCTATCATGTCATCAATCTTGTTGACAGGCCTGTCGCAGGCTGCTGATGTTACGTTGAAGTTTGGCTACCCAGCCAATGAAGACAATATCTGGCACAAAGCGGCTTTGAAGTTCAAAGAAGTCGCAGAAACAAAGTCGAATGGTCGCATTGACGTTAAGCTTTATCCCAACGAACAGTTGGGTAAAGAAATGGATGTTATTAATAGCATTCAGCTGGGCACAGCTGATATGACGATTACAGGCGAATCATTACAGAACTGGGCGCCAAAAGCCGCACTAATGGCGGTGCCTTATGCATTTACGAGTTCTGAACAACTAACAAAAGCGGTTAATGGCGACGTTGGTAAAGAAATCAGCGAACAGATTTCTGAGCGAACAGGGCTTAAACCGATTGCGTGGTTTGAACGTGGTCCTCGTCATTTAACCTCTAATCGTAAGATTTTATCCCCCAGTGACTTGGATGGCTTGAAGTTACGTGTTCCTAATGTGCCTCTGTTTGTAAAAACATGGCAAGCCCTAGGTGCAAAGCCAACCCCTATGGCATTCAGTGAGGTATTTACTTCTCTACAACAAAATACGATCGATGGACAAGAAAACCCACTTAGTTTGATTAACAGTGCGAGTTTTTATGAAGTTCAGAAATACGTAAACCTAACTGGCCACGTGCGTAGCTGGATTTATGTGGTGATTGGCCAAGACAAGCTAAACAGCATGCCCGCGGACTTACGCGATATCGTATTAGATGCTGGTCAGCAAATGCAAAGCTATGAGCACAGCATGTTTGCAGCGGATGAAGCGCAATTGCGTTCTACTCTAGAAGCTCGTGGAATGGAGTTTGTACAGCCAGATCTTGACGCGTTCAAAGCTGCAGCTCAAAAAGCCGTACAAGAAGCACTGACTCCTGAGCAACTTGCGCTTTATAACAAAATCTAAATCCGTTTAAGACCGCCTGTTTTCGCTTTTTATAGCGAAAACAGGCCCTTTTGGAGAGAAATACGATGAGTATCTCGTCTCAAACCAATAACTCAAGAGATTTTGTGAACAAGCTGGAAGCGAGTATTCAGTGGTTGTTGCGCATCATTGACTGGGTATTTTCTATGTTGGCTGTCTCTGCCTTATTGGCAATTACAGCGGTGGTTATTTTGCAAGTCGTGTCTCGCTTCTTGCTGCCTAGTTCCCCGATTTGGACAGAAGAATTGTCTCGTTATTTATTCGTATATCTGATCGTAATGGGTTCTGGATTGGTGATTCGTCATAATCGTCATGTTCGTCTGGAGCTGTATCAAGGTGCATTAAACCGATTCTGGAATAAGGTATATCAAATTTTCTGTCATCTGTTAGCGGGGAGCTTTGCTATTTATATTCTGCCTTATGCTATCAAATACGCTCAAATAGGACGTTGGCAGACCTCTCCTGCTTTAGAAGTCCCTATGTACTGGGCATTCTTATCAGTGACTTTTTTCTTCGCGTTAACGGCATTTTATAGCTTTATGAGTGTGTTACTTGTACTGCTTGAACGTGATGACCAAGGAGTAGCTTCATAATGGAAGTCATTTTACTGTTTCTCGTATTCTTCTTATTGTTATTCGTTGGTGTGCCAATTGTTTTTTGTCTAGGCATCGCGTCGCTTACCTATTTAACCATGGTAGGAATTCCATTAACCATTGTGCCTCAGCGTTTGTATGCGGGTATGGATTCCTTTGTTTTGCTGTGTATTCCTGGCTTTATTCTGGCTGGTAATTTAATGAATGTCGGTAATATCACCGAATATATCATTCGTTTTAGTAATGCATTATTAGGCCATATTCGTGGCGGCCTTGGTTTGGCGAATGTGGGTGGCTCGATGATTTTTGGTGGTATCTCTGGTACTGCCGTAGCGGATACCGCAAGCATTGGCGCCGTGATGATTCCCGGCATGGCCCGAAGCGGTTACGATAAACCTTTTGCCGCGGCCGTAACGGCAGCGTCATCGACAATTGGGCCGATCATTCCACCCAGCGTGCCGATGATAATTGTCGGTTCATTGAGTGGTATTTCCGTTGGTAAGATGTTTCTGGCTGGCGTCGTCCCCGGAATTATGTTGGGTCTCGCTATGATGATAACGGCGTATATTATTGCCGTGAAACGCCAATATCCTCGTGAAAAACGCGCTACATTAAAGGAAATATACATTGTTGGTAAAGGCGCTTTTTGGGCGTTACTGATGACCTTTATTATCCTATACGGGATTATTGGTGGACTCTTTACACCAACAGAAGCGTCTATTATGGCCAGTCTATATGCCTTTGTGGTCGGCATGTTTGTTTATAAAGGTCTGACATGGAAGAACTTACCTAAATTGCTAGTCGATACTGTGCTGAGTTCAACCAGCTTGTTACTGCTGGTGGGCATGGCGAACTTATTTGGCTGGATCCTGACGAGCGAACAAATCCCTCAGATGTTAGCAGGTGCGATATTTAGCATTAGTGAAAATCCACTGGTGGTGATTTTAATCATTAATATTGTGTTGTTGATTGTGGGTGGCTTTATGGAAACCATCGCGGCACTTATTATCCTATTCCCTACTTTGTTAAAAGTGGCAGAAGGCATTGGTATGGACCCGATTCACTTTGGTGTGATGGCCGTACTCAACTTGATTATTGGTTTAACAACCCCGCCTGTTGGCGTGTGTTTGTTTGTCGCCGCAGGAATCAGTGAATTGCCAATGACCACCATTGTAAAAGCGATTTGGCCTTTCTTACTCTGTAACCTTTTTGTGCTTTTACTGGTTTCTTATATCCCAGCTATTTCACTGTGGTTGCCTTCTTTTTTAGGCTAATGTTGGCCGGTGAAGGTGTTTCTGGTCCTCTGGGAACGCCTTTTTTTAAGGCCAAGGCAGTGGCTGATGTGGCTTTGGTGTTATCTCGTTACTGTTTTGTCCGCCACTTTCTTCTCTTAGCCAATCGACAAAGGCGTCAATTCTGGCTTTTCTTGGTGAATTTTTCGCGAAGTTCACGTAAAAATTTATTCTATTACTCAGTGCTGTTGGAAAAGCTTGTATCAGTATTCCTTGTTCTAACTCTTCTTGCACCATAAACCGTGGACACAAAAAGACACCATGGCCGGCTTTCACGGCGCTGATACCCATGTACCAAGAATTAACCTCTGCCCAGAGTCGTTTTTTACTACGCAGTGGCGAGATCTGTTGTTCTTCGAACCAGGTCTCCCACCGATAAATAGGCGTATCCACCTGTATTAGCCAGCATTTGAGCAAGTCTGTTGGGTATTCGAAACGAATATTTTTTGCCAGTTCTGGAGCGCAAACTGGAATGATTTCGGAAGACAAAATTAGATTCTGGGCTATGTTGTCTTGGCTATTGATGACGTTATCAATGATGATATCTATCTTGCCGGAATGGATGTCTTCGCGTTCATCAGACGAAAAGAGTTTGATGTTGATAGATTGGTGTAAGTGGGAAAAACGCCACAGCTTTGGCATCAGCCAAAGGGATACAAAGCTCTGTAGACCTGAAACCTGTAACGTGCCTTCGAAGGGTTCAAGTTTTACACTTTCTAACCCTTGCTCTACATGGGTAAAGGCTTTAGCTAAATGCTCAGATAACACTTGCCCTTGACTGGTTAAGCGCATTTCTCGTCCCAAACGATAGAAGAGTGGCACACCTAGATAATCTTCTAATAAACGAATTTGCTGGCTTACTGCCGCTTGAGAAACATGAAGCTGCTTTGCGGCTTTGGTGTAACTTAATACCTGGCTAGCAACAGAAAAATAATGCGCGGCTTTGAGGTGAGTGATGCGATTGCTCATAAAACATAGTCCATAAAAATATTGTTCATAAGATTTTCTAATCTAATCTGTAAGAATATCGTGTTCGTTTTTACCTCTTTTTAGCGACACAATAAAGTCCTTATCAACAGGAGGGATGGGTATGTGGACGCTATTACTGTGGTTAAATACTAAGATGGTTGAGGGATATGCCGCGTTTAAAAAAAGAGCGGCCGAGCAAAGACGACGTCGTCAAATCCGAGATTTTTACCTGAAAGCACAATATATGCCTGAGTATTTGAAAAGAGACATAGGTTTGCCGCCTTATTCAGAGCATGAGACCTGATCTTGATCGAAAAGTATGACGAGAAGAAACAGACATTATTAAGATAAACTTATAATGTTCACATGCCATTTTGATGTTTTTTAGTCAAAAAAAGCGTTGCTTTTCCATAACAAAAAAACAGATAAACGTCGGATTTCTTCGCATTTTAGTGTCTTTTGATTCTATACTTTGAGGCCTGAGTGTCTGTGCTGAAATCGTTAAGATGAAAGAGCGTAGGCATTATGCAGGATCCCTTGTCGAGAAAAGATAACTGTCTGGATTTAAGGCTGTGCCATGAAAAAAATAATCGTCACATCGGCTATGATGTTGTTTGCTTGTTCTGTCAGTGCGGCATCAGTGAACGTTGCCTTGGATACGGATCCCGATCGAGAAAAGTCGGGTAGCTATCGATATGTGGATAATTTAGTTCAGTCGTTGAAAGAAAAAGGCTGGCAAATCAACGTATTTCCTCGAGATACGATTGGCAGCGAAGAAGAGCGTGTTAGTCGTGTTCGTTCAGGTACCTTGGATGTTTCTTTGTCTAGATATTCTGCGGCGACACAGTTTGTACCTGAAATGCAGGTGTTACAACTCCCCTATACCTTTAAAAATGTAGATCATCAGTACCATTTTTTTGCAAAAAGCGATTATCTTGATGAAATCAATAAACGCCTCGCCAGTGAGGGGTTGCGCGTATTAGCGGTGTTACCAACAGGCGCATTTTTGGGTATTTTTAACAGTGAAAAGCCCATTGCGACTGTCAGTGATATGGTGGGTTTGCGTATGCGGGCGCTGGATTCAAATCAGTTAAGTATGTTTGAAATGATGGGGGCAAGCGGTGTGGTTGTGCCGCTTTCAGAAGTGTCAAACGCGCTAAAAACAGGCATTGTTGATGGGTATATCAACGCTTCATCCGTCCCGTTAATGTTTAATCAAACCGACCTTTTGCACTATTTTACCGACGCAAAAATCATTATGTCTGCGCGGCTGGCGTTGGCTTCCCAGTATTGGTGGGACAATTTATCAACCGATGAGCAAAGACAGTTTACCGCGTCCTCTATTGAAGCTCAGAAAGACGTGTTTCGTTGGGTGAATCAATCTGACACTGTCCAGAAACAATCGCTTATAGCCGCAGGCATCGACGTGTATGAGCCGACAGAAGAGGATTTATCGACTTTTAAGTCAGCGTTGTCGGGTATGCATCAGCAGGTTAAAGGCGTGCCTCTTGATCGAGTTCTGCAGCTTCAAGACAAGGTAAATGGCTATTTGCCACAATAACATACGAGAATAAAAAAACCGGCCTTATTTTACCAAGGCCGGTTTTTTTGTTTCATTAACGAGATTTGATTAAACCAACGCTTTAAAACAGTCTTTAAAAATCTCCATACCTTCGTCGATCAGTTCCATTTCAATCGTCAACGCTGGTAGGAAGCGGATAACGTTACCGCGAATACCACAAGACAAAAGCACTAGACCATTTTCAGACGCTTTGCCTGACAGCTTTTTCGCCAGTTCAGGATAAGGTTTGTTGACGTCGCCATCGTGAACGAATTCCACCGCAATCATGGCGCCAGAGTTACGCACATCACCGATAATGTTTGGAAATTCCGCTTGTAATGCCGTCAGATGCTCAACAAAGCGTGTACCGATCTGCGTGGCACGCTCGCACAGCTTTTCTTCTTCAATGACTTCAAATACAGCAAGACCCGCTGCACAACCAACCGGAGAGCCACCGTAAGTGCCACCTAATCCACCAGGAATTGGCGCGTCCATAATATTAGCTTTACCCACCACAGCGGCTAACGGTACACCGCCAGCGATGCCTTTTGCCGTAGTCATTAGATCCGCTTCAATGCCCGCTTGTTCGTGGCAGAACATGGTGCCAGTGCGCGCAAAACCTGATTGGATCTCGTCAAGAATCAGCAACATGCCATGATCGTCACATAGCTTACGAAGTTTCTGTAGGAAGCTGGTAGACGCCTTGTAGAAACCACCCTCACCTTGTACTGGCTCGATAATGATAGCCGCCACGCGTGAAGGCTCGATATCACAAGTAAAGCGCAATTGCAGGTCAGCAAGTGCTTGCTCTTCGGTGATTCCTAAATAGTCATTTGGGTAAGGAACATGGAAAATGTCGCTTGGGAAAGGGCCAAAACCGATTTTGTAAGGGTTCACTTTACCGGTTAAGCCCATGGTCATGTTGGTACGACCATGGTAGCCACCGTTGAAAGCAATGATGCCAGGACGGCCAGTGTGTGCACGGGCGATTTTGACGCAGTTTTCTACCGCTTCCGCACCGGTGGTGACGAAGATAGATTTCTTCGGTGTGTTACCAGGCGCTGCTGCGTTTAACTTTTCTGCTAAGGCCACCGCGGATTCGTATGGGCTGACCATGACGCAGGTGTGAGTAAAACGTTCGATTTGAGCGATGGTCGCTGCTTTTACTTTCGGATGGTTATGGCCAGTGTTTACCACGGCGATACCCGCACCGAAATCGATATAACGCTTGCCTTCCACATCCCAAATTTCAGCGTTTAAAGCACGGTCAACATAAACCGGTGCCATATTTGCTTGACCGCGAGCGATCGCACTTTCTTTACGTTTTTGTATGTCTGCGTTTTTCATTTTGTCTATTACCTTAATGAGAGCAAGCTCTATGCACATGAAGCGGCGCGGTTGCTCCGCTTGTTAATCGATATTAGAGAGGCTGTGTGAGGTGAAGCCTCACGCCAAGCCGCCCATGCATAAGTATTTGATTTCAACGTATTCGTCGATGCCGTATTGGGAACCTTCACGGCCACTGCCCGATTCTTTAACACCGCCAAATGGCGCGACTTCACTGGAAATAATGCCTTCGTTAATCCCCACCATGCCGTATTCCAAGGCTTCAGACACACGCCAAATACGCGCAATATTTTGGGAATAGAAGTAAGACGCCAAACCAAATGGGGTATTGTTTGCCATAGCCACGGCGTCGTCTTCGGTTTTAAATTTGAACAAAGGCGCCACAGGACCAAAAATTTCATTAGAGAAAATGTCCATGTCTTCTGTGACACCAGTTAAAATGGTTGGCTCGAAGAACTGAGCACCCGCATGAGTCGCCTTTGTACCACCGATCAGCGCTTTCGCGCCCTTAGCGATAGCATCGCCAACCAATTGTTCCACTTTGCTGATTGCCGCTGGGTTGATTAGCGGACCAATGTTCACGCCTTCAGAAAAACCATCGCCTGTTTTAAAAGTGGCAACACGCTTCGCCAGCTTCTCGGCGAACGCATCGTACACGCCTTCTTGCACTAAAATACGGTTTGCACACACGCAAGTTTGGCCCGCATTGCGGTATTTAGAGGCAATGGCGCCTTCTACCGCAGCGTCTAAGTCAGCATCATCAAACACGATAAAAGGTGCATTGCCGCCCAATTCCATCGACGTACGTTTAACGGTTTGCGCGCACTGAGAAAGCAACAATTTGCCTACCGGTGTTGAGCCTGTGAAAGACAACTTACGAACCGTTGGATGACTCGTTAATACGCCGCCGATGGCTTTCGCGTCTTTACCAACCACAACATTTAATACGCCTGCTGGAATGCCAGCCTGATGGGCTAGCTCAGCCAATGCCAAGGCACACAAAGGGGTTTCGTCAGAAGGCTTGATTACGATAGTACAGCCTGCAGCGAGTGCGGGTCCGGCTTTACGGGTGATCATCGCAATCGGAAAGTTCCAAGGCGTAATCGCCGCCACCACACCAATGCCTTGTTTGATAGTTAATACGCGCTTGTCTTTAGCGAATGTTGGGATCACATCACCATTCAAACGACGCGCTTCGTCCGCAAACCAATCAATAAAAGACGCACCATAAGCCACTTCGCCCTTAGCTTCGGCAAAAGGCTTACCTTGCTCCAAGGTCATCAAGGTCGCTAAGTCGTTTTGATTGTCCAGAATCAACTGGTTCCAACGACGCAACAGCGTTGCACGCTCTTTCGCGGTACGGCCTTGCCATTCTTTCTGGGCTTTTTCAGCCGCCTCAACGGCCAGCGTTGTCTCTTCTGCGCCCAAATCGGCCACATCGATAATGTGTTCACCATTGGCTGGGTTGGTTATCGCGAACGTCTTACCAGACTTGGCCGCGACCCACTCGCCGCCAATATAAGATTGGCTTTTCAACAAAGTGGCCTGAGATAGTATTGCTTTCATAAAGACTCCAGACTTGGCTAAGGAGGATAATTTGTCAGTGCAGTGTGTTATTAACTTAGCACTTTTAATACCAATCGATAGTAGGCAATGGCCACAGTTTGAAAAATGAGAAGCTATCAATTCAATGTTTGAAGTATTTCAAACATTGAATCATCTTGTTAGCGCCTGTCATCATGAATGAAAGACGAAAAAAAGCGCCGCTAACCTCACGTTAGCGGCGCTTTTGCGTATAATAGGCCAATATTACACACTTTTGATTTCGAAGTGTTTAGCTCGCGAAGGAGTAGTAGATTGGCGCAGAAAAGAGCGGTGGTTCGTCAGAGTTTGCCCGATGTTATAGCGGCCGATTTGCGTCAGCGTATTTTGTCTGGTGATCTTGCGGAAGGTGAGCTCATTCGTCAGGAGTTGTTGGCGGAAGAATACGATGTGTCGCGCATGCCGATTCGTGAAGCATTAAAGCGTCTCGATGCTGAGGGGCTGGTGGTTTTCACCAATAATCGCGGTGCTACGGTCACCAAGCATTCTCTCGATGAAATTGCCGAAATCTTTGATGTGCGCATGATGCTAGAAGTAGATCTTTTCACTCGCGCTATTCCCTTGATGCAAGACGAACATTTTCAGCTTTGCGAGCGTATTCTAAAAGAGATGGAAGTCTCATACCAAAGTGGCGATGTTGCAGCATGGGGGCCGTTAAACGCTGCCTTTCATGGTGCGCTTTACGCGGCCGCGGATCGAAAGTTAACAACCAATCTATTAGAACGTGCCAGCTTACAATCCAATCGTTATGTGAGTATGCACATCGATCAGCTGAATAAATCAAAAAGTGCGCAACAAGATCATAGTGATCTTCTTGCTTTAGCTCGGCAAGGTAATGTGCAAAGTGCGGCTGATAAATTACGCTCTCATATCGAAAACACCAAGCTCCAAGTGCTTGAATGGATTACCGCTGCTCGGCGGTAGTTTTCTTTTGATACCCTGTCTTTTAAGGAGGTTAGGGAGAGGGTAAATCAAATTTATTGATGTGACCGAATAATTCGTAGTTAATGCGGTTTGCTTCTGCGCCGAGCGTTAACAATTGCTGCTTAATGAATATCATGAAACCAAATAGCCCACATAAGTAAAACTTATCACCTGCTTTTAATCGCTTCTAGCTGCATCATGCCTTTGGATATGCCCTCTTTCATTCGCTGTTAGTTTGTGTCAGACACATTCAGTTGGCTTTTCAGGCCGTTTACGTGTTCTTTGAGCGAATGCTGATCTTGGAGTGGAGCATCGGTAGTTAATACAAATATGGCACACTTAATTTTATATATTAAATCTGCTAAGAGAAATAATTAAATTTTGAATGGATGATATGTATATTATCATCGTATTTTTTATTAATTAATTGTTATATATAAATTTTTTGGTATATCCGCAGATGCTTTATCAGCTTATATGTATTTATCTTCATTTGGATTAATAAATTGAACTAATAAATTTATTGACAAATATAAAAAATATCATTTTACTAAAATTAACCCTGAATTCAAGGATGGTGAATTTGATCTCTATGATTAGAGAAGTAAGCCGCATGAATACAGTGCAAAGTGATAACTTACTTGATGGTTACTGGAGCGAATTGCATGGACGAAGAACTAAATTTACATCATGTCGGAAACACCCCCCTTCACCAAGTAAATAGTATAGATGCAAATGGTAATACTGTATTTGCAAAATGCGAATTTATGAATCCAACCGGGAGCCATAAAGATAGAACCTTTTTATATATGGTTACAGAACTTGAGGCTGCCGGCGAAATTAAACCAGGAATGACTTTGGTAGATTGTTCGACTGGTAACGGTGGCGCAGCTTTAGCATGGATCGGTAAAAGAAAAGGATATAATGTAAAGATATTTATGCCTGAGGGTATGACACAAGAACGAAAAGATCAGATACGAGAATTTGGGGCAGAAATTATTGAGACGGATAAAAATCTATTTCTTAATGGATCCGTTCAAGCTGCGAAAGATTATATGCTCGATAAGAACCCTGAAGATTTTTATTTTTTAGATCAAGGTTCTAGCCTTCTCAATAAGGCTGCATGGCTTCAATGTGGAAATGAAATTGTTAGTCAATTAGAGGGAAAAAATATTATACCTGATTACTTTGTTTGCTCGATTGGAACTGGAGGAACATTTTCTGGAATCGCTGAAGTTCTAAAAGCTCGATATCCTAGCTTGAAAACTATTGGGATTGAGGTAGAC
This sequence comes from Marinomonas arctica, assembly GCF_003259225.1. Lineage (GTDB taxonomy): Bacteria > Pseudomonadota > Gammaproteobacteria > Pseudomonadales > Marinomonadaceae > Marinomonas > Marinomonas arctica. The sequence goes on along the minus strand of NZ_QHJF01000003.1, from coordinate 141,481 downwards.
AAATCCGCTCCTTTGTATTCAAAGAAAAATAACCTGGTATTTACACACAAGCCTCACAACATGATGGGGCTAGGTGCTGGTGTACTTTCTTGTAACACAAACGAGTCAGTAATTGATGAAATAGTTACAGTTGATGGAGAACAATCTTGAGAACGGATGAAAAAATTTATAGAAGATGAGCTGCTTGAAATTGGGCCTACGTGCGGTGCAAATTTGTTTGCATGTGAGCAGCTGCTATCTACAATAACTAAGAAAACAATAATAACGTTATTTTTCGACTCTGCTTGGAAATATAAAAGTCGCTGGTCGGGAATCTATCCTGAGTACAGTGGAAGTTAATCATTTATATTAATAATTAAGGATAATATGTTACTGCAGGACGTGTATAAAGCCGCAAAAGTCGTCAAATCAGGTAATCATTTCACTACGGTTAATGAGTTTACAGATCAACTTCCAGCTCTTCGGCCAAAGGTGCTATGGGAAGCCTCACTAGAAGTGGTTAAGATAGGAAGTTTTAATGTAGACAAGATAGTTACTGAAGAGGACAAGGGGGCTCCACTTGCTACATTAGTTTCCGTTATGACAAACACTCCACTTGCAATAGCACGCTGGTACCCTTATAGCTTAGGAACTCACAATGAAGTCAGAGTAAAAATTGATTCTGAGTACTTCCGCGGCGATTTGTATTTAAATGGCGTATTGCCTGGCGATAAAGTTGCTATTATTGATGATACGATTAGTACTGGCGGCGCATTGATTGCATTAATTAAAGCAATACGTGATGCTGGAGGAAATGTTTCTGAAGTTATTTGTGTCGTCGAAAAAGTTGGGAATCATGGTGTTGAACGGGTTCTTAAAGAAACTGGTGTTTTAGTTTAAACTATAATTAAAATATCTGTGACTGAGTCTGGAGTTGAGGTTATTAACGATGAATGAAATAGTTAAAAATTATCATTCTGTTAAAGATGACATTCATTCTGAGTTAAAGCAGTGCCCCGGTGAAAATAAGAGCTTGCAATTAATGGTAGTTTCGAAATTTCACGGTATTGAAAGGATACGGCCTTTATTATTGGAGGGGCACCGTATTTTTGGCGAAAGTAGGCTTGATGAAGCACGTGAAAAATGGATTGATTTAGCAAGAGAATTCACAGATATAAAACTTCATTACATTGGAACATTGCAATCAAGAAAAATCAAAGAGATTGTTAAAATTTTCGATGTTATTCAGTCTTTAGATAAAGAGGAAGCTGCTGCACGTATTGCTCGTGAAATGCAATCTCAGAAGAGAAAAATTGATTGCTTCATACAAATAAATATAGGACGTGAACCGCAGAAGTCTGGTGTGTTACCTGAAAATTTTGAGTGTTTATTTTATCAGTGTATTAATAAATACAATTTAAACGTGTCGGGAATTATGTGTATTCCCCCTGCCGGAGAGGATCCTTCTACTTATTTCATGGAAATGAAGAATATTAAAGATAAATATAGATTGGCAGAATTAAGTATTGGGATGAGCAGTGACTATTTAAGTGCGATTAAACATGGATCGACCATGGTTCGCGTAGGTGCAAAAATTCTCGGAGAAAGAAATTGAAATTCACGACACCTAGTACCATTGAAAAAAGGTTAAATTTACCTATTGCTAAAGTGCCAATATTTGCATACTTATGTCTTGCCATGTCTATGTGTATGGTGGGTAGTAATATTGGCATTGGAAAGTTAGTCCTCTCTGAGATACCGGTCTTTCTTTTTGCTGCGCTACGCTTTTTGATTGCAAGTCTTGTGCTTTTTCCGGGTATGCTTCTACCATCTTTTCGTAAAGGTCTAAATAAGACAGCTTGGTATGGCTTATCTTTACAATCATTTTTTGGTTGTTTTTTGTTTAGTTTGTTCATGCTCTATGGCGTAACCTACACTACTGCTACCAGTGCAGGTGTAATAACTAGCTCACTCCCATCATTAATCGCTTTGTTGGCATGGCTTTGGTTACGTGAGAAGATTGGTGTCCGAAGTCTCGGTGCTATCTTTTTTGCTGTGCTGGGAATAACTTTTTTAAATTTGCAGGACGCAAGTTCTTCTGGCAATGGAAGCATATTAGGCAATGCTTTGGTATTAGGTGCTGTTTTTGCTGAGGCATTGTTTGCTGTTTTTTCCCGACGGTTATCGTTGACTGTACACCCTTGGAGCATGGCGTTCGGTGTTAATCTTGTTGGTTTGCTCCTGTTTCTACCATTGGCAATCCCGCAAGCGCTTACTTTTGACTGGGGTATTCCCAGCGCAGAGTTATGGTACTGGGTGCTGTTTTATTCTATTACCGCAAGTGTATTGTCATTTTTATTTTGGTATAGAGGAATGTCTGAAGTTCCGGCCAACATAGCAGGGTTATTTACAGGGTTAATGCCGGTTAGTGCAGCGTTAATTGGTTTATTAGTCTTAGGAGAGGTTTTGACGACAGGGCATGTAATCGGTATGGGGATGGTGATAGGATCGATATTTCTTGGCGCTAAATTCAAATAACCCTCTCAGCCTCCCTCTTAGCAGGGGGGCTCTAGTTTTGTGATATTCCCTCCTTATCTTCAAGGGTTGGGTTAGTGAAGATAGCTAAAACCGATTCGCTGAAAACGGTGTAAGATCAATGTCTGGTGTGCCATTACTAACAAGCGCCGCGACGAGCTCAGCGGTTCCTGCCGATTGAGTAAGTCCTAAATGGCCATGCCCAAACGCGTAAATCACGCGTTTCGAGCGGCTGGCATAGCTTATGACGGGCAAGCTGTCAGGCATGGAAGGACGAAATCCCATCCATTGTTTTCCGTCTTCGATTTTTAAACTAGGTAAAAATGTTTTCGCTTTATCGAGCAGGACCTCAGCACGTTGAAAATTTGGCTGCAAATCCAATCCACCCAGTTCAACTGCACCGCCAACACGAACACCCTCACCTATTTTGGTCACTACAAAGCCGTGATTACTAAACGTAACATGAGTCTTTAAATCGAACGCGCCAGATGGCAGCGTCGTGTTGTACCCTCGTTCGGTATCCAATGGCAAACTGTCGCCAATTGATTGCGCTAAGGTTTTTGACCAAGCACCAGCACAAAGTACCACTTGATTGGCTTCATAATCGGCCGAGTCGCTTTTTAATATCACCGAATCTTGCTGTATCGATATGGAATGGATGGCTGCTATGGCAATTTTACCGCCACGTTTTTCAAACTCGTTGGCCAAGTGCTGAGTCCATTGGGCAGGATCGCAGACGTTTATCCATTCCGGGGTAAAGGCTGCATGGGTGAATCTAGGGTGAATGCCGGGTTGGATTTTGGCGATGGCTTCTGAACTAAGTAAAAACTCATAGACGACGCCGTGCGCTTGTCGAGTTTGCCAACCGGCAAGACTGGCACTGAATTCTGCTTCGCCTTCATACAGCTGCAACTGCCCTTCTCGGCGGATCATGGCTTCGCCACCTACCGCGTCGATTTGGCGCTCCAACGCCGCCTTGGAAACCGCCATTAAACTGGCTTGCGCCGCTAACGCGGCTTGATACTTATCTTGCCAGCTGGCGCGCCAGAAACGCAGCATCCAAGGAAGGATTTTCAGTGCATAAGCCGGTCGCAGTGATAAGGGGCCAAGAGGGTCGATTAACCATTTTGGTGCTTTGCGCATAATGCCAGGTGTTGCCAGCGGAATGACATCGGCAAAAGCAAAGGCGCCAGCATTACCCGCAGAGGTTTCTGCAGCGACGCCTTTTCGATCCAACACCAGCACTTGTCGGCCTTCGGATTGCAGTTTTAATGCAATGCTAATGCCTATGATTCCGGCACCAATTACAATCACATCCTGATTTTTTGTACTGTCCATTTCGGTTTCACCCATTATCGCTAAGCTATTTTGTGACTTTGAAGAATCTATTAAGACAAGCTAATGCCATTCTTCAACGGGTCGTTGGGGTTCATCATTAACGTGGCTTCTTTAGTGACAAACGCTTGTCCGGTAATATTTGGAATAATGGAATCGTTTGTTACTTGCTGATAGCTCAAACGATAACTACTGCCAATGGTACTTTCTTGAATAATTTCTTCGCCGGGCGCAAGGCGCTTATCCGCTGCTAGACAAGCCAAGCGAGCCGAGCTGCCTGTGCCGCAAGGTGAGCGATCATAAGCATTGTCTGGACACAAAACAAAGTTACGACTGTGGCCGTTTTTGTTCAAAGCTGGTCCATAAAGAACAATGTGATCAATGATGCCGCCATCTGTACCTGTTAATTGCTTTGCTTCAATGGCTTCACGAATTTTGATCGAAACGTCAGTGAGGTTGCGAATATTACTTGGAACCACAGGAACAGGGCTTTTATCGACAATAAAGAACCAGTTTCCACCATAAGCCACATCGCCAGAGACTGTACCTATTCCTTCGATTTCTAAGCTTACATCTTTGTGCAAACGATGACTGGCAACGTTTTTCACGGTCACTGTATTGGTATCAGACAAGGTGACTTCAACCACGCCGACGGGCGTCTCAATCTTATGAGTACCCATACCAATTTTACCCATGTGAGCTAACGTGGCAGCCACGCCAATGGTGCCGTGGCCACACATACCGATAACCGCCGCGGCATCGAAATAAATCACCCCTGCTACGCAGGTTGGATCGACGGGCTCAACCAGCATCACGCCAACCATGGCTTCTTGCCCATAGGGTTCGGCTACCACGGAACGATAAAAATCTTTATGTTCTGTCGCTAATACCTTGGCGCGTTCCGCCAATGAGCCAGAACCTAAATCTGGCCCACCAGACACAATAACGCGGGTTGGTTCACCTTCCGTATGACTGTCTATGACTTGCATGTATCTATTACTCCACCTTGTGTAGCCCAATCCGCAAACCAGTCTTTGAAGAGGGCATATTGTTCTTCACAGTAACGACGTTGCGCGGCGTTAAGCTCGTCCGTTTCGTTGAAGTGTAATCGATACGCTTCTTCGCCGTTTAAGACAAGCAAATATTTGAAGAACAATACCAATTCTGGGCCTTCGTCGAAACTGGCCAAAACGGAAAAGGCTTCTTCTAATTCTTGGGCTCGAACGCGAGCCTCTGCGTTGCCTTTTGCTGCTAGCTTACATAAGTTGGCGAGTAACAAAACTTCGTTTGGCAACGCTGTACCAATCCCTGTGATGGCACCCACCGCGCCGCATTTGACAAAACCGTGGTAGACCGCCGTATCCACCCCCACCATGAGCAAAACATCATCGTCTTGGGAGGTGATGTTCTCTGCGGCATAACGCAAGGCTTCTTTGCTGCCAAATTCTTTAAAGCCAACTAGATTCTTATGCTCAGCACGTAGCGCAAAAAACAAATCCGCGCGGGTTTCAAAACCATACACAGGGCTGTTGTAGATAATCGCTGGAATGGAGGGCGCAGCGGATAAAATCGCTTTAAAGTGGTTACGTTGCGCGGCAATCACCGAGCCACGAGACAGCACTCGAGGAATCACCATCAAACCCGCCGCACCGACTTTTTCCGCGTGCGCCGCCAAGGCCACTGCGGATTTGGTATTAATCGCCCCCGTGCCAACCACCACAGGAATGCCTGCATTCACTAAGCGCTCCACGCCCTCCATGCGTTCTGCATCGGTCAACAAAGGCCAATCGCCCATCGAACCGCAATACACCACCGCCGACATGCCCGCCGCGATCATCTCCTTACCCTTCTTCACCAAATTATCGAAATCTGGCGTGCGATCCGCCTTACAAGGCGTCATCAGCGCCGGCATGATACCGTTGAAAACACTCACATCTAAAACAGAACGACCCATCATTCGCGACCTTTTTTTAAGAAATTGAAGGATTTTACTAGCAAAAAGTAAAAATGGATTTTGTATCCAAAATACGCTTAGTATAAAAAGTAGTCAATTAAAATTGAGAGATAATTCGATGCCAATTTGTTTTTAGTTAGATTAGGATCAAGACTATTTTTGGAGGAGGATAGAGATGAAAAAGGATCATTTAAATAGTTTTGTAAATGACTATGCTGTTCGTTGCTTTAGAGATGTTGCCGACCAAGACTATATAACAGCTAGGGTTTGCTTTCGGGAGGGGTTAATGATCCAGTTTAACTGGATGGCATTACAAGCTGTTGAAAAATACTTAAAAGCTATTTTGCTATTCAATCGCGTTAGCTCTAGTAAGATTAACCATAGTCTAAAAAAAGCTTATGAAGAAGTTGTTAAAATTGAAGGCCTTGAATTTAGCTTACCTGAAAAAGATATAAAATTTATAGAGTATTTAGATCAAACGGGTTCGAACCGATACCTTACTACGGCTCATTGGAATAAAGGGGATGAAATCTTTTCTCTAGATCGGGTCGTTTGGCTTATCCGCCGATGGTGCCAAGACTTAAACAGAGAAATTCCAATAGAAAAAGACCCGAATACAGGGGGTGTCACGAAATCTCGACGAAAATTGGATTTAGAGAAAGAGAAATTTACTCAGTATGAGACTACCCCTCATTTATTTAAGCTGGTAGGCGGGCATTTGGAAAAAGTTCTCTCCACTAGACAGCATCCTCAGAGATCAAGTTTGATTTGGCAGAATTGTTTTTATTCACTAAAAAAACGTAATACTTTAACTTTTCCTGGAAGAATGAATGCGATCAATCCTCCTCAAATATTACACCCTGAAATCTTTGAGGAGCTATCAAAATACATAAAGTTTAGTGGACAAGAGAGAGATTCATTTAGACAGCGGCTTAATCAAATGAAGCAAAGTCAAAAAAATAATAGTTGAGAATTAAGTTTGTCCTATTTAGATCAGTTCATGCAGCAATGGAAAGTGTATTTAAAACAACAACTTTCTCTATGTGGGTTGAACTATGTTGTTTCGGCAGCTGATGGTAGTACGGATATTAAGGCGAATTCACTGGCGTATTTTGCTTGGCAGCGGACGCATTCCATCGAACTTGTTGGAGTGGATGAAGCAAGGGATGAAGTCGCTTGGGTGATGTTGGAAAAGCAATTAAAAGCCTTTGCCGATAAAGCGGAAAAAGGCACGTTTGACCTTGTTTCTAAGCTGCACCTTGAAGAAAGCCAAATCCAGATAGTTCTCAATTTTAGCTACGACGAAGAACAACATATTGTTTTGGTTAGCTGATTTCTGGTTTTGGCCTAACTGCAATGATGATGGGTGAGCGGTATAGGCCTCTCCCCCAATAGTCTTGTTATCATCAAGGAGCTTTGTTCATTTCCCCCGCCTTCTTATTCGGCATGTCGGTAATTGTCCCTGCTCCGAGTTCCGCGGCTAAGCCAACAGTTTCGTGTAGGCTGGGATGAGCGTGGATGGTTAAGGCGATATCTTCCAGTGTGGCGCCGAATTCAATGGCGAGTGTCAGTTCACCGAGCAATTCTCCCGCGTGGGAACCCACGACGCCAGCGCCTAAGACGCGTTCTGTTGCTTCGTCATAAATGAGTTTGGTTTTGCCTTGGGTTACCCCTGAGGCAATGGCTCGTCCGCTGGCTGTCCATGGGAAAACGGCGGTTTTTATGGCGATGTTTTGTTTTTTTGCTTCCGTTTCAGTTAAACCAACCCAGGCCACTTCTGGAAAGGTATAAGCGATGGACGGAATGGCGAGTGGTTGGAAATCAACCTTGTGACCCGCAATGACTTCAGCGGCGGTATGGCCTTGATGGGACGCTTTGTGCGCCAACATTGGGCCGTGAGTGACGTCGCCAATCGCATAAATGTTGGGTACAGATGTTTGGCACTTTTCATTTGTCAGTACAAAACCACGTTCGTCTAATTTGACGCCGATGTCGGAAATACCCGCGGTTTTGCCATTCGGCGAGCGACCAACGGCGACCAGCACGGCATCCACTGAAAGGCTTCGCTCGCCATCTTTGTCTTGCATGGTGACGTTCAAGGCTTCTGGTGTGGCTTCTATATTAGTGACTTGGGTTTTGGTTAAAAAACTCATACGGTCTTTGTTGACTTGCTCGAAGACACGCACGAGGTCTTTGTCTGCGCCGGTCATGATTTGCTCGCCAAGTTCCGCGACGGTAATTTTCGCGCCAAGTGCTTGGTAAACCGTGGCCATTTCCACGCCAATAATGCCGCCGCCAAGGACGAGTAAATGTTCTGGAATGCGTTCGAGTTGTAGAGCGCTGGTGGCGTCTAAAATCCGTGGATCGTCATAAGGCACAAACGGCAATTTAATGGCGCGGGAACCAACGGCGATGATGGCGTTTTTAAAATCGACTTGTTGTGACTGTCCGTCTTTGGTGACGGTGATGGAGTTGGTCGAATCGAACGTCCCTTCCCCATGAATGACAGTAACCTTTCTGCCTTTGGCCATCATTGTAAGACCGCCAGTTAAAGTGTCGACGGTAGATTGTCTGTGTTGGCGAATGTCCTCCAAGTTGATGGTTGGTTTAGCAAATTGCACGCCATGGGCGGGTTCTTCAGCCATAAGGATTTTGCCTGCGACATGCAACAGCGCTTTAGACGGGATACAGCCAACGTTCAAACAAACGCCGCCCAATGTATTATGACGTTCTATCATGGCAACGCTTAAGCCTAAATCGGCAGCTCGAAACGCCGCCGCATAACCGCCAGGACCGCTTCCTAGTACAACGAGATCGTATGTCATTCTTTCTCTCCTGCAATGATGTTCTGTGAAATATGGCTTTTCTACCTATCACTAGATAGACTAAATATAACTTGTGGATTTACGATGGGTCAATAAAATATCTATCACTAGATAGATGAAATAATGAGACACCCGAATGAGCATTGAAAAAAACGATACCAAAACAAACATCTTGGACGCAGCTGAGCGTTTTATTGTGCAAGGCGGTTATAACGCATTCAGTTTTCGCGACATCGCCGAAGCGGTTGGTATCAAGAGTGCAAGTGTTCACTATCACTATCCGACCAAGGGGGATTTGGTGGCCGCTGTGATGGCGCGTTATACTGAGCTATTTTCGCAATTACTGCCAAATCCAAAGGATGAAAGACTCGATCCTAGGGTGTTGTTAAATGGTTTTATCAATGGTTTTAAAGCCAAGATCGTCGAACAGCGCAATATGAGCTTGTGTACCATGCTGACGTCTGACAAATCGATCTTGCCAGACGAGGTTTGCACAGAGTTATCTGTGTTTTATCAGCTGAAACTTACTTGGCTGAGTCAGGTGTTTGCGCGTTTGGATCAGACAGATGAAGACACGGCGTTAATGCAAGCCAGTCAATTGTTAGCGTGTTTGCATGGCGCATCGATTTTAGTACAAGGTACGAATCAGCCTGTGTTGTTCGATCATGCCTTGTCTGATTGGCGTGAACGTTATGGCAAGTAACAAAAAAGATATCAATTTAAGGTGCCAGAGGTTTGATGTATCATAAAGCTTCCACAATTTATGCGACATGTTGAACAATGAACTGTGCTGACAAGCATTTATACAATCCAACTTTTCAGTGGCGATTTCTTCATCCAAAGTTTTGGTTAACTTGGCTAGGGGTGGGAGTGTCATTGGTGGTTGCCTTTTTTCCGTTGCGTTGGCGTGACAAATTGGCGAGTTGGATTGCGTGTCGATTGTTGAATACCAAAAGCAGTACGTTAAAAAGAGCGCGGATTAATTTAGAGCAATGTTTTCCGGAGAAATCTTTGGAAGAACGCGAAGCCCTGCTTAAGCATAGCTTCCAGACAGCTGCGCAGTATTTTGTTGGGTATGGCGAATTGCTTGTGCGTAGCAAGCAGCATTGTGAGGATCGCTGTGTTATTTCAGGTCAAGAGCATCTCTTTCCGTTGTTGAATCGCGGAGACAATGTGATTGCGCTGGTGCCACATTGCTGGGCGATTGATTATGCGGGGATTATGCTGACGGCTCGAGGGTATAAAACCGTCGCTATGATACGTACTCAGAAAAACCCTATCTTCAATTGGCTGATTCACCGACAGCGAGTGCGTTACGGGGCTCGAGTTTATTGTCGTAGTACGGGCATTAAACCTTTTATGAACTCGGTGAAAGATGGCTTTTTAGGCTATTACTTACCGGATGAAGACCTTGGTGCCCAGCATTCTGTTTTCACCCCATTTTTCGCGTCAACCAAAGCCACAATGAAAGGGCTGGGTAAGTTGACCAAGCTTACCAATGCCACCGTTGTTCCTATGTTGCCCGCTTATAATGCGACATCGGGTAAATACGAGTTGTTTATTTTTCCTCCGCTAGAAAATTTTCCCAGTGGCGACGAAGAAACCGATGCGCTTATCATGAACCAAGCTCTTGAAGCGATGATTTCCCGACATCCTGAGCAATATATGTGGGTGTTAAATTTGTTGCGTACGCGTCCTGATGGTTCTCATCTGTATTAACATCATTGTCATTCATAAGTTCTTTCGCGGTACCTATCTTTTCAATGGTAGACTGGGTGCAACTTTTAGGCTCTTGTTTAGCCATTTTTTAACGCTTTTTTAAGCCGTTTTGTAAAGCGGTTTTCATTAAGAGAAGACACGATGGAGCATGTCATGTCAGTAAGCTCACCAGCCACGGTCACCCGCCTCGATGTTCAGGCGGTTAAAGATTACCTCTTGTCTCTGCAAGACCATATTTGCTCGACATTAGAAAGTGTCGAGCCGATAGCGCGTTTTAAGCAAGACGCTTGGGACAGGCCCAACGGCGGTGGCGGACGGACTCGTGTTATTGCGGGTGGTGAGGTTATAGAAAAAGGCGGCGTGAATTTCTCCCATGTGATGGGCGACAACCTTCCTCCGTCTGCGACGGTCGATCGTCCAGAACTGGCAGGAGGCCGATTTGAAGCCATGGGCGTGTCTTTAGTCATTCACCCAAATAACCCTTTTGCACCCACTTCTCACGCGAACGTGCGTTTATTTATCGTTTATAAAGACGGTATGGATCCGGTCTGGTGGTTTGGTGGGGGTTTTGATTTAACGCCTTATTATGGCTTTGATCAGGACTGTATCCATTGGCATCAAACCGCGTACGATGCCGTCGAACCTTTTGGCGAAGGGTATTACACACGCTTTAAAAAGTGGTGCGATGAGTATTTTTATTTAAAACATCGTGGAGAGCCTCGTGGTATTGGTGGCTTGTTTTTCGATGATTTCAATGAAGGCACTTTTGAGCATTGTTTTGCTATGATGCGAGCCGTTGGTGATGCTTATACACAGGCCTACTTGCCGATTCTAGAGCGTCGCAAAGACCATGAATTCAATGAGCAGCAGCGGGATTTTCAATTGCATCGTCGTGGCCGTTATGTGGAGTTCAATTTGGTCTTCGACCGAGGCACACATTTTGGTTTACAAAGTGGCTTGGGCCGTACGGAATCTATCTTGATGTCGTTACCCCCCGAAGTTCGCTGGACGTACGAATATCAGGTCGAGACCGATAGCGCAGAAGCCAAGCTTACCGAGTACTATCTCACTTCGAAAGATTGGTTATGGGTGTAATGGGCTTGCTGTCTACGGTTGCGTCATTGCCTTTAGCGTTTCAATAAAAGAGGACATATTTTGGATCAATACGCCGTTGTCGGAAATCCGATTGCTCATAGCAAATCTCCTAGGATTCATGCTTATTTTGCTCAGCAAACGGAACAAAATTTGATATATTCGACTTTGCTGGGTGATCTGGCTGAATTTGAGAATCAAGTCAGAGACTTTTTTGAAAAAGGTGGAAAGGGTCTGAATATTACGGTGCCCTTTAAAGAACGCGCTTATGCCATGTGCGACATATTAAGTCAGCGAGCCAAGCAAGCGGGTGCCGTGAATACCTTAATGATGGGCAAAAATGGCGACTTGTTCGGCGACAATACCGATGGAATCGGCATGGTTCGTGACATCATCCATAATCACGGTCAGAGTTTAACGGATAAACGCATTCTTCTACTGGGCGCTGGTGGCGCGGTGCGTGGTGTGCTTGAACCTGTTTTGGCCGAAAACCCTGAATCTGTCACCATTGCTAATCGTACCGTCGAAAAGGCGCAAGCCTTAGCGGATCAATTTGATTGTCTCGCGTCGTCTTTCGACGCGTTAGATGGCCCTTTCGACATCATCATAAATGGCACCTCAGCGAGCATGACGGGCAGTCTGCCACCCTTAAAAGATACCTTAGTGAGTGACGGCACTTGGTGTTACGACATGATGTATGGCAAAGATCGCACGGTCTTTTTACAATGGGCTCATGAGCGTGGCGCCGATGGAGCGGACGGTCTGGGTATGTTGGTCGGCCAAGCCGCAGAGGCTTTTTATTTATGGCGACAAATACGACCTGAAACCGCCAGTCTAGTGGATGAAATGCGCAAACAGATGTAAGTCAAACGGCCTTTGCAATGAGCGACAGAAAGGAAAGTAGTATGAAAGCGCAATGGTTTAATTCGGTTGATCAAATAGGCGAAGCCAAATGGCAAGCTGCTATTGGAGAAACACGTTATCCCTTTGCGCAATTTGCTTTTCATCAGGCGTTAGAGCAAAGCAACAGCATTGGCGACGGCACAGGCTGGTATCCAGAATATTTATTAGTAATAGATGACGACGACAGCCCGCTAGCCATTGCCCCAACCTATTTGAAAACCCACTCGCAAGGCGAATTTGTGTTTGATTGGTCTTGGGCGGATGCTTACCAACGTTACGGCATGCGTTACTTTCCAAAGCGCATTTGGGCGATTCCATTTTCCCCTGTGACTGGAGTGCGGCTTTTTTCACACCTTGACCCAAAAGGCGATGATGTACAGTTCTCGCATCTGTACCCAGCGCTTGCGGAGTTAATGACCCAAGCGAATCAAGAACGCGACTTTTCCAGCTGGCATTTGTTGTTTACCAAGCCAGAACACGCAGCCTTGTTTGCATCAAACAAAGATCTGGTACAGCGCATTTCCTGTCAGTTCCACTGGTTTAACCGTGGTTATAAAGACATGGAAGATTACTTGTCACACTTCTCTTCACGCAAACGCAAAACTGCTCGTAAGGAACGCGAAAAAGTCGCGAAGGAAGGCATCACACTGACTCGAACCATCGGCCGCGATTTAACCCCAGCCGACATCGATTTTTTCTATCTGTGCTATCAATCCACTTACGCCAAACGCGGACAACAGGGTTATCTCACCCGCGAATTCTTCGGCCAATTAGCGCAAGACATGGGCGAGCAAATCCTCTTAGTGCAAGCCTTTCGAGAAAGCGAAGCCATCGCCGCCTCTTGGTGCTTCTTCGACGATCATTCTTTGTATGGCCGTTATTGGGGTTGTATGGAAGAAGTGGATTGCCTGCACTTTGAAGCCTGTTACTACCAAGGCATCGAGTTTTGCTTGGAAAAAGGCTTACAGCATTTTGACCCAGGCACCCAAGGGGAACACAAAATCGCCCGAGGCTTCGAACCTGTCTTCAGCCACAGCATTCACTACATCGCCCACGAAGGCTTTCGCGACGCCATTGGTAACTTCTGCGAAGAAGAAGCTGAAGCCGTGCGTGAGTACCATCAAGATACCCAAGAAATGTTGCCGTTTAAGCAGTATACCTAGAAACCCCTCTCAATCTACTTGGTAGTTAGGTCTTCAATACCAAGTTCGATGTGATAATTTTGCAAGGTAGTGTAGCGATATTCGTTTGAAGTCAGCACATTGCTATCAGCCTTGCGAATTGCTCGAACGTATTTTGTAACGTACTTTTCAAACGATTTGGAGATAAAGATGGCTTTATCTTTTAAAAGCTCATGCTGTCGAGTATCAATTTTGAAAGGCATTGAGCTAATATAATCAGGTTTCGCAAGAAGCAAGGCTTTGGAGTAATCCAACCCTTTACCAAGTATGCCAGGCTGGTTGCCTCGATTTGTAATATAAGACGCTTTGTGCCTAATATTGGACCGAACAGGAACGCCAAAAGTAAGGCCGTTTAACTCAATCAAAACGATGCCATATCCCCGTGTTTTACCCTTAATCCAAACTCCATTCTTAAGGTCTAACGCTTCTTTTAGATGAGTATTCTCATCATAAAAAGATTGATCAAGCTTCTTTAGCAGCACAAAATGTCCTTAATTTGTGTATACGAAAAAAGCCCCATAAAGGGGCTTTTAAAGGCAGTAAATTCTGTTTGGATGCTTCTGTTTTTAACGTGGAGTGATCCTACTGCCACAACATTCTGTTTGAGTGCTTCTGTTTTTAACGTGGGGTGACTCTACCGCCACAACTGCCAAGTAAATATAAGTTAAGTTTGCTTAATTGTCAAACAGCGCGACCTTTAGAAGCACTCCTTACATATGAGGAGTGCTAAGCTATGTTGGTCAGCAGGGTTCCGATTTTATGACCAGTTTTGAATGTGAAAGCCGTCGTTTGACTATTCGTAGTCGGTGGGAAGCGGTCATATTGCCATCGGCCACTTCTGCAAAGAAGAAGCCCAAGCCGTGCGTGAGTACCATCAAGATACCCAAGAAATGTTGCCGTTTAAGCGATGAATGACATTTTTGCGCGAAATGCCTTTTATACCACCAAGTCTACATTGGTCGTTACCGTACCCTTGTCTTCGACAAACACCATAGACACGCTTTGTGCTTCTTGGGCTGATAGGCGACGAAAGATGCGATCTGACTTGTTTTGCGGCTCATCGGCAATGTAGAACTGGGTGGTCAGTAATTCGCGCTGGCCATCAAAAACCTTTACATGTATGTGAGGAGTACGACCAGGATAGGTCGTCGGTTTAATGGTTCTGAAATGGTAGGCTCCTTCGGCATCTGTAATGTCATGTCCAAAACCTTGGAAGCCCGTATCGTAAGGAAAATTACGGTTATCACCTGGATGAAGATATTTGCCATTAACATCACATTGCCAGATCTCGATTCTATGACCAGCCAATGGCTGGCCCGCTTTCGAGCGAATCGTGCCTTGGAGATGAATGATATCTCCACCCGCTTCTTTTAGCGTGCCAAGCACTTTTACCAAGTCATTATCTACGTCATCAAAGCGTATGGATTGTCTTGGGTAGAAGGGGCCTTCAGTCGCTCTAGGAGTCAGCACGGCTGACGCTGCATAAGGTGATAATGCGGTTAATCCTGTTATAGTGATACCATGTTTCAACAGACTACGACGAGTAACATCATGCATCTATATTCTCCTGGAGAGAGGAAGGGTCTAACATTGAGTTGTTGAATCTATTTTTAACAATATTGAGGGTTAAGATAACGCTATTTTATGCAGACGTGAAGGCCGCTTGATTACGGCCATTTGCTTTTGCAACATACAGCGCTTTATTGGCAGGCCCATAATAATTTTCATTATAGTTACTTTGAATTTTAGTTACTTGAATTTTTAGCCAGCCAAATACGTTAATTGGATTGTTATTGAAGTCAGATAAAAGCGCATCTAATGGGCTGGATTACGATGCTTATTCGCGTGAGTATCATCAAGATACCCACGCGTTATTGCCGTTTAAGCAGAGCGTTTAGCTAAATATCACACTTCCTGATGCGGGCCGAATAATTCGTAGTGAATGCGGTCTGCTTCTACGCCTAGGGTGAGTAGTTGCTGTTTGACAAACATCATGAAGCCAACGGGTCCACATAAGTAAAACTCGCCATCCGTCAGCGGTAAGCTGTCTTTTATTGCTTCTAATTGCATCATGCCGTTTAACACGCCTTCTTCTTCATTGTCAGCTTGCTCGTACCAAGTGTGAACGGACAAATTCAGTTGTCCTTTCAAACTGTTCACGTGCTCTTTGAAGGAATGCTGGCCTTGGTGCGCACAAGCGTGTAAATAGCTGACTGGGTGGCTATATTGCTGCTTGGCGAGTGTATCCAATATGGCTTGCATGGGGGTTAAGCCAACGCCACCAGAAATCAGTACGACGGGCGTTTGCTTGTCTTTGAATACGAAATCACCGGCAGGTGGCATGGCTTCGATTTCATCGCCCACGTTTAGGTGATCGTGCAGGTAATTCGACATAACGCCCTTGATATCGCCTGCACCTTCACGTTTGACGCTGATGCGATAGTGTTTGCCATTTGGCGTGGTGGACAACGAGTATTGACGTATCTCATCGAACTCATTGCCTTTTGGGTGTAACTTAACGCCCAGATATTGGCCGGGTTGGTAGCCGATTACCGCGCCACCATCGACAGGCTCAAACACAAAGCTGGTGACCAAGTCGGATTCTGGTGTTTTGGAGGCAACACGGAAGCGACGAAAATCTTTCCAACCGCCCTGTTGCGCGGCACGTTCGGCATACAGATCACCTTCGACTTTGATAAAGATATCCGCTAGTTGTCCATAAGCCGCTACCCAAGCTTCTTCTACGTCTTGGGTAAAAGCATCTGGGGCGAGTTCACGTAAGGTTTCAATCAGGTGGTGGCCAACAATGTCGTATTGATCTGGTTGAATATTAAAACTGGTGTGTTTATGGGCAATGCGCATCACAGCGCCAGTTAATACCTCGAGGTTATCGATGTGTGTCGCGTAAGCGGCGATGGCATTGAACAAAGCCGCAGGCTGACCGCCCGTTCTTTGGTGGGTCATGTTAAACACGTGTTTTAGCTCCGGATTGTGAGCAAACATACGCTGATAAAAATGTTCGGTAATAGCCGGGCCAGCGGACGCTAATAAGGGAATCGTGGCTTTGACTGTGTCTATATGTTGTTGAGATAACATGCTTGTATCCTTTTGACCTAGGTGAATAAAATCGGGTTATCTTCTCTATAGCGAAGTCCGTGCCAACTTGAAATTTCTAATAAAATCAATGGTTTATTTTTATTTCAACTATTTAAGAGTCAATATGACTCGCTAATATAAAAGTCTATATGATATCTTTGAGTCAAATTGACATGAACAGTCATTCGTCCTATGAGTCGATCATCATGAATCAGGTTTCTAATAATGCTTTGTTGAGCTTTGCCCTCGACCTTGCCAGCGCCGTAACGCAACCTAATCGCTTTGAGCAATTGGTGTACGCGGTGCGGGCAACGATCAACTGCGATGCGGTGGTCTTGTTGTTTCACAGTAATGGCGTGCTGACGCCGCTGGCTCAGCGTGGTTTATCGGAAGATCTAATGGGGCGACGCTTTATTATTGAAGAGCAGCCCCGATTAAAAGCCATTTGTGCGGGGCATTATCCGGTTCGCTTTCCTGCTGACTCCCCTCTTCCCGACCCTTACGATGGCATGGTGTTAGGTCATGACGAGAATTTGCCTGTGCATTCTTGTATGGGTGTGCCGCTGTATTTGGAAGGCAAATTGATTGGCGTGGTGACATTAGACAGCATCCTGCCGGGCGTGTTTGATAATATCGACGCCCGCGCGTTGGAAATCATTGGCACCATGGCAGCTATGACGCTGAATACCGCGATCTTGATGGAGCGTTTAGAAAATCAGTCGCAACACGCCCAAAACGTATTAAAAGTCATCGCAGAGCAAAGCCATGAAATGATTGGTCAAAGCAAGGCCATGCAAGACCTCAAGCAGTCGATTAATCTGGTCGCACCGTCAGACTTTTCTATCTTGATCGAAGGGGAAACGGGGGTAGGTAAAGAGCTGGTGGCACGGATGTTACATGACAAATCATCACGCTTTGATGCGCCTATGGTGTATGTGAATTGCGCGGCGATTCCTCATCATCTTATTGAAAGTGAGTTATTTGGTCATGTAAAAGGCGCTTTTACTGGCGCGGATCGGGATCGTCAGGGAAAATTTTTACTGGCGGATGGCGGCACTTTGTTTTTAGATGAAATTGGTGAGCTGCCTTTAGAAGTGCAAGGCACCTTGCTCAGAGCGATTCAAAACCAAGAAATCCAAGCGGTCGGCAAAGATCAAATCCGCAAGGTAAACGTGCGCATCATTGCGGCAACCAACCGACATTTAGAAACCGAAGTGGCAGACAATCGTTTTCGTGCTGACTTATTCCATCGCCTTAGTGTTTTTCCAATCCAAGTTCCGCCGTTACGAGAACGACAAGGCGATGTGCCCTTGTTAGCGGGATTTTTTGCTGAGCGCTTCCGCCGTAAATTAGGCCTGCAACAACTGACGTTATCCGCATCAGCCATCGAATTATTAGAGGCGTATCACTGGCCTGGGAATGTTCGAGAGCTAGAGCACGTCATTTCCCGTGCTGCGCTTTTCTCTAAGGCAGAGAGTTCTAAGGCAGAAAGCGCTAAATCAGACAATGCAACAGGGATTACCGTTATTTCATCGGCGCATTTAACAGGGTTACAGATCGACAATAGTACCCAAGAAAAGAGACAGAAAAACGAGCTAGCGCCGCCGCGCTTAGAAAAACACACATCAATCGATTTACGTTTAGAAACAGAGACTTATCAACGAGAGTTAATTTGCAAAGCATTAGAAATCAATGGTGGCAACTGGAGCAAAGCCGCTCAACAGCTGTCTATGGACCGCGCCAACCTAGCCCGCTTGGCAAAACGCTTAGGGATTGTCATTGCTAAAGAAGTACGCATTTAAAAACACCTGAATGAAGTTATTCAAAGCACAATGACATTCAAACGAGGTAGGCGATAGTTTCGAGGAAGAATGTCATTTGCTTTGATTACAAGTAGTGCTGAGAATAATTTACTGGTGTCTCGCTGCACTTACCTGTCGAATTCGTTCGGCCGGAAAAGCGAGCTGAGGTAGCAAATAGGCTTTTAATGCGTCTGGGTAATCTAGCTCATCCAGTGCCGCTGCCATGCAGTTTAACCACATGGCTTTTTCTTTTTCGGTAACGATTAAGTGGGCATGAGCTTGCGGTAAGCTGGTGGGGCCGTACTTTTTTGAAAATAGCTTTTCGCCACCCATCCAACCGGATAAAAACGACACCAACTTGTCGATGGTCAGTGCCGTATTACTCGGATGCATATCAAACAAAGGCCGAAACTCTGGTGTGTTTTCCATGATTCGGTAAAAGGTTTCGACTAATTTTTGCAAGCCTAGTAATCCGCCGACAGCTTGAAGAGTAGCATCGCCTTCGCCATAAACAGGTGGGTTAGACACCGTCATGTTATTCGGTGTCTTTTGGTTGGTTTTGTGCTTTTTTCGCGGCTTTTTCTTGATCCATTTTGATCGAGTTGCGATAACCGCCAATGGCCGCTAATCCGCCAATGATGAAACTCATATACAGGGGGATTTGAAATAACATCGTGATGCTGATAAAGACGCAGCCGACGGCTAAACCTTCCAGAAAGGGTTTAAATTGCTTGGGCATTCGGTTTCTCCGAGCGATAAAAAATAAACGCCAGTTTAGCAAAGTTTTACGACGATGTGCGCATGATTGTGGAAAAAAGCATCACTTATCCCATATTAGAATGTTTGAATTTTATGGGGTTAAATCCGTTTATTTTTGTGGGTAAGTCCGCTTCAAACGAGAACCATACTTGATAATCACGCGATTTTGACCAATTACTGCACAAAGTGAGTAAAAACTGCCTCTAAATGTGAATAACTGCTATCATTTTCCACAGATCAAGGCGTTCCTGTTTTTCGATATTGATTGTTTTTTATCCACAAGTGAGTCTCGTGTGTCAAAGTTATCCCCCAGTGCTCTTTTTTGCTCGTATCGTGCAAATGCTGTATTAAATCAAAAAATTTGGCGCATGGCGTGGCCGCCGATGGTATCGAACATCACGACCCCTTTACTTGGCTTAGTGGATACGGCGGTGGTGGGACATTTAGGGACCGCAACGCATTTGGCCGCGGTGGCGATTGGCGCGAGTATTTTTAGTTTTTTGTTTTGGGCATTTGGTTTTTTGCGCATGGGCTCAACCGGGCTGACAGCACAGGCTCTTGGGCAAGGTGACGACAGACGCGTTCGTGAACTGCTGTTGCAATCGATTTTAATGGGTGTGTTTATCGGCTTAATGCTGATTCTTTTTCGTGGGCCAATTATTGAATTAGCCATTAGCTTAATGGCGCCCAGTGCGGAAGTGGAACCGTGGGCACGTTTGTATTGCGAGGCGCGTATCTTCAGCGCGCCAGCCGTGTTGGCGGGTTATGCGCTAATGGGTTGGTTCTTTGGTGTGCAATATTCCAAAGGGCCGCTGTGGATGTTATTGGTGATCAATCTTGCCAATATGATTCTTGATTACCTCGCGGTTTATGGTTTGGGCATGGCGAGTGACGGTGTGGCGTGGGCGACGGTGTTTGCGCACTACATTGGTGTCACGGTCGCGGGAGTGTTGGCGTGGCATAAGTTAAAAGGCTTTTCTGGTCATGTTCCCCTAAGCGTTTTGGCGAAATGGCGTGAATATATGGCCTTGGTGAGAGTGAATCGCTACCTGTTTGTACGCACGATTCTCTTACTGCTGGTGATGTTGTTTTTCACGGCACAAGGCGCGCGCCAAGGGGATTCTATTCTCGCTGCCAATGCTGTTTTGCTGACTTTCTTGATGATTATTTCTAACGCTTTGGATGGTTTTGCTTTCTCGGTAGAAGCCTTGTGTGGCGAATATTATGGTCGTAAAGACAAAGCGAATTTTAAGAAAGTGATTCAACTTTCGACCTATTGGGCGCTGTTTGCCGCGGTGGTGCTGATGCTGATATTTTGGCTTTTTGGTAATCACATCATTGCGTTACTGACCAGTGTACAAACGGTTCGGGACGATGCGGCACTGTACCTACCTTGGCTTATCTTCTTCCCTCTGTTAGGCATTTGGTCTTTTATGTTGGATGGCATTTTCATCGGCACGACAAGCGTAAAGCAAATGCAAAACACCATGATCTTTTGTGTGGTCGGCGTGTTCTTCCCTGTTTGGTTTATCACTCAGGATCTTGGCAATCATGGTCTATGGTTTAGCCAAGCCATGCTGTTCATCGCCAGAGCCATTACGCTGTATTGGTGTTATCTGCAGAATATGAAGAAAGGTGTGTGGTTCGCGAATTCTTAATCTCTTCGGGTGTAATTCCTCGCCGCTTATGTCGTTAATAATCATAGCAACGATTGTCCTTCCCGCGAAGGAGGCTGTCGCTAAACAACTTTCGTTGATCTTGTAGGTCGCGCATTTATGCCGACAAAAAACTCATAACGACAAATTACGTCTTGTCGGGCTAAAGCCACGACCTACAAAAAAACAATATAAATCAACCAATTGTAGGATGAATAGCGTCACACGCCTGATTACGGTCGTGCCTCCCTCATCAGGCCTACAAAACTTAAGAATTCTGGTGTTCGTTTCTGCGTAGCGAGCGCTGGATTCGTGTTTCTTCTTGGCGCATTTTTAATAGATTATCTTCCACAAACACCAAATGCGTATGCGCCGCGGTGCGAGCGTCTTCCGCATTGCCCTCCATGATGGCTTGATACAGATTCCTATGTTGTTCCATCACACGTTGGCGTGCTGCGGGTTTTTCGAATAAATTTCTCAAGTTGCTCGAAATGCTCTTCGCCAACATGGCGTGTAGGCCGCGAAGTGTGTGTAGTAAGACCACATTGTGCGCGGCTTCCGCGATGATCATATGAAATTCCACATCGAGCTTTGTTTCCAAGGCGAAGGCTTTATTTTGGTTGGCTTCCACCAGTTGATGAAAACAGTGAGTGAGCTTAGTTTTGTCTGCATCGGTGCTGCGCAACGCGGCGTAATAAGCAGCAAGACTTTCTAACGCATCGCGAAACTCCAACTGGTCGTATAAAAATTCATCATGGGAACTGAGCAGATCTTGCAGTGGATCGGCAAAGGAGCTGCCGAGTTGCTCCGACACATAGGTACCGCCACCATGACGACTGAATAACACGCCGCGCGCGATTAATTTTTGAATGGCTTCCCGCAACGAAGGGCGAGACACGTCAAAGCGCGCTGCCAATTCCCTTTCTGGCGGCAGTTTTTGCCCTGCAGTGAAACTGCCTTCTAAAATCATGCTTTCGAGCTCTTTCATGATGATGTCGGAGATTTTCGGTTGTTTAACGCGACCAAAGTGCTTGGAATCCATGGATTGTCCTAAAAATGGTTTTTAAATATTTCTTTCGTGAAAGCTGTGTGTAAGTTTAAAAGTGGTAAAACCAATTAATATTGTCGCTAAAATTCACGAAATATCGACTAAAATATCGGTTGACAAAGTTTGGTTAGCTTCTTAATGTGCCTTATATTTAAAAGGTAAATTGGTATGACCAATTTGTCTAGTCTAATTTTCAACACTCATACTCTCTAACAATAAAAAAGGCTACTGCCGTGGAATCTCTGATGAACACTGCCCCGACTTCTACCGACTCACTGGCATCCAAAGCGGCTCAATACCGCGATTTATACATCGCCTTAAAAGACGCGAAAAATGGCACTATTGATGAGACGCGATTGATCCGAGATCCACTTCGTACTTTGGCCTATGGTACAGATGCCAGCTTTTATCGCCTGATTCCGCAATTGGTAGTGCGAGTCGACAATGAAGCGGAAGTGCAATTGGTGCTGAAAGAAGCCAGAAAACGCAATTTACCGGTGACCTTCCGCGCGGCGGGCACAAGTTTGTCTGGGCAGGCGGTAACGGATTCTATTTTGATGCAATTGTCCGATAACTGGAAAGGTCATCGACTGCATGACCATGGTCGTTCTATTTCCCTCCAGCCAGGCATTATTGGTGCACGCGCCAATCAGCTGCTAGCGCCCTTCCAGCGTAAAATCGGCCCAGATCCTGCGTCCATTAATGCTTGTATGATTGGCGGTATTGCGGCGAACAACGCCAGTGGTATGTGTTGCGGCACGGCACAGAACAGCTATCACACCATTCAAAGTGCCCGTTTGATTTTTGCCGATGGTTCCCTATTGGATACGGCTGATGGAGCAAGTCGTTTAGCCTTTGGAAATCGCAATGCTGACTTGCTGGATACGCTGGTTCGTTTGTCTAAAAGCGTGCAATCCAATAGCGAATTAGCCGACAAAATTAGACACAAATATCGTCTAAAAAACACCACAGGATACAGTTTAAACAGTTTAACGGACTTTCAAGACCCCTTTGATATCTTGCTGCATCTGATGATCGGCTCTGAAGGGACGTTGGGCTTTATCAGCGAAGTGACCTACGAAACCGTGGTGGATCACCCCATTAAAGCCGCCGCGATGATCTTCTTTGAGGATATGGAAGTCACCTGCCGAGCGGTGACGGCGTTAAAAAGCTCACCGGTTTCTGCGGTGGAATTGATTGATCGTGCTGGCTTGCGGGCGGTGGAAGGCAAACCGGGTATGCCGGAGATATTGTCGTCCCTTGGCTCGCAATCGGCTGGTTTATTGGTCGATGTACGGGCTGCCGATGCCGAAGAGTTAGAAACGAATTTGGTCTTGGTGAAACAGGCGTTAAGCGGTCAAGCCACACTCAATCCAATCGAATTTACTCAAGACAAGGTTATTTACGACTCTTATTGGAAGATTCGCAAAGGCTTGTTCCCCGCTGTTGGCGCGGTTCGCTCTGTGGGTACGACCGTCATCATTGAAGACGTGGCCTTCCCCATTGAAAAACTTGCTGAAGGCGTTCTGGAGTTGCAAGGCGTGTTTCAAAAACACGGTTACAGTGAGGCAATTCTGTTCGGCCACGCTTTAGAAGGCAATTTGCATTTCGTGTTTACTCAAGGTTTTGATGATCCGAAGGAAGTGAAACGCTACGAACAATTGATGGACGAAGTGGCGCAATTAGTCGCGGTTAAGTACAAAGGCTCGTTGAAAGCGGAACACGGCACAGGTCGCAACATGGCGCCTTATGTGGAATTGGAATGGGGCAAAGAAGCCTACGACATTATGTGGGAAATCAAGCGTGCCTTTGACCCGCAAGGCTTGCTCAACCCAGATGTGATCTTGTCACACAATGCCAACTTGCATGTGCAGAACCTCAAACCCTTGCCCAAAGCCAATGACAAAGTGGATACCTGTATCGAATGCGGCTTTTGTGAATCCTCCTGTCCGTCAAAATCCATTACCTTAACACCGCGCCAACGCATAGTGATTTGGCGCGAAATCCAACGACTGATTGCCTCAGGTGATGACCCCGAACGTCTTGCTGAGCTGAAAAAAGATTATGATTATCAAGGCGTTGATACGTGTGCTGGCTGTGGTTTGTGTTCTATGCAGTGTCCGGTCGGCATCAATACGGGCGATTTAACCCGTGAGTTGCGCCATGATCGTCACCCAGACAGCAAAGTTGGCTATTGGGTTGCCGATCATTTTGCAGGCGTCACCAAAACCGCAAGAATGGGGCTTGGCCTTGCTGGCAGTGCCCGTCGTATTATGGGGGATTCAGGCATGACGGCGGTTACTTCGTTAATGAATAAAGTCTCCCATGGCGCAGTGCCGAAGTGGCATAAACAAATGCCCAACGCAGCGTCGTCTTTGAAGTCTATTCCTGTCTTGCAATGTGATGACATGCAAAAAGAAGTCATTTACTTTCCTAGCTGTGCGACTCGTGTCATGGGCGCGGGGCCGAATGCCGACGATAAACGCTCCGTCATGGAGGTGATGTTCTCTGTATTGCAAAAAGCAGGCTATAAAGTCACTGTACCCAAAGACATAGATAGCCAATGCTGTGGTATGGCGTTTCAATCCAAAGGGCAATTCGACGCCGCCAACCAAAAAGCCAACGATCTCAATAGTTTACTACTCGAAGCCAGCGATAATGGCAGAATTCCCATCGTCTGCGATGTCAGTCCTTGCTTGCTACGCATGCAGGAAAGCCTTGATCCCTGTTTAGAGCTGCATGAGCAAGTGGGCTTTGTCTCCACTCATGTGATGCCAAACCTAACGGTGAAAGAGAAGCTCGGCAAAATCGCCTTGCATGTGACGTGCAGCACAACTCGCATGGGACTCGCCGACAGCTTCGTACAGCTTGCTCATCAACTCGCCGACGAAGTCGTGATCCCACCAGACATTACCTGCTGTGGCTTTGCCGGCGACAAAGGCTTCTCGACCCCCGAACTCAACGCCAGCGCCTTGAAAACCCTCGCCAAAGCCGTAGAAGGCTGCGAAGCGGGTTACTCCAACAGCCGAACCTGCGAGATTGGCTTAACCGAACACAGCGGCATCGAGTATCAATCCATCGTTTATCTGGTTGATCAATTGTCTGAGTCATCACCCGCCTAGTTAGCCGCTCAGCCGCGCTTATCAAAAAGATCTTCATCGGTAAACCCGCAACAAAGACCAACGCCTCTTTTCGGGTTAAAAAGAAGCGCTAAAGCGAGAACATCCAATCGGTGTTGGTCTTTGTTGGAATATCATGGTTGGTGGCAAAAAATAGTTTATATTGAATGGTTATTAAGCATAAATAGCCTTGAAAATATGACGGATTTCAATTTATGAGCAAGCATTCTATTTATTCATCCTATCGAGAAACGTTGATTGAGCATTTATTTATTAGTGAATTGCTAAAAATTTCATGGAAAATGGGAGATTGCTCTTTGGAGGTTGCTAAGCCTGAAGTGGATAATTCCGGTTACGACTTAATAGTAGAAAGAGAGGGTGTGGTTAGGCATATACAACTTAAATCTTCCTATTTAGGTGGTCGAACTTCTACTCAAAAAGTTCATACTAAACTCTCCAATAAACCAGCAGGCTGTGTGATATGGCTGTATTTTGATGAGTCTACATTAGATCTCGGGCCATTTTTGTATTTTGGCGGAAGAGCCAATGAGCCCTTGCCTTCTTTAGTGGAGGCAAAAATAGCTCGGCATACAAAGGGAGATCATGATGGGTATAAAGCAGAACGACCCATGATACGTGAAATTAACAAAGGAATGTTTAGTAAATACTCATCAATAGTTGATCTTTATAATGTCTTATTTGATGTGAGCGACTTGCATGAATGAAGAGGAATCAAGCATTGTGGGCAAGGTATACCTAGTCGTCGAGAAGCGACCATTTAGATAGCGAATGTCACTAGATCAACACCGAGCGGACGTTCTCGCTTTAGCGCCGAAGCGAGGGTTGATCTAGTGACTGAGCTAACCGTGAGTGGTTGCGTTAAAGACGAATTAAAAACCTCAAAGCATGAAGGTCGAGTACAAGCCAAACCCGCAGACGATGAGTAGCGCCCAGCCGACAAATTGGAAGAAGACGGGTGTTTCGGCTTTTTGAATGCGGTTGTGGAGCTTTTGCCCAAAGACGTGTCCAATCAAGGCGCAAGGCAGTAACCAAAGCTGGTGAATGAGTTGTAGGTCAATGCCGGCGATGAGGAAGGACGCCATTTTGATCATCACTAAGATAAACCAAAGCACGAACAAGGTATCACGCAGTTGATGGCGTGGGACTTTGGTGGCGAAGACGGAGACTATAAGCGGTGCGCCTATTAAAGAGGTGCCGCTGACGTAACCGCCGAGCATGAGGAAAACCGTATCGAGGAATTTGTTGTTGGTGTAAAAGGGTTTATTGAGAATATAAGACACGGCAAATACCGCGACGATGACGAAAATCACCCCAGTGACTATGTTGCCCGGTAAGGTTAATAAGCCAAATACGCCGATCAATTTCGGCACTATCATGATGCCAAGCGCTTTCTTTAAATAACCCCACGCGATGTTGCCCTGGGCTTCTTGCGGTGCTTCGCCTCGCTCTGCGGCGAGTTGAGCTTGTTGCTTGGTGGTTTTCGCCCCTTGCCATGCAATCCAGCTGGAAAATACCAAAAGGTGAATGGAAATAATCGGCAAAAATAACAGAGGGTCGTTTTTTACTAATAATAGAAAAGGTAACGCAAGGACTGCACCGCCGAATCCTAGGCCACTGCGAACAAAGCCGCTCCATATAAAAATGGCACCGATTAAGGCATATTGCCACCAGAATAAGTTTTCCATATTAATCCTTATTGATAAGTCGTCGGTCGTTATTCGTGCGTCAGTGTAACCAAATTTTGCTTTTTAGACTCTTGCTTTTGAGGTTAAGAACTTGGATGAAACCAGCTTTGTTGATGAAGGTATTGTGTGAGTTCGTCGCGTAATAGTTTCGCTCTAGCAGATAGGCTTCGACGATAGGGCCAGACTAAAAATATTTCTCTATTTTGGCCGCGCCATTCAGGCAAAACCCGAATAAGTTCGCCTGTCGCCAGCGCGCCGTGCACCATGCTCATGGGCATTAATGCTATGCCTGCGCCTGCTTTGGCAAGGTTGAGCGTAATGTTCATGTCGTTACTAATATGTTGGTGTTCTTTATTCATTGGATAGTATTCGCCTTGATGATTCATCAGTAACCAATCAGAAAACATGTTGGAGGCGATGCTTGGGGATTGCTGTAAGGCGTCTATCGAGCTAGGCAGCAAAAAGGATACTTTGGGCGATGCAACTAAAATGGGCTCGATATGACCGATGCGCTTCTGAATAAGAGACGAGCTGGGTTGTTGCCCAGAGCGTAATGCGATGTCGGCGCGCGTGTCTCTTATGTCTTGCACTGTGTTGCTCAGTTCGATGTTTAATTCAATCTCTGGGTGTTGTTGCACAAAGTCTCGCCAAAATTCATCCAGTGGTCCACTGCCTAAATTGACTGGTGCTAATATTTTTAAGTCGCCTTTTAAGCTGTTCAAGGTTTGATCGAGATTGGAAATACGTTGATCCAATGCATCGATGAATTCGGCGCATTCTTGGTAGTAGCTTTCCCCTATTGGCGTCAGTGTGAGGCCTTTTGTTGAGCGATGTAATAGCTCGCAGCCAAGTTTTTGTTCAAGCGCACTGATACGACGCGACACGGTAGCGATGGTCATATCAAGATGCTGAGCCGCAGCGGTCAGGCTATTTTTGTTGGCCGCGGTGATAAAAATCTTTAGATCATCAAGCATTTTGCATTTTCGTAAATTTGATTTTAAAAAATCAGTATATTTACAAATAAAGATGCTTGCTAGTATGTATCTAAGGTTTGAGTCGTTTACTTACTTTTCGTCTGGAGCACTCTTTGTTTAAGAGAAGACGATAAGTTCATCAGGAGAGAAAAATGAAACACAGAATTATTTTTGCAGTGCTTATGTCCTTTACCTTGTCGTTGATGATGTCGGCGTGGATTACCTACGTGAACATTGGATTACACCCTGATTTTGTGTCCTTTTGGATGCATGCTTGGGTATTAGCATGGCCCGCAGCAGGCATTATTTCTTTTATTGCTGGGCCGTTTTTGCATGGTTTAGCACATAAGATTGCCGCGAAAATGTAGTGCATTTACATCATGCTTTGTAGTGCTTGAATAGTAGAAATGAAAAACCCGCTGTACAGCGGGTTTTGTTTTTTTTAACCTTACTAAAGTCGTATTCGTTGTTTATTTACCGGGTTTTTCATCCCAAACACTGAGATCAATATCGTCACGAATTTCTGGATAGTCATCTGAGTTAAACACGGGAGTCTTTGTTTTCAACTGAGTGAAATAGTCTTTAGTGAGTTTTACCACCAATCCTGAGAGCATCATAATAGCGATTAGGTTAATGGTCGCCATGAGGCCCATTGCCGCGTCGGCGGCGTTAAATACCATAGCCACACTTTCATAAGCGCCCCATGGGATCATACCCAGAGCGAGGATACGTAAAATAAAAATCCCTGGTTTGTTTGCCCACTTTAGGTACGTCAGCGCATTTTCTGCATAGGTGTAGTTACCAATGATGGAAGTAAACGCGAAGAAGAAAATGGCGATTGCCACAAAGTAATGGCCTGCGCTACCAATGTGAGTGGTCAAGGCGGTTTGTGTCAACATGATGCCCGTTTCACCGTTACCCAACGCGCCGGATAGCAGAATCATTAAGGCGGTTGCCGTACAAATCAGCAATGTATCAATAAAAACACCTAAGGATTGCACCATGCCTTGAGACGCAGGGTGATGAGGGTTTGGTGTGGCTACCGCTGCGATATTGGGCGCAGAACCCATACCTGCTTCGTTAGAAAACAAGCCACGTTTTACACCGTTAAGCATGGCACCTAGTACACCGCCTGCCGCTTGCTCAATACCAAAGGCGCTTTTGACGATTAACGCGAATGCCGCTGGCACATCAGAAAGATTGGTAAAGATTACATATAGGGCGAGTAGCAGGTATAAAACCGCCATGAATGGCACCACAATTTCCGCAAAGCGCGCAATTTTCTTGATACCGCCAAAGATAACCACGGCTGCTAATAGCATGATGACGATGCCAGTGACGCTGGTGTCGATACCAAATGCGCCTTCCATGGCACCTGCAATTGAGTTGGCTTGAACGGCATTAAAGACCAAACCAAAGGCTAAGATAAGCGCCAGAGAAAAAATCGCGCCAGCCCAAGGGGCTTTTAAACCTTTGCTGATATAAAACGCTGGACCACCACGTAGTTGTCCATTTTGATCGCGCATTTTGTAGAGCTGAGCCAAGGTACTTTCCGCGTAGGCGGTTGCCATACCGATAATGGCCACCACCCACATCCAAAAAATGGCCCCAGGGCCACCTAAATATAACGCGACAGCCACACCTGTCATGTTGCCTGTTCCAACACGAGAAGCGAGACTAGTACAAAGGGCTTGGAAAGGAGAGATACCGCCACGATCAGATTGTGGGGCTTTAAGAACAGTACGGATGAATTCTGGAAAGCGTCGGACCTGAATGAAACCAAGGCGTAAGGTGAAATACACGCCGACGGCTAGTAGTCCATAGATGAGGATATACCCCCAGAAAATCGTGTTTAAAAAGTCTATGATTGCTGCCATGTAGGGCACTCCCGTTATTCGATAATATCGATTGTGTTATTGTTCGTGGGTTGAATGCTAGGAGTGCTTTTTTGTAAAAAGACACCCTAAGAAACGCGTAGAATCGTAAAAAAGGGTGCAAGATTAGCGATTTTATGGAAAACCGCAAGATAAAAGCTGCATAAATGTGCATTAATGGTGCATAAAAGATGGGTTTGTAGCATTTTTGAGCTAAAACTTAGCAATTCTCTCCCCGTACTATAATGCTTCGCATGTTTTTGATGCGTTAATACGCATTGGGTGGTGTTGGTTCAGGGTAAGGCTTGGTTTGTATTGGATCTTGTTCCATCTCTCCCCAAGATACGTTGGCCGGTATGACGCCTGCCCATATTGGCCAATCGTTATCGGCTGGATCATCGACTGGCGGTTCGGCACGCATTTTGACTGACGCTTCGTCGATTTTGATCCGCACAACGCCAGTGGCTTTGATTTCTTGATCGTTGACTGGGCGTAACGCCTCCCAGCGGCCTGGGCTGACTTTATCTAAGAAAATCTTAAATTGACGGATTTTCTCTTCTTTCTCTTCGACCCGCTCTGGCACGCCAAATAAGGTCACCGAGCGATAGTTTACTGAATGGTGGAAGGCGGAGCGTGCCATCACTAAACCATCGAGCTGGGAGATATTGATACAGACTTTCTCCTGTGCATCAATGGGCCCTTTGACATTTCGAGCCTTCGAGTGGCCGTGCCAATACAAATAGTCACCATCGCGCCAGTGACAAGTGGGAGTGACAAATACCTGTCCATCTTTGCTTTGTCCGACATGGCACATGAGTGATGAATCAATAATATTGAGTGCAATATCTTTGTCGTAGATTGCTCTGTTTGGCCCGCGTTTGACTTGATTTAATGCGGTTTCTTCTAGTGACTGGCTCATGCATTCTCTCCTTGTTTCTCAATGGGGGTTTGGCTATAACCAGACTGTAGAGAAAACTGGCTTCTATAAGAATAGCCAGAATGAAGATAAAAAAGCAGGCCAGATATGAAACACACCATGACGAGTTTACGTTTCTCTTTAGAGGACGGCGCGCCCTATTACCAACAATTAATGGATCAAATTCATCAGGGCATTGTGTCGGGTGAATTATCGGTTGGCGATAAGCTGCCCTCCTCACGATTTTTAGCCGCTTCCTTAGGGGTTTCCCGCAGTACCACATCGCGGGCCTACGACCAGTTAATTGCAGAAGGCATTTTAACCAGTGAAGAAAAACGCGGCGTTTTTGTGGCGGCTTTGCCTATGGTGGGTCATCGTATGGAGAAACGCCCTGCTTCTCTATCATCGGACAATAAAACGCAGCCGACACGAGCATTTGACGCAGGGGCTGATATGTCTGTTTTTCCTACCAAGAAATGGGCCGCAAGCATGCGACGTAGCTGGCTTCGACCTGACTTAATGGTATTGCAAGGAGGATATGCAACTGGCTATCCCGAGTTAAAAACCGCAATAGTCGATTATTTGTACCGTGTTCGTGGTCTTGACTGTTTGGCGGAGCAAATTGTTGTCACCGCAGGGAGCCGTGATTCGTTTCTTCTTTTGCAGCATGCTCTGATGTCGATCGACGGCTCTCATCATTCGTCAATCAAATGGTGGGTAGAAGAACCGACGTATCCACCCATTCGCGAGGCTGTCCCTTCCCACACAAACAGAGGCACACTGCTTGTCGATGAAGATGGCCCTTGTTTACCTGACAGTGAATGTGCTTCGAATGTGGCCATTGTGACGCCAAATCGACAATATCCGCTTGGTATGAGCCTCAGTGCGACGCGTCGACAACAATGGTTACAAGTGTTACAGAATGATTCACCAAGCTGGTGGCTAATAGAGGACGATTACGATAATGAATTTGTCTATCAGGGGCGAAGCAATGTGCCTTTTATGCAGACGGCGAATATTCATGATCAAGTTGGTGATCGTGTGTTCTTTGTGGGGAGCTTTTCTAAAGTGCTGTTTCGTGGTTTGCGGCTTGGTTTTATTGTGGCGCCCATGAAACACGTTGCGACGTTGCACCATAGTCAGCATGTGTTGGGGTCTTCGGTGTCTTTGCCTATTCAACCTGTGGTCGCCGATTTTATGCAACAAGGTCATTTTGATCGCCATGTGAACCGGATGCGTCGACATTACCGTTTTAAGCGTGATGCATTATTGCGTCTTTTGGAGGCGCATCTTACGCCTTGGTTTGACTGGAAAGCGCCTCGGGGAGGCATGCACATATTAATACACATAAAGGCAAATCTTGCGTCCTCAATAAGGGGCGAAGCGACGTTGGAACAGCGTATGGCACAAGATTTATCTTATGAAGGTATTGTGCTGTCCTCTTTATCGCGGCACTACGGTGATAAAAACAACCAAAAACAGGGTTTTTTATTGGGCTTTAGTGGTCCAAAAGAAGACGACATGGCGTATATGATAATAAGGATGCAATCTTGGATGGAAGCTGAAATGAGGACAAAATAAGACTTACATTTTGTAAGGAAATTGTATGGGAAGAATGTTAATCTTGGTGCCTTAGAAAGAAATGGGATTCGTTGGCTCAAGACAAGAATGTGAATTTTTATAAAAAGGCCGTGAAGCAAAGATGAACAAAGGCTAAACTACACTTTGTATGGTCGTATAAATTTTGCTATATTTCGCACTCTTAAATTCGTATGAAGCGGGTAAAAACGGCATTTTCACTTTTGTTTTTATGAATCGGATGGACAAATTGAAAAAATTTCAAGACATTCTGCATCATTATGTGAATTCGGTATCCAGCGTTTTGGCGAATTTTTTGCGCCCCGTTTTTGCCGTCCATTGCCTTGCGTTATTATTACTGCTGGTTACTATCTCCTCTTTGACTGATGGCCACATGGCTATCACGACCGACCCTATTTTTAATACGATGCCACTCTTTAGCATCGTGTTTATCTCCTTGTTATTGGTTAGTTATTGGTCCATTACGACCAATAACAACCTTGCTCGCCAAAAAATGGCCTTCTCTTTACTTCGTACTGACGTTCCGAAAGAACGCCTAAATCGTGCCGAGGCACGATGTGCGATGAGATGTAGAGCTCCCTTTTTCAGATTTAGGTGATCCAGAAGGATTATTACTGCGTTAATATTGTTGACACAGTAATGGTTCTTACACTGTTTTTACAGTGAGGTGATCTTACTGAAATACCCGGCTTTGCCGGATTTTCGTTCTGTTACCTGATCTTAGGTAGCAGTTTTGTGAACATAAGGGTTAGAGGATGATTCTCTTGTTAACTCGTATCCTAAATAAAGTCGCTTTGGCGCTAATGGTGGGCTTGCTCGCCGGTTGTCAGGGTGGTGTGCTCGATCCTAAAGGGCAAGTTGGTATTGAAGAGAAGCAACTAATTATTGTTGCGACTTTGCTGATGCTGCTTGTTGTGATTCCTGTCATTTTCATGACACTGTATTTCGCTTGGAAATACCGTGAAGGTCGTGACGAAATCTACGAACCTAAGTGGTCTCACTCCACAAAAATTGAAACTATCGTTTGGTCTGTGCCAATTATTATTGTCATTATTTTGGCTGTAATTACTTGGAAATCGACTCATGCTTTAGACCCTTATAAGCCTTTAGAACATGAGAAAGAGCACATCAACGTTCAGGTCATTTCGATGAACTGGAAGTGGTTGTTCGTCTATCCAGACCTTGGTATTGCGTCTGTGAACGAGCTGAGATTCCCAGCAAACGTTCCTGTTGCTTTCAATATTTCTTCTGAAGGCACAATGAACTCGTTCTTCATTCCTCAATTGGGTAGTCAAATTTACTCAATGGCAGGTATGGTGACTAAGCTACACTTGATTGCGAATGAGCCAGGTACATTTGATGGTATTTCGGCAAACTACAGTGGTGCTGGTTTCACTGGTATGAAGTTCAAAGCCATTGCGACAGAAACTGAAGCAGATTTTGACGCTTGGGTTGAAGGCGTGAAAGCACAATCCATAGAAGGTGCCATTAACAATGGCGTACTGGATCAGGCTTCCTATGAAGCGCTTGCTGAATTTGATCTAGATGCTCATCACGTTGAACCTACGCCAGTTCAATATTACAACTCTATTAAATCAAGCATTTTCATGGACAATGTTATGAAGTTTATGAAAGATCACGGCAAGGTTGAGTTGTTAGAGGGGACTGTTTTTGATTCTAAAATGATTCATGGCAATTCAGGCCATGGTGAAATGAGTCATGGTGACATGAACCACAGTGGCATGAATCATGAGGAGTCTCAACACTCATCGCATGATATGCATACGGAGGCTGAAAAATAATGTCTGCACTCTTAGGCAAACTATCCTGGGATGCGCTTCCATACGACCCGATTGTTATCACGACTTTGTGCGTGGTAGCGGTTGCGGCGTTTGTTGTTGCCTTCCTAGTGATAAAAAACAACTTACTTGGTGTACTCTGGAATGACTGGTTAACGTCTGTTGACCATAAACGTCTGGGTGTAATGTACATCGTATTGGCATTCGTAATGCTTATTCGTGGCTTCGCTGATGCCATCATGATGCGTTTGCAACTTGCGCTCGCCACGAACGGTGATCCTGGCTATTTGCCTCCAAGTCACTACGACCAAATCTTTACCGCTCACGGTGTGATCATGATCATCTTCATGGCTATGCCATTTATGATCGGTTTGATGAATATCGTGGTGCCTTTACAGATTGGTGCTCGTGACGTTGCCTTCCCGTTCTTGAACAACTTAAGCTTCTGGCTTGCTGTTTCTGGTGCGGTATTAGTCAACATTTCCCTAGGCCTTGGTGAATTTGCCATGACCGGTTGGGTAGCGTATCCACCATTGTCTGGTTTGGAATACAGTCCAGGCGTTGGGGTCGACTATTACATATGGGCATTGCAGATATCGGGTATCGGTACCACTTTAACCGCAGTTAACTTCTTGGTAACTGTATTTAAAATGCGTGCTCCTGGCATGAAATTGATGGATATGCCGATCTTTACTTGGACCTGTACTTGGGCCAACATTTTGATCGCTGCATCATTCCCAATTTTGACGGCTGTACTGGCTATGTTAACGCTTGACCGTTACCTAGACTTCCACTTCTTTACGAATGATGGCGGCGGTAACTCAATGATGTATATCAACTTGTTCTGGGCATGGGGTCACCCTGAGGTGTACATCCTTGTACTTCCAGCATTTGGTATCTTCTCTGAGATCGTGTCTACCTTTACTGGTAAGCGTTTGTTCGGCTACAAGTCTATGGTGTGGGCCACTGCGTCGATTTCCATTCTTGGTTTCATCGTGTGGTTGCATCACTTCTTTACCATGGGCTCCAGCGCGAACGTCAATGCCTTCTTCGGTATCATGACGATGATTATCGCAGTCCCAACGGGTGTGAAATTGTTTAACTGGTTGTTCACTATGTACCGCGGTCGTCTTCGTGTGACTGTGCCGGTTCTATGGACACTTGGTTTTATGGTGACCTTCACTATCGGTGGTATGACAGGTGTACTACTTGCCGTACCTGGTGCGGACTATGTATTGCATAACAGTTTATTCTTGATTGCCCATTTCCATAACACCATCATCGGTGGTGCGGTATTTGGTTATCTAGCTGGTTTTGCTTTCTGGTTCCCGAAAGTGATGGGCTTCCACCTTAACGTGAAGTTGGGTAAAGCGGCTTTCTGGTGCTGGTTAGTCGGCTTCTTCTTAGCCTTTATGCCTCTTTACGTATTGGGCTTCTTGGGTATGACTCGTCGTCTTAACCATACGGATAACCCAGACTGGAATATCTGGCTGTACATAGCTGTGGTTGGTGCATTTGTTATCCTTGCGGGTATCATCTGTCAATTCCTACAATTGTACGTTAGCTTCCGCGATCGTAAGCAGAACTTGGATACAACAGGTGATCCATGGAACGGCCATACGCTTGAGTGGGCGACGTCGTCTCCACCACAGTTCTATAACTTTGCCGAGCTTCCTGTTGTTTCTGATATCGATGCGTTTACTGATATGAAAGAAAAAGGCACAGCGTACGTTCGTAAAGAGAGCTATGCGCCAATTCATATGCCGAGAAACACCATGGCAGGTATTGTTATTGGTGGTCTTATCACAGCCTTTGGTTTCGCTATGATTTGGCATATTTGGTGGTTAGCTATTGTTGGTTTGGTTGGCTCGATTGTCACTTTTGTGGTGCGCGCTTATACCAAAGATGTGGATTACTATGTTCAGCCAGATGAAGTGGCTCGCATTGAGAATGCACATTTAGATAACGTGGCTAAGGGGTAATCATGAGCACAACACATATGAATACACACGGCGCTCACGACGCCGCTCATGACGAGCACCACGATACTGGTGGCAACACCGTATTTGGGTTCTGGTTGTACCTGATGACAGACTGTTTGCTTTTTGCATCAGTCTTCGCTACCTACGCTGTGCTCTTTATGAACACAGCCGGTGGCGTGTCCGGAAAAGAGATTTTTGAGCTTGAGTTGATTCTTGCTGGTACCGCCGCGCTACTTATTTCAAGTATCACGTTCGGTTTCGCCATGATCTGTGCTCATAGAAAGAATCGTGCCGGTACATTGATGTGGTTGGTGGCGACTTTCATTTTTGGTGGGATATTCATCGCGCTAGAATTGTATGAGTTTAACCATTTAATCCACAACGGTAATGGTCCTCAGGCCAGCGCCTTTTTATCTGCCTTTTTCAGCTTAGTTGGCTTGCATGGTTTGCATGTTACCGCTGGCTTAATTTGGATGATAATTTTGTTTGTTGAAATTGTGATGACAGGATTAACAGGCCGAGCGTTGACTCGTTTGGCTTGCCTAAGCTTGTTCTGGCACTTTTTGGATATTATCTGGATCTGTGTTTTCACCGTTGTTTATCTGATGGGGGCGATCTAATGAGCGATCATTCTTCTGAAGCGCATTCACACGGTAGCGTTAAATCATACGTAGTGGGCTTTATTTGGTCGGTTATTCTGACCGCTATCCCATTTTGGATGGTTATGACGGAAGCGTTTGATAAAGGACCAACTTACATAACAATCGTTGTGTTGGCCATTGTTCAGATTTTTGTACATTTGAAGTACTTCCTTCATTTGAACTTTTCTCAACAAGGTAAGTTGGATACTTATTCATTTATTTTTTCTGCTGTTATCATTGTTATGGTGGTGGGATTGTCCGTATGGATTATCTACGCTTCCAACGCGATGATGATGTAAGCAGAGTAATTTGATGATTATGCGGACTTTTTTCATGTTATGTGATACCTGTCCGGTGGGAGCCTATAAAGATGTTTAAGCGTTATCTTCAGGTGACTAAGCCTGGCATCATTATGGGCAACCTCATCTCTGTTGCGGGGGGCTTCTTTCTAGCCTCCCGTGGCGAGATTGATTGGATTCTTATGCTAGCGACGGTTATTGGCTTGTCGTTAGTGGTTGCTTCTGGCTGTGCCATTAACAACTATGTCGATAGAGATATTGATGCAAAAATGCAACGTACACGTAACCGCGTTACGGTCAATGGTGAAATGTCCGGTAAAGCGGCGTTTTTTCATGGTGTTGTGTTAGGTGTTATTGGCTTTGCTTTATTGGCGTATTTTACTAACTGGGTAGCGGTTGCTTTTGCCGCCTTTGGTTATGTTGTCTACGTTGGCTTGTATACCATGTATTTCAAGCGCAATTCCGTTTATGGAACCTTTGTTGGTAGTTTATCGGGTGCGGTTCCTCCAGTGGTGGGATATTGTGCCGCTGCAGGTCAGTTTGACGCTGGTGCTGCTATTCTTCTGACGATGTTTTGTATTTGGCAGATGCCACATTCTTATGCGATTGCTATTTTTCGCTATAAAGATTACGAAGCGGCAGGTATTCCTGTTTTGCCTGTGTCACAAGGTATTGCAAAAGCCAAGCGCCATATAGTCCTCCACATTGCTGCTTTTGCAGTGGTTGCAGCACTTTTACCACTGACTGGCTATGTTGGAATTGGCTTTATGGTTGTTGCTCTCGCGACGAGTCTGTGGTGGTTAGCCATGGCGTTGCGAGGTTACCGTTTAGGTATTGATGTGAATAAGTGGGCACGACAAGTGTTCTTCTTTTCCATTATTACGGTCACGGCGCTTAGTGTGACCATGGCATTGGATTTTAATGAAGTGTCGCCAAATTTATTGGTGTTTGCTGCTCATTAATTCAAGCTTTATAAAACGGGCTGTTTAGCCCGTTTTATATTTCCTTTCTGTGTACTTCTATCACTTTCTATTTCTATTAATATTCGTTATTTTGCATACTGCCTGTTGTCTATTATTCCGACAAGGAGCCTGTTTGTTTTCTCATTACAATAGGGTGGGAAAATGCTTCTTTCATGTGGCGCTTAGAAATCAGAAAGGACGATGTAATGAAAATGCTTTTAGCCCTGTTATCACTGATTTTGCCTTTCCTTGGTTTGGTTAGCAGTAACGCTTATGCTGACATCCTTCGTTGTCAGGCGCTAGTGACAAAGGCACCTCAAAATGTCGATATTAAAACCATGATGGTAGGGCGTGATAAAGACGTTCGAAGTCCATATTGTCTTGTTTCCGGTGTGATGGCTCAACGCATGGGCGTCAATAGCAAACTGTATGCAATCCAGTTTGAGTTGCGATTACCCAATTATTGGCAGGGCCGTTTTGCATATCAGTTCAACGGTGGTGTAGATGGGGAAGTGAAGCCAGCATTGGGTAAAATGACAGGGCTGACTGTGTCTCAATACGCCATTAATCAGGGTTTTGCGGTGGTTTCAAGCAATGGCGGTCACGATGCGAGGGCTTATCCTGAAGCGGGTCTTGCTGGTGTGGCAGCGTTTGGGCATGATCCAGAAGCACGTCGTGATTATGGTTATGATGCGGTACAAAAGCTCAATCCTGTCGCTCGTGCTTTGGTTGAAAGCTATTACGAATCACCCATTAAATATGCTTATGGCCTTGGCCAATCTAATGGCGGACGTATGGCGATGGTGGCGGCAACTCGCTTTCCTACTATGTTTGATGGCTTGTTGGTTGGTTATCCTGGTTTTAATTTACCAAAAGCCGCTTTGCAACAAGCTTGGGACACTCAGGCGTTACATCAAGTTAACGAAAACATTAGCCGAGCCTTGACGCGACGCGACTTGGTGGTGTTTGCAAAAAAAATCTTAGATCAGTGTGATGGGTTAGACGGGATTAATGACGACATGGTGTTTGCAACAGACGCCTGTCAAAACGCGTTTGATCCCAAAGCGCTGGTGTGTAAAAGCGATTTTGATAAGCACTGCTTACCTATGCTTAAAGTCGCGGCGTTAATGAAGATGCACGCAGGACCTCATAACTCGAAGGATCAGGCTTTATACGCGGATTGGGTGTATGACACAGGCATTCGGTCTAATAACTGGCGCATGTGGAAAGTTGAAAGCACGATTGCAGATTGGAGCCATAAGCCAATTAGTGTGGTAATGGGCGCGTCCGCCTTAGCCCATATTTTTACAACGCCTTATACGGATGTCGCGGGGGATATTTATTCATTAGAGAATTATTTGCTCAAGTTTGATTTTGATAAAGATGCGCCCAAAATCTACGCCACGAATAATCAATTTAAAGAATCCGCCATGGCGATGATGACGCCACCTGACGCAGCTAAGCCAAAGCTGACAGCCTTTCATCAAAATGGCGGGAAAATGATGATTTTCCATGGCAACAGTGACCCGGTTTTTTCTGTAAAAGACACGATGCGGTGGTATGATTTTCTCGATTTTGGTTTAGCAGGGCGAGCATCCGAGTTTGTGCGTTTTTACCGTGTGCCTGGTATGCCTCATGGAGAAGGTGGGCCATCGGCTGATCAATTTGATATGTTGCAACCTTTGATTGCTTGGGTTGAAAGGAAACAAGCGCCTCAAGAAATTGTGGCAGCCACGCGAGCGAAAAATCCAGAAATCACGGCTCGTATGGCGGGTATGACGCGTCCTCTTTGTCCATATCCTGCGTATGCTAAGTACAACAAAGGTGACTTTCTTAAAGCGAGCTCCTTTCAATGTGTCGTCGCTAAATAATGGGCTTAGCGACCACCGCCTACATCAATAAAGCCGCCTGTTGAGTAGCTGGATTTATCACTGAGTAGCCAAATAATCGCTTCCGCGACTTCTTCTGGCCGTCCGCCTCGTTGTAACGGCAAGTTGGGGCCAATGCGGTCAACGCGTCCAGCTTCGCCGCCATCGGCATGCATATCGGTATAGATCAAACCGGGGCGAACCACATTAACCCGAATACCCTCACTTGCCACCTCTAGTGCGAATCCTTTAGAAAAAGAGTCTACGGCGCCTTTGCTTGCCGCATAGTCTACGTACTCATTGGGTGAACCATAGACGGAGGCTAGGGAAGAAACATTAACGATGGCGCCGCCATTGCCGCCACGACTTTTCGCCATGTCTTGAAAGGCTTCTTGGCAGCAATGCATGGTGCCAAAAACATTGGTTTGAAAGATACGTTGCCAACGTTCTGGTGTGGTGTCCACAAACCGTGCCTGTTGATCTAAGACCCCAGCATTATTAACCAACGCCATGATTGGCCCCCACTGACGTCTAATCGTGGCAAACATATGAGAGACTTGATCAGTGTCGCTTATGTCAGCTTGTAAACAATGAGCTAGGCCACCTGACGAGACAATATCTGCGACGAGGTTTTCAGCGGAAGTCGCGTCTTTTTGATAGTTAATAATGACTCGATAACCTTGTTGAGCAGCAAGCTTAGCTGTTGCCGCGCCGATGCCTCTTCCGCCACCTGTAATTAACAGTATTGGTGCTTTCACGCGACTCTCCTTATTTTTAAAAGGGATTAACAATACCGTGCTTAATAGGGCAAAACCAGTGTTTCAATCATGTGATTTAAGGATTTTTAGTCGGCTATTTTATGGAAATTTAGGAAGTATTAGGCATATTTATTCGGTCATGTTGAATATAGTAAGCAATGTATATAATAATTGTAGTATATAAAAAATGAGTGGCTTACATGCAGACAAATAATATTGGCTTTCTTCTAACAGACATCATCCGTCTGATGCGCAGGGAGTACTCAAAAAGTGATTTATGTATGACCCCAATGCAAGCTCGGGCGTTGGTGTACGTGTCTCGCTATGAAGGGGTAAAACAGGTGCAATTGGCGGAAATGCTTGATATTCAACCCATCACATTAGCTCGATTGATAGATCAATTAGCGGAAGATCGTCTGATTGAGCGCCGTCCTGATCCAAAAGATCGTCGTGCCTATGGATTGTATCTCATGGAGAAATCGACACCTTTACTGGAAAAGATTGATATTGAAGTGACGCGTGTTCATGAAAAAGCACTGCAAGGTTTATCTGAAGAGCAAGTGGCTGTCCTTCGAGATGCGCTTGCTGTCATGCATACAAATTTATCAGCGGATTCGTCATTATAGAATTGACTTGGGGAAAGACCGGAAATGAGTGAACAAGAAACGATTTCATCTAGACCAAAGCAAGTGGAAAAGCGTACCACTCGCCGTATTTTTTTAATCGCATTGCCTGTGATCGTCGTATTAGCATCTGTTTTTGTTTATATGAAAGGCGGTCGTTATGTTGAAACCGACAATGCCTATATCCAGTCTGATATCACGGCAATTAATGCCGAAGTGTCTGGGGCGATCCAGTCTATTGCGGTGAGAGAAAACGAGAAAGTCGCAAAAGGTCAGTTGTTATTTCGCATTGATGCGACCCCATTTAAAGTGGCGGAAGCGAAAGCACAAGCACAATTACAGCAAGTTAGATTGAATATTTTGGAACAGAAAGCCGCTTATGAAGAGAAAAAAGCGGAGATCACACTCGCGGAAAATCAGTTTGCCTTTAATCAGCGTGAAGAAAAACGCCAAGCGAATTTATTAAAGCAGAAATTCATTTCCGACACGCAATTTGACCAAGCCAAACAAGCCGCTGAAGTGAGTGAACTGAATGTTGTGGCATTAAAAAAGGATTTGTTTCGTCTGAAAGAGGCGTTGGGCGGCGATCCAAGTGCCGCATTGGAAACGCATCCTAGTTATCAAGCCGCGCAGGCGGCGCTTGATCAAGCGCGTATTGATCTTGGCCATGTCGACGTGACAGCACCTGCGTCGGGTGTGGTGGCAAAAGTTCCTAATAGTGGCGAATACATCAGTGCCGGCGCAACCGCTATGGTATTGGTATCAGACGAAAAACAATGGATTGAAGCCAATTTCACGGAAAAAGATTTGACCTATGTGCAACCAGGTCAAGAGGTCGAGATCGACGTTGACGCTTATCCTGGCGTCACCTTACATGGCAAAGTAGAAAGCATCAGTCCTGCTACGGGGTCTGAGTTTTCTGTGATTCCCGCTGAAAACGCCACCGGTAATTGGGTAAAAATCGCGCAACGTCTTTCTGTCAAAATTCTTGTCGATACGGACCAAAATACACCGATTTTGCGTACTGGCTTTAGTTCAAATGTAACCATAGATACAGAGCATCAGCGCCGTTTATTCGGTCTAGCGTTGTGAGGCGATAGTTATGGCTACAACACAAGGCCTGCAGACGAAAGAAACTAACGTCGCGATGACTCGCATCATGATTACCATATCCGTGATGCTGGCAACCATCATGCAAGCGTTAGACACCACGATTGCCAACGTCGCCTTGCCACATATGAAAGGGGCGATGGGAACAACGCAAGATCAAATTTCTTGGGTGTTAACGTCTTACATTGTCGCGGCGGCGATTTGTATGCCTCTCACCGGTGTATTAGCCGCAAAAATTGGCCGTAAGCGTTTGTTTATGTGGTCAATTGTGGGCTTTACTGTCTCGTCTATTTTATGTGGTGCGGCACAATCGTTAGATCAGATTGTGCTGTTTCGTTTACTTCAAGGTGTCTTCGGCGCGAGCTTGGTGCCCTTGTCCCAGTCGGTATTATTGGACACTTACCCGAAAGAAAAGCATGGCTCTGCGATGGCTATGTGGGGTGTTGGCGTCATGGTTGGGCCAATTTTAGGGCCGTATTTAGGTGGCTTGCTGACGGAATATTACAGCTGGCGCTGGGTATTTTATATCAATGTGCCTTTTGGCATTCTTGCCTGGTTTGGCTTGGCGGGTTTTTTAGACGAATCCAAGCTGGATAAAAAACGCAGCTTTGATTTGTATGGTTTCGTTTTACTTGGTGTTGCTATCGGTAGCTTACAGATGATGCTGGATCGTGGCGAGTCGCAAAATTGGTTTGCGAGCTTAGAGGTGACGATTGAAGGTCTACTGACCATTGTGTGCGGAACCATGTTTTTGGCGCATATTTTTACCCACAGCCATCCGTTTATCGATCCAAAAATGTTTCGCGATAGAAATTTTAGTGTCGGCATGGTGTTCATTTTCATTGTCGGTATTATTTTGTTGTCCTCAATGGCGCTGTTACCGCCTTTTATGAGTTCATTAATGGGGTATCCTGTGGTTGATATTGGTGCCATTCTCGCGCCGAGGGGCTTTGGTACCATGGCGGCGATGATCATCGTTGGCCGCTTTGCAAATAGGATAGACGCGCGTTTATTTATTACATTGGGTTTGGTATTGATTACTTATTCGATGTGGGAAATGACCTTGTTTACCACCGAAGTGACAGCGTGGGACATTATCCGCACGGGGTTGGTTCAGGGAACGGGTTTAGGGTTTATCTTTGTGCCGTTATCCACCATTAGTTTTGCCACCTTGGATCCTAAATACCGTAATGAAGGCACGTCTATGTTTAGCTTATTAAGAAACATTGGCAGCAGCATCGGCATTTCAGTCGTGACGACGTATTTGGCGCAACGAACGCAGATCAATCACGCTGCCTTTGCGGATTACATTAATCCTTTTAATCTTGGCTTACAGATAGCACAAGAGCAGGGCGCGTATAATACAACAACGGCAGCGGGGCTTGCAGCACTGAACCAAGTTGTCACTGGGCAAGCGGCTACGTTGGCGTATTTACAAGATTTTCGTCTGATGATGTGGGTGACTGTCGCAGCACTGCCATTAGTATTTTTATTGAAGGGGAAGTCGAAACAAGCCACGGCATAGTAAATAGGCGTCGTTCTCGTTACGTCAAATAACTAGCTAAAAGCTCTGATTTTCAGGGCTTTTTTTGTTTCACTGAGCCTCTTTCTCTTTCTTCCGTCATCGATCAATGCAGACATAAGCTAGTACTGTCTAAAGCCACACGTTATCATGCAGGTTATCTGGGGGTTGATTTGATTAATTTTGTTGGGAGGCCGTTATGAGCGCAGTAGATCGACACTTTATTTTGGGCTATGGCAGCCTAATGAATGGCGAAAGCCGTGCTAAAACGGGCGAAACCGGTAGAGTGTGGCCGGTTAAACTGCATGGTTTCGAACGCCATTGGTCTGTGATGTCGGTTGAGTACGGCATGAGCTCCGTCGCGGTCGTCCTTGCCCCTGAGAAAGCCTGTAATGGGGTGTTGGTGGAAGTCCCTCACGATCAGTTCCCTTTGTTTGATGAACGGGAGCGGGGTTATCGACGATCCATGATTAAGTCGGAGCAACTCACACCTTATCAGCAGGATGCTCTGCCTGAAGGCACGTATTGGGTTTATCATACGGACGAAGTCACACAGCCTGATCATGATTGCCCTATTGCACTCAGTTACTTGGATGTGATCTTGTCTGGATGTTTAGAGCACGGTGATGAGTTCGCACAAGATTTTTTAACC
The DNA here is from genome assembly GCF_003259225.1 of Marinomonas arctica. GTDB lineage: Bacteria > Pseudomonadota > Gammaproteobacteria > Pseudomonadales > Marinomonadaceae > Marinomonas > Marinomonas arctica. The sequence continues at coordinate 97,194 of NZ_QHJF01000003.1, read as the reverse complement.
CTAACCAAAGGATGGTCGTCGCCTTTACTGAATGACCGAAAAACACCGCGTTACCCAAGAGTGCAACCAGAACTGTCTACTGAGCGTTTGAATATTTTATTGGCGCCGGTAACCACCCTTTCTATTAAAGAGCTATCTGTTACTTATGAATCTTAATTTAACGAGCCAACTATTGGTACGCAACAATACGGAATTGTCGGGTAAAATTTTATTCGCAAACCCAGAAGACACTTATCCACTGGAGGTAAGTCGACAAGCGGATGTGTATGCTTGGTGCCAATCTAAAACGTCGTATGACGCTTTATTGCGCGTTGGCTTTGCGGATGAAAAACTGTTTTTATCCGAGCAATGGGTGCCAGAGAATGGTCGTGAGTTTGATTTGGTGGTTATTTATCAACCCAAAGCCAAAGAGCTACTGGATTATTTATTAGCGTCGGTTCTGCCTCTTTTAAAAGATGGCGGCCAAATCTGGCTGGTGGGCGATAACAAAAGCGGCGTCAAATCCTCTATGAAGCGACTGGAAGCAGGATTGGATGAAGTTGGTAAGAAGGATGGCGCTAAGCATTGTTTGTTGTATGCAGGTTACAAGCGTCGTCCAGCCAAGCCATTTGTATTTGAAGATTGGATCGTGACCTGGAAACAAGAAGTCGCAGGGCAAACATTGACGTTGTGCAGTCTCCCTGGTGTGTTTGGTCATGGGAAACTCGATAAAGGCACGGAGATTTTATTAAATCAACTGAATCAGCATCGCTTTATGAGTGATATTGGCAGCGCTCGCATACTCGACTTTGGTTGTGGCGACGGCATTATTGCCTTGTGGCTACACAATAAAACAGGCGCAAAAATTACCGCCTTGGATGACAGCGTGTTAGCTCTGAAAGCAACAGAGTTAACCTTCGCTGCGAACCAAATTAGTGACGCGGTGACTTTGGTCGCTTCTAATGGTTTAGATCAGGTAAAAGGTCGCTTTAACTACGTTGTCACCAATCCGCCTTTCCACAGCGGCGTGAATACGGATTACAGCATTGCTGAAAACTTTTTCATGACGGTGAAACAACACCTGACGTTGAACGGTGAGCTGTTTGTGGTCGCCAACGACTTCTTACGTTATCCGCCAATTCTAGACGCGGCACTGGGGTCTCATACTCGTTTGTATCGAGACAAAGGCTTCGCCATTTATCATGGCCGCCAGCCGAAGAAAAAATAACGTTATACGCTTTCGCATAACAAAAAACGCCCCTTTGTGAAATGGGCGTTTTTTGTTTTATCTATTGCTGTTTATTTTTTAGTGAAATTAATCTGCTGTGACTGACAGACGTATTTTCATTTTACGAAGGGTATAATAAAAGCCAAAGCGAGACTTATTAAGGAAGGATCATATGGAGGCAATTGAGTTGTTGATGACGCGTCGCTCTTATCCTAGGGGGAGTTTGATTCAGCCCGCACCGAATCGCACTGAATTAGAAAATATCTTACAAGCCGCGATGTCAGTACCAGACCATGGAAACTTAAAGCCTTGGCGCTTTGTGGTGATTCAGGGGCAAGGGATGAAAGATTTAGACGGTGTCCTGCGTGCTATGTATGAAGGGCAAGTTGAAGATGAAACCTACTTCAATCGATTTATTCAAGAAATCATTAATACACCTATGATGATCTGTGTGTACACCGCACTAAACACAGATCATAAAGTGTCTATATTAGATCAACAGCTAGCGGGCGGGGCCGCCTGTGAGCATATATTGCTGGCCGCCCAAGCGATGGGTTTTGGGGGGATTTGGCACACTCAAGACACAGAAGGCGCACTACGCCAAATGTTAAAAATGGGTGAAGAAGACCAGATATTGGGTGTCATTTCACTGGGTACGCCAAAACGAACGTCTGCCGCAAAGCGAAAATCTTTTGTTGATTATACCTTTGAATGGAGCCAAGAAAGTGGCCTACAGCCTTGGGCGTGATGAGAGTGGCATGGTTTCAGTCTCTAGATGTGTCTGATTTGGTATTTGATGGTTGGCGTACTGGTCAGCCCTCTAGTATCGAGTATGTCACTAAAGAAAAAACACCCTGATGACTCTCATTAGGGTGTTTTTTTGTGCTTTTCATTACGTTTTCTACCACTATACTTTTTACCACTAAAGAAGCGGTTTAAGCACTCATTTTCTCTGTACTGAGTAGTGCCTTATGCTCCAGTAGAGCATCCACTATCTCTTTTGAACGCACTGCTAATACGGACAAAAGTGTATCGCTCAAACCATGAGAGGATTCACAGCAGCCCTGAAGGAAAATGTTAACATGGCATTTATTTTTCATCGGCAAGCGATAACGGCGTTCGACAGAGGATTCTGACATCAGAGGTCTCATATTATTGAGCATTTGATTGAATTCATCATAGCGGTAGCCAGTAGCTAGGATGACCGCATCATAATCTTGCCAGCTCTGTTGGTTATTTATCCGATCGTTAAAGCGCAGTGAGACTTGTTGGCCTTTCTCACCAGCTTCTTGAATCTCATGACAACGAAGGTACTTATGACGACCTTTTCTAGTCACTTGTTGCAGATATAGTCTTCCGTAGATAGCATTTAGTTCTTCCATATCAACGACTGAATAGTTTGTTGCGCTGAAGTGGTTAAGTATCTCTTGGCGTTCGGGTTGTTCGCGAGAGTAAACGTGATCTGTAAATTCAGGATCAAAGATTTCATTAACAAAGGGGCTGTCATCGGCGGGATGAAGAGCAAAGCGACGATTTATCATGTGTACTTCGCCTTCTTCGTAGCGGTTACACATATCAACGAAAATTTCCGCCGCGCTTTGCCCTGCACCAATAACCGCAATTTTAGGTTTCACGGGTAGGTTGTTCGTGGATTCTTTCCATTGTTTATATTGTGAAGAATGTAAAACGTTTGTGTTAGTTAAACCTTCGAATTGCTTGGGTAGCTTAGGCATACCGCCCATTCCTAATATAAGGCTTTTAGCAATACGAACCGTCTTATCACCGTTGGCATTTGACGACGTGACTTTTACTTTAGTTACTTCGCCATCTTCTTCTATCGGCTGAATATCAATGACTCGTTGGTTATAATGAATGACGGAGTCAAATTGCTTAGCCACCCAAGTAAGATAATCATTGAACTCAATGCGTGACGGATGTTGGCTGCCTAAATTAATAAAAGTGTTTAGGCGATTGTGTGCGTGGAGATAATTAACAAAAGTGTACTGGCTCATGGGGTTTCGTAGCGTTACTAAATCTTTCAAACAGGATATTTGCATACGAGTTCCATCAAGCAACATACCTCCATGCCACTCAAATTGTGGTTTTTGTTCTAAAAAACAGTAGCTTAACGAATGCGTTTGAGCTTGCTCTTCTAAAGCGATGGCGATGGATAAGTTAGCAGGCCCTAAACCTATGCCAAGCACATCATATTCCCTGATTTTGTTTGTCATATACACCTCATTGTTTTGAGTGGAACGTTAGTTGTGTGTGCTGAAATATTTAGAAGCAGTCTGTAAAAAAGCTTTCTCGGAGTTGGCTCATTAAAGCGGATCTTTTGTGTGGAAAATCGAATTCTTTCAGTTTGGCAAACCCATGCTTTTGTAAGTAGTCGATCATTTTTTGGTTATCGGCTCTTGGCTCACTGACGACCTTGTCGGTTCTTGGGTCTGCTAAATACAAGTAGTGACACACCGATGGCAACCACGCGGCCACTTTGTGAGCGCCTCTGTGGTGTTCTTCTCCCACCAGCATATGAATACCGCGATCATAATCACCGACAGAATAGTAAGGCGCGATCCTATCTTCTTTTGCCCAATAAGCTTCAATGTAGGCAAAAGGCTCATCATCAAGACAGACAATGAGCAGCTGATTTTTGTTATCAGCTAGTTGTTCTTTTAAATAGGCCGTATGCTCTTCTAGGCTGCCTTTTTGATCCCAAAAAGCGGCAACACGATCGCTGTTCTGCCATTTGCTGAAGAGGTCGGCATGCTGCTCAATATCTAGCCCTACTAAGCTAATCTCTTGCCTAAGTGCTGGAATATGGCGTCGATATAGCTCGCCGCTTTGCGGCTGAGGGCGCATTGGATGATAGCCTGACTTGCTAAGCACAGCTTTGTGTGGAAGTAATGGGCGAGTGTGAGTGAGCCAAAACTGAGGGTATTGCATCAATGTTTCACGCCATACAATTTTTCGACCGTCTTCGTTCGCATAAACAATGTCATTAAGACTTTCATCAAACAAATCGTTTAGCGCAATGCTCCGAAGTTGAGGGCTGCTTTCGAACAGTAGTGCTAAACCCCTTAGTAGCTCGTCGCCTTTAAGGTCGCATATGTTTAAAATGCCTTGGCCATTAGGCTCTTTTTGAACACTCAGACTGCCAGATGAAAGCGTGACATGGTAAGTGTTTTCTTTAAGAGAAACACACTGCCCAACGGGCAGTGTGTGGTCTAGGCTGGTTGGATTACCAGTCATAAGAGACACTCGCCATAATGTTACGGCTGTCTCCGTAGTAACAGAAACCATAGCAAGTCGCTATATACTCCTTATCGAATAGGTTTTTGGCGACTAATTGGAATTTATAATTGTCGACTTGGTAGCTCGCCATGGCATCGACAAGGGCATAAGACGGCACTGTATTGGTTTCGGTATCATCAGCGTAGGTTTCACCGATATAACGTACACCAGCGCCGACTTTCACTCCGTCTAGTATGCCATCAATAAAGCTGTAGTTACCCCAGACAGAAGCCAGCTTACTGGCGATTTGAGCCGGTGTATTTCCGACATTTGCGCTATTGTTTTTATCTTCGATAATTTCTGAGTCAACATAGCTCAACGTGCCAACGACTGTGAAGGCTCTATTTAGATTAGCAACGGCTTCAAATTCAATGCCTCGATTACGTACTTCTCCTAGTTGACGGAAGTTGGCTGTACCACTGGATCCGCTGGTTAGGTTTTCTTTGGTGACTTGATAGGCGGCGATACCAAATTGTCCATCAAAGCTTTGTGGTTTGAATTTTACACCCACTTCGTAACTGTCTGCTTCTTCTGGTTTAGCCGGATTATTGTTCGCATCTAGAGCAAGAATAGGGGTGAAGGATTGAGCGTAATTAGCATAAGGCACCAAGCCGTTATCTAATTGATAGGAAGCGCCTAAGTTCCCTGTCCACTGCTGGAGGTCTATGTCTGTTTTGCTATTGGTCGACGTGTTGTTGGTTTCGTTGCTGGTATCATCATAACGTGCGCCAGCCATCACGGTGAATTTGTCTGTGATATTGGCTTTATCTTGAAGGTAGAAACCTAACTGGCGGTTTTTGGTCTTTGTGGTTTGCAGATCGGCATCTGTAAGGATTGCATTTGTGTCTGGGTTTAGCAGAGTAATGTTATTGCTATAGCTTGGGTTGTAAATATTGAAGTTTGGATTCGAACTATTTGCCACTATTGGATCTATCAAGCGATTGAAGCTAGGGTAGTCTTTGTTATTGATATCTATACTTTGATAATCGATGCCAGTTAGTAACGTGTGTTTGGTATTACCTGTGTTGAATTTATAGATAAAACGGTTATCAATATTGAACGCATCAGAATCGCCATCAGCTGTAGTTGCTCCACGTATTATACTATCTCTGGTCGTACTAAGGCCTAAATCTTGAGCATAAGCGGCAAAATACATCTGACGTAAATTAATATCCATATGACTAAAACGCGCTGACTGTTGGAAGCTTAAACTGTCATTGAACGCATGTTCTAACTCGTAGCCTACAGAGGTTTGTTCACGTTGGAAGGTTTCCCAATCAGCATTGCCTAAAGCAGTATCGTAGCCGATTTTGCCATTTGGGTTGGATGTGAGAGTGCCTTCCACAGGTAAGAATTGTAGATAAGGATCAGAGTCGTCTTTTTGGTAGCTTGCTAGCACAGTCAGTTTGGTATTGTCGCTTATTTTCCATGCTAAAGAGGGAGCAAGTAGTGTTCGGTTTGCTTCAATTTCATCGACCTTGGTACCATTTTCACGGGATAGTGCCACCATGCGAAAGGCCAACTTGTCATTGATGACCTTGTTCACATCAAGATTGATTTCTTTGCGATCATAAGATCCTATTGTGCCAGTAACTGAACCAAAATCTTCTTCGAGTTGAGCGCGTTTACTGATGACATTCACTACGCCACCTGGCGGTGTCTGGCCGTTCAGGGCTGAGGCGGGGCCGCGCAACACTTCAATACGTTCTAGCATGAAAGGGTCAATTTGCCAGCTATAAAAACCAGATGAATAAAGGCGCGTGCCGTCTTGGTATAAGCCGTTGTTAGCTTGTTTAAAGCCGCGAATAACAAACCAGTCTTGTTTGTTATCTTCACCATAGAAGTTGGTTTGAATGCTTGGAGTATATTGCAAAGCGTCAGAAATACTAATGGGAGCACGGTCATCCATTTGCTCTCGTGTTACCACAGAAACAGCGCGAGGAATCTTGGTGATCTGTTCGTCTGTTTTTGTCGCCGTTTGAGCCACTTTACTAACATAGTTGAAGTTATTAGAGGTAGAGCTTTGTTCTGTATCTCCTTCTACTACAAGAGTTCCCATTTCTTCAGCATGAGCAACATTTGTTGATAATGCCAAAGCGATTGCAAATGATAAAGGCGTCAAGTTGAAAGTGTGTTTCATGTGTTACCTATAATTTTAATGTTAGTGTTGATGATAATGGTTATCGATTATATCTAATACTAACTCTATCTTCATGAAATGAAAATACCTAGTTAATAGGCATTCTCATTTATATTTGTAAGCTAGTAAAAAACTACTTTTATTTCCGTTTTAAAGGGTTGCCAATAATGTGTGATCCGCCTTGATACCAAGCACGGTTATCAAGTTTTTAATGACTTGTGTATTTTGAACGATGCCTAAATGATCTGTGTTGTATACGTGACTCTCAGCAAGGGGATTGGTGTTAGCAAATTCAGCCGTCAGCCACACATGACGACCTTCTGGTAATCCTGCCCAGAATGAATGCGCAGATGTTTTGATTTTTGGTAGTTGATAGTCATGGCACAGTGCTCTCATGTGTTGTTCTACCGCCCAGCTGTAGAGCATTTGTCTTGCATTTTCAGCTTCGTGAAGTGAAAACTGATGCTTGGTTAACCAATTATCAAATACCTCTGGCCATTGATTTGGTGTGGCAGCGTCAAAACCCGCTAAACAGGAATGTCGTTGTGTGTCAGATAGATCGCCGAGTAACAGTTCTAGATGAGAAATGAGTTTGTGTTTTGCATTAGGAGATTGCCATTGGTCCTCGGCGACTTCCGTTCCAGGTACATAGCAATCTAATAAGCCTATAAAATCTATCTGTTCACCTGCCTGTTCAAGTCGAGCGGCAACTTCTTGGCATAACGCCCCACCTAACGACCATCCCACTAAGCTGTAAGGGCCATGAGGTTGAACGTCTCGTATGGTAGCAAGATACAAATCGGCCATGTCTGAGAACGAGGTATCGAACCGATTAGGATAGGCAAAGCTTTGAGACTTAATGCCATACACGCTTCGTTGACCTTCTAGGGCTTGAGCCAGTTTTTGATAGCCGACAACACGTCCTGTGACGGGATGAATACAAAAGACTGGATGTTGCTTGGTCTGTTCGCTATTAAGCCTTTCGACAAGGTTCAGATCGCCGCAAACTGGCTTTTGCTTGAGTTTGGCTAGGAATTGACAAAGTGCTTGCTGCCATTGATTTGCCAGTGTTTTGATGGCTGATTCGCTATAGTGCGTGGCAGCAAACTCCCAGCTGGACGACAGTTTACCCGCAACAACTTGCGTATTAATGGTCAAGGGTGTCAACATACTGTTGAGCCTAGATTGCGCGCTACCGCCACTTTCAAGCGGCTGGCACCAATGAGCAAAGCTGTTGTTTGAGTATTGCCCTAAATAGTTAAACGTGAGCACGGCTCGGGCTTGTTGGACATCTGGCTCTAAATACCGAGTGGCGAAGCTGATGCCGCCATCTTCTCGAATGATATTGAGCTGCTGTTGAATCTCATCACAGCTTTGACCTGAGTTAAGAATGACAGGGTATAAACTCGTCATCCAACCGACGAGCCTGCTTAAATCCATATCTCCAAATACAGATTCTTCTCGTCCATGGCCTTCTAAGAACAAGGTGATGGCTTGTTTGTTGTCGGCAAGAGAGTCTATGGGGAGAGCGGCTAGCATGATGCTGGTAATGTCTTTATTAGCCGTTAACAAGGCATTAGTGTCTTGCTCACTCAGCTCTATAGTGACGCTTTGCCTGTCAGCATATAAAGCGGGAGTTGTCGCTTTATGAAGCGTGTTTGACTGGTTCACAATGTCTTGCCAATAGGTTTGTTTTTGGCAGAAATAGTCAGACTCTCGCCAGTCATTGAGTTGCTCTACGGCAATGTCTAGGCTGGTGTAGTTGGTAGGCAAATTGATTTTTTGATCGCTGATAACTTGTTGATAGGCGGTCCATAAATCGTCGAGCAGCACCCGCCAAGAGACGCCATCGATTGCCATATGGTGAATGACCAATAAGAGACGGTTGGCTTGCCCAGATATCGTCGCCAATCCTGCTTGCAGGAGTTTTCCGTCGTGTAGATTTAGGCTGGTTTGTATGGAATGGGCGAACGAATCGAATTCGGCTTCATCTTGCGCTTGTATTTGCCATAGTAACTCGCTTTGCTCAAACGGCTGATAGGCTTGCTGCCAATGCTCTGCGTTTTTCGAAAACGCCAAACGAAGGCTAGGATGGTGCTCAACGAGTCCATTTAACGCCGTATTAAGCGCCGTAGCATCCATCTCTTGTTTTAACGTGACGCATACGTGCTGGTTCCAGTGATTAGGCTCGGCAAAATGCTGCGCCATGAAATGCGCTTGAATAGGCATTAAGCCAAAGGCATGGCTTGGTAGGGCTCTCTCTTTTGCTTGCTGGGCGCGTTTTAGATTGTTAGCAAGGTCACACAGCACAGGGTTCGCGAAAATGTCTTTAGGCGTGACGCTGAACCCCGTCAGCTTGAGTTTGCTGACCAGTTGTAAACAAAGAATCGAGTCGCCGCCAAGGGCAAAAAAATGGCTATTTCTGCTGATGTTATCGATGCCAAGTAAGTCTTGCCAAATGTCGGCGAGTAGCACTTCTTGCGGCGTTTGGGGGGCTTGATATGCGTCCGTTATTGTTGTGTTATCAGGAACTGGAAGTGCACTACGATCGATTTTTCCCGCAGGGGTGAGCGCCAGTGTATCGAGCACCATAAGTTGGGCGGGCACCATATAATCAGGCACTTGTTGAGCAAGAGCCTTTAATACAGAATTTTTGTCACATTGTGTTGAATTGCGACCATGAAGATAGCCAATTAGCTGGTTTTGATTGTTGTGTTTATGGAGTGCTACAAGACAGGTTTCGACACCGGATAATTGTTGTAGACGGTTTTCTATTTCACCTAATTCCACTCGGAAACCACGGATTTTCACTTGCTGGTCGATGCGGCCGAGGTATTCCATGACGCCATCTTCGCGCCATCGAACTAAATCGCCAGTGCGATACATGCGTTCCCCATTGGCTGTGTAGGGGTCGGGTAAAAAGCGTTCGCTGGTCTGCTCTGGTTTGTGCAAGTAGCCACGGGCGAGGCCTGATTCGTCGCCGATATATAGCTCACCCATGTCGCCAAACGGCACGCGATTCAGTTGTTCGTCCAAAATGTATAAACGACGGGACCCAACGGGCTGGCCAATAGGTGCATAGGCACTGTTTAGCTTATCCTCAGGGTAGGCTCGCCATATCATCGGCGTTACTACGGTTTCTGTAGGGCCATAGCCGTTGATGATTCTCGGCGGCTGTACCAAGGTTTGTAGCCTGTCGTAGGTCTCACGGGTAAAGGCTTCACCACCCAATGTCCAAGATCGAACGGCTAATGTCGGCTGAGTTTCTTCTATCCAGTCTAAGAGAGGTGCCACATAGCTAGGCGGAAAGCAGGCAATGGTGATGCCTTCTTTTTGTAAAACATGACAGGTGGTTTCAGCACTCCACAAGGCTTGATCACGGATGATTAACCGAGAGCCAAAGGCGAGCGGCACTGTCCAGCGCTCCACAGCGCCATCAAAACTGATAGACGCAAAGTGAAGCTCAATGTCATCTGGCGTCATACCGTACTGCTTGCCAATGGTTTGTACATGCATGCTCAAACCATCATGAGGGATAGCAACGCCTTTCGGTTTCCCCGTTGAGCCTGATGTATAAATAATATAGGCCAACTGTTTTGGAAGAATGGTCTGTGTAATCGGTGTTCGCTTTTGTGCCTCTACATTAAGGGAGGATAAAGGCAAGAATGCCACGTTATGACTTGTGATACGGCTTTCTATCTCTTGCCAACGAGGGGCTAAATTGTCACTAGAAAGCAGACGTTTCGCACCAGAATCTTCGATCATGTAAGCCAAGCGTTCAGTTGGGTAATCTGGGTCCAACGGCAGAAATGCGCCTCCTGCTTTCATGATGGCTATCATGGCGATAATCATGTCACAGCCACGTTCAAACAAGACGCCGATAGGTTCGTCAGTGTTGACCTTTTGCTTAATAAGATAGTGAGCCAACTGATTGGATTTTGCTTCTAACTCGGCAAAGGTGTATTGGCTTTGTGCGTGCTTAATAGCGATGGCATCAGGGCGCTCTTGTGCCTGTTTGGCGATCATCTTGGTGATCGGTGTAAAATGCCATGAGCCTTCCGGTCTAGAGAGTGTCGTTAATCGCTTTAGGTCGGCATCCGATAGGGTATTTATGCTCGCTAGCGGAAGCGACAGCGAATCTTCTAACGTGTCCGTTATATGTTGTAGTATTTGTGCTAGACGAGACATTGCCTGACGTTCAATTCGATCCTGAGCAAACGTCAGTACGATGCTCGTGCTGTCAGATTGTTCGCGAACATCCAAGGCAACATCAAACAAAGCCAAGCTACCTTGCTGCTTGACTGGTTTGATGGTCACGCCTTTGGCTAACTCCCCAAATGCTTGAGACGTTATTTGATGATTAAACAAGACTTGGAAATAAGGCGTTTCCCCAGCGACGCGCTCTTGAAGTAAAGACGCGACGATCTGGTCGAACGGCAACAGCTGGTGGTCTTGTGCTTGCAGTACTTTTTGGTGGGCCGTTTGTATTGTGTCGATAATAGTATGAGTTGCCGATACTTGTTGATTGATGACCAAGGTATTAACAAAAAAACCAATAACGTCAGCCACTTCCGCACGTTGGCGGTTGGCCAATGGAATGCCAATAGAGAGTGAATCCTGTTTGCTGCTCTTCGCTAGGGCGCTTTGCCACAGGCCTAACCATAGGCTGGAGGTGGTGACGGACAGTTGACGAGCCAATTGTTTCAGCTTCTGGTGCTGTTGTGGTGTAAGGGTAAATTGAAATGTGTCTGCAATACGTCGTTGGTTTGGGATCACCTCAGAGTGCCAAGGAAACAGTTTATTGGGTTGTTGAGTGCCTATTTCATTGCGCCAGAAATCCAAATGCGCTTGGTCTTTACCTGCTTTTAACAAGGCATTTTGCCAAATGGCATAGTCGACGTATTGAATTTCAAGAGGCTCAAGCTCAATAGACTGATAGGCCCTCACGAGGTCTCGCATAAAAACATCTACAGACCAGCCATCCGAAACAAGGTGATGCATGACCATGAGCAAACGATAACGATTTTTTTCTATAAGAATACTTTGTACTCGGATGGGAAGGTGGCGATAAAGGTCAAACGGCTTGCAGATAAAGTCCGCATTGGCTTGATTTAAGGCGTCCTTATCGTCAAAGAGTCGCTCTTGTTTGTCGATAGAAAAGCTTGGGTTTTCTTCGATAAACTGGAAAGTATGGCCAGACTCATCCTGAACAAAACGTGTTCGTAGCGCTTGATGTTTTTCAATCACTTTGAGCAGAGCCTGCTCAAGCTGATTCAGATCCAGTGGTCCAGATACCTCAAAGCAACCACTCATATGATAAGCACTGTTTCCTTCATCTAATTGATAGATATTCCACATTCTTTTTTGCGCTGGAGATAAAGGGATCAACTTGGGTTTCGTGCCCGCAACGATGGGGAGCTTTTCAAAATTTAACCCTTTGCTATCAATCAGCTTAATGAACGTAATTTGTTCTTGTTCACCAAGTTGTAGAAAACGTTTTGCTAAGGCGATTTTGTCATTTTTTGCGGTCATAACATCTCCAAGTCGTCCATCAATGCGGCCATCGCATCGAGTTCATCTTGCTCCGATTCATGTTGGTTTTGGTAATGGGACTCAAGGTTGTCCGTCAAAGCTTGCAAAGACGGTACTGTAAAGAAGTCTTTTAATTTAATTTCTATCCCGAGCTCTTTTTGCGCGAGTGAGACGATTTTCGTGGCCAATAGAGAATGTCCGCCTAAGGCAAAGAAGTTGTCATCCAACCCGATTTTGTCGACCCCTAAAACACGCTGCCAGGTATCAGCAAACCATTGTTCCAGTTCCGACTCTGGAGCTCGGTAGTGCACTTGATTCCACTCTGGTGATGGCAACGCTTTGCGGTCACGTTTACCACTAGGCGATAACGGCATCGACTCAAGATCGATAAAAATAGTGGGGACCATGTAATCGGGTAAATGCTCAGCAAGATGGTTTTTTACTTGTGCCTCTGTCTCAGTTGTCCATTGGCTGGACACCACATAGGCGACAAGTTGCGTACTGGTTTTCTCGTTCTGTGTGCCTATTTGGTAGTCGTAAGCAATCACCGCCGATTCATCGACGAACGCATGTTGATTGAGCACATTTTCAATTTCTTCCAGTTCAATGCGCAGGCCACGAATTTTGACTTGGTGGTCAAGCCGATCAAGATATTCAAGGCGTCCATCTGGCATTCGTAATACCTTGTCACCGGTACGATACATGCGAGAACCAGGTTGTCCCCAAGGGTTGGGGACAAATCGATCTGCTGTTAGGTCAGCACGGGATAAGTATTCCCGTGCTAGGCCGTCGCCAGCCAAATACAGTTCCCCTGGAATGCCAATAGGTAATGGGTTCCAGTATTCATCAAGAACATGCAGCTGTATGTTGTTAATAGGATGACCAATTGGCGTGCGTCTACCGACTGGCTGCTGGCATTGCCAGTAGCTCACATCAATAGCCGCTTCTGTTGGACCATATAAATTGTGAAGCTGGCAAGATGTCATGGTGGAAAGCACTTTATCGACCAGCTCCGCAGGCAGGGCTTCACCACTACAAATAATGCGTTTTAGGCTAGTGCAACGTGCCATATCGGTGTCGCTTTCAAACGCATGCAGCATAGATGGCACAAAATGTATGGTGGTGACGTTTTGTTCGACGATGGTTTTATGCAGCAGCTCTGGCTGACGATGATGTTCAGGCGGTGCGATAGCAAGTCGAGCACCAAACATTAAGGGCCAGAAGAACTCCCAGACAGAGACATCGAAGCTAAAGGGCGTTTTTTGTAAAACACAGTCATTGGTTGTGAGTTGATATTCGCTTTGCATCCACTGTAGGCGGTTTTGTAGCGCCGCTTGGGTATTAACGACACCTTTAGGTAGACCGGTGGAGCCAGAGGTGAAAATCACGTAGAGGGCCAGATCTTTTTGCCAATTGACTGTTGGCGGTACAAGGCTTTCGTGGCTGGTATCCAGTGTATCTATGGCAATATAACGACAGTGAGTACTCTCAGGCCAACTGTTCAGTGTTTGCTCGTCCGTGATGAGCAAAGAGACATCAGCCGATTCGAGAATATAGCTCAGGCGATCTTTTGGATAACTTGGGTCCAATGGCACATAAGCGCCACCCGCACGGGTGATGGCATGTAAACCTATCACCAGGCCGATAGAGCGAGGTAAGCCAAGCCCAACGCGGGTTTCCTCTTTCACCCCTTGTTTACGTAGCCAGTTAGCCAGTTGCGTTACTTTACGGTCAAAATCTCGGTAGCTTATGGTCTCTTGACCCATGGACAAAGCCGTTGACTCTGGGGTTAACGTCGCTTGCTGCATGATGCTCACCGGAGGCGGTAATAGTCCTCCCCAGTCTTTGTCTGTTGCGTTAAATGCGGCAATAGACTTATCCAATAAGGTAAGCGACGCGATGGTGTGCTGGTGGTTCTTTGAGACCCTGTCTAAAAGCTGGAACCAATGTTCAATGAGGGATGTGGCAAATGCTTCATCAAAGACGGGGGAAGCGTAGTTAACAAAGCCTGCCCATTTCTCGTTTGTTTCTGTTGAATCAGTGAACTGTTGGATATCGAGACTTAACTCTAGCTGAGCGCCCACAACGCCAGGGTCAAACAGTTCAATGTCCAGATCATCTATCGTTGGAAGCGCATTCAAATCCATTTGCTGGAAATTGAAGCTCGTTTGATAAAGAGGGTGGTGCTGCAAATTCCCCGTAATGCTCAATGCTTCTACAATGGACTCAAACGGCACCTCCTGACGGCTAATAGCTTGCTTAACAAAGGTTTTTACTTGGTTAAGTAGATCAGAGAAGGTGTCCGTAGCCGACAAGGTGGCTGGAACGGTGACACTGTTAATGAAGCAGCCTTGCATATGGAGTGTATCGGGTTGGTGTCGCCCTGCGACGGGAACGCCCACGCGGATCTCATTTTGGCTTGTGTATTTGTGCATTAACACATGCCAAAGGCTGAGCATCACATTAAATGCGGTTGTTTGGTGAGTGGAAGCAAGCGCTTGGATCTGTGTAACTTGTCGTTCAGTTAATTCAAAGTGATAACGTCTGCCGTGCATTTGCTGCGGATCTCTGGGCACTTCGCTGTGTAAGATAAGTGGTTCAATGTCTGTTTTAAGCGCCTGTTTCCACCAAATAAGGTCTTGTTTTGCTTGAGGTGTTTGTAGCCAATCCTGCTGCCAGTAGGCATAGTCGGCGTAATCTAACATCGCCTGATAGGCAAGGTCTGATTCAATTCCTTTTGCTTGATGCTGATAAAGAGTGAACCATTCTTTAAGGAGCAACTGCATAGAGAGACCATCGCTAATAATATGATGGATAACCAAGAGCAGTTCGTGTTCGCTCGGGCTATGCTCGACCATATAAGCCCGTAAGAGGGGCGCTTGGGTAAAGTCAAACGGTTCACTTATCCAGTGTTCTCTTTGTTGTTCAAGCGCGGCAAAGTCACCGGCTTGATGGCAAGGAATCTGGATAGGCACATCTTGGTGGATCGTCTGCATCAGCTCGCCTTCTACTTGGGCAAAGGTGGTGCGGAAAATTTCATGTTTATTTACTAAGGTTTGCAATGCGTTTTCTAAGCGAGAGTGGTCTATTTGGCCGCTTAGTTTTATACCCAAAGGCATGTGATAAGCCGAGCTTTCTGGCATGAGTTCTTGAACAAACCAGAGACGTTTTTGTGCCGTACTGACTGGCATATGTGTTAAGCGTGGCATGGCTTTTATTGGTGTGCTGTCGTTTGCATTTGCTTGACAGCGTACTGCCATGTCGCAGAGCGTCGGTGCATCGAATACCGCCTGAAGCGGCAATCGTACTTGATGCTTCTGCTGCAAACGACCGACCAACTGAGTGGCAAGGAGAGACTGGCCGCCAAGGGCGAAGAAGTCGTCATATCGGCTGATTGTCTCAAGCTTAAATAAATGTTGCCATTCGCTAGCCAGAAGCATTTCTAGCTCACTTTGAGGTGCTACAAATTCTGTTTGAGTCGCCTGTAAGTTTGGCTCTGGCAAGCGCTTTTTATCGACTTTGCTGGCTGGCGTCAGAGGCAACGAGTCTAATGCTATGAGTTGAGCGGGCACCATGTAGTCGGGCAGCTCTTGTCTCATTTGTTGTAAAATGGCGCTACTATCAATGGCTGTTTTGGTATTCTCTATGTAACCAATAAGTGTTTTTCCTGCTGGGCCATCAAAGGCGACAACGGCACTTTGACGACTACCGCTAAGCTGTTGCAAGCGCGATTCAATTTCGCCTAACTCAATACGAAAACCACGGATTTTGATCTGATCATCTGCTCGGCCTAGGTATTCCATCACGCCATCTTCTCGCCAGCGCACAAGGTCACCGGTTCGATACATGCGCTCGCCATGTTGGCTAAAGGGATTAGGGATAAAACGCTCTGCGGTTAAATCGGGGCGAGCAAGGTAGCCACGCGCTAAGCCCGTTTCGTCGCCAATATACAGCTCGCCAGAGACGCCAGAGGGAACAGGGTATAAATGTTTATCGAGCACGTATAAATCGCGCGCGCCAACCGCTGTTCCGATTGGGGCGTAGGCGCTGTTAAGCGGTGTATCGGCATACGCTTGCCAAATTAGTGGCGTCACCACGGTTTCGGTTGGGCCATAGCCATTGATAATGCGTTGGGGCTGTAAGGTGTTTTGCAGTTTAAAGTAGGTGTCGCGGGTAAAGGCTTCGCCCCCCAATGTCCATGAGCGAACGGTAAGTATTGGTTTCGGTGCAGCAGATTCTATCCATTCTAACAATGGTCCCACATAGCTTGGCGGGAAGCAGGCAATGGTAATCTTTTCTCTTTCTAGCACATCACAGGTTTCTTGAGCGCTCCAGAGTAATTGATCGCGGATGACCAAGGTTGAGCCAAAGGCCAATGGCGTTGTCCACCGTTCAATGGCACCGTCAAAACTGATGGAGGCAAAATGCAGCTCTCTATCCTCTGGCTTCATGCCATAGCGTTGCCCGATGGTTTGTACGTGCATGCTCAAACCGAGCTGTGAAATACACACGCCTTTTGGTTTGCCCGTGGAGCCAGAGGTGTAAATCACATAAGCCAATTGGTCTGCTAAAATCGCTGGCGACGTATTGAGTGTTTGTTGCAAGTTAATGCGATCAAAGTCAACGATATGGCCGCTTGTATCGATTTTTTGGGCCAATGTGAGAGACGCTTGATCGCAGATAACGCAGCAAGCTCCGCTGTCTTCTAACATGTAGCGCAAGCGATCTTCTGGGTACGATGGATCCAACGGAAGAAAAGCCGCCCCCGCTTTTAGAATGCCTATCATGGTCACTAGCATGTCGTTGCCACGCTGGAACAGGGCACCCACAATGTGCTCTCGTTGGATGCCTTGCGACAGCAATTCTGCTGCCAATGCATCACTTTGTTGATCCAATTCTTGATAGGTCAACATCACTGCCTGTTTGCCATTATTCACTAATGGATTAGCGACTAAGGCTTGGTGGTTTGGTCGTTTTTTCGCTTGTTCTTTAAACAGTTCAGTAAAAGGTGAATAACCCCAGGGTTCAGAGGCTTTACTGTGTTGCTTAAGCGTGTTTTCTTGGGTTGAATCTAGCAGGTTAATCGCACTAAGAGGTCGCTCTAGGTGAGTGATCAACTGCTCAAGATAATGTTGGGTTGTGGCTTGCAGTGCTTGGATTTGGTGCTCACTAAAACGCGCTGAATCATAAGCAAAGACAATACGTAATTGTTCGCTAGGCAGCACGGCCAACGTCAGGGGATAATGAGTGAATTCATAGCTATCGGGTTCGCCAATCGTCAGGCTGTCTTGATTAAACAGTGCTTCATCAAGTGGATAGTTTTCGAAAACGACGAGTGTATCAAATAGATTTTCCCCGTTAAGAGGCGAGTGGTTTTGTACCACGGATAAGGAGGTATGGCTGAATTCTCGTTGGCTGCTGGCTTGATCTTGTAGCTCTTTCAGCCAGTCGTTCACATTGCGCTGCCACTGAATATCACTCGTTACGGGCAAAGTGTTGATAAATAATCCGACCATGGCATCGCTATTGGCTAATGCGGTGGGTCTGCCCGCCACAGTATTACCAAAGACAGGATTATCTTGTCCTGTATAGCGCTGTAGCGTCAGCAGCCATGCGGATTGAATTAAGGTATTCAGGGTTAAACCAGAATGGTTAAGCTTGCTCTGCCAAGTTGCTAATGTAGTGACATCAATATCCACATTGCTACGAAGATAACCTTGGCTAGATTGCGCTTGACCGTACAAATCTGCCAGTAAAGTTGGAGCATCGACCTTATTTAACGACTCACGCCAATATTGCTCGGCTTGTGTGCCTTGTTGTCGACTAACCCAATCAAGGTAATCGGAAAAGTCCTGTTGTACATGAGGTAGCTGGTGACCTTGGTAAAGCGTAAACAACTCACTAAGTAAGATTCCCGTGCTCCAACCATCTATTAATAAATGGTGGATAGTGAAGATGCATTCTATTTCTTGCTCAGTGGTTTGGATCAAATCGACGCGCCATAAAGGCTCAGGTGTGTCAGTGGTTAGAGGTTGCTCTAAATGAAAGCCCTGCTCAATGAATTGACGCTTGGTGTGTTGTAAATCAAACGCTTGGTTTTGTCGTTCATCTTGATAGGTGCTATTGAGCGTTAGCTCAGGCCAAACAAACAAATGTGCCTGACCATCGATTTGGCTAATGGTCGAACGCAACATGGCGTGGCGTTTCATCAGCGTTTGCCAACAGGCTAATAGCTTGCTTGGCTCAGCCCCTCGAATGGGTAAGGTGATTTGGTTCACATAAGTGTGTTGTTGGTTAGATAGCTGGGCGTGGAAATAGAGCCCTTGCTGTAAGGTCGATAAGGGTAATATTTTCTCAGGTAGCCTTGTGTCATCTCCCACCGATAGCGATTGGCTAATGGCAGTTAACGTCGTTTGATTAAGTTCGGTGCCCTTGGCGTCGTGGGTTGTCAAAATAGGCGCATGTTGCTGGCAGTATTGAGTGATGGTCGCCACAGACTGGTCAAGGTGTTGGATAAGCTGGTTTGCTTCTTGCTCTGAGAAAAGCTGGCTATCTAGTTCAATGGCAAACTCAAGGCCTTGGTCTGTTTCTGCAATATTGACGACGATGGCAGC
Source organism: Marinomonas arctica (assembly GCF_003259225.1). Taxonomy (GTDB): domain Bacteria; phylum Pseudomonadota; class Gammaproteobacteria; order Pseudomonadales; family Marinomonadaceae; genus Marinomonas; species Marinomonas arctica. Next base: position 78,407 of record NZ_QHJF01000003.1, on the reverse strand, counting down.
GTCACTTGGTGAATCATCAGGACGCCATAGACCAAATTCGCTTAGTTGAATGTCGGCGATAGTGGTCTTAGTTGCGCTGCCAAGATAGTTAAATAACACATCGATGCTGTCGGCATAATGCCAAGCACCTTGTAGTACGCCAGCCGAATAACCAATACCACCTGACGGAACCCCCCATCCCACATCTTTGGCATGAGCTAGCGTCTTACTTAAGTCGTCACTGATGGTGATTTTTTGCGGAAATAACGCCGTATGCCAATTGATACTGCGCGAAAGATCTAGATGGAATGCATCGGCAAAGCGACCATGGCTTTCTTTATGAATGAGTAAGGTCGTTTGCTGCTGCTGAGCGGCAATAGCGCAAGCCACAAGGCTTAATAAGCTCGCTTCTTTGTCGAGTTTGGCAAAGAGTTGAGTACTGCTGAACAGGGCTTGTGCTGCCTTCTGATTTAACTGCCAGTGTACTTTTCTGACTGAGCCTCGGGGCTTAGGAAATAAAAGGGGCGCTTGTTGTGCGGCCCAAAAAGTACGTTCTTGGTTGGATATTGAATAGGATTGTAGTGCTTGGTGCCAATCGCCTTGATGGTGTGTTTTGGGTGCAAGGGAATAAGGCTGTTTTTTTCTAAGGCCTTGGTATGAGTTCACAAGGTCGTTAAGCAGTATGGGCCAAGATAGCGCATCGATCACGAGATGGTGAACGGCAAGTAATACCTCGCCGGTGTCTACCTGAACACCAAGGGAGAGCATGCATCCTATTTTTGGATCAATCGCCTGCTGCACCGCGTTACTGTCGAGTGAATCGTCATATAGTTGAAAGGCGAAATCGGCTGCCTTTATATAGGTTGCTTGCTGATTACTATCAAAGGCGAGTCGTAATGCGTCGTGGTGTTCTATTAGAGCAGTTAGTGCGCTTTTGAGGGCGTTTTGATTAATCGGAGCAGGCAGCTGAAAACGCGCGAACTGATTGCATAAACTCAATGAATAATGATCTATAAAGCGAGACTGCATAGGCAATAATGGAACGTCGCCCGTCAGTGGCGTTTGTTGCGCTGCTTTGGTTTGATTGTCTACAAGACACTCTGCCATATCCGATAAAATGGGATGGTCGAATACTTGTTTTGGCGTCAGCATTAGGTTGTGTTGACGTAGCTTACCAACGAGTTGCAACGCGGCAATGGAATCGCCACCAGAAGAGAAAAAGTGACTGTTTGCACCAACCATCGATAACTTGAGAAGGTCTCGCCATAGTGTCGCAAGCAATTCCTGCTTAGCATTTTGTAGCGGTTGTTGGTCGTCGTTATTGTCTTGCCATTGTGGTGCCTTAAGATTTTTGCGATCAATCTTGCCAGCGGGTGTGATGGGAAGACTATCCGATACGACAATCTGAGACGGCACCATGTAATCAGGCAGCTGTTGTGCTAAGGCGGCAAGCCAAGACTCAATTTCTTGCTGAGAAGCCTCTGTTTGAACATAGCCAACCAGTCTTTTTCCTGTTGGGGACTCGTGTGCGATCACAGCACAAAATCGTGCCTTGGATAAGGTTTGTAGGCGAGATTCGATTTCGCCTAATTCAATACGAAAGCCACGAATTTTGATTTGCTGATCGGCTCGTCCAAAATATTCGACAACGCCATTCTCCGTAAAACGAACTAGATCCCCTGTGCGATACATGCGTTCGCCATTACTGGCAAAAGGGTCGGGAAGAAAACGTTCGGCGGTTAAATCAGGGCGTTTAAAATAGCCCCGTGCAAGACCTTCCTCCATGCCTATGTATAACTCGCCGATAGCGCCAGCGGGTAAACGTCGTAGCTCTTCATTTAAAACATAGAGCTTGCGTGCACCCACAGCCGTGCCGATCGGTGCATAGGCACTTTTTAGCGAATCGTTCGGATAGGCACTCCAAATCAATGGCGTCACTACGGTTTCAGTTGGCCCATAGCCGTTAATGATTCTAGGTGGCGCGATAACTCGCTGAATTCTCTCAAATGTCTCTCTAGTAAAGGCTTCACCGCCTAAGGTGATAGATCGCAATACTAGTGATGGTTTTGTCTCTTCAATCCAATCTAAGAGTGGGCCGACATAGCTTGGTGGAAAACAAGCAATGGTTACCTTTTCGTCACATAACACCTGCGTTGTTTGCTCTGGCGTCCAAAGTGCTTGATCACGAATGATCAGCCGAGAACCAAAGGCAAGTGGCACAGTCCAGCGTTCTAATGCGCCATCAAAGCTGATGGAGGCAAAGTGCAGTTCGGTGTCGTCTGGCGTCATACCATAGCGTTGCCCAATGGTTTGCACATGCATGCTTAAGCCACGATGGTCGACAGCGACCCCTTTTGGTGTGCCTGTCGAGCCTGAGGTATAGATTAAATAAGCGAGGTTTAGAGGCTGTAAATGAGTTGTTGGGGCGAGTTCAGGAAAATGCTCAAGATCGAGAGATTCCAGTGTAATCAACGAGCGCTGAGTCAGAGCCTTACCTTTTTCTAGCAGAGACGATTGGGTTATTAGGAACAAGGCATCACTGTCGTCTAGCATAAAGCGTAAGCGTTGTTCTGGGTAATCAGGGTCTAATGGTAAAAAAGCACCGCCCGCTTTTAGAATACCTATCATGGCGACAAGCATGCTAATACCGCGTTCCATCATGACGCCAACGACCGTGTCTGGTTGAACGCCATGGTCCATTAAATAATAGGCTAGCTGGTTTGTTTGACTATCCAGTTGACGATAGCTCAGTGTCTGGTTGCCATGTTGTAGGGCGATGTGGTCGGGCTGTGATTGCGCTTGTTGCTTGAATAGGTCACAGAATAACGTGTTCTGCCATTTTTCATTAGGCCCTGACATCTGGTCTAGCCAGGTACTTTCTTGCTCGCTAAGTAGGTTGAGAGTCGCTTTCTTACGGCTTGGAGCGAGACAGATTTCCTGTAGCGTTTTTTTGTAGCTGGCAATGAAGCGCTTAATAAAATCTGCTGAGAATTTCTCTTTGGCATAGACAAAACGTAAGGTTAGGTTGTTGCTGCTTATTGCATCTAAAACCAGTTCAAAGGGGGTTTCTACAACGGGAAACTCTTCAAATACAAGCCGATAATTGTTTTCTGTTAATGCCAACCCTTCACCATGGGTTCGGTAGTTAAAGGCATAGCTTGGTAGCGATTGCTGGCCGCAAAGCTGTTCGGCTGAAAGGTGTGAAAAAGCCACAGACTGAGCCAGTTTTGTTTTTACCGTTTGGGTTATCTCTTGCAGCGTCGTAGAGGCGTTTAATGGAAGACCAAGCAATGAGTTGCTAACAAAAAAACCAGCGGTGCGTCGGTTTTTACTGTTCCTATTTAGTGTCGGAACCACAACCGAGGGGTGAGAGTGATTTCCATACTGAGATAAGGTCAGCAGCAGAGCGCTCGACAGCAGTTCGAAGCGCGTTATGCCAAGGGATTTTGCCGCTTGGCTAAGAACGATTGTCTCTTCTTGGTTTAAGCTGTTTTCGACGTGTCCAGCGGTATAGCTAACATCCGTTGACGTGGTTAAGCTAGGTAGTTGTAGAGGCTCGTCAGACATCAACTCTAATGATTGCCATTGGGTACGTGACGTTGCAATTTCTACATCTGATGGGGTATCCGCTGTGAAAGCGAGATAGTCTGTCCCTTTGAATGTGTTATTTGGTTTGTTTGTCAGATGAGACAAAATAGATTTACAGCATAGCTGTAAGGTCCAAGCATCAATAATAAGATGGTGAGCAGCGAGTAACACAGCAAAGCGGCCTTCATCTATTTGGTATAGATGTACTCGAATCAGTCTGGAATGAGTAAGCTGATAGGGCTGAATGTATATCTGTTTGGCTTCTTTCTTAAGCCAGTCAACTGGATCTTCATAGCGAGAGACATCGCTTACTTCAATTGGATAGTGCGAATCGTCGTATTTTTGTAGTGGCGTTCCAGTGCCGTCATCAAAGGTGATAGTGAGCGCTGGATGCTCAGTTAGCATGTTCTGTAGTGCATCGAGCAGACGATCAACATCAAGGCGAGCATCGTCAAACCACAGTAGACCGCCAGTATTGTAGGCGACGCTGTTTGGTTTTAATTGATGGAACATCCATAAGCGTTGTTGAGAGGCGGAAAGAGGGTGGTATTGACCTGATGCCGGAGCTTTATAGAGATCGTCAACTGACATAATAACTACCTGTAATGTATGAGAAACAAAAATGGCGCCATGGGGCTAGTAAGTTGGCGCTTTCTATTCGCTAAGTAAGGCGTCTTTTAGGCTTTTTGGTCTCATGTCTGTCCATGTTGTTTTGATGTGAGCAAGACAATGCTCTTTATTGCCAGTCACTCCGACTTCTTGCCAGCCTGCTGGTACTGAGTGGTAAGTTGGCCAAATGCTGTATTGTTCTTGATCATTGATGACGACAGTGAACTCTGTGTTTGGGTTATCAATACTCATAAAATCCTCAACTGGTCCTGATGTTGCTGCTTTGGTTTAAAAACAGTTAATTAAAAACAACTAAAAAACGATGCTTGAAAGCGCATCTTGCGCGTGGCTCTGGTCGTCTGTATTGAGCTCGGTGAGTTGCCCAAGATCCATTTTGAAAACACGATCTGCCGCATCGAAATACTTATCATCGTGAGTAATGGCGATAATGGTGACGCCGCGCTCCTTTAATAGCGGTAATAGCTCTCGGTAGAAGGTTTTGCGAAATTTTGGATCTTGATCGGCAGCCCATTCATCTAGCAATATACAACCGCGTTTTTCCATGACGGCCATAAGCAAAGCGAGTCGCTTTCGCTGCCCTTGGGAGTAACGAGTATCGGATAAATGTCCCGCTTGATGAGAGACCTTGTGTGCCATTTCTAAGCGCGTCATCCATTCATCTATCTCGGCATCATTTACATTGTCACCATGTCCATCGGTGATCTGATGAAATAGGTAAAAATCACTGAAAACGGCGGAAAACTGCAATCGATATTCGTGCCATTTCTCTAACGAAACAGGCTGGTTATTAAGGAAGACTTGCCCTGAATGTGGACGGTATAGGCCTGTTAATAAGTTGGCGAAAGTGGATTTACCACTGCCGTTACCGCCAATAATGAAGACGGTTTCACCTTGTTTAATGGAAAAGTCGATAGGGCCCACTTGGAAAGGTTTGTCATCGCCATCGGGTCGGTATTGGTAAACTACTTGCTGTAGGTTTAGCTTTTCAAAGGGCAAAGACACTTCTTGCTGCTCAATGAGAGATTCATTTTGACTCAATGACAGCGCTTCTAGTTTTTGCATTGAGATATTGGCGGTCACCAAGGTGGGTAGAGAGCCAACCGCCGACATAAGTGGGGTACGCATAAACAAAATGATCAAAGCAAACGACGAAGCGACGCCAAAGCTGGCCCAACCAAGACCAAGGGCGAGATAATAATTTAGGCCGATGAGGGCGAGCACAATGGTGTTGGCCATGTTTCCTGCAAAGCCATTTAGGATATCAGCACGTGTGACTTGGTCTCGGTAGTGTTTGGCGTTTTGATTGAACTCGTCATTGAAATAGCGTTTAGCGCGACCAGGATTTAACGAGATTTCTTTACGTCCTTCGATAAAGGATTGGTAATCTTGATAGAGTTTGTCGTCATACTCTCGTACTTGCTTAATGTGATGAGTGATCTTGCTGACTAAACCAAAGCCAAATAGGCCTGTTAGAGAGAGTAGTAAGATGCTGACACCAAATAAAGGCAGAGACAAAAAAGCAAGGTAGCAAAGCGCAATAATGCAAAGTACCACACCATAAATAAGCTCAGGTAAGTGAACAAAAGCAAAGGTCACGTTACGGATATCGGTGCTTAAGGAGGCCAGTAAGCGAGCACTGCCGATACTTTCGACTTGTTCAATATCGGTATTAATGAGTTTTTTGATTAGCTGACAGCGTTTTTTATAAACAAACTGATGGCCTAGTTTATGTAAGGCGATTTGAGCCACGCTGGCTGTCACTAACAGCACGATAAGTAGCGTGACAAACTGCCATAATACGCTGCTGGTTAGATCCTGTTGATTGAGTAATTTGTATTGAATAAAAGCAATGACACCAACGGTAAGTAATGCGCTTGCCATGCTCAGCAAGATCACCAGAATAAGAGATTTGCCTTGTTTATCAGCGAGTTGAATCAGTAAATTCATTCTATATCCGTTTAATAAATAGTTTTGATTTCGATTATCATTATCATTTGATTCATAGCATACCCCTTATTTTTCCTTTTCATAAGGGGGATTCACATAAGTTTGATAAAAATTAGAGGCCTTTGCACCGCAGTCGTGTAAAGGTTTTGACTAAAGTCTGCGTAAGCCCCACATCAGATACAGACCACCGATAATAGACGCCACCATGCCAGCAGGGATTTCTTGAGGATAGAGCCATTGTCGGCCTAACCAATCAGAGAGCAGCATCAAGAGCCCGCCCACGAGCGCTGAGGCAATAAGATGTTCTCGGGCTTTGCTAAAGCCGAATAAGCGAGCTAGGTGTGGTGCCATCAGACCAATAAAGCTTAGAGGTCCAACGACGAGTGTGGCAGCAACTGTTAAGCAGGCGGCAAGAAGGAGTAGTAAAAGCCTAGCGCGAGATACTCTCATACCCAGTGATTGAGCTGTGGATTGACCAAGCGGCAAGATGTCTAGCCATTTACTGAGTAAAAAGCCAAGGCTAACAAAGACTATCGTGGCAATCGCGAGAGGTAATAGCGTGTTTGTCGTCACATAATAGGTTGAGCCTGATAGCCACGCGAGGAAAGCGTAACTGCGAGGATCACCGCCCGCCAAAATAAGCGTCTGCACCGCATTCATTAGGGCTGTGATGGCAACGCCAGTGAGAAGTACGCGCTCCGGTTGAAAGCCGGATTTCTGATTCAGTAAGATAATCAGCCCCATGGTCACCAGTGCACCAATCAAACCGCCTAGATACAGCCCCATGGTGCTGGTAGCAAGTCCAGTATAAATGGTGACAATCAAGCCAATGGCGATACCTGAGCTGATGCCGATGACTTCAGGGCTGGCCATTGGATTACCACTTAACCGCTGAATGATAGTGCCAGCAACGGCGAGCATCACACCAGCTAATAACGCGGCAACTAATCGTGGGATACGCCACTCAAGCATCGACCAATTGCCATTCAACACTAGCCATTGCCAGCCATCTGTCTGTATTGAAAGGGTTGCAAACACACAAAAACCGATCACTAGAGCACTACAGGTCCATAAGATGGAAGACTTGTTGAGCCGGCTAATGTGGTTATTGTGTCGTGTTAATACCGTTTCTGTTTGTGTTTGATGGCGAATCGCTAATTTAGGCAGTAACCAAAGCATTAACGGCGCCCCGAGCGCGGCGGTTGCTGCGCCAGTTTGGATCACCATCGCCATCATGTCGGGAAGCCGTTGAATCAATAAATCCGTCAGAGTCAGTAACAGTGCCCCGATTATCATCGAGGTGATGAGCTTTGGTACGAGGCGATGCACGCCCATCAAGCGGGTGATGGCTGGAGCGGCAAGGCCAATAAAGCCAATAACACCGACACTGGCGACTACCCACGAGGTGAGCAGAACCGCTAAGCCAAGGCAGATGAAACGCAACTTGGTAAGTGACACACCTAAGCTTTTCGCTCCAGACTCAGAGAGCTCTAATAAACTCAAAGGCTTGAGAAAAATACAGGCAATGAAAACCGCCGCTAAAATACGTGGCCACAGATAATTGACGTTACCCCAACCTGTCTGTACTAAAGAACCAGCGCCCCAGATCATTAAGCCAGAGAGTTTTTCTTGGTTGAGCATAAGCAAAACGGTGCTGAAGGCGCTGAAATACAGATTGATCACCAGTCCCGCAATTACCACGATAGTGGGAGATAGGGCTCGTCGCCATGACAAAGTAAACACCAAACCCATGGAAATAAGGCCGCCTGCTAAGGCGACTAAACTGTGAGAAAAGCTAATTAACCAAGGTGCGTAGAGTGTTGCTAACATTAAGCCGAAGCTTGCACCACTGGCGACGCCAAGAGTAGAAGGAGAGGCGATTGGGTTACGTAGCACTTGTTGCATAAGTACCCCCGCAACGGCTAAGGCCGCACCGCAAAGTAGCGTGCTAAATAGCCGAGGCCACCAAGTTAGCGTCAGTTCAACTGAATAACTTGAATGCCAATCGGTATGGAATGGGTTAATAAAATACCCATTTAAAGCGCCAACGCTGGACAAGTGTGAACCCATCAACAAGGCAACCAGCGTAGCTAGAATAACTATCAGTGTTAGAGGGAGAATGCGCATTATTTTGCTTCCTTATTAAGTGCCGCGGTTAATAAGGTCGCAAAGCGTACCGTGGAAGGAATGGCGCCAAAGCTCCACACCGGCGCAATGGTCAACATAGGGTGTCCTGTTTGCGTGACCAGATATTGCCAAAATGCGTCTTGCTGTAAATTAGTCATCACCCCAGCAGGTAAAGGTTCTATCACCACAATTTGCCCTTTTATGCCAAGCAGCTTATCGATACCCACTAAAGAAAACCCCCAGCTGTTAGTGTCGCCTTGCCACGCATTTTTTAAACCGATCTGATTGGCGGCAATTTTATACATGCTGTTATTACCAAATACGCGAACGTGGCGAGCATCCATAAATTGCACCATCAGTAATGGTGCCGCATTGGCTGGTACTTGTGTCGTCAATTCGGCTAATTTGTTCTGAGCGGATTGGATGAGTGCTTCTGCAGCATCTTCTTTGTTTGTGTCTTTGGCAATGGTGCGTGTATAGGTTTTTAGGGCTTGCCAAGACACATTGTCTTTTTTATATAGAGCAATACTGGTGACGGGGGCGATTCGAGACAGTTGCGGTGCAAGCGACTGAAACATTGGAGAAATAAAAATACGCTCAGGCTTTAATTCGGACAACCGCTCTAAGTTAGGTTGCGTGCGCAGGCCCAAATCTGCCGTGATGGCGGGAATAGTCGGGGATTTTACCCAAGCGTTGTAATCGGCTACTTGCGCTGCACCAATGGGCTGAATACCTAATGCCAACAATGTTTCGATCTGCGTCCAGTCGATGACAGCGACTTTCATGTCTTGCTCTTGTGCGCTGACAAAAGGTGTCGTTAACGTGGCAAACACGATGAGTAAATAAGAAAAGGTATTTTTCATGTCTTCCTACTTAGCTAATAAGGCATGGCAACGGGATACCCAGCGGGGTGATCCGTGATGTGCATGTTGACGCCGTAAATGTCTTCTAATGTCTGCGGTGTAAATAGCTCATCAACTGAGCCCGAGGCAATCATCTTACCACTGTGGAGCGCGACGATATGATCACAGAAGCGTGCGGCCATATTGATATCGTGGATAACGATAATCACACCGAGATTGAGCTCTTGGCTGAGCTTTTTGATCAGGTTGAGCATGTCTACTTGATGAGCAATGTCTAAAGCAGAGAGAGGCTCGTCGAGCAGTACGTATTGAGAGCGCTGAGCCAGTAACATGGCAAGCCAGAGACGCTGGCGCTCGCCACCGGATAAGGTATCCACTAAACGATCTGCGTAATCCTTGGTATTGGTTAGCGCCATGGCGTCGTCTATGTATTGATGATCCTGCTTGTTTAAACGACCAAGCAAACCATGCCAAGGATAACGACCAAAGCTGACTAAATCTCTGCCCGATAAACTGTCTGTTGCGGGCGTTTGCTGAGGAAGATAGGCCACTTGTTGGGCGAATTTTTTAGGTGACCATGATTCAATGGCTTGATCATTTAGAAGAATCCGGCCTTGGGTTGGCTTTTGTTGCTGAGCGAGTAGCTTAAGAAGCGTGGATTTACCTGACCCATTGTGACCAATTAATGCGTAGATTTTTCCTGGCTCAAAGGTCATTGAAAAGTTGGCTAGTAGAGCTCGGCCATCAACATTTAATCCTAGTTCTTTCGACTCTATCATTCACCAACCCACCATGTTTTTGCATTGTATGTCGTCTTTTTTAGCTGGGGTATTTTATATATAGCAGTAACAATAATGCAAATCATTTATATTTGGGTTGCTGTTTTGTCCTTTCTTTCTAGTGTTTTTGAAGAGAGTAAGTGTTAGCAATGGGCCCAGGGTGTTGCGTGTTAATAAGCCTTTCATTATCCAGATAAGGCAAAAAATGCCTCGACCGACCTCTTTTTGCTTACAGTATGTCTTTTATCAAGCTCCAATTAGTAATCGGCTTTTTGTACCTAATAAAGGTTTTAATTTGCCTATTAACCATACTGATCCATAGAACTGAAAAACAAATAATGCCAATGATGAAACGAGGCTATATAGCAAGGTTGTATTGGGTTCAAGATATCCCGCATTGAGTAGTAAATAGGTGGCGTTTCCCCAGATCATGCTAATAAGAGGATGTAAGAAAAAAATAGCAAAGCTAATGGAAGCCAACATGGTTAAGTGCTTACCAAGAGCGGGCCTGACAAGGTGTGAGCAAAAGCCGATAAATAAAATACATAGGCCCATTTTTTGAATGAATTGTAAATCGATGCCGCCCCATTCAAACGCGGCTTTATGATAGCCTCCAACATGAAGCAAAAGGCCAGATTGTAACCAAACGGTGGAAATGACGGTGAGGATGGCGGCGACGAAAAAATAGCGATAATGCTTTTTCATCCAGTCACGGTGAAGAGAATACAGCATACCCGCTAGGTAAAAGGGCGTGAAATACACCACGGATTGCAGCACATTAGCGTTACCATGCGGTCGATGAATGACAACAGAGAGAATGGTAAACATCGCTAAAATAGACAGCTGAGTTAATAGCGGCAGTGTTAAATAGCGCAAATGCAGTCCAGAGCATAAAAAAGTCACGATGATGAAGGGAATATACCAATGGGGAAACAGAATATAGCCCTGTTTTACCAATTGCCAGCACATCACGGCGGCTTCCGCGGCGCTGACCTGATCTACTAGCATAAAGACAGCAAAGTTCATGACAATAGCAAACGCGGATACAACCAAAAATGGCACAAACACGTTGAGTACTTTCTTCGCCATAAAGCGCCGATAATCAAAACGTTGTGCAAAAACATGATGGAAGAAAAAGCCAGAGATAAACACAAAAACTCCAGTGCCACCGCGCACTATATTTTCTAACCATAGCGGGAAGCCATCATTGGTATTGATCACAGAGTGCCCCAGTACGATCAATATAATGGCTAAGCCTCGCATGTATTCGAATTCTGTCAGCCGCGTTGTAGAATGGGCTGTCGGAGTGAAGGGTTGCTTGGCAGCTTGTTCGGTGATGTCGATAAGCGTCGGTTTTTGGGTTAGGTTCACTGGTTTACCATCCATGAATATGGGCAATGCAATCTATTAAGTGGTCAGCTGTCTAGAGAATCAATTTCTTTTACCTAATGCGGGCAATATTTTACGCCAATCATGCAGTTTCGACGATACTCTTACGGAATTAAAGGGCGAAGATAGGTTAAAATCCGCCAATCTGCTAGAGTCTCTGTCTATCATCACTTATTTCCCTAACACTAGGACATTATTTTGAACAACAACGACATTTTACGCCGCCTTCGTTATACCTTTGATCTAAAAGAGTTGGAGATCGTTGATATCTTCGCGGCAGCGGATGGTATTGCCGCACAAGAGCAAGTCACCAGTTGGCTAAAAAAAGAAGACGATACAGGCTATATCGAAATGCTGGATGTGGAAATGGCGACCTTTCTTAATGGTTTTATCAATACGAAGCGTGGCAAGCGTGAAGGCCCACAACCTGAGCCAGAAAAGCGCCTGACAAACAATATTGTCTTTATGAAATTACGCATCGCTTTAAACCTACAAGCCGAAGACATTCTAGACATCATGTCGCTTGCGGAATTTAACTTAAGCAAGCATGAGCTAAGCTCTTTCTTCCGTAAACCAGACAACCGTCACTATTGCGAATGCAAAGATCAGATCTTGCGTAACTTCCTGATGGGATTGCAAAAGCGGTTTCGTGCGTAGAGCCACAAAATATCCCTTCTACCGATAAAGGGACATAATTTCTTTATCTGCATCTCAGTATTTTTTCCTATATATGCCACATAGTGTACAAAGATTGCACTATGTGGATATACCATTCAGCCCACCTTTGCGATATTGACTCCCTAATTATAAATATAACGGTTAATAAACAGGGTGGTATCCATATGTTGATGAAAAATAAGGTGGCGCAAGCTGTTATCGTGGCGAGTCTCTCTTCGCAAGGATTTGCTCTGGAGTTGGGTGATTTTAATGGTACTCAATTCAGCATTGGCGGCTATTTAAAAGCAGAGGGTGTATTCAATAACCCAGATGAAGGAAGTAGCACGTTTGATGGCAGTGCCCGTCAATCACGTATTAACTTCACCGCAAGCCGCATGGAAGAAGGTCATAAAATCACTGGATTTATTGAAGGGGATTTTTGGGATAACAATACAACAGCCTCAGACACTACTTACGCCTATCGGTTACGCCATGCGACCATTACGGTTGATAACTTGACCGTGGGTCAGACGTGGAACGGTCAATTTTTTGCTAACGCGCCATTTGATACCGAAATGATTAACTTATGGGGACTAGGGATCGGTACTGTGGCTGGGAACGGCGCGGTTGTTCGTCCTGATTTGGTTGTGCACTATGCAGACAAAGGCATGCGTTTAACCTTCCAAGACCCTGTTTATGCTGACGCGAGTTATCCAGATATGGTGGCGGCTTATACGCATCGCACACCAGAAGGTCATGCTTTTAACGTTGCGGTGACAGGCCGTGATGTGGACATGACGCCTTCCAATAGCACAGACAGCGACTCTAAATTCGGTGCGGCTTTGTCTCTAGCAGCGAAATTGAAGTTTGGCGACACCAGTTTATCGCTCAGTGGCTTCTCTGGTAAGGGGGCGGGTGTTTACGCTGGTTGGGGTTACCAAGGTGCGTCAGGTGCTTCTGGTGTCGCTGAAATAGACGGTCAGGGTGACATGGTCACTTTAACCGGCTTCTCAGCAGGCATTGGGCATAAAGTCAGTGACAAAGTAAGAGTTAACCTACGTTATGGTCAAGTGACGTCTGACGAAATCGCTTCAACGTTGGCGGATGATACCCTTAAATTGACCCTAGCGAACGTTATTTACACGCATTTGCCAGGCTTAGAATTCGGTTTAGAGGTGCGTGATCAGAATATGGCAAACCGTCCATCTGTCGCTGTTGGTACGTCAGCTCGTCCTGCTGGACAACAAGTCGAAGTGATGGCGATGTACAAGTTCTAATAACGAGTCACCACAAGAACAGACTGGGCTTTTCCCCTTTTGCCCAGTCTGTTTTTTTTATGGTTTGTTTAACAAGAAAAATCTCGTAACGTTTTCGACGGCAATTCCCCTATTTGCTCGCGGTATTGTGCTGAAAATCGTCCTAAGTTCGTAAAGCCATACTTCAATGCCACCTGAGTCACATTTTTTATCCGCTCGTTGTTTTTTAATTCGGCATGAACTCGTTCTAATTTCAGGCGGCGAACATACGTTGAGGGAGTTAGGCCCGTTTCGCGTTCAAATAAATTATACAGTGACTTACGACTGATCTGGCATAAGCTGGCCAACTCATCGATCGTAATATCTCGTGTAATATTGTCCAACACGTAATGACGAATACGCGCAATATAACGATGCAGTGAATTTTTAGAAACCGAGCCGAGTCGGACATTGTTATCAAAGACATTGAGAATGGCGCTGTTTAGTAGCTTGCAATAATACAGCAAGGGCCGCTCACCAAGAACGGATTTGTCTTGTTGTAACATGTCGTTGAGTAGATTAAACAAAGGGCCAGCCATGGGGAGTTGATTCGGGACTGAGCTAAAAATAATGCCGCTAGTCGATGATAAATAACCGAATTCTTGCGCCGCTTGATGTAAAAAATCCGTCGGGATTCTGACGATAAGCTTTTTACAGTCAGCATAGTCATGCGCCTCAATAGGCGTATTGGGCATAATGATCATCGAGTCTCCTGCTTTGAGTGCTCGTTCAGCATTATGGCTATGCTCGAGACGGCGCCCTGTCAGAATGACTTGTAAAAAATACGCGTCTGGCACCGTTGTGCTGCTTATTTGAACAGGCACACTAAGGCTGTATTCGATAATCGAAAGAGCGCCAAACGTTTTGAATTTCAACGTTGTGAGTGTTGGTTGAAGTGTCCCTTCAATAAAATCATGCTTTCCAAAGCCTTTTTCTAATAAAACATCAGCAAGAGACTGAATAGGAGCGTCTACAAGCTGAAGGTCGTAGTTTGAAAAATCAAATCTCATCGCGATACACCAATGCATTCATTATTTTTATAAGCGGGCTGTCTAGGTAGTCCCTTTACAGCCGTATAAAGTGCTTACTTAGTGTAGTGCGCAGCGCTTTCACTTAGTCATCCATTTTTGAGGTTACGCCATCAATTATTGGTATAGTAAACAGTCATGTTTAAAACAATGTTGTATAAAGCATTAGAGCGCGTGACTTAACAATCTGAGTAGATTGGACACAGAGCCGTGTTAGAAATCAGTTTTTGGCTGAATGTTGAGTTTATGTTGCCATCGTTTTCTTAGCCGAATGTATACCATGACTAATGTGATTAATGGTATGCCGTGAAAAAGCATAATGACCAGATAGAGAGGCAGCCAATTGTAAAAAGGCGCCACTATTATCATTCCAGCGGCAAACCCAGTCATCTTGAGCAGAGCAAGAGTGCTGAACACGGGCAGACGCAGCGTGTCAGATTCTGCTTGTACTCTTGATACCAAGCTTACCTCAGCAATGCCTTCGCCTATGCCGGCGCAGATAACGAATAACATTGCCCATACTGGCTGATGTTGCTGAAAAGTAAGCATGAAACCCATAGACAGGATGGAAAAGCCAACAAAAAATAGCCTTTCCAGTGAGAGATTGGGGTATTTCTTTAACAAATGGCCTAAAAGACGGGCACCGACAAACTTACCGACAGCCCAAGATGCCATCAAGACACCCATAGCTTGGCTTATGTTTTCGGGGGTGAGCACTTTTGCTATGATTGGAAAACCTACTTGGTGGGCAGCATTGCCTAAACTTCCAACAAGCGTAACCAACAACATGCCCGCCAGTATTGGTGCTTGTCTGAGTTCGACCTTAAGCTGCCGCCACTCTTGTCTAAAAGGGACAGACTGATAGCTTGGTTGTGCCCCATCAGTGAGTTTTTTCAGTGGCAACAGCATAACCGCGACAAAGGCATAGACGACAATATTGAGAATAAAAACGTTCTCGTACCCTGTCCCTGCAATGAGTACCCCTACCAGCAAGCCTCCTGTTACCGCACTCACCGAAGACAAAGAGGTTAACCAAGTATTAACCGATAACCGTTTGGGTTGAATGATCCAATTAGGCAGTTGGCTGTTGATTCCTATGGTAAACAAGGTGTTGCAAAGGCCACTAATAAAAGCAATACAAGGGACCACATATAAAAGGTAGGATGCTGGCAGAATAAGCAACAAGAGCATGACGAAAAATCGTACTAGGTTTAGACATATAAGTGCTAATTTCCCTGGCATTTTTCGAAAAAAAGGTAGACTAATCACGCTAGAGAAAAGACTGCCACAGACACTACAGACCATAAAAATGCTGAACTGATAGACATTATTGCTGATAAGAAAGACATAGCTTGATAGGGCAATCATGCTGAGAACACTGCCAAAGTCGGCGATGCATCGGGCGCATATAATAAAAAAAGCATTGATTGCAGAAGTGCGAAGGCACTTTTCTAGGTGATTCATGATCGAGTTTTCCCTACTCTGTATTCGAATAAATCCTTATTCGAAAGAAAACGCATCTTGATAGACGCGATGGATGCGTTTCAAAAAACAGCATCAACTTAGACTTTCATATACTAATAGCAAGACCGCATTCTTGACTACTGTTCTTTATTATTTGATAAAAAAAACGCCCTTTCGGGCGTTCGAAAACTCACTGGGAGGTGAGTGTGGTTTCAGTCTGAATCGTTTAGGCCGCACCCACCGCGACGGTTTCGATGCGATTTTCTTCCACCGCGTGACATGCAATCATGTGGCCTTTTTCTTGCTCTGCCTGATCGTCTAATCTCAACAATGGCGTTTCGGTTTTACAGCGGTCGTTGGCGTAACTGCAACGTCCGTGGAACGCACAGCCAGAAGGCGGATTCAACGGTGACGGTAATTCGCCTTGTAGCTTAATGCGAACACGACGTTTATCTGGAGAAAGCTGCGGCGTACTAGACAGCAAAGCCAAGGTGTAAGGGTGTTTCGGGTTCTCGAATAACTGTTCGCGAGTCCCTTGTTCTACGACTTTGCCGAGATACATCACCATTACGTCGTCAGCGATGTGTTCCACCACAGACAAATCATGGGAAATGAACACATAGCTCAAGCCAAACTCTTTCTGCAAATCCATCATCAAGTTCAATACTTGTGCCTGAACGGACACGTCCAAGGCAGACACGGGTTCGTCGGCCACGATGACATTTGGGTCAAGCATCAAACCACGAGCGATAGCAATACGCTGGCGCTGACCGCCGGAAAACATGTGCGGATAACGTTCATAATGCTCCGCTTTTAAGCCAACTTTCGCCATGATCGCGAGGGCTTTTTCTTTGCGTTCTGCTTTGGAAAGCTTGGTATTGATCACCAAAGGTTCTTCCAAAATCGCACCTATCTTCTTACGAGGATTCAAGGAGCCATAAGGGTTTTGGAAGATGATCTGAATCTTTTGACGCAACTTCGCCTGAGCGTCCGCGCTCAAGGTGAGTAAGTCTTCACCTAGGTGAGCCAAACTGCCCCCCGTCGGTGTTTCAATCATGGTCAGCATGCGGCCAAGGGTAGATTTTCCACAACCGGATTCGCCGACGACCGCAAGGGTTTTGCCTTTTTCAAGATTGAAACTAATGCCATCTACAGCTTTCACCACGGCATCAGGTTTAAACAAACCTTGTTTGACGTGGTAATGCTGTTTTAGGTTGTCGGCCTTTAAAATTAATTGCTTATCTAATGAAAGGTCGGATTGGTTCATGCGGTTGGTCTCCCTTCGCTGTCCAATGGCGTATGGCATTTTACTTGGCGATTAAGATCGCCTTGGTTCGCAGGTTCAACTTGACGACAATGGTCGGTCGCATAAGGGCAGCGTGGGCTGAGCAAACAACCCAAAGGACGATCATATTGACCCGGAACCACACCGGGTAACGCTTCAAGGCGTGCTTTACCGGCAGCCGATTCTGGCAAAGAGGCCAGCAAGGCTTGCGTGTATGGATGTCTTGGTGTGCTAAAAACTTCCGACGCTGGACCAGACTCAACGATTTGACCTGCGTACATGACGATAACGCGATGGGCGACTTCAGCGACCAACGCCAAATCGTGCGTAATTAGCACCAAGCCCATTTGCTTCTTGCGTTGCAGCTCGATCAATAGATCAATGATCTGCGCTTGAATCGTCACGTCTAACGCGGTGGTTGGCTCGTCAGCGATTAATAAGCGTGGATCACAGGCAATCGACATAGCAATCATCACACGCTGGCTCATACCGCCTGACAGTTGATGAGGGTAGTTGTCCAAACGGGACTCTGGCGCTGGAATGCCGACTTGCTTTAAGAGCTCAATAGCGCGTGCTTTGAGCTCTTTCTTGCTGCCGCCTTGGTGCGTTTTTAACGCTTCAATGATCTGATAACCCACTGTAAAACAGGGGTTAAGGCTGGTCATCGGATCTTGGAAGATCATTGCAATGTCGGAGCCAGTCAGCTTGCGACGTTGTTTTTCTGGCATGGCCAGCAAATCTTGATTATCAAACGTCAGTTGATCTGCGCTGACTTTGCCGGGAAAATCGATCAAGCCCATAATGGACAATGAACTGACACTCTTGCCTGAGCCAGATTCCCCAACGATGCCGAGAACTTCCCCTTCTTCGACCTTGTAACTGATGTTATCCACGGCGCGAAAATTGCCGAAGGTAACGCTTAAATTTTCCAACTGTAACAGTGACATAACAACCTCTCTTACTGTTTCAACTTGGGATCAAGGGCATCACGTAAGCCATCGCCCATGAGGTTAAACGCCAGTACTGTGATCAAAATCATCAAACCGGGGAAAGTAACGACCCACCACGCACGTTGCACGAACTGCAAGGCATCGGCCAACATAGAACCCCATTCCGGGGTCGGTGGTTGTGCGCCAAGGCCAAGAAAGCCAAGGGCCGCCATATCAAGAATGGCGCTAGAGAAGCCTAAGGTAGCCTGCACAATTAACGGTGCTAGACAGTTTGGCAAGATGCAGATAAACATCAGACGTAACGGCCCCGCTCCAATCACTTTAGAAGAGGTGACATAATCACGGGACATTTCCGCCATGGTGGCGGCACGGGTTAAACGTACGTAATGTGGCAACGAAACAATGGAAATGGCCAACGCCGCATTAACAATGCTTGGCCCCAATATTGCCACGATTGCGATTGCTAACAACAAGCTTGGCATCGCTAACATGATGTCGACAATGCGCATGATAGCGGTGTCGATTAGGCCTTTAAAGTAGCCTGCAATGAGGCCCAGTAAAATCCCCATGACTAAAGACGCCGTCACCGCAACAATGCCCACCGCAATTGAGAGACGTGAGCCATAAATCAAGCGAGACAAGATATCTCGGCCCACATCGTCGGTACCCAAGACAAAAGACCAGTTTCCGCCTTCTAACCATGCTGGTGGCAATAACAGCGCATCGCGGTATTGATCCGATGGCGAGTGTGGTGCAACAAGGTTAGCAAATACCGCCATAAAACAAATAATTAAGATAACAACCAGACCGGCTACAGCGCCTTTGTTGCTGCTGAAATAATGCCAAAACTCTTGCATAGGCGTCATTGGTGCGGGAGCAGCCAATGGCGTATTCGTCGTGGACGTTTTTGTAGATGTTGTCATAAACGCCTCCTTATCGGCTGTGTCGAATTCGTGGGTTAACAATGCCGTAAGTGATGTCTACCAAGAGATTCACGACAATGATGATACATGCGACGATCAAGATACCGCCTTGCACAACAGGGTAATCACGGCGTCCAATGGATTCGATTAACCATTTGCCAATGCCAGGCCAAGCAAAGACGGTTTCGGTCAGAATGGCACCGGACAACAAAATACCCACCTGCAAACCGATCACGGTAATCACGGGAATCAAGGCGTTACGCAAAGCGTGAATCACAATCACTCGCCAAGGGGCAATACCTTTCGCGCGAGCGGTACGAATGTAATCTTCGCTTAATACTTCCAACATGGAAGAACGTGTCATACGGGCAATCACCGCCATAGGTATCGTACCAAGAACAATACTGGGCAAAATCAAATGGGCCACAGCAGAAGAAAAGGCACCCGCTTCGTCAGATAAGAGAGAGTCAATCAGCATAAAACCAGTCACATCTTCAATCCAATAGACGACATCGATCCGCCCCGACACGGGCGTCCATCCCAGATTGACGGAAAAGACCAACATCAATAACAGCGCCCACCAAAAAATAGGCATGGAATAACCTGTGAGTGAAAAGGTCATTACCGAATGGTCTATCACGGTGCCCCGTTTAACTGCTGCCAAAATGCCGGCTGGCAAGCCGATGAAAATAGCGAAAATAGCCGCACAAAACGCCAACTCAATGGTGGCTGGGAAAAGTGTGAGGAATTCTTTCATCACGGGTTCTCGCGTGATTAGGGAGTTGCCTAAATCACCCTGTAGAACGCCTGTGACGTAATGGAAATACTGGACGTATAGTGGCTTATCAAAGCCCAGTTGAGCACTTAGCTCGGCGTGACGTTCTGCGCTCACACCGCGTTCACCGGCCATCACTTCGATTGGATCGCCGGGGATTAAACGAATAAGGGTAAAGGTCAGCAAGGTGATTCCGATAAAGGTCGGAATGACGAGGCTTAAGCGACGGAAAATAAATTGGAACATAAAGGACTGGCTCTCTTGAGGTGTTATGTGATCGAGCAATGCGCTCGGTCAGCAAAACACTTACTCACGTCCCAGCGAGTAAGTGTTTTGTTGTCCGAAGGACGTTGTATCCAAAGGACGTATTTCTTAACGTCGATTACTTGCTAACGTTGTAGAAGTAATGACCGCCAAGTGGATCGATTTTGTAACCTTTTACTTCTTTACGAATGGGCTCATACACGACGGAGTGAGCAATGGTTACCCATGGTGCTTCACGTTTGAAAACCACCTGAGCTTCTTCGTAATCCTTTGTGCGTTCTGCTTTGTCAGAGGTCTGTTTGGCTTGTAGAAGCAAGTTGTTGAACTCTTCGTTACACCACTGGGCACGGTTAGCGCCACCAACAGCATCACAGCCTAGCAATACGTATAGGAAGTTATCTGGGTCACCATTATCACCAGTCCAACCTAGCAATACCGTATCGTGCTCACCGTTCTTAGAGCGGTTTAGGTATTCACCCCATTCGTAAGAAACGATTTCGGCTTTCACACCAATTTTAGACCAGTCTTCTTGCATGATCTCAGCCATACGACGGGCATTTGGGTTGTATGGACGTTGTACTGGCATTGCCCAGATGTTGGTAGAGAAACCATCAGGGTAACCCGCTTCCGCCAATAATTTTTTCGCTTTTACTGGATCGTATGGGTAATCCACTACGTTGTTGTTGTAAGACCACATAGTCGGTGGAATCGGGTTTTTCGCATCTTTACCTGCGCCTTGGAACACCGCATCAATGATCGCACTCTTGTCTGTGGCTAAACTAAGAGCTTGACGAACACGTACATCGGTAAAAGGTGCTTTCTGCGTGTTAAACGCCAAGTAACCTACGTTTAAGCCTTCTTGGCTCATCAAGTTGATGTTTGGATCTGCTTCCATTTGCTTAAGGTCAGCAGGATTTGGGTAAGGCATCACATCACATTCACCCGCTTTCAATTTTGCGTAACGAACAGAAGCGTCAGGTGTGATAGAGAAGACAAGACGATCGATTTTTGCTTTGCCTTTCCAGTAGTCTTCAAATGCAGTGTAGCGAATCAAAGAGTCTTTTTGATATTGAACTTTTTGGAAAGGACCCGTAGCAACAGGATCAATATCTAGCTTCTCAGGCGTGCCCTTTTTCATGTAAAAATCGGCTTGTTCTTTAGAGAAGATAGACGCAAAGTCCATGGCAAGGTTGGCAATGAACGGCGCTTCTGGTTTCGTTAAAATGAATTTAACCGTGTAGTCGTCGACTTTTACCATCTCTTTGATCAGAGTATCCATACCCATACCAGTGAAGTACTCATATGAGCCACCAGACACGGTGTGGTAAGGGTTTTCTTTGTTGCCTTGGCGGTCAAAGGTAAAAATGACATCGTCGGCATTAAAATCACGTGTTGGTGTGAAGTCTTTTGAGGTGTGGAACTTCACGCCTTTGCGCAAATGAAAGGTGTACTCAAGGCCATCTGCGGAAACATCATAGCTTTCTGCAAGGCCTGGTTCTGTTTCTGTCGTTCCCAGTTTGAATTCGACTAGGCGATTGAACATGTTTTTTGATGTCGCGTCAAAAGTCGTACCGGCTGTATAGAATGCTGGGTTAAAGCCCTCTGGGCTGCCTTCTGAGCAATAAACCAATGTGGTTGCTGCGTGAGCAGAGGTGCTGATTGCTCCGGCGGCCATAAGTGCGAGCGTTAGTTTTGCTAGCCCTGTTTTCATTGTCACTCTCCATTAACATAATTATTTTCGTGCTGAGCACGTGGGAAGTCGAATCAAGGTGTTCGTTACTTTTGTGATGTTTTTGAGGGTAAAAGCGGCCCTTAGCGTTTCTATCTTTACCGTTTTAAAAAAACAAACCCCATCCAAACTCCTAGTTCGAATGGGGTTGTTCTGCCTCGTCCCTGAGCCCCCTTTAGCCATAAGCAATGCATCCGAATAAACAGACGCATTAAAAATAGCGTCCCTGAAGATTACTCAAGCCAATTTAAATAACCAATTGAAATAACGATATGGCCTATACGTGTAATGAATACAGAATCTGAATAAAGGCCTGTACGCCTTGAAAACAAAGGGGTTAGAGGAAAAAGCATGAGTAAGGAATGTGAAAGGAAAAGGATAAAATTTTATAAAAAGTTTAAAAAAGAAGTATTAGATGGGGGTTTTTAGCGGCTTTTTTTGGTCTTTAGGACGGCCGTTTAATGCTCCATCATAGAAACATTAAACGGCCTAACACATTAACATTAGGCTTTTTTATCGAGTGCTTTCACTAGAACAGAGGTGTCTTGGCGACCACGACCTTCGGCGATCAGTGCCTGATAATCTAGATCAACGGCTTGAGTTAATGGAATCTTGATGCCCATTTTTTCGGCTTGCGCAAGGCACAGGCCTAAATCCTTATGCATCCACTCAATAGCGAAGCCAAAGTCAAACGTATTTTTCGCCATGGTTTCACCGCGGTTCTCTAATTGCCAAGAGCCCGCCGCGCCGTGTTTTAATGTATCCACCAGTGTTGGGATGTCTAAACCGGCTTTTTGCGCAAAGCGTATGCCTTCTGAGAGCCCAGATAACACACCGCCAATCAGAATTTGATTGACCATCTTGGCGATTTGACCATTGCCGACAGAGCCCATCAAGCGGGTGGCTTTTGCGTAGCAAGTTAATATGGGCTGAGCCGTATCTAGATCGCTTTGTGAACCGCCAATCATGATGGTTAATACACCATTTATCGCACCAGCTTGGCCACCAGAAACGGGGGCGTCCATAAAGCGAAAACCACGCTCTTGAGCAACTTGATGCAGCTCTTTTGCCACTTCCGCAGAGGCCGTGGTGTGATCAATAAAAAGCGTGCCGGTTTTCGCTTGCTGGAAGGCGCCGTCGGGGCCTAAATACACCGCGCGCAAATCGTCATCATTGCCGACGCAGGTTAGCACGATGTCGGCATCTTGTGCGGCAAGTGCAGGTGTGCTGGCAAATGCGCCTTGGTATTCCTTGCACCAGTTTTGGGCTTTTTGCGTGGAACGATTATAGACCACGACAGAATGACCTGCCTTACTGACGTGTCCTGCCATGGGGTAACCCATTGTACCAAGTCCAATGAAGCTGACTTTCATTGCTTTTCTCCTTACTGCGTTGTCCAGATACGGATTTGAGAGACAAATTTAATGCCCTGATCATACGGATTTGATGATGAATTACGAGGTACAAAAAATCGTGAAATGAAGCATACAGAAGCGTATTTTCATTATTTGGGTCATTTTTTCAGTAGACGCCTTATTGTTCTCTTACGGAAAATAAGCTGTGGATAACTTTGTGCAAGAAAATTTTTCTGAGCGAATATTTCGTCAAAAAGGGGATTATTGTCAATAATCGTGCGTATTTTATACGATTTTTATATTTTCCTTTTGTGTGAGAAGATCTTCCTCATCTTGTCAACAGTTGCAGATGAGAAAAATCAATACACGTCTTGTTTTACGCTCGGCTGATGGTTATTTGTCCGCTTTTGCCACGCCTATAACATTTTTAGATAAAATAAAAAACATTACAAAACAATAATATATCTATAATTTATCTTTGATCAGAGTCAGGATCGCCTGAGCCAATTGTGCATTTGCTTGCGTATCCAAATGTACACCGTCTATGGTGCTGGGTTGTAAAATCCCCGCGGCGTTGAGAAAAAGACATTTGTTATGAACCGCAATATCTTGGTAGTAATGATGAAAATGTTGAGACTTTTCAATGGCTCCGTCAAAGTTCTCGGCCATTGCACCCGTTGGGGATAAGATATTTGGCGGTGCTATGACCACGCATCTCGGATGCGGGAATCCGTGGTTGTTTGGCATTTTTGACTTTTCGATCAACTTCTCTACGCCTTTAGCGGCTTCATAGGCGCCGACATTAAAGTATCGCTTTAAATCGTTCGTCCCCAACATGATGATTAAAATATCGACGGGGCCGAAGGTTTCCAGCGCGGCTTGTAAATACGACAAGCCGTTTCTGCCTTCTAAAAAAGGATCATTCCAAATAGTGGTTCGGCCAGGTAAACCAAAATTGATCACTTGATGGTGTTTACCCAAGAGTTCATTGAGTATGGTTGGCCAGCGTAGATGTTTAGGATAACGTCCGCCATTTGGCACACTGCCCCAAGTGAGAGAATCGCCGTAACATAGAATGGTTGCCATCATTTGCTCCTTGCTTTTTTATTTGCCACTAGAAAGTGCCTTTATCATTATATAGTGTAGCTAATTTGGTCGAGTTTAGAGTAAAACGTTTTGTAAACATGGCAGCATATTGATGGGTATTATGGGAGGCAAAATGGCGCTTGAACGGTCTTATCATCAAGACGACATGTTGGCGGCGTTTACACGCCTAAAAGCCATCGCTCAACGAGCGTCTTTTCCGACCGCTGACGAGCGCCGACAGTGTCTCAAGCGTTTGGAGGCGGCACTATTACGTTCGGAAGCATCACTATTAAGCGCACTTCAGAAAGACTTTGGGCATCGAGCTCATGAAGAATCTCGACTATTAGAACTGATACCTGTATTGGGTGAAATAAAACACGCCAAGCGCCACCTGAAAACATGGATGCGGCCATCCAAACGTCGTTTACACATTAGCACCTTACCTGCCAAAGCCAAGGTCATCTATCAACCCAAAGGGGTTGTTGGCGTGATTTCACCTTGGAATTATCCTGTTTTACTTTGTCTTGGTCCCTTAATCGGAGCGTTGGCAGCGGGTAATCGAGTGATGCTCAAGGTGTCGGAATATTGTCCAGAAACCAATAAAGTACTGCGCGAAATATTGGATCGCGCGTTGGGTGAAAACTGGATTGAGATGGTGGAAGGCGAAGCAGACCTTGCTAATCGCTTTAGTTTGTTACCATTCGATCATTTATTGTTTACAGGCTCTACATCGGTCGGACGTATTGTGATGCGCAATGCCGCAGAAAACTTAACACCTGTGACACTTGAATTAGGGGGAAAGTCTCCACTGCTGGTGGCACCGTCAGCGGATTTGAGCGATACCGCGAAAAAATTGGTGTTTGGTAAAATGCTCAACGCCGGTCAAACCTGTGTGGCGCCCGATTACATCATGTGCCATGCCGATCAAAAACAGACCTTAATCGAGTACATAAAGCAGGAGCTTTTAGCTTATTACCCTGAGGGCGTTCTGAGCCCTGATTACACGAGTTTGATTAACCCCCGTCAACTGGATCGCCTACAAGGCTATTTAGAGGAAGCAGGGGCCGCTGGGATCGAATGCGACAACCTGATGTCGCAAGGGCCAGCACAAAGTGATGGCAAATTAGCCTTGCACGTTATACATCAACCAACCGATGACCTGCGTGTCATGCAAGATGAGCTCTTTGGGCCCTTGTTACCCATTTTATTGTATAGCGACTTGGAAGAAGCGCTGTCTTACATTCATCAGCGGCCACGACCTTTGGCCCTGTATTTATTTACCCAGCAGACAGAAGACCAACGACTTTGTGAGGCTCGCATAGTAAGTGGCAGTTTGGTGATCAATCACACGTTGGTGCAAGTGGCACAGGCTGACTTGCCGTTTGGTGGTATTGGTGCATCGGGAATGGGCGCTTACCATGCCGAAGAAGGTTTTCGAACGTTTTCCCACGGTAAGTCGGTGTTAAGCAAACGCGGCAAGAATATTCTCGCTTTACTGCGGCCGCCTTATCGACGTCCCATCCATCGTTTCATGGCCAAATTTTGGCGCTTTTTATGATAAAAAACCATGATGATGGTGACATCATCATGGTTTTCAGTGCAGATTAGACGTTTATTTTAACGCGTTTAATCGTTTAGCGATGGCGTCTATTTCTTGGCTCATACGACTAAGCTGGCTGGAGTCGCTGGCATTACTGCCAGTCAGCTCCTGCAAACGTGACACGAACATGCTGAGGTCCTGTGACACTTTTTGTTGTTCGCCCGCTGCCACAGAAATCTGTGTTGCTTGATCGGTAATTTGCGAGAACGCATCGACGACCTGCTGCAAATGAGCCGCGGTAGATTCTGCCGTTGCTACCGCTCGTTCGGTTTCGCTGTGACCCAATTCCATGGAGCTGACAGACTCTTTTGATGCCACTTGTAGGCGTCCTAGAACCTGCTCTATTTCCACGGCAGAGCTCTCACTTTTCGCCGCAAGATTACGCACTTCGTCGGCGACCACAGCAAAGCCTCGGCCTGTTTCACCCGCTCGTGCGGCTTCGATAGCGGCATTAAGTGCCAATAAGTTGGTTTGTTCTGCAATGTCACGGATCACACTTAACATGCCGTTCGCGCGGCGGCTGTCTTCGTCTAATTGCAGGATATTTGTTTGTGCTTGCGTCATGGCGCTGGTTAAAGAGCGCATTGTCTCAATCACTGTGTTCATTTCTTTGCCGCTATTGCGCACGTCTTTGTGGATACGCTCAACGGTTTCTTTGGTTTCGTTGGCGTACATGGCAACGTCGTGAGAGGTGGCACCGAGTTCTTCCGTCGCCGCGGCTAAGGTCGTATTTTCATCACTTAGACTGTTGGCTTTATTGAGGAAATCGTTACTGAATTTACTGAGACGCCCGGCGTCAGCAACCAGATTGGCTGACTCGGTGTGAATTTGCTCTAATAAATTTTTCAGTTTATCGCCATACGCATTTACCGCTTGGCGAAGATCCCCTAATTCATTCAATTTACCCACGTTAAGAGCTTGAATGCTGCCACCATCAGCAAGTTCTTGGATCTGTTTGGTGGTTTGAGTAATCTGTCCAAGTAGACTGCGGAAAAAGGACGCAGCAATAATACTGACAATGATTAACAAGGCGCCAATCACCATCATGAGGAATAATCCCATGCTTTCTGCAATTTCCGTCATTCGCGCCTTGGGAACAACCAAACCAATTGTCCAGCCCGTTTGTGGGTGCTTAACCAGATCCACGTAAGCAGCACCGTCTAAAATTTCATCATGTTCAATCGTGATCACTTGCTCTACGTTGCCCATTTTTACTAAAGCGGGTTTTAACCATGGTAGCTGATTGCCAAGCTCGGTGGCCGTTAACATGCTGCCATCGCTTTTTACCAAATTAATCTTGTCTTTCGGAAAGCTAAGTACCTGTCCTGTTTGGTCAATGGCGAAGACATAACCCTGATTTTCGGCACCATAAAGCTCAAGTGCTTTGGTAATGCCATCCAACATCATATCGACCGTTGTGACACCGGTAAACGTGTTGTTTTCCTTCATTGGGATCGTACAAGTCACCATAGGAATATTGGTAACAGGGTCTATATAGGCCTCAGACCAAGCACAACGATTGACTGGCGAGGTTCTGCCAACGGTGTACCAACCTTCGTTGTGATAGCCAGATCCCGCTGGATCATTGTAATCGTCTAGAAAGCTCATCTTAGAGCCATCACGTCCCCAGAAGAAACTACGGCGTTCCGTTCCCGGTGTAAACGCAGAAGGCTCCGGCCAGATACCACCCCCGGCGATACTTTTGTCATCGTGGTTATTAATGATGTTGGGAAAGACTTGTTTGAATAGCGCGTCGTCTTTGGGGAGTTCAGTGCTGGCTAAAGCGAGGGTGCTGGTGAGTAATTGGATTTTTTCTAACTTGGCGCTGAGTAACTCGGTCAGTGCCTTTTGGTTTACCGAGATTTGTCTTTGTCGTTCGGCGGTGAGGTCGGGTTTTACTTTCGTTTCTATTACAAGGTAAATGCTAGCAAGTGCGAGTAAGAGTATGGCGATTAAGCCAATATTTATTTGTTGTCGAATTCTCATCGGTGACGTCATAACAACCTCAATTTTTGCAACTTGGGTAGGGGTATATAAGACAATAGTCTTATATAAACAAAGAGATCAAGCGCATTTTTTGCACAAATTGTAACAATCGTGCTTGGTAGCTCTGCATTCATGCACTTAAATCCATTTTTAGTGTCTCTTTATTTCAATGGGATTCGCTTAATACAATATCTCTACCCCCTGATAATGCAGCATGCTTAATAGGGATGACGATGGTTTTTGATCAGTAATGACACAGTCATAATCACTCATTTTCCCCCATAAACAGCGTGATTCTTTTTCAAATTTTGTGCTGTCGATAACCAAAATGCGATAATGGCAATGCTCAACGAGGGCTTGTCTTGCCATCACCTCATCATCAGTGAAATCAAATAAATTTCCGTGTTTATTGACGGTTGCGACGGAAAATATCCCTATATCTGCCCGGTAGCGTTGGAAAAACATCATGGCATCGCCCCCGATAACATCTTGATCTCGCATTCGTACTCGTCCGCCTGAAATGGTCAGTTCACAGTCTGGGTGTTCGCATAAATTGCGGGCAGCATGCAAATTCGTGGTCATCACCTGCAGGCCTTGAAAGGCGTTTAACTGACTGGCGACGTCGGCGACGCTAGAACCACTGCCTAGAAAAATAGATTGGTAGTCCGCTATTTTGCTAATGCATAAATTAGCGATATGTTTTTTACCAATGGCATTACGAATTCGCCGTTGATCAAAGCTGACATTTTCACGATGAGGAAAAGGAATCACTTCTCCGTGACTGCGAAGCACTAAGCCTTTTTCGGCCAATATCCTAATATCTGAGCGGATAGTTTGGACCGAGACGCCAAATTCATCTGCAGTGGATTGTAGGGTTTGTCGTCCATGTTTGTTTACCCATTGAACAATGTCATAGTGACGTTTATTCATATAATACGGCTCTTAACCTCAGCTCTCGAAACGAAAGCAAACCATTACTAAACGAAAGTATTTCGTCACTATAATGTCAAAGTATGTCGGTATTGTTGCAACTCCCTTATCGAACAGAGAGTTTTCACATGACCGTTAAGAAAACATTATTACTGTGTGCTGCGTCACTGATCTTTCCCTTATCAGCTCTAGCTCAAGATGTTTTGACCTTGTATACCAGTCAGCCAAACAAAGATGCGCAAATGACGGTGGATGCGTTTGAAGCCGCTAATCCAAATATCAAGGTAGAATGGGTTCGTGATGGCACGACCCAATTGATGACTAAACTGCGTGCAGAGCTGTCTTCTGGTGTGGTGAAACCCGATGTATTGCTTATTGCCGATAGTGTCACTATGGAATCCATGGTGAATGAGGGTTATTTGCTTCCATATGTGAGTCCTGAGCGAGATCAGTACGAAAATAGCTTGTACAGTGAAGAGGGCTATTATTACGGCACGAAACTGATCACCACGGGTATTGTTCGTCATAAACAAGCGCCACAACATCCAACGGATTGGGCCGATTTCGTCAAGCCTGAATACAAAAATCAAGTGTCGATGCCAAGCCCATTGTATTCCGGTGCCGCACTGATTCACCTTGCGACGTTAACAGATGATAAATCATTAGGCTGGGATTATTTCGAGCAATTACATGCCAATGGAGCGATGGCGCAAGGCGGCAATGGCGGTGTACTAAAAGCGGTGGCATCAGGGACTAAGCCTTATGGCGTGATTGTGGATTTCTTGGCGATTCGTGAAGCGGCGAAAGGTTCTCCGATTGAATTTATCTTTCCTAAAACGGGCGTCACCATGGTTACTGAGCCCGTGGCGATCATGAAAGAAGCCAAAAACAAAGCCGCAGCGAAGCGCTTTGTCGACTTCCTCTTATCGAAAGAAGGCCAAGCTTTGGTGCTAGAGCAGGGTTATTTGCCAGCTCGACGTGATATTGGCGTACCCGAAGGTTTTCCTAAGCGAGAAAATATTCAGTTAATGCCATTTGATGCGGCAAAAACTCTCGAAAATAGTGAAGCGAATAAAGAGCGCTTTAGCAAGATCTTTGAAGGTTAAGAAAGATGACACCTTCGTTATTAAAAAGACGTTTTATGGATGGAGCCTCCATGGATAGCCAGCTACGCTGGTTGTCCATTGGACTCTTTGTATTGATCGCAACGTTAAGCCTATTACCTAGCCTGCGTTTATTGGTAGAAGCCTTAAGTCATACGACTTTTTCTACGTCTTCCCCTATGGCAGAAGTACTTAAAAGTGAGCGGACTTGGACGGCATTACGCCATAGTTTTTACACCTCAGGGTTAGGGACGCTCATCGCGGTGATTTTAGGTTGCGGCTTTGGCTTTGTGGTGACGTTAACGAATATTCGTGGTCGCGCCATTTGGGTATTTTGTTTTATGTTGCCGATGATGATTCCGCCACAAGTGACGGCGTTGAGTTGGTTGCAACTGTTTGGCCCAGCGAGCCCAATTTTAAACACGCTAGGCATAGCGCCTGCGTTGGGCAGCCCACAGCCAATGTATTCGGCGGAAGGCATTGCTTTACTGCTTGGTATACAAAGTGCGCCCTTGGTGTTTTTGGCACTGCGTACTCAGCTTATTTCATTGCCACAGGATTTATTCGAAGCGGCTCAACTATCTCGTGCTTCTCAGTTTCGAATTTGGGTCGATATCATCCTGCCTTTGTGTCGCAGTGCGATTATCGCTGGTGCCGCGTTAGCCTTTGTTTCTTCTTTGGGTAATTTTGGTATTCCGGCGATGTTAGGAATTCCGGCAGGTTACATCGTTTTACCCACCTTGATTTATCAGCAAATGGCAGGATTTGGACACGATATGCTGAGCCAAGTGGCGGGCTTGTCGATGATGATTGCCTTGTTGGTGCTAGCAGGCATGTTGTTACAGCAATGGCTACAGCAACGCAGTCGTTATGCCTTGTTAGGTCACACCGCGCAGTCGCTGTCTTTTCGTCTTAAGCAATGGCGTTTGCCCCTCGAAATTCTGTTGGCATTGGTATTGTGTTTTATCTTGGTTGCCCCGCTATTTGCTTTGATTGTCAGCTCACTGGTGCCAGCTCTCGGCATGCCATTGAACGCGGATACCCTTACTTTTGCTGCATTTTACGAAATGATTGGGCGGCAAGGCGTTACTTCCAGAGCTTTCGAAAACAGCGCGTTTTTGGCTTTTTTCAGTGCATTAGTCTTGATGCTGGTGTCTTTGCCATTAGGCTATTTGTTGATGCGTTTGCCAATGCGCACCAGAGCGGTGATCGCCAGTTTGATCGAAGTGCCTTATGCCATCCCCGGCATCGTCTTAGCCATTGCTTTTATTTTGTTGTTCGCCAAGCCTTTGCCTTTTATAGAGGTTAGCTTGTACGGCACGTTGGGCATTATTTTCTTGGCGTATCTTTCGTGTTTTTTGAGTGTCTGTTTGAAGCCAGTATTAAGCGCTATGTCGCAGCTTGATCCGGCTTTAGAAGAAGCCGCTCAATTGGCAGGCGCAAGGCCGATACAGCGCCTGATTGACATCATTTTACCGCTCACTGCACCGGCCTTTTTTGCCGGCGGCTTATTCGTGTTTTTGATTTCCATTAACGAGCTGACGGTATCGGCTTTGTTGTGGAGCGCAGGCAATGAAACCCTCGGTGTGTTGATTTTTAATCTTGATGAAAGTGGCGACAGTGTGTTGGCCTCGGCCATTGCTGTGCTGGTGGTGTTACTGGTCGCAGGGCTAATGAGTTTATTGAGTCTGTTTGCCCCTCGTCTGCCCAAAGGAGTGATTCCATGGCACGGTTAATATTGGATGGCGTTGAAAAATCTTTTCATGGTGCGCCGGTTGTAAAAGGTTTGAATTTAACCATTGAGCCAGGTGAGTTTGTCGCCTTACTCGGGCCAAGCGGCTGTGGTAAATCGACCATTTTAAGAATGCTGGCAGGATTTGAAAACGTTTCAGGTGGTCAAATCATTCATGGTGATGACTGTCTTTCCAGTTCGACACGTCATGTGCCAACAGAAGAAAGAAACTTCGGCATGGTGTTTCAGTCCTATGCACTTTGGCCGCACATGACAGTGAAAGAAAACGTCGGCTACCCGCTTAAAGTGCAGAAGACGCCAACAGCTGAGCGTAACAAACGCATTAACGATGCGTTAGATATTGTTCAGTTGAAAGAATACGCCGATCGTTTGCCAGCGCAACTCAGCGGCGGTCAGCGTCAGCGTGTGGCGTTGGCGCGTAGTTTGGTCACCGAGCCTGATGTGGTGCTGTTTGACGAGCCACTTGCTAACTTAGATAGACATTTGCGAGCGACGATGGAAGAAACCTTTCGCGCCTTTCACAAACGTACTGGCGCGACTATGGTGTATGTCACCCACGATCAATCCGAAGCCATGTCATTGGCCGATAAAATTGCTGTGCTGAATAAAGGGCAATTGGTGCAATGGGGAACACCTCAGGAACTGTATGCAAGACCAAGAAACACTTGGCTAGCAAATTTTATCGGTCGAGGTTCTGTGTTGTCGGTCGCTGCAGTTGCGCCTGCGCAATATGTGAGCGGTACCAATTTGCACGCGTTGATTCGTCAACATTCGCCGGACAAAGCGGCCAGTTCTGTGCTCGTGCGTCCACAAGATATTCATTTCGTCAACGCGGACGAGTCGGCACTGACGGGTAGCGTTCACAGCTGTATTTTTCGTGGCGAGCGTTACGATATTGAATTGACGCTAAAGGATGGTCAGCGCTTACTCGCGTACAGCGATGTGCCGATGACGCTAGGCAGCCAGCATCAGGTTCGTCTTGGGCAAGCTTGGTCGCTTGAGAGTGAGTCATGAAGGTTAGCATTGATATTCTAAGTGGCGCAGGAAGAAAAACCGCCGCCGCAATTTTAGTCACTTATGAAGCCGATCCTCAATCAAAACTGATTCGTTTTCTACTCGATGCGGGCGGCGCGTTAGAGGTAGGTGAAGACAAAGGCTGGACGCAACCAGATCACTTAGACGCGATTTTTATTTCCCATGATCATCAAGATCATATGGGCGGTTTGATCGATATTGATAGTAAGGTTCCGGTCTACGCCACTTCACCCGTTCAGCAGCAATTGCCATCGCATTTGAACCTTCATACCTTGCCGATTTGTGGTATGACAAATGTGTCTGGCATTAAGGTGACAACCGGTTCGGCTGGTCATTCTTTCGGCGGTGTGTGGTTGCATCTTGATATGGGCGATGGCGTATTTTACAGCGGCGATTTCAGTCTCGAATCGTGCTTGTATCCTTTTACCATGCCTCCACAAGCGGATGTGGCTTTGCTCGATGCGTCTTACGGCTTGTACGATAATTCACTGGAGCAATGCAAAAACGCCTTGTTGCATTATCTGAAGGACGAGCGCGCCTTACTGATGCCCGTTCCGCAAACAGGACGAGCCTTAGAAATGGCCTGTTGGCTAGCTTCCCTAGGCTTCCATGATTGGACTCTAGGGGAAGATTGCATCGCACCTGAGACGGTGTTGGCTGGGCCTGAAGACAGTGTGTGCGGCGAGATTCGACCTATCTTGAAAAACATGAAAAGCCAACCGTTCAATCCCAATGCCAAAGTGGTTTTATGTGGTGATCCTGATGGATTGAGTGGCGAAGCGGCTGTGTTATTGCAACAACCAGAGCGATATTTGCCCGTTTATACTGGACATTTGCCGGAACACGCTCGTCAGGCCGTGAGTGAAGACAGAGCGTATTTCGAACGCTGGAATGTGCACCCGCGTAAGCAAGACCTAAAACGGCTGGTGGATCATCTTGGCTGCCGTATTTGTGTTCCGCTTTTCCACACCATGAAAGACCTAAATGAGTGGCGACAGGCCCTTGGCCCAAGCGTTACGGCAGATTCTTATATTGAGTTAGAGTGTATCGAGTTAGATTATGACCTTAATACCTAAACCTTTTGTCTTTGCGCGTCATGCGCAGAGTGAGTTTAACGCCGCGTTTCGTATTGGTGGTTTTACCGACAGTCCGTTAAGCGCAACGGGAATTCAACAAGCCAAAGACGCGGCGCCAATATTAAGCGCCATTGATTGGAGTCTTGTGGCAACCAGTACGTTACAACGCACCCAAGAGACCGCATTACATGCGGTACCAAAACAAACCATTATGGCTTATGAGCAACTTAAAGAGCGCAATTGGGGCGACCTTGAAGGTTGCCCAATAGAACAACAATTACCTTATGACGTGACGCCACCTAATGGTGAATCTTGGCAAGACTTTGAAGCCCGTGTACTTAGCGCATTGAATGAGATTCTCAGCGAGCATTCGTGGCCTCTGATTATTGCCCATTCTGGTGTTTATCGAGTGTTAAACAATATTATCAATGGCACGCCGTATTGTCCAAGAATCGGCAATGTGACGCCCATTTCTTTTGTACCCAGCCAAGACGAAAACGGCTGGGAAATCACCCCGTTTAAAGGAAGCTTTATATGATACCAAATGCCGTAATTGTTGATTTAGATGGCACGCTTGCCGAGTTCGATCACACCAAGGTTGCCCATTGGGTGCTTGGCGCAGAAAAACATTGGGACCCGTTTTTTGAGCACATGAAACATGCGCCTGTGATTGAAAATGTGCTGCGTTTGGTGAATATTCTCAAGCAGCAAGGGCAACACATTTTGATTTGTAGCGGACGTCCTGAATCCCATAAACAGCATTCTATTGAATGGATTCAAAAGCACAGCATTCCCTGTGATGGTATCTATTTACGACCTGACAATGCTGATGCTCTGCCAGATGAAGAAGTCAAAAAAGCCCTATTAGAAAAAATTCAGGCGGATGGATTCACACCTTGGTTAGTATTGGACGACCGCGACGCGGTGGTAAAAGGCTGGCGTAACCTAGGATTGACTTGCCTACAGTGCGCGCCGGGGGATTTTTAAGCTGCAGATTTTATCCTCATAGCTGGCCTTGTCATCTGGCTCGCGTTAGCATGAGGAAATTTTTCTTGGAGCCTAGTTCATGTTTCAACTTGTTCTTCTTAGTCATCAACAGCACATTAATGTGGGTAATTTGTCACTTAACGCTGAGTTAATGGGATTGCCGAAGGATGTGCCTATTCATGTTCAGCAAACCTGTTTGATGGGCGGTAAGCAAACCGGTTCGCGTTTGATCACGTTAACCGTGGGTGGTTCTGTGGTTCGTGTCGTGCCGACTCGTGGCATGGCGGTGCTTGATGTGGTCAGAAACGGTGTGCGCTTTGGTTGGGATTCTCCTGTGAAAGAGGTGGTTCATCCTAGTTTCGTGAATCAAGAAGCGTCTGGTGGCTTAGGCTGGTTAGACGGTTTTAACGAGATGATTGTGCGTTGTGGTTATCAGTGGGCAGGGCATCCAGGACAAGATGGCGATGAGTTTTTGACATTGCATGGTCGTATCCAAAATACACCTGCCGACGAGGTGATTTTAGAGGTCGAGCAAGTGCCGCCTTATCGGGTGACTTTACGTGGTCGAGTCGATGAAAAGCGTTTTAAGTTCACCAACTTTGAATTGCAAACGGCGTTATCATTAACGCCAGATGCGCCGTATTTGTTGGTAGAAGATACCCTGACCAACAAAGGCAGTTATCCGCGCGAATACCAAGCTATCTATCACAATAATTTCGCTCAGCCGATTCTTGAAAAAGGCGCGCAACTGCATGTTCCTATGGCGGAATTATCGCCGTTTAACGACTACGCTGCGGGTGGCTTGAACGATTGGAATCAGATGCCTGCGCCAACGAAAGATTTTGATGAAATGGTGTTTAATATTCGTCCGTTGAGTGACGAAAATGGCTTTTCTCATGCCTTGTTACATAACGCCAACGGGAGTTGTGGCATAGAAGTCAGTTATCAAACCGATACCTTGCCAGTGTTAACCATATGGAAAAATACGGACACATTGGAACAAGGTTATGTGGTAGGAATCGAACCCGGTACTAGCTTTGCTTACAACCGTGCTTATCAGCGCGACTTAGGTTTGGTGCCAACAATCGGTGCGGGTGAGTCAAAACACTTTGTGGTGCGTTTCGGCTTGTTAACGGATGGCGATCAAGTGCAAGCCAGTGTGGCGAATATCGACCAATTACAAGGTACCCAAACACCTCAAATCTTATCTACGCCGCTTGTGCGTCTAGCCTAATTGACTGACGCGTTGGGCCGTTTACTGAGGACGCTCCAACGCTTTGTTTATCTTGGCAGGCTTATTTTTGAACTAAGGTTTGCGCTCCCATTATCGCTGTAGACTCCGTGCGATAGGCTTTTTTTAGCCCTTTTAAGCTAATCAGCAACATGGGGAGAACAATACAAGTGAACGCAACATTTGACAAAGGCACGGCCAGCCATACCCCCTCAACGCCTAAGAATCTTGGTAGGGTGAATAAAAATGGCAGCTGCACCAACATATTTCCCATCGATACAAAGAATGCCTGACCACTTTTGCCGATGGCGACAAAGTAAATCGAGGTCATGAATAGGAAGCCATCCAAAAACAGCGCCATTAAATGCAGGCGAATGCCGACCTTAGCCGCCTCAATTAACGCCGTATCTGAGCCAGCAAAAAAGCCCGCAAACCGTTCTGGGAAAAGGTTAAGTAAAACCACCACGGCAATACCGGAACCCAGTGTCACAGAAAACGCCAACTTTACGGTTTGGATAATGCGTTTGTATTGTTTTGCGCCCAAGTAATAGCTGACCGGTGGTTGCAAACCACTGACCAAACCTTCGGCAAAAAAGTAATAACAACTTGCTAAATAGCCAACAATCGCAAACGCGGCTAATTGGGTCGTATCGCCATAAGCCATGAACAATCGATTGTGAACCGCCATCACAAAGCTAAAATAAATAAACATCACCAAGTTAGAAGAACCTAACTGCACAATCCGCTTAGCGATGGCTTTATCAAACTGGTTTAGAGTGAGTTTGGTTTTGGCTTTCGATGACATAAAATAACGTAAGCACAATACACAGCTGGTGAATTGAGCCATCAGGGTGGCTATTGCCGCGCCTTTCAAGCCCATATTCAAGTGGGCTAAAAACACATAGTCCAACAGGATATTGATGAGTGCCCCGACGATAATAAATACCGTCGCCATGTTTGGGCTGTCATCGTTTCTCACCAACATCGGCATAGCGCTGGCACCAATCGAAATTAAGGCACCATAAGACATCACCTGAATATATTGCCAACTCATTGCCATGGTGACGCCAGTCGCGCCTTGTAAATTCAGTAAACTCTTACCAAAAACAGTAAAGATCAGCGTGGCAAATAAACCGATGAAAATGACCAAAAATAAAGCCGTCATCAAGGTTGCTTGGGTAGCAGGGGGATTATTTTCTCCCCGATATTTGGACAACAGGCTGCCGCCGCCCATACCGATCAGCATACCAAACCCCATAATGAGACCCAGTAACGGAATAGCCATATTGATGCCCGCCAATCCTTCGCTGCCGACAAAATGGCCAACAAAAAAACCGTCAATGATTTGATACAGTCCATTGACCAACATGGCCACAATGGAAGGAATTGCAAATCGCCAGAAAGCGCCCGCCACGGATTTTTGGATGGGAATGGGATTGACCGCGTGCATGACTGTATTGCTCCATGGATTAAGAATGGATGAATCATAGGTAAAATTGAGATATAAGAAAGTTGGTTTCTATCCGTATATAGGATGGATGAGGTGTTGAGTGGGAGGAATGATGAATTGGACTTTGGATCAACTTCTGGCGTTTGTGACAGCGGCAGAGTCAGGCTCTTTTTCAGCGGCAGCGAGAAAACTGAACAAAGCGCAATCACGTATCAGTAGTGCGATTGCCAACTTAGAGCTCGATTTGGGCTTTGAGTTGTTTGATCGAAGTGCAAAATTTCCAGTACTAACGTCATTAGGGCAAGAAATGTTGCCGGAAGCGCAGGCCATTCTAAACCAATGTTTGCGTTTAGAGTCCAGAGCATTAACCGCCGCGGGACAAGAGCCTATACTGTTACGCATTGCGATTGATGAAGCGTTGCCGTTAGAAGCCATACACTCGATTTTTACGCAAATCGGTGACTTGTTTCCGGCAACACATCTGGTGATTACCAGCGGCTCTCAAGATGATATTTCCAGTGTCATCTCGGCCCAAAAAGCCGACATAGGTTTGATGATTAGCAACAGTGTGTTACCTGAAAAGCTACAAATGCAATCCTTAGGCTATTTTAAAAAAATACTGATCACTGGCCGTCGGCACCCTCTTGCTAACGCTGGCACACTGACATTGTCAAAGTTACAGCAATATCGTCAATTGGTATTGTGTAATCGTTCAGGTGAAAACAGAGAAAATGCCCTGAGTGCTGACCATTGGGATATAGACAGTTATTATCTCATTTGTGAATTGGTCGCCCAGAATCAAGGTTGGGCGATCGTACCGGAACACATTGCCATCACTCCGTGGTTTGTGGACAAAATCCACACGGCAAAAAGTGATTTTTTGTCTGATATGCTCATTGAGGTCGGTATTGTGAAGCGCATCGACACGCCAGCCAGTAAATTAACTGACTGGATTACAGAGAAAATGCGCCAATTAATGGACGATCGTATGCATTAAAGCGACGGCTATAGCGTCGTGTTATAAAAATGTTTGTCGCCCGCAATAGGGTGACTAAGCAAGGCATTAAGCCAATTGTGTAGTTTGGTCTTGGTCTTGGTCTTGTTGATGCTCTGTATTTTTCGGCTGTCTATTTGTGCGGGTGTATCGCTCCCAATCACCTGCTTCCATATAGTCTGCATTGCTTAAGGATCGGTTGTATAGGTAAATCCAACCGCGTCCATAGGGCGAGAAGATGGTTTTTCTAATGTGTTCTGAGTTCTCTGGTAGCTTGGGATCATAGCCTTCCCGTTCGTCTAAAGAGGTGAGTATCTCATCGGTGACTTTGTACCATTCCACTCGAATTCGACCACTGTCGTCGCGTGTAGAGATAATGCCGGGAGCATCTCCTAAGTTGTACATGCGGTAACCCGTTAACCAACCCAGTCCAATACGTTTGCACTCTGCTAGAAGCGCGTGATTTTCAAGCCCCTCGCGAAGCGTCCCATATACAGCAACAATGTGTGTCGGCATGTTGAATTCCATCTAATAACAATCAAAGTGCACAAGATGGACTTGTGTAGAAGGCATTTCAAGCCCTGTAGCGGGAAATTACGTTGCCATGACACAACCTTGATGCATTCATGAAACTACGGACATTTGGGGGCTGAGTTTCCGTCTTTCTCGAGGTTTAACGATGTGCTTTTTCATGGTCAAGCAGCCAGCGTTTGCGCTCTAGTCCTCCGGCATAACCGGTTAAGCTGCCGTCTTTGCCAATCACTCGATGACAGGGAATGACAATGGCAATTCGGTTCATACCATTGGCTCTAGCAACCGCTCGAACGGCTTTGGGGTTATTGAGCCGAGTGGCCTGTTCTTGATAACTGGCGGTTTCTCCATAGGGAATCGTCCCAAGCGCTTGCCAGACCGCGTTTTGGAAATCTGTCCCCGGAGTATGCAGTGGCACAGAGAAGGTGTGCCTGCGACCAGCAAAGTATTCCTCTAGCTCGATCTTAATTTGCTTAATGTGAGCGTTTTCACCCGTTATGATAGGGGATTTTAGGCGTCGCTGCAGATCCTCAAATTCGGTTTCCAACATGCGTCGGTCGACAAACTCTAACAGACAAATTCCCTCGTCCGTCGCGCAGACAAACATTGGGCCAATGGGCGTGGTTAGCCTATCGATTAAAATCACAGCATTCTCCATATTTAGGGTTGGTGCATGACCGAGTAATTTTTTAAAAGTGTAACCGAAACCACTTAAAGAGTCGTAGCCTGAATCTAACGCAGTATTAGTGGCACTTTTGCCTGTCTTTAATTCTTGAAAGGCATAATTAATTCGATACATACGTTGAAAGGTTTGAAACGTCATACCGTAATGTTGATTAAACCAACGGCGTACGAAAATAGGTCGAATGTTTGCTTCTCTCAATTGTTGGTCGGTAATTTTTGCCTTAGTGCAATCTCGTACCAGATTCATCGCGGCTTGTACTTCATAAGGTGCTTCATGAGCGTTTTCAGTTGGGCGGCAGACTTTACAGGGACGAAAGCCTGCGTCCATGGCATCTTTGAAATGCGTATAAAACGCAACGTTCTCGCGCTTTGGCTTGCGCGCCCGACAGGTGGCAATACAGAAAATCATTGTGGTTTTTACGCCGACAAAAAACACACCTACATAGCTGGGTTCACGGTTGAGTAAGGCTTGATAATAACCATCGGCTTGTTTTTCATTTGTTATTAACATGCGCTTGTCCGTTGTTTGAATGACTGAAAGAGTACCTATCAGTTAGGTTAGCTTGATTCACAATCCAGCGACAACCGAAAACTGGACGAGTATTTTTTATTGTTTTTAATTGAGCTATCGATTATTACCAAATACGAAATAGAAGCTTAAGGAATAGCTTGTATATCTTGTTTTAGTTGAGAAATAGAGTATTCATTCTATTTTTAACTCGTTACTCTGGAAGTTGATACATGCCCAATACTCTCATAATACAAGAACCCAATTCGCCGACGCGTTTGTTTTTATTATTTCATGGTGTTGGCGCAACGTCCCAGAGTTTGGCACCTTTGGGACAGATTGTGGCTGAAGCCTTACCGAATGCGTTCATCGTGTCGGTACAAGCTCCTGATGCGTCTGATTTTGGACAAGGTTACCAATGGTTTTCTGTGCAAGGCGTCACAGAAGAAAATCGTGTTGAACGTATTAAAACTGCCATGCCAGCCTTTGTCGAAACGGTAAAATATTGGCAGCAAAAAAGCGGGCTAACCCCAGAGAAAACGACTTTGATTGGTTTTTCTCAAGGGGCGATTATGGCCTTATCTTCGACGCAAATGGTCGAGGAAAAATTAGCTGAAAAAATTGTTTCCTTATCAGGTCGCTTTGCCATGTTCCCCTATAAAAAATCAATCAATAACACAGAAGTCCATTTTATCCATGGGAATCAAGATAACGTGATTGACTATCGCTTATCTAAATCAGGGTACGATGCCCTGATCAGTGAAGGCATCATGACCACTTATGACCTTATTCCCGACCTTGCTCACACAGTGAATCAAGCGGTGGTAGATTGCTTGTTAGAGCGTGTATAACGGTATGGTTTTGCAGAATAAAAATTGAAAACATGGCATAGCAAATGCTTATATATTCGTTTCATTCTTATGTTAGGTACACTGTTATGAAGTTCACCGCGTCGTTTTTATTGCTCGTGTCCACCATGGCTTACAGTGCTATTGCACAAGCCGATCGTTTAGAAGATATCAAAAAACAAGGCTACATCACGGTGGGAACCACGGGGGATTACAAGCCTTTTTCATACTACGATGGCAGCACTTTCTCTGGCTATGATATTGATGTTGCAAAGTATTTCGCCTCAGAAATGGGCGTGGAAGTGAAATTTGTACAAACCACTTGGAAAAACCTTATAACGGATTTGAAGGACGATAAGTACGACATTGCAATGGGTGGCATTACGCGTCGGACTTCGCGTCAAATGGAAGCGGATCAATCGCAAGGCTATATGACTTTTGGCAAATGTTTCCTTGTGGCGACGGGCAACGTGGCTCGCTTTGATTCGTTAGAAGAAGTCAATCGCCCTGAAGTAAAGGTTGGTGTGAACATCGGAGGAACCAATGAAAAATTTGCGGATCAATACCTGAGCAAAGCCACCATTATTCGTTATGAAAATAACCTAGATGTCCCTAAAGCGGTGGAAGCAGGAGACGTTGATGTGATGGTGACAGAAACCCCAGAAGCACTGTATTACCAAGTGGTCAACAAGCAGCTAGAAGCCTCACGAGCGAATGATCCCTTCACTAAAAGCCAATTTGGTTATTTGATTCCTGCGGGTGAGCAGCGTTTATTGAATACGGTGAATTTCATGATGGAGGAAATGACATTAAAAGGCGTTGATGAAGCTTTGATGGCGAATAACTCGCTTAAATAAATCATGTATTCTTGGCCTAGCTTATTCTTAAACGATTCAGCTGGGCCATTGTCAATTTCTTCGCCTAAATTATCTTTTGTCAGTTCGTCTAATTCTCCTTATCATTCGCTCCTCTTTTTATTCTCTTCTGACTCGCTCAAGAGTCATTTAAGGACGATGTTATGGATTACAGTTTATTCACAGTGTCGCTGTTGATCGGTACAGGGTTTGTTGCTGGCATTATTAATACGCTGGCTGGCGGTGGTTCCAATCTGACCTTGCCTGCTTTGATGGTCATGGGCATGCCAGCTGACATCGCCAACGCAACCAATCGTGTCGGCGTATTTTTACAGAATGTGG
Source organism: Marinomonas arctica (assembly GCF_003259225.1). Taxonomy (GTDB): domain Bacteria; phylum Pseudomonadota; class Gammaproteobacteria; order Pseudomonadales; family Marinomonadaceae; genus Marinomonas; species Marinomonas arctica. Next base: position 36,382 of record NZ_QHJF01000003.1, on the reverse strand, counting down.
CAGCGACCTTTGGCTTTTGTAAAGCCAAAAAACTGGATAACGCTGATATCCTACCGGTGATGATTCCCTCCTTACTTGGCGGCGTTGTCGGAGCATTTGCGGCCAGTTACGCGCCAGAGACTTGGTTAAAACCGCTTTTGCTCAGTGCCATGATTGGCATGACAATTATTATGATTGTGCGTCCGACTATGATTGCGCCGCCAGAAGGCACGGTGCCCTTTAAAGTGTCGGAAAAACCCAGCGCTTGGATTGCCTTATTTATCGCCGGTGTTTATGGCGGTTTTGTGCAAGCGGGCGTGGGTTTTATCCTGATTGCGGCCTTGGCTGGTACATTACGGTATGACTTAGTACGGACCAACGCGCTGAAAATGGTCTGTACACTCGGTTTTACTGCCTTAGCATTAGGGGTGTTTATTTGGAACGATCAAATCCTGTGGGTTCCAGGGCTGATACTCGCCTCCGGCACCATGCTTGGTTCTTTTCTTGCCGTGAAAATGGCCATTAAAGCCAATCCAAGTCATCTGAAATGGTTTCTTTTTATCATGACGGTTTGTGGCAGTGCGGCTGCATTGTTGAGTGATTAAGTACGCTTTTGTGATAAAAAAATCAAACAAAGTAAGTGCCAAAGTGTTGCAGCTTTAGCACCTAAATGAGACCTAGTTAGATTTAAAAATGGGTGTTTCTTCTCAAAATTAACTTTGCCATAGACAGTTCGATAATAAGTGAATGTACGAGGTGTTAACGAAATTAATTCTTCATTTTATCAACCATTTCGACGAATCTTGCTACACCGGATGTAATTTCCATTAGGCCTCGCGACACTTCGTTAATACTTTCTTGGCCGTGCAAGGCGATGCCTGTTACGGAGTTCAGCATCACGTCCATTTCATTGATTAAATTATGGTTTTTTTCGACAACCTGACCTATTTCTGCCGTAGCGATAGCGGTATTACTGGCTAACTTTCGGACTTCATCTGCAACAACAGAGAAACCTCGTCCCGCATCGCCCGCGCGTGCTGCTTCAATGGCGGCATTGAGCGCGAGTAAATTCGTCTGGTCAGCAATAGCGCGAATGGTAACAACAATGTCGGAAATACTTTTAGATTGTGTTTTTAGTAAATTGCCGATATCGGCGGCATGTTTTACTTTTTCCGCAATCTCTTTTGATGTTTGTACGGATGCGTTTAATATTTCGACGGCATTGGATGAAACTTGGCTCGTTTCTTCCGATGTCGCAGCAGCCAGTTCAATCGCATTCATGGCATTATTGACTCGTTCCGTAATGTCAGACGCAAACTTGATAACCTTATAAACGCGACCTTTTTCATCAAATATGGGGTTATAGGTGGCTTCTAGCCAGATCGTTTTGCCTGTGCCATCAAAACGCTGGAAACGTCCAGAGAAGTGTTTGCCACGTGCTAAATCAGACCAGAAACTGGGGGTTTCTCGGTAAAATTTTTCATCACAAAAGATCTTATGATGTTTGCCTTTAATGTCTTGTTCATCGTATTTCATAGCGCGTAAAAAATTGCTGTTGGCATGAAGTATATTGCCTTTAGTGTCAAACTCTATGACGGCAAGTGATCGGTCTAACGCTGTCAAAACGGCATTTTTGTTTGCCAAGGATGCTTGTATTTCGGTGATGTCATTGGCTATTTTAAGCACTTTAGTGACCTGACCATTTTCATCACACACTGGAAAATAGCTGGCTTCTAAAAAAATAGGTTGTTTGTTTTGCTTGAAACGTAAAAAAGTACCCTTGAAGGATTTTCCTGCCTTTAGCCCATGCCAGAATTGCTTGTAGTCAACGGACTGTGTGTACTCGGTATCGCAAAAAATACGGTGATGCTGCCCAATGATTTGCTCTAGTTTATAACCTACCGCATCTAAGAACAGTGGGTTAGCATCCAATATCACACCCTCAGGACTAAAGCTGATACTCGCGGTATTTTGCTTAATGGCGTTTAACTCATCTTGGCATTGTTTTAACTGTTGAAGTTTGATTTCAATGTCAGATTGTTTATCTATTTTTTTACCGAAAATCATGTTGGCTATCCTTGATAATGAGCAGTCATTGTTAAACATCGAGCGTTTTATGCGAACAATTCAAAACTCTTGTGGTATTAAAAATACTATCTCTAGAGTGTGGCTTAACTCATGAGAATTTGCGTACTGATGTGGTAAGTTTTTATGCAATTGTGTAATGATTTATCACCGTTTAATTTTTCTTCTGACTTAATCGATGTTTCCCCACACAACACTGTTTTTCGCATGGCCGTTGATGAGTTCCATGGATTGCATGAGGGTGAAAAGACATTTGTATTATTTGACGTTCATAGATATAGTTTGTTCATGAATCATGAACGAATATGAAGAGTGAACAACAGTGTCAACGATGACAAAACAATCTGCATTGGCTGTGAATGCGTTGGCGATACTGCCTGCCCATATTAAAGCGGACTTCGTCCAAAATGAGGGCATTAACGGTGAGTGCTTTACCGATGGTGAATTGTGTTTAACCATGAGTGGTGATGAATATCATTTCTATGTTGCAGTAAAAACTATTCATCGCAAGGAAAGTTTAACCACATTACTGGTTGATGCTGCCCCTAATACGTTACTGATTTGTAATCGCCTGACGCCTTATTTAGCTGACATTTGCATGGAAAATGAGGTTAACTTCATTGATACTGCTGGCAATGTGAGGATTAACAACGGTGCTCTGCATATTTGGATTGAATCCAAAAAACCTAATCCATCACAGAACGATATAAACCTTACCAACAAAAACAACAAGTTAGGTGAAGGCGCTGCCAAGTTACTGTTTTTGCTGTTATCTAAACCCGAAGTGCTTAATTTGTCATACCGAGAGATTGCTGAATACGCCAATATTTCATTGGGCATGGTGAGCAAAGGCTTGGGAATTCTTCAAGCTGAGTCGTTAATTAGCCTTGGGGATACGAGACGAATACTGGACACAGAGCGAATGTTAAGCCTTTGGATCGAATCTTATCGTTTATCGATTAGAGCAAAGTTAGGGGGAATTCGTTTGCAGTTAGAAGGCGAATGGAAAGATGTACCAATGGAAGAGAACGACTTTTGGGGCGGAGAAGTTGCAGCAGAACAGTTAACCCAGTACCTTCATTCTCAGGAGTTACAGCTGTTTACCCGCCAGCCGTTACAAAAGAAACTTGCCCAACTTAAATGCCGCCCGAATCCAGAAGGCAATTTATGGTTAGTGCCAGCCTTTTGGGGCGACAAATTAGCATGGTCAGAAACAAGCCAAGCACTATTGGCCGTTGCAGAATTAGCCGCGAGCAAGGACAGCCGCAATATAGAAGTCGCAAGGATGATACATGAGCAATATTTATGAACTAAAGAACCCACTGAACCCTGCATTTGAGCCAGTGTTTTTATCGTGGAAAACTCTATGGCTCGATCAGCTTCTCTATGTCTTGAACGCCTTTATCAAGGAACCAATACTGAGCAGCAAGCACTCTATCAATGAATTCCTCGTCATCGCTAAGATCGGCTTCTTGAAGAAGTGATTTCAAGGTGGAGAGTAATGGTTCTTTTTGTGAAAAATGTACAGGCTCGGCTTCATCACTAAAGCGTTCGATTACTTTTTCTAAAGTGTTTAGAACTTCATTTGGCATATGTAACACATTCTTTTCTAGCCAGTAAAAAACTCCATCTATCTCCCTAGGTTTGGCTGATGTAGAGTATTCAATGAATAAATTTATTGTTTCTAAGCTAACGCTGTGTAGGGCGTTTTTGTTACTTAATGATCGTTCAAACTTAAAGTAAATAGATTCGGAATCTTGATTCACAAAAAGTCTTTTTAGTCCTTCTAAGCATTTACTTGCATGTTTTTTATTCGCATAGTTGGCTATCAGTACTTGCCCTAGACCCTCTTTAGCCGCTTCATTTTGATGAGGTAAGTCATGCCAAAGATCTTCCTCAGAAATATAGTCTGACAAGTAACAAAGCGTCGCCAACCTGCCCCAAGCTTCAGCACTTTTTTTATCGTTAATGAGCTTAAGTTTATTAAGGTATGGTTCTACTAAATCGAAGTTCTCATGATATTGATAGTACAGAATCTGTTCGAGGTGTTTTAACAACCTTGATGAATCATTTTTCGTAATAATATCAATCAGCTGCCAACCGAACTCTGAGTTCTTACTTAGAAAGTAAGGAAACCGTCTCAAAAATGTTGCTCTGACTACCATTGAGGCATCTTTGGCAAAGCGCGTTAGAAGTTGCTTTAAACTGGAGGTGATTTCTCTGTGTTTTTCTAAGCGATCATTGCATATTATTAATACTGTTTCTGCTGCAACCCCTCTTACTGAGTTAATTCCTTTTCCGACAAGGGATTCAGTTTCATTGTCTTCATTAGGGTTAGGGTTAGGGTTTGTACTAAGTTGCCATAGTTGAAAGCACAAGCGTTCAACTGACTGGTCGTCTTTTAAAATATGACTACATGCTTGAATTGCTCTTGCGTGAGAGTATTTACGAAAATCATGTTTACCGTAACGCTCAACGAGACTTAATAACTCCAAAGCTAATGATTGTCCGTCAGGGAGAGGTTGAACCTCTTTCCAATTAGATGTTTGTACATTGCCAAATCGATGACTTAAATGGGACGCTATTCCGTCAATAATTGATAGTATGCTGCTGATCGGAGAACTTGATTGGTAGAGTAAGTGCGCTACAGGAATAAACTTAAGAGGTGTTTGGGTCGCTGCTGAAGTTAATGCACTCTCTACACTATTAAGGCCGCCAAGAAGATGGTCAGAGAAACCATTTTCATTAGTGTAATGTTTCAAAACATTCACAAGACCATCACTAGAGAAGTTTAAAATTTGATCTATTGATATGGGAGATGTAACAGTTCCTGACCATCCAGTAATATTTGGCTGTCTAAGAAGGTTAGGCGTGCCATACTGCCTTTCACATAAGACAAAAGTGTCAAACAGCTCTGGTAGACGATATGAGGCAGGAACCCATATTAAGTCTCCATACATTCCCTTTAGAGTCCAGTAATCCTGACGTTCTTTATCCTCATAGTGATTAAGTATATTTCGCTGATGCTCTTCGCGTGTTTTATTAGAGATATAAGGATAAGCAGCAAGAGCTAGAGTACCTAATTCAAACTCTAAGTTACCGTATTTGAATAGGTTTTTATTTGTAAGGAGCGCAGAAATACCTAAGACATTTCCAATGATGTTTTCGTGGTAGGATTCAATCAGTAAATAAATTAGACCGAGATCATCGCATACTCTTAGTTTAGGTTCGAAACTCTTCCAACAACCATCGTTTTTATTACATCGTTTTTTCATAGCTTCTCCAACAGCATTTAAAAAATTGCTGGTAGAGCTACCAAAATATATATCTCTGTGTGTATGCCGTTTTTCATAAGATGTATTTTTTAAAAAATCTACATAAAAATCTGAATTATTACTTTGTGTAACGCTAAGCAGGTAGTCCAAAGCACTATTAAATAGTTCATCAGAAACTTTGAGTCTTTCTTCAAAATAGTTTGCTGTTAGAAAGTCGTGAGGATTGCAGTTGAATTCTAGCTCGCTACTAGCATCAAGTTCACTAATCGGCTTAGTATTTAAAGTGATATACATCCATAATAGGTGATCACCTTTTCCTGTAGCCTCTATATACTGACAAATGCTTTTGCCAAGGCTAGGGTGATCTTCCTCACTATGTTCTAATAGCTTTTTCAATAGACTATCTAAATCAAGATTGTTCCAGACTTTGTTTTTTTCTAATTCAGATGATATTAACCAACTCAAATTTCTAATATTTAACCATTCGTCATCAATTGCTATATGCCATATTTTTATAATTTCATTTTCATTTCCTTTAAAAAATTTTGATAGGAAATATATGATTGCATAGGAATGATTATGTGGATTTTTTACATCGATATTCGAAATTAGCTGATTATAAATAAGTAGAAACCAACTTTCACTGCTGGCTCTTTCTAACAGGCGGCGGAATAATTGAGGGTGCTGATTTGATAGTGTAATGACTAATGCAATATCGTGTCCGCTCGCTTCCATTTCAGCTAATGTCTCTACGGCGAGACGTTTTAAATGCATTGATACTTTATCTGATAATAAGAATTCGCGTAATTGTCTAATGCATTGCTTCGGGGATCTATTTTTCAATGTTTGAATTAATGATCTGACAGCAGGGCGAATGAAAGGGAGTTGAGGTTGCGATGTAGAAAACGCTAATAGTGTTGTACCATTCTGAAATGCTTGTCTGATTCGAAGCGCATCAGCTAATGTTTGATGGCTAAACATTAGCTGATTAGGTCCTACCTCCATAATAATCTGTTTGCTTAATAGGTATTGCAATTGATCAGGGGAAACATCTAATGATCTTTTTTGGAACTCATAACTACGCAGCTTTAATAAACCAAGAGACGTTTCCTGTAACGTATTCAGAACAACTTGCCCAAGATTGGCGTCTTTTTCAACAAGCTCTTGAAGATATATGTCATAAAGGTCATGCTCTCCAATCTCATCTATCGTCATTCCTTTGTGTAATAGCTCATAAAAGAGTCTTAAGTTTTGAGGAATTACTAATACGTTTTTCAGTTTGTCGCTGAGTTGACTAACGGTATAGCCCCATTTATAAAATAATGGAGCAATGCTATCATTGAACGAAAGAGGCGAAATTGAAATAACTTCACCCCATTTCATTTCTCTTAATAAAGGGTCATATTTGGCATCAAAGGAACGGCTAGCAGCAACAACAGTAATGTTCGGGATTTTGGATAAGCCTGCAATCATACCTAAGAAACATCTAAGGCTATTGTGGCTTCTGCCCACGGCCAAAACATCAAGAGAATCTATTGCTATGACGATATGTCTTCTATTGGCCAAATAGGCGCATTGAGATATGAAGTCTTTAGGCAAGCCATATTGTTCTAAGTCTTTTAATGTATTGATGGATGCAAAAATATCGCCTTTGATAAATAAAGAGACAGTTTCTTTTTGCTCATCCAGATCGTCCATGAGATCAAGCAGAAGGCATGTTTTTCCGCCACCCGCTATATCTTCTAATAGAATTGAGGGTACTTTCTGCTCGATTGCTTGTTTGAGTAAAGTCAGATCTTCTCTGAGTATTTTTTCTCCACCAATGCTTCTTACCCATTGCCTACCTTGGGTTGAAAAGTCGCGAAATGACTGTATCAATTTGCTTTCATTAAAGGTGACAGCTTGATGAATCCCACGTTCACGCAGCATATCCAGAATGTCTTGCCGCTCTAAAACAACTTTATGATCTGCAAGGTGCAGATGTTGATGATCTACATAGTTATAGATTAGTTCAAGCGCTGTATTTGCTCTTGGAAATGTCGGCTTCAATAACTCATGACTTAGGTCTTGCCATTCGTATAAGCCATTTTGAGGGCCAATTTGAATCCTTTTTATCAATGATAATGCTGTGGCTGCATCAATGTCCCAAATTTTTTTGATGTCATCGAAAGTATCTCTCTGTCCTTGAGGTGCATCTCTTAAAAAAGCTGTTAAATCTGGATGTATTGAGCTTTCTTCGATGAGACGCTGAAAGCTACCAAACGGTGTACGAGAATAGAAATGAACTGCGTAGTTTGGTTTTGAGAGTAACTGAAGTTTGCAGGATTTAAGCTCTTTAATGAAAGTGGTATCTGTTAGCTTCCATGCTTCGTGCTTGGCTTGATTGATTTTTGCTTGAATAAATGTTCTATCGCCATTTTTATATAAGATAATTATATCATCTTGGTATACAGGCTTTGTGTCGTCAGGAGTAGATACCGCATCGACTTGTATTCCAGATATATTTTCATCTAGAAGCATCTTTACCGTCCAATAGAGAGCGACAGACCTTTGATATGCGTCTCCACGGTTGGATCGGATTCCTGCTAGACTCATTTTGGACTTCCCTTTTGATAATCAGATAAAGACATCGACCAAATGCGGCCTTTTATTATTAATGAACAATAATGGCTGTGAACGTTTATTTTGTATATACCAAAGAAAACCTATGTGTCGTTTTCTTACTGGTCTATTACTCTCCTTCCCTCGCCCGATTAATTTCTTCCTGCATCAAACAGTGTTCTACATGGTCGTTAATGAATTACATGGGCTGCATGATGGTGGAAAAAAAACGTTGAGGTTAGGCTAAAAAATAACCATGCCGTATCTAAGTGAATACGAATTGTTTTATGTATGATAAAACAGCGGACTACAAAACTGGGTGAGACAAGATGACTTCAATAAAAGAACTGACCAACTTTGATATGGCTGAGCAGCTTCGTACCGACGAAGACATTGCCGCCTACTTATCTATGGTGCTTGAGGATGGGGATACCGACGAGCTGATTCACGCGCTTGGTCATATTGCCAAAGCACGAGGCATGACGCAGATAGCCAAAGACAGTGGGCTTGGGCGTGAGAGTCTTTATAAAGCCCTTCGATCCGGTTCTCGGCCGCAATTTGACACAATAGTAAAAGTGCTTAAATCCCTTAATTTTGATTTGAAAGCCGTGATTCATTCGCAAAAATGAGCACATCGACTTCGATAGGATGTGCTTTTACGGCCTCTCAAACCCCTTCCTCGCCTGATCAATTTCTTCCCGCATAAAACAGTTTTCCGCATGGTCGTTGATGAGTCCCATGGATTGCATGAAGGCGTACATGGTGGTTGGGCCGACGAATTGCCAGCCGCGTTTTTTGAGTTCTTTAGAAAGGGCAATGGATTCCACGCAGGTGGTTTGGGTCTCGGGCGGTGGTAGGGTGTTTTCATCAGGTTCGTAGCGCCAGATGAAGGTGGCTAACGATCCTTCTTGTTCGACCATTTCTAGGGCGCGTTTGGCGTTGTTAATCACGGCGAGGATTTTGCGTTTATTCCGCACTATGCCTTTGTTATCCAGTAATTTAGCTACATCTTCTTCACCAAATTGAGCCACTTTATGAAAATCAAAGTGGTGAAAAGCGAGACGAAAATGGTCACGTTTGCTTAAAATGGTGCGCCAGCTTAGTCCAGACTGAAAAGTCTCTAGACACAGCTTTTCAAATAATCGCTGGTCGTTACTAACCGGAAAGCCCCATTCGTGATCATGGTATTCAGGAAAGTCTGGCGCAGAACTGGCCCACGCGCAGCGGGTTTGATGCTGTTTGGATGTTTTTAACGTCATAATTGGTACTAATCACAGGCGAGAGTGCCAACGTCTGATAATACAGCATAATAAGTAAGGCCAGGCTTAAAGGTGTCTTGGTTAGATGGAATAATATTGTCATATTTGGTAAGGGTGATAACCGGTGCGGTCAAATACCCTTTCGAAGCGATGGAACTGCTGGTGTTGATGGTGGTTTGAATGTCTAATTTTAGGTCTTTTGGGTCTTGGTTTAATACTGCTTTAAGCATTTTTAGGCCGTCGTCGGTGAAAGAAAAGGCCGCATTTAAAGATAGGCTAGTTTCTTCGTTCGCATTGTAATACAGCTCTTCTGCGGCAAGTGTCATGGTGACGATTTTTAGTCGTTTGGCATCCTCACGTTCTTTAAGAGTTTGCAGTTCAGAGCAAGACATTTGATAGCGTTCTAGTACCAAACCATTTACGACGGTATAGCCGGAAGCGTTTTTCTTAGAACTCATATTGGCTGAGTTTGTTTCGGATTGAATGACGACGCCATTTTCCCATTCCGTATTTTCCGCCCAGTTATAAACCATGCGATTCGGAGCGATAGCCAATGTATCGACTTTAAGTCTGGCTTCATTCAGTGCTGTAAGCGCTTGATCTTTTAGTGTGTTTTCAGCAGCGCAAGCCGCCAAGGCGTTTTGTTTATCCACCGCTGATAAGCTGCCAGCATCCATTCCCTTGCTGTGCTCTATAAGACAGGATAAATAGTTTATATTGGCTTTTACAAAGCTCGCAGAAAGTAATTTCTCATCGCTCACTGCTTTAATAAACCTATAAAGAGGATTCGTGTCTGTGCTTTTATTTGCGTTATCAAAATCAGTCATGTGGGCAGAATAGTATTCTCGGTAGAGCTTGCCCTTGCGTTCTAGGATAGTGTCTTTTTTTGTGGACGGTGAGTAACCAAGTTCATTTAAACAATTTGTTTTAAATGGGGATCGATAACTGCTCGCGACACACACTTGGCCTGCTTTTAGTCCAAGTTGCCCATTTAAAGACACATAAGTGGTTTGCAACGGGTGGCCTTTCACAAACCATCTGCTGGGGTTCATCCCCACACCATCGTTTTGGGCTGATGAGGTGAGGCTATCGACAACATTGAGCTGATTACTGGAGCAAGCGCTTAAGAGCGAAGTAAAAACGAGTAATAGTAGAAAACGCATGGTAGCGCCTCCTTTTTATTTGCTAATTTATTACAAGGTAGGTCAATTTATGACCATTCACAAGGTGAAATTGCAGCGAGTGTTATTTGTCCAATCGTGTTTGTTTCTCCAGTTTGTTGATCAGGGTATCGTAAAATTCTTTGGCGAGGCCTGAGAGTGGGCTTAAGTTAGAGGTCAGCACTTCGAGCGGTTCAACAATATTGGGGGCGAAGGGTTTTAAGACGACGTTGGGCAATTGGAAGACTTTGTCAAAGTAGCGGAAATTTAAAATGTCGACAAGAGTGGCGCCCATGCCTAGGTTCACAAAAGAGAGTCCGTGAATGGTGGTATGCACTTCGAGTGTGCGGTTAAAAGGCAGCCCATTTTCTGCATAAAGGCGTTTTAGCGCTTTGGTGGTGGCGTTTTCAGAATCGAGTGTGATCCAGTTTAATCCTTGTAAATCATGAGGATGGATAATGTCTAACTGGGCTGCTGGATGGTCTTTGGGAACGGCGCAATAACAGGCGAGATCAAAGGCGACGGAATCGTGTTTCGAGGAGCTTTGGGCTTTATCGACTAAGCCAATTTGATATTGCCCCGAGGCAATACCTTGTCGAATCGCCGAACAACCAGAAAGGTGTAAGCTCACGTCTACGCCGGGATTCGCTCTCATGTATTCGGCAATCAGTTCGGGTAAAAACTGATAGGATGGGCCAAAAATAGTGGCAATGCGCAAGCGGCCGGTTTTGCTGTTTTTCGCGCTCTTGATACTGTCTTCTAAGTGGTTCACTCCTTGTAATAAACCGTACACTTCTTCGTGTAAGTAAAGAGCTTCGTCGGTTGGGATCAGTTTACCGTTATTGCGCACAAAGAGTTTGTAACCTATTTCATCCTCAAAATTGGCCAGCATTTTGCTCGCAGCCGGTTGGCTGACATAGCTGCGCTCTGCGGCTCGAGTGATGCTGCCAGTGACAAAGACTTCGTGAAAGATACGCAATTTATTGATGTTCATCGGCATAACCTAAAGTTATTAGACTATTAAAAATATTCAGTGTGATTATAAAAAATCTTCACATAAGATCGTAACGGTTAGTTGTTTGATCTGCATCAAAAGATTTAATAAAACGATGGGGTCGCGGACTCGATTCATAATAAAAATGAGTTCGAATAAAAAGAAATCACAAAATCAACAGCATTATAAAAGGAACGAACAATGAAAAAATTTTCTCTAGCATTAGCTGCAACGACCACGCTTCTAGCCGCAAACAGCTATGCCGATGAAAGCGCGTCAACGTTAAGTGCGGTCAAAGACCGCGGTTATGTGAACTGTGTCATCGGTAACTCTTTCCCCGGTTTTTATAGCCTAAACAAAGCGGGCGAATGGCAAGGCATGGACATTGATATGTGTCGTGGCGTGGCTTCTGCTGTGTTTGGTGATGCCTCTAAAGTGACATTTCTGCCCGTGCAATGGGCGCAAAGTTTTACCTCTATCAAGAGTGGTCAAGGTGATATTTTATCAAAAGGTATGACGTGGACCTTGTCCCGTGATACGCAGCAAGGCTTGGATTTCTTAGATACGTATTTTTATGACGGCCAAGGCTTTATGGTGCGCAAAGATTTGGGCGTGAAATCCGTCAAAGAATTAAAAGGCGCGACGGTGTGTGTACTGACCGGAACGTCGAGTGAACTCAACATCGCCGATTACAGCCGTGCGAACGATTTAGACATCAAAACCGTCGTGTTTGATGACTCTTCTGTGCGCAACACGGCTTTTTTTAACAACAACTGCGACGCTTTGACCAATGACAAATCCGGTTTGGCGGCGCAGCGTTCTGCCGCACCTAACCCAAGCGATTATGTCATTTTACCTGAAACCATTTCCAAAGAAGCCCTGTCTTTCGCGGTGAAGCAAAATGACAGTGAATGGGCGAATGTAGTGAAGTGGACCTTTGCTGCCATGGTGGCGGCAGAAGAGTTTGGTGTGAACTCACAAAACGTTGAACAGATGCGTGCGGACAGTCAAAGCCCTGTGGTTCGTCGCTTGCTTGGCGTTGAAGGCGACCTGCATGTTGGTCTAGGTTTGCCGCAAGATTGGGCTTATCAAGTGATTAAAAACGTCGGTAATTACGGTGAAGTCTACGAACGTAACGTGGGGGTAAACAGTGTGTTGGGTCTGGACCGTGACGGTACTCTGAACGCATTGTGGACTGACGGCGGAATGATGTACGCAAAATCTTTCCGTTAACACCTGATGGCGACACGTTATTGGGTGTAAGGGTTTCTAAATATCGTAATAGCTAGGCGTTTGCCTATCTATTGCGGTTTTGGTTTTCTTTCTTCGTTCGGTATATCGATATGATTCAGTCTTCTACGAGCAAGTCACAAAAAAGTCCCGTGAAGGGCGCTGGCTTGCCTTCGTCTGCGACACAAAAAAGACGGTCTCTGCTTAATAGTGATGCAAGCAGAGCGGTCATCCTACAAGCATTTGTCTTGATGTTAGCGTTATTCGGCCTATGGTTTTTATTTGCCAATGCCAGTGAAAATTTAAACCGTTTGGGCATGACGTTTGGCTTTGACTTTTTACAAGTGACCGCAGGATTCAACATTAGTTGGAGCCTCATTCCTTACGATCCCAGTATGAGTTATTGGCGCGTGTTTTTCGTCGGTATTGTGAATACCTTGATATTGTCTTTTTGCGTGATTGTTGTCGGTACTCTGATTGGCACCTTGGTGGGCATTTTACGTTTGTCTGAGAATCCCTTGGTGTCTCAATTGGCTCGTTGGTACGTGGAAATCGTACGTAATGTGCCCTTGTTAATCCAAATTATTTTTTGGTTTACCGTGGTGTTTTCTACCTTGCCTGCGCCGCGAGAAAGTTATCACCTAGGCGAATGGTTTTTTTTGAATAACCGTGGCTTGTATGTGACGACCTTACAAAGTGCCGTGTCATGGGGATGGGTTCTTGCCCTTGTTGCTGGCTTGATCCTGTTGCTTTATGGGTTGTTGCGTTGGTCTAAGCCGTACTACGCTTTGTCTGGTTCTCGTTCCAGTGGGTTCTATATTGGCCTAGTCGTTTGGGCATTGCTGGCTGGCTGGGTACTCTGGTTCTTTGTGAATGCAATGACTCTGTCTGTGCCGAGTCTGCAAGGTTTTAATTTCAGCGGGGGAGCTTATCTTCCGGCGTCATTTGGGGCGGCGTTTGTGGCCATGACGGTGTATCGATCTGCGGCGATTGCTGAAACCGTGCGTGCCGGTATGCAATCTATCGACAGAGGACAACACGAAGCCGCTTTTACCATTGGTTTCTCTCGTGTTCAGTCATTGCGTCTGATTTTAATTCCGCAGGCCATTCGATCCATTATTCCGCCGATGACCAATTCTTGGTTGACCAGTGTGAAAGATTCTTCGCTTGCGGTGGCGATTGGCTTTCCTGAATTGGTGTCGGTGTTTATGCAAACGTCGATGAACCAAACCGGCCGTGCCATCGAGATCATCTTTATGGTCATGGGGTTCTATATCTTCATCAGTTTGCTGATCTCTTACTTGCTCAACAAGTACAACGACAGCGTGCAGTATAAGGTGCGATAAATGGACGATCTAAACGTGAAAAATCCACCCGCTTTAAAGCAATTTATTCCGACGCCACCGCGTCCGCCACGTCAAAGTAAAAGTGGCATTTTCGGTACCATTCGTCAGCGTTGTTTTAACAGTATCGGCAACAGTGTGTTGACCTTGTGTGTGGTCGCTGTGCTGTTTTATTTAGTGAAACACGTGTTGGATTGGGCCGTGTTTAACGCCGTATTTATTGCGGATAATCGTCGTCAATGTATGGATATCAGTCCAGACGGTGCCTGTTGGGCGGGGGTTATTAGCTGGTTTAATGGCTTAATTTATGGGCGTTTTCCGGTGGACGAGCAATGGCGGGTCAATGTTGGCGTATTGCTTGGTTTGGTGTGGTTATTGCCGCTGATGTCTAAGCGTATACCTTTGCGTAACGTCATCTTATTGTCTTGGATCGGCCTGTATCCTTTTGTTGGGGCGTATCTTTTCTTAGGTGGTCGTTTTGGCGCGGAGTTGGGCTGGATACATGGCGTGATGACCTGCCTTGCCTTGGCTTTTCTAACCATTATCTACGTCAACTGGATCTTGTCAGCATTGGGTAAAAAAGGGCTAAACGAACTGTTCGTACCGCTGGTATCACGCTTCGTAGAGCGAAGAATTCATCTATTGAGCTTTGTGGCTGTGTGGTTGCTTATCGCGCTGGTGATGGCTTTGGTACTGAATCAAGTATCGCTGGAGCCGGTGGCCATTGAACGTTGGGGCGGTTTGTTTTTGACGTTTATTATCGCCAGTTTTGCTATCACCATGGCGATTCCTATTGGCGTGGTATTAGCGCTTGGCCGTCGTTCTAAGTTGCCCGTGATTCATTGGTTGTCGATGACGGTGATTGAATTAGTGCGCTCTGTGCCCTTGATCACTGTCTTGTTTATGGCCGTGACTCTGTTGCCTATCTTTTTACCCGCGGATGTGGAATTCAACAAGCTTGCGCAGGTGCTGGTGGCGGTGTGTATCTTTGCTGGTGCGTATATGGCGGAAAACATCCGTGGTGGTTTGCAGGCCATTCCCAAAGGTCAGTACGAAGCCGCCGCAACGCTTGGCTTAGGTTATCTGCATACCATGGCGCTGATTATTCTGCCGCAGGCGCTTCGAATGATGATTCCAAACATCATGACGTCGTTTATCAGTTTGTTGAAAGACACGACCTTGGTTTCCATCATTGGTTTGTTCGACATTATGTTGATGGCGCGCAACATTGCCAATGACAAAGACTGGGTGGGCATGCACACCGAACCTTTGGTGATGATTTCCGTACTCTTCTTTCTTTTTTGCTACAGCATGTCTCAATACAGTTTGACCCTAGAAAAACGTTTAAAGGTGGATCGCTAATGATGACGTCATCAGGCCATTTGGCTACAAAAAATACCACAAACACAGCGATTAAAATCGACAAGCTAAATAAATGGTACGGAGACCATCATGTCTTAAAAGACGTTTCTCTGGATATTAGTGAAGGCGAAATTATGGTGGTGTGTGGGCCGTCTGGCTCAGGTAAATCGACCCTGATTCGCTCCTTGAATCATTTAGAAGATTACCAAGAAGGCGTGGTTTCCGTGTTTGGTCAGCCGCTTTCTCGGGATCGTCAAAGCCATAAAATCATTCACCAAACCATGGGTATGGTGTTTCAGAACTTTAACTTATTTCCTCACCTTACTGTTTTGCAGAACTGTACTTTAGGTCTCACTTGGCTGCGCAAGATGTCAGAGCGTGACGCTGACAAAATGGCAATGCGTTTATTGGATCGGGTGGGTATTGCGCAATTGGCGACCCGTTATCCGGGGCAATTATCCGGTGGCCAACAACAGCGTGTGGCGATTTCTCGATCTCTCGCCATGGAGCCCAAAATCATGTTGTTCGACGAGCCAACCTCTGCGTTAGATCCAGAAATGGTCAAGGAAGTCTTGGACGTGATGATTGACCTTGCTAAAACCGGCATGACCATGGTGTGCGTTACTCATGAAATGCAGTTTGCCAAACAAGTAGCCGATCGTGTGGTGTTCATGGCCGATGGTGAAATCATCGAAGTTGGGCCACCGGAGCAGGTGTTAGTCAATCCCCAGTGGGATAGGACGAAAGAGTTTTTACAACACGTTCTCTGAAATCTTTGAACGATGGCAGCGCTCGCGACATCGTTCAAAGATTGAGCTTGGCGGTTAAAGAAAAAATACGAACTTACCCTTATTTTATGGAATGAAATCGATATGTTGGCAAAAAACAGATCGACGTACACCAACATGCCTTTTTGGTTGGCCGATACGTCTTTGGCAAGCAAGATTCACTCAAATGCTCGCTTTGAACTCCCACAAAAAGCCGACGTGGTGATTGTCGGTGGTGGCTTTACGGGTATCTCTGCGGCCATTACCTTGGCACGAGCGGGACTCAACGTGGTTTTGCTGGAAGCGGGGCGTTTAGGTGAAGGCGCAAGTTGTCGAAATGGTGGTTTGCTTGGGCCGAGTTTTAGTAAATTAGGCGTCGACGGTCTGGAGCGACAATACGGTCGAGACAATGTGCATTCGACCATTCGAGAGAGTCTGGTGGCGTTTAATTGGCTGGTGGACTTTATCAAAGAAGAGCAGATTGATTGTGATTTGTCCTTGTGTGGTCGTTTTCGTGGGGCCAGTCATCCGAGTCACTACGCAGGTTTGATCGAACAAGCGGAAGAATTGGCGAAAGTCGTGGATTTTCCAGCGATTGCGGTGAGTCGTCAGGATCAATTTGACGAGGTAGGCTCTAATGCCTATTACGGTGGGGTAATCTACCCGACCGACGGTACCTTACAGCCCGCTAAGTTACACCGCGGATTGTGTCATATCGCTCAGCAAGCGGGTGTATTCATGCTAGAACACACCAAGGTTCGAGGCATCAATAAACAAGGTAATCGCCACACAGTGACATACGATGGGGGCAAGATCGATGCCGATCAAGTCATTATTGCGACAAATGGTTACACTGGCGGCGAGTTTGATAAATTCAAACGTCGTGTGATTCCGATTCGTTCCGCGATGATTGCCACCGAGGAGTTGCCTGAATCTGTGATTCGTTCTGTGAGCCCGAAATTACGTGCTCATGGCGGTACTGAGCGTTTGGTGGCCTATTATCGACCCTCACCAGACGGCAAACGCATCTTGTTCGGTGGTCGTGCCTTTGGCCGTGGCGATCAGCCACAGCTGTATTCAAAATACCTGCAAGACTTTATGATTCGCACTTTTCCTCAGTTGGAAGATGCGAAAATTGATTACGCTTGGTCAGGTTATGTGGCGTATACTTTTGACCATGTGCCACACATTGGCAAGATGGACGACATGCACTATGCCATGGGATATTGCGGTTCGGGTGTGGGCCGTGCGAATTATTTTGGTCGTAAAATCGCCCAACAGGTGTTGAATCAAGCGGAAGGAAAAACGTCTTTCGACCAGTTTCCGTTCAATACACGTCCGCTTTACACCGGGAAACCTTGGTTTTTGCCAATGATCATGAAATGGCACGACTTCGCCGACCGTCGCGGTTGGTAGTCGCATTCGTTAGAAACGCCTGATTTTAACCTCTCAAAACCTCAGTTAACCGCTGGGGTTTTGTTTTTTACGCCAAAGGTTTCAGCAAACACACCACGCGTTTTATTTCGTTAAAGCTAAGTTTTTTGTGAGGGTTGGCGCTTTTTTCGTTGGTAATCCGGTAACACAAACCAAGCTTCGATGTGAGGTTTGCTGTTTACTGTAGAAGGCTTAGTCTGTCGTTTGTTTTTTCAGTCCTCATAAACAGAAGCCGTCTTAAATAGACATTTGAAACGGCTTTTATGAACTCTAATATAGGAGACGTTAGCTTATTGCAGGCTACTTTTTGCTTGCTGAGGTGTTTCAATGGCACTGAAACCTTGTTTAAGCAAGGCTAGACGCTCAATTTGATAAAGAGAAGTAAGGTGGGAATAAAGCGGGGCTAAATAACCCTTTTCTTTAATTTCAAGGAATTTTTTATCAGAAAGGTTGTTTAGACGCTCTTCATTGATCACGTAGCAACCGGTAACGTTTTTGATCTGATCGGCGGCTTTAACACGCATGTTTAGTGACGTGAACAAGTTGTTCTCAGTCAAAAAGTGGCAAAAGGCTTTAGTAAACTCTTCCATTTGTTGTAGTTCGCCTAAATAGCGTTTTACATTTTCAATAACTTCCGTTGGTTCCCCTTGATCATTGAACAGTGGTTGACCGTCTTCTGTGCCCACATACTTACTGTCTTCATCAATGCATACCGTAAAGTTGTCTTGATCGGGATTTTTAGCCAAAGCGAATGGGTAGCGACGAATGATCGCAGGAATGTAAGATGCTTGCCATTTGCCATCTTCACCAATGAACAGGTTTTCGCCTTCATCTAGGCCAAGTAAAGCAACAGGTTTAAATTCATCCTGAGACTTGTCTTCTAAAAAAACAATCGGATATACCGATGCCGCCTTAACAAACTCATGCACCATTACCGACGCGATATGAAATTTGCTGGCAAAATCGAAACTTTCAATGGTCTTCACTTTTAAGTTAGCGTGCTGTTCTTTATTTATTGGTGTCAATTTAGTGAACATTGCATTAAGTCCTTAAGTATTCCTTTTTAAAATTAGTAAGAGGAATTGGCATCAGTGTATTTTTATTAGGTTAATCTAACTTTATTTGAAAAGCGATAGAATAGATAATTTGTCTAACGGCGTATGCAATTACGTTCAGTAGTTTTGCCATTTTTTCACTACGAAACAATATGATGGCGTCTTATTTAGTGGTATCCAGCCAGCTTATTTTCTTGCAATTCGTCCCATCTGATTGATTCAACATAAAACTCAGCTATCACAGTAAGATATTACTTATTTGGCGTGTGTCTCGTTAAGCGTTTTTAGGATGTGATTTTTCAAGTCAGTGGTTGACACGTTTGCAGTGCGTGGGGCGTATACGACGTGAATATGGTCTTGGCCTAAGCGTTCGCTAAGGGCGTTCCAACGCTCACTACCTTGCCATTCTTCGCCACAAATCACCTTGTTGATCTTGAGAGAGGCGATCCATCGGGCGGCGGCTTCGGTTTGAGACATAGGCGCACCAACCAGATGTACTTCGCTGACAACAGATAAGGCACTGAGTATGGCCATGCGGTCTTGTTCTGGCATGACGGGAGCGTAGCCTTTACTTTGTTTGCCAAAGGCATCGGGAGCCACCCCGACCACAAGAATATCGCCTTGTTGTTTGGCGTAATTCAGATAGTTGAGATGCCCTTGATGGAATAGATC
Organism: Marinomonas arctica; assembly: GCF_003259225.1. Classification (GTDB taxonomy): domain Bacteria; phylum Pseudomonadota; class Gammaproteobacteria; order Pseudomonadales; family Marinomonadaceae; genus Marinomonas; species Marinomonas arctica. The sequence goes on along the minus strand of NZ_QHJF01000003.1, from coordinate 17,166 downwards.
GAAGTAGCCTAATGCGAGTACGCGCTCTTGCTGACTTTTCTGGATTGGCGGCTGGTTCTTCTGGATTGTCTGAAGGTGTTTCTCGATGGCGGACAGTAATGGATCGTCTGCCTGATGCCGCCGCAAGGTAGAAAGGATGCTCAGCGCTTTTTGTGTGTTGCCTTTGCTCCATTCACTGTAAAGATGTGAGTAGCCATAACACAGCGCGAGCCAAGAAAAATGCCGTAAGTTGGCGGCGGATACTATGGTGTCGAAATACGGATCTGGAATACGCCAATGTTCGCCATAAAGGGCGGTTAAAAACGCATCGGGTGCTGTTAAATGCCATATTTCACCGGCAGGAGACATTTTGGCGTTAAGCTGAATCGGGGGGAAATAAGTGATGCGGTTCCAATCAAAGGGAACCTGATCCATCCAAAGTCCTGATATGGTGTCACCTGAAGGAAGCTCGGTGCCATACCCGCATACATCCATGGTGATGCCAGAAGCTAGGTGTTTAAAACAGCGAGGGTTGATCAAACCATACGAGCGCGATGTTTCCTGCCAACCTAGTGCCGTCAATGCCTTAATGGTGTCGGGCATTTGCTGCCAATCGATACCAATATCTATGTCTTTGTCGTTTTCTAGTAATTGCCCTGTGCGCTCAAGGCCGAGTAAGGTACCAGCGGTAGCAAAGGCATAAATATTGTGTTGTTTCAATGCAACGAGTGTCGACCAAAGTAAGGACTCCGCCGCAGCGCGATCAAACCCTGGGGGTGTTTTTCGTGGCTGAGGCGACACAGCGGTAAAGGCGGAAGGCTGAAGGTAAAAAGTCCCAAGCGCCTGATGAAAGGCTTGGGAAGCTTGGGGCAATAAGCGATTTTGTTGATAACAATGCCCTAAAATATGATACGCCTCATGGATGTAAGGTTTTTCAAGTAACAGAGCTTCAAGCCTTTCAATCCATGTACTTCCTATACCTTCTAAGACCGCCAACTGAGCGAGATAGATTTGCGGAATAATAAACTCAGGAGCTTGTTCATAAACACCTTGAAAAAGCTTTTTAGCGTCTTGATATTGCTCCGCTCGAAAATGCTGCATGGCGAGCTGTATTTTGTCATCAATCGTCATCTTCTTCCTGCAAGGCATTATGTGATAGGGATCAGTATTTTTCTTACTATGAAGGCAGGCAGGGGAAGTGCCTCTTGATATCTTAATCTAATACCTTGAGCAAGCACACCACACGTTCTATTTCATTAAAGCCAAGTTGTTTGTGAAGGTTCACGCTTTTCTCATTAGTAATCGGGGCGTCGCTGCCAAGTTCCTGAAAACCTTGTTGTTTGGCCCATTCTTCAGCGGCATGAATTAGAGCTTTGCCAATGCCTTGTCCTTGGCAATCTGGTGAGACAAACCAAGCTTCAATATAGGGCGTGGTTTGCTGACTGCTACCAGGTACATTGTTGCGAAGGTTTAGCTCGATAAATCCGACCATCTTTTGTGAGTCATCAAGCGCCACCAAGACCTCTTTCACGTTGGAAATATTTTCTTGATTTGAGTCGTTTCCTTGAAAAAAAGCATCAACTTCCCCTTGGCTAATGTCTTTTATGGCAGGCAGAAAGTCGACTCTTAACGTTGACCATGACATTGCCTCACAGGCTTTTATTCTCCTGATTTCCATCCTCATTCTCTTGGTAAGTTTCAACTGTTTACAAGCTAAAGATTGCATCCTATTAGTTAGGGCTTCATGGTTTCAACCATTTCTAAAAAGCGAGAGACGCCTTTGGTGATTTCATCAAGACCATTGGATACTTCGATAATACTCTCTCTGCCGTGCAAAGCGGTGCCACTCACTTCTCTTAGCATGATATCTATTTCATTGATCAACTTGTGGTTTTGTTCAACCACGTTGGTAATTTCCGCGGTAGCAACGGCCGTGTTACTGGCCAGTTTTCGAACTTCGTCTGCTACCACAGAGAAGCCTCTGCCTGCGTCGCCAGCACGTGCGGCTTCAATCGCGGCGTTTAATGCGAGTAAGTTGGTTTGATCCGCAATAGAGCGTATGGTGACGACAATATCGGCGATGCTTTTCGATTGCAGTTTGAGTTGTTCACCCGTTGCTGAGGCCTTTTTAATATTTTCAACAATTTCTTTTGAGGTTCTGACCGAGGCTTTAAGAATACTCACCGCATTAGAGGACACATGGCTGGTTTGTTCTGAAGTAGCGGCGGCCAAATTGACGGCATTAAAAGCCGCGTTAACGCGATCCGTTATGTCCGAAGCGAACTTTATGACCTTGTAGACTTTGCCATCTTCATCATAAATAGGGTTATAAGTCGCTTCTAGCCAGATAATATTTCCATTACCGTCAAAACGTTGGAAACGGCCTGATGAATGCTTGCCTTTTGCTAAGTCTGACCAAAAATTTGGGTTGTCTTTATAGAACTTATCATCGCAAAACACTTTATGGTGTTTGTTTTGAATGTCTTCAAACTTGTATTTCATGGTTTTAAGAAAGTTTTGGTTGGCGGTTAATATGTTGCCTTTGGGATCGAATTCAATCACCGCCAAGGAAGTATCTAAGGCTTTTAAAACCGCAATTTTATCATCAAGCGATTTTTGTTTTTCACTAATATCGTTGGCAATTTTCAGTATTTTGACCACATTACCGCTGTCGTCAACGATTGGAAAATAACTGGCTTCTAAATGGATAGAAGAATGGTCTGCTTTGAAACGTAAAAACGTACCATGTAAAGACTGCCCTGAGGATAGATCCGACCAAAATTTTTTATACTCTGGTGAGCGAGTATATTTCTCATCACAGAAGAGTTTGTGATGTTTGCCGACAATTTGTTCTAGTCTGTAGCCTACAGCCTTAAGAAACAGCTCATTGGCATCAAGAATGATGCCTTCTTTGGTAAAGCTGATAGCCGCCGTGTTCTTTTTGATGGCTGTTAATTCGTTTTCACAATCAATTGTATATTCTGTTTTGTGCTGTGGTGTTTTTTCTTTATGTCCTTTAAGAAAAAGCATTTTACGATCCTCAAGCTGATAAATAACGAGACGCCGCTCTAAATATGGCAGAAGTTTTAGGTTATTTCAGGGCTATTAAATGTTTATTTATGTAAATTATTGAACCTTTATCGCGATACTTTGCCGTTTTTTGTAAGTATAGGCAAAAAGATATGAAGAGCTCCTCTCTATTCAAGGAAAATAGAGCGAAATGAGATAAAAGTGGGTTTAAAGGCTTTTATTAAATGTAACCCCTTGTAATGTTTCGCTTACAGTCGTGTGACAAAACATAACATGAATCATGCGGTGTTTTTTACCGCATGCTCTATTGTTCAGATGGTATTTTATAGGAGATTTTTTATCATGCTCAGTTTTTCGCGGAAATTGTATTTGGGTTTTTTTGTGGTGCTTGTACTACTTAGTTTTGTAGGCGTTGCTGCTTATTTTGCTTTGAATACGGCATCGTCAGGTTTTGAACAGTATCGCTCGCTTGCAAGATCCACCAATGCAGTCAGTCAAGTTGAAGAGCGCATGCTGATGGTTCGTCTTAAAGTAAAAGATTTTTTACTGACGTCTGATGAAGAAGACAAACGTACGTTTGATCAGTATTTGCAAGAAACTCAGCAACATGTAGATCAGGCGATAGCGAACATAAAGAACCCTGAACGGGTCAAAATCATTAATAATATTGCAGTCAGCTTAAAGGAGTATAATCAAGGCTTTATTGCGGTTACTACTCTGCAAAAGCAAAGAAATGAACTGGTCAATAATGTGTTAAATCTTTATGGCCCTATTGTGGAGAGAGACTTAACCAAAATATTGGTTTCAGCGAAAGACGATGGTGATATGTTTGCGGCTTATCACGCGTCGTTAGCCATGCGAAGCATGCTACTGGCCCGAGTAAATGCTTTAAAGTTCTTAGACTACAGTACACAAGAAGCCGTTGACAATGTGCACAAAGAATTTGCAGAAATGAATGCACAGTTTCAAATTTTGAAGAAAGAACTTGAAAACCCTCAGCGTATCAACTTACTAGATGAAGCAATAAGCAGTGCAGTGCTCTACGAACAGGGCTTTGATGCTGTGGTAAAAACGCAATTTGAACGTAATGTGCTGGTAGACGAGAAATTAAATCAAACGGGTCCTTTAGTGGCCAAAATGGCGGAAGAGCTAAAAGCATCCTTCCAACAAGAGCAAGATATTCTTGGGCCTGAATTACAACAAAGTAATTCGACCGCGATTATTGTCATTGAAGTGATGGTCGTTTTAGCCATCGTATTTGGCATAGCGACCGCTCTCTTTATTACTCGTTCTACTCTACAAAGCTTGGGTGGCGATCCTATGATGGTCACTAATATTGCAAGACGTGTCTCGGAGGGCGATCTAGATATCGATTTACCCAATAATAATGAAGACAATGCCAGTTTGTATGCCGCTGTGAAAGTGATGGTAGGGAGTTTGCGAGACAAAGCGCGCCTTGCACAAAGCATTGCCGATGGGGATTTATCGTCCAAAGTAGTATTAGCGTCTGATAAAGACGTATTGGGCAAGGCATTGAGAGACATGGTCAAAAACCTTAACAATGTCTTGTCAGAAATCCAAAGTTCTGGGGATCAAATTGCCGCTGGCAGCTCACAAGTATCCAGCTTTAGTCAATCGCTTGCCGAAGGTGCGAATCAGCAAAAAGACAATTTACAGACCATTTCTGCTGCCCTCGAAGAGTTGTCAGTACAGACCAATGAGAACGCAACAGGGGCAAAACAAGCCAGTCAATTGGCCCTTACGGCACAAAAAGCGGTTGCACAAGGCCAGTCGCACATGCAAGACATGGTAACGGCAATGAACGAAATAAAAGACGCAGGACAAAGCATTGCAGGTTTTATTAAAACCATCGATGAAATCGCCGAACAGACCAATTTATTAGCGCTAAACGCTGCGATTGAAGCCGCGAGAGCGGGTGAGCAGGGTCGTGGCTTTGCGGTGGTGGCTGACGAAGTGCGTGGCTTGGCATCAAGAAGTACCGCGGCAGCCATGGAAACCGCTAAGTTGATCCAGCTTTCTTCTGCTAAAACTGAAAGCGGTGTTGCCATCGCACAAAATACGGCTCAAGCGCTTCAAGCGGTGTTTGACGGCATTAACGAAACCACGGATTTGGTGACGAAAATTGCCTCTGCCAGTGGCGAGCAAGCACTGGCAGTCGATGAAGTAACACGTGCAATTGTATCCGTTGGCGATGTCGTCGAGCTCAATGCCGCCGCTTCCGTTGAAGGCGCGGCAGCGGCCGAACAGTTAAGCAGTCAAAGTGCGGTAATGAGAGACACCATGGCGCATTTCACTTTAGCAAAGAGCTAAGCGTACTTTTAAATAATAATGCTAAAAAAACCGTTAGTACCTGCAAGGTGCTAGCGGTTTTTGTTTTAAATGGGTCAAACCGTAGCAATGTTTGCTTGTAATATGTTTCTGTTCCAATCTTCCTTCGTTTGCTGAAATGGCGTATTGTCATTTAGTTGATTGTTTTTTATTCAAAATGGAAAATAATAAAAAGGAGAAGAGCTTTGAAAAACTATAATAATCTATTCTTTATCCTTGTTTTACTTTGCTCGCCACTATTTGCGGCGAGCAAAGCGTCGATTAACGAACTGAATGCTTGCCGTGCTTTGGTGGAATTTGTGGATTTGAAATTAGATGAGTTTGCCAGTCATTACACCGTGGAAGACATGGATTTGGTTCACAAAGGTTTATCGGCTTACCGCGATTTTCTACAAAATGATGTGATAACGCCCATGTTATTAAACATGTACGGCGGGAATACGGATCAGGCAAAGTTAATGCAAAATTTGTTTGATCGACAAAAAGTGACGTTTTTTCGTCATCTTAACGAGCGATATTCCGAAAGAAAACTGTTCACTGAATACGCGGCGGCGATAAACGACTGTACCGCCAAAGCTCGTGTTCGGGCAGATGTTGCCAAAGCCTTAAACACGTCTTTGAACGTGATGATAAAGCTAGCTCGGCAGAGCTAGCTTTGGTGTCGTGATTATTAAAATCCGCTTGGCTGATCGATCAACATGGCGGTTGATAATAAATACTGTTCGTTTAGATAACTGAGCAGTTCTGTGTTCACATCTTGCTGAATATTTGGCAGCCCTTGGTTACCAAAAATGCGATTTATTTCAATCACGTAGGGCACAGATCCGACCATGGCGATGTCGAAGCCAGCGTGGTTAATGTCGAGAGATTGCGCCAAAAAGGTCACTAAGTCTTGGGCTTCTTTGGGAATCAATGCCACTTCCACTTGTCCGCCTTGGCTGATGTTGTTGTGGAAACCATTGTCTGACTGTAGACGCCAGTAACCACTGACAATCTTATTGCCTACCCAAATAACGCGCATGTCTCTGTCTATTGGTAGATATTCTTGCGCGTACAAGACATCTGTTTTCGCCACATAATCGCGCCACTGGCTCGGTGTTTCGATTAAAAACACACCATTTCCCATACTGCTACGAGGAATCTTGGCAACAAAAGGCGACGGCATTTCGTCCCAAATTTTATCCGCCTCGTAAGGTGTATTGGCGGCTATGATCGTATAAGGATGCTGATGCGGCACGACCGTTCGAAATGTGCGTGTCATTTCGACTTTATCGTGTCCTATCATGTATGACGCAAGGCTTGGAAAAATACGCTTTTTTAGCCCATGAACCAACGCGGTAAGCTGCCAGTATTGTGGGAATAGTAGCCAATCTGCCTCTTTGATTTCCTCCAAATGATCGTACATAGACTCGGGTTTAATGTATTTAACCTGAGGTAAATGGAGGGTTCTTAGTGCGTCAAACGAGATGATATTCATTATCTATAATCAATAGCCAAACATGGCGCGATTGTGGGGCTTAGCCCCTTAAAAATAAACAAAAAACAGCGTTTTTAAATACCTAATAGTTATAATAGATGTCTTTTTTTGTTATTTTCATTCTAACGCACTTAGTGTCCACGAGGGGCGTACTTTAGAAAAACACCCAAAGAAATGAGCAGGAAACCTGCGCTTATAACGATGGCGACAGGGTAGTATAAATTGCCTGCCATATCGAGCTGGCTGTATTTAATCACCATGATTAGGCCTTCTAATGCCATCGCCACGCAAACGGTGCCAATAAAGCGCGGTAAAGTGCGTCTGAGTAAGACAATAACGTCATGTTCATTGTCACTGCCGTATTCTTTATTGATCACCATCGCCAGTTCAAACACCGCGATTGCGATAATATTTGAATTAATGATTTTGATAATCACCTGAGTAAGGCTTTCACCATGGCGATATTCATTGATGGCACCGCCAAAACTGGCAAGAACCACGAAGCCTGCAAGAGTGAAAAAAATCGTTGCAAAGGTTTTAGCAAAGATTTTTTGGACATTAAAGTGCATGTTAAGAATCCTCTGTGTCTAACGATGTTCCTAACAATAGAGATTTAAGGGTAAATAAATAGGCCAAGCAATGCGTTACTGCAAAGCTTCCTTGTTGATGACAAAAACAGTTCATTTTTTACGGTGAGGAATAAAAAAAGGGCGAATGGCTGTTCTGCCTTTCGCCCTTTGAGTTATGTTTCGTTACGTCTATTCCGTTACGAGGAGATCTACTCCGTCGTTATTGTACTCAACCTTGGCTTTAAAGCCTTTTGTGAGTACTTGTTCAAATTTTCCACGCCAGTATTTAGCCTTAATGAGAGGGATACGATCACCGACCTGTGGTTTGGCGAGTGCATCAACGACCAAGCTACCCTCTTGAATCATGGCGGTATTTTTTACTGTGAGAGCAGGCTCGTTAGCTTGGTCTAGATGGATCGTGAGCATGCCGCCTTGCTGTTGCAAGTTGTTCACATTCAGCCCGCTATCGATTAACAAAACCCCGTTCTCTATAAACACATTGCCAGAACCAAGCGCAGTACGGGATTGCGCCTCTAGTACCCCTGCTTTTAAATGCGTTCCACCGCTGTAGCTATTGTTGCCTGTTAGGGTCAACCAGCCCGTGCCTTGCTTGGTTAATAAGCCTTTGCCACTGATGTCGTTACGCCACCAGTCATGGGCATTAAATCGACCTTTATCAGCGTCCATGGTCACCGTGACATCGCCAAGGAACGCGCCGTATCCATCCGCTGCGGTGATATAATCCAATCGCCCCCACCCGTTTGATTCGTCTAACACTGGGTAGCCGGAATCAATGGAAGTGGTATACAACACAGCACGGCGTTGTTCAGCTGTTAAATAAGGCTGGCGTGTTTCCAGTAGTACTTCAGCACCTTTTGGAACGATAGGCGCTTGTCCTGCTTTACTCTTGTCTTGAGTAAAGCCATAAGTCATACGGAAGCGATACAGTGCTTTATTGTGGTCATGGTCTGCCCAGCGATCTGAAGAATCTTGCTGGTGCGCAAGATCGTAAAGTGATTGGTTACTAGAGAGTTTAGAGAAATACTCTGCAGAGTTCTCATAAGCGGCTTTTTTGAGCTCAGCATTTTGGCTATTTGCCAAGGCAGCTGCCGCGACGACTTGAGATTGGATACGTCCGCCGATGACATCGAATGGTGAGTGCATACTCGCTACAATGCGGCTTTCACCTAGTTCGGATCCACGAGTGATCATTTCGGCAAAGCGTTCTGGAAAAGCGTATGCGTATGCCCAAGAGGCTAGATACCCCGCGTTAGTGTGACCACTTGGGAAAGCGCCATCTTTACGTCGGCCATCTTCTGCTTTACGGCGTTGGTATTTAAGAGAGGGAACGATGGCGACGTTGGTATCATAAAGCTCGAATGTTTTATCGCCTAGAATTTCTGTATCCGCTATTCCGTCATTATTATTATCCAAAGGAACCACTTGTCCTTTGTCATTCATGCGCCATGGACGAGGGGAAGAAAATACATATTTTGCTGGTGAGGTGGAAGCTGAACTTTCACGAAGCAAATGTACCAAGTCAACGACCTTGCCTAATTCAGAAGAAGACAAACCTTTTGCTTTATCATCATCTCCACCTTCGGAATAATTCAGTGTCGCGTTGGCGTCAAAATAAGCGGGATCGGACGATGCTCTAGTAACATCGTTAACGGTATGCAGCGGCACATTCGAATGTGCTTGAGCGCCTTTTATATAGGCGTTAGTCAGTGGTCCGAAGCCATCAATCACACTAACATTCTTGTCTCGACGATCATCCAAATAAGCATCCAGTGTTTGTTGATACGTCCGATTATGAGTGACTTCTACTACATAGGCGATGTTTTCTTGCCATGCTATTGGGTCAAGAATTTTGACGTTACTAAAATCTGCAGGGCCTTTACTGTTTGCACTGCCGTTTGCCCATTGTTCGTCTCCTAGCGTCCATACTTGGTTAAATCCAGAAAGCAGTGTAAGAATGGGGTTATAGTCGGGGTCGTATTTATGTTCGTTACTGTTGTTTTCAATATTGTCCACAGCAGGTAGAGGATACGACACAATTGGCGAGGGAACGGTCAGCTCGTAACCTATACCTATTGGCGGGGTTATGGATTCAGTGCTTAGTTGATTTGCACAGGCGCTCAGAAAAATGATAGTGCCGATGGTCGTTACGAGCGGTTTAAGTGTTGTTGTCTGAACTTTTAATAGCCTTGTCTTCATGATGTCGAATGTCCATTCGTTTAATTAATAATCATTATTATTAGTTTGCATCATGGTTGTTAAGATTAGATGACGAGCGATACGTCATCTAATCATGAGGGCTTAAAGCGCTTTTTTATCAATAAGTGTGGTTGTTTTGGCTTTACGCATACGACGAATAGAGTCGAAAATTAGCATCGCAAGGGCTGACCAAATCAACACAAAAGTGGTGAGTTTTTCTGGGCTTAATGGCTCGTCGTATAAAAATACCGCCAGAAAAAACATGCCAGTTGGGCATAGGTATTTTGAGCAATATTTTATTTGTCGACTTTGAGCTTGTCCTGAATGCTAAGTAGTTGTTTTAGCAATGTCGGTAGTGCTGTCTGAACGGTATCCCATACTACATCAAGGTTGATATCAAAATAACCATGAGCTATGCGATTTCGCATTCCGCGCATACTACGCCATGGGACTTCAGCGTGTGCTTGTGAAAATTCGGGATAGGTATCCATTATTTTTGTCGCAGCTTCACCAAGAATGATTAGACTCATGATAACGGCTTGCTGAGTACGCTTATCCTCCTGAAAGTCATCTTTATTTAAACCTTCAACGAAACTACAAGCATCCGTTGCGGCCTGCTGCATGTGCTCTAGGTAATCGGGTAGCCGATTTTCGTTCATACAGGTAATGCCTCGGCAAGCACCTGAGCGCGAAATTTAATGGGTAAGTCTTTTGGTGTGAGCAAATCAACATGAATTCCGAGTAATAGCTCTAGTTCTGCTTGCAAGCCACCTAGGTCGAACAATGTTGTACCAGGTAACGCATCGACAAGCAGGTCAAGGTCACTGCCATCCTTATCTGTTCCATATAACACTGACCCAAAAACGCGTGGATTCGCCGTGTGAAAACGATTTGCAGCTTGGCGAATAGCATTGCGTTTTTGGTTAAGAGCAATGGAAGGACGCATAAGTATCTCCAGTTATCACAATTTTTTAAAATGGTAGTCTGTTGATAATGATGCTTCAAGGATTGTTTTCATGTGGATCACGGAGCATAAAACTTTTCCTCAAATAATGGCGGACGTTTTGACTTTACGCATACGACGAATAGAGTCGAAAATGAGCATCGCAAGGGCTGACCAAATCAACACAAAGGTGGTGAGTTTTTCTGGGCTTAATGGTTCGTCGTATAAAAATACCGCCAGAAAAAACATGCCAGTTGGGCCGATATACTGGAAGAATCCTAGCGTTACCATGCTGACTCGGTTTGCCGCGGCGGCGAAACACATCAGTGGAATCATAGTCACAGGGCCGGCTGCAAACAGTAGCCAATTTAATGTGGCACTGTTTTCAAACATGTTGGCACTTGGCGATGGGCTCAGCATTAAATAGGTTAGAGCGAAAGGCAGCAGCAGCGCCGTTTCGATGGCCATACCGGTAAAACTATCAACGGCGACTTTTTTGCGCACTAGGCCATAAAAGCCAAATGTCACCGCCAGTACCAGCGCAATCCAAGGTAATGAACCAAACTGAATCACTTCAAAGGCAACCGCACAAAAGCATAACACCACGGCCGCTTTGCGCACCCGATCCAGCTTGTCTTTGAAGAAAACCACGCCCAATAAAATGCTAATCAGCGGGTTAATATAATAGCCCAAGCTGGCGCTGAGCATCTTGTTATTCTGAATGGCCCAAATAAACGTTCCCCAATTGACGGCGATCAGCACCGTTGACACCAACATGGCCAATAGCATTTTACGTGATTGCAGAACGGTTTTGATCGCATCGGTATAACGAAGCAAAAGGATCAATACCAGTACGATGACGCAAGACCAAATGACGCGATGAGCGAGAATTTCCGTCGCAGGCACAAACGACATTTCTTTAAAATAGATAGGCGCAATCGCCCACAGAGTAAACGCTGTTAACGCGTAGAAAATGCCGCTTTTTGATGAGGTTTGCATTGAAATAATCCTATTCAATGAATGTTGTTTTTAGGCATAAGAGTGTATAGCAATACTGGTTAAATGGTCAGATTTTTGTTGTGTTAGAAAATATTCCATCCTTTATACGCTCAGTTACAGCATATAAAAGGCTTTTCTTTAAACCCCGAGAGCATGAATAAGGTGGTTAGGACCAATAGCAGCTTAATCTTAATACGGTGAATCTGGGAGTGGGGTGGGCGACATTTCGCCTTTACCATTAAATAGAACAACAACATCTGTAGAATCGGAAGGAGAACGACCCAATGATTGGGTTCTGATTGTATTGAACAACAAACGGATAACCACCGCCAACGTCGGTATGAGCGCCGGGGAAGACCTCTTCATAAAAATTAGGTGGTAATTTACCTTTGGTTTTTAAGGAGGTCAGTGGAAAGTTGATTCTGTATTCATGGTGAGCACAAATCTGAAAGGCTCGGCCAACGTCTTTGGAGTTCAAATGCAGTTTAAAAGGCGCATTGCGGTTATCACCGGGCAAGTAAAACGAGCCCACTGTGTCAAACAACCCAACAAAACGCACACAGCTTAATCTGCATACGGCGAATCAGGGAACGGGGTGGGTGACATCTCACCTTTGCCATCAAATAGAACAACGACATCTAAACCTTTTATCGGGGAATCAATCACCCAACCATTCGGGTCGGCACCTTCTTTACCGCTACAATCCCTACGATGAGAAGGGCAGTATAAAGAGTATAAAATTTGTACTCTCTCTCTCTCTACCAGTACTTGCATTGAGCCATTTTCTTCATCGAAGTTTTTGTAGTAATTCAGTAGAGTACGAATCTTTTTTTCCGCTAACTCGCTGTCTATATCGGCGGAAATTCGGTAGAAGGCAACATATCCCTTAGCATTTGGTTTTTGTTTTGCCCAATAGCCTTCAATGTGTTTGGGGACTCCCATACGACCAATGTCGGCACTGGCTCCCGGGTAGCCATTGACTGCACCATAACCAAAGCCGCCACCGCCGCCTAACACATCGGCGACACTAATAGGCCCTATAACATAAGGGCCACCTAGGCTGCCGCCATTACCGATACTAGCCACGTAAAAGGGCTTTTCCTCGCATCCCGAGAGAAAGAATAAGGTTGTTAGGATTAATAGGACTTTATTCATTGTCGTACACTTCCCTGTTTGGGGTTTTGATTGGTTCGTCAGGCTGATAGCGCTTAGATGCTTTCAGATTGGCGATAGCGTCCACTAGCTCATCTTGTGTCGTAGCGCAGCCAGGATTGATAACTTTATCGTGAGAACGATGCACTGCATCGATTGGAAGTAAACGTTGCCAATGCTCAGGAGTAATACTACCGAGTTTTTGATTCGCTAACATTGGCCAAACATCATTTTGCGCAAAGCTATCATGGTAATCATGTTCATCGAAAGCTTTTACATAGGCATCATCATTCCACTCAACCCCAAACCTTTGTGCTTGTTGTTTCATGCGCTCTTGTGCGAGTCCGGCTAAACTAGCATCAATAGGTTGTAGGCGGTAAAAGTACAAGACAGCGTCTTCTTGTTCTACTTTGCCATGTTGTTCGTAAGTTGCTTTGCATTCTGCTTCCCACTCTGTTTGGTGGCGTTGCTGTTCCTGATAAAACAGCTTATCGAAGTCCACGAGCCTGCCTTTATAAGCGTATTCCTCTTTTTGATCTTGATAAGATAGTGTTTTGATAAGCTCTCGATTATAGGTATTGTTCGTGGGGATTCCATAATGCTCTGGTAAATCGGTTTTCTTGTATTGCTTAATAAAGGGATAACCGCCCCCCACGTCGGTATGGGCACCGGGGAAGACCTCTTCATAAAAATTAGGCGGTAATTTGCCTTTGGTTTTTAACGAGGACAGTGGAAAGTTGATTCTGTATTCATGATGAGCACAAATCTGAAAGGCTCTGCCAACGTCTTTGGAGTTCAAATGCAGTTGAAAAGGCCCATTGCGGTTATCACCGGGCAAGTAAAATGACCCCACTGTGTCAAATAATCCCAAAAAGCGCACACTGGCAGAGCGTTGCTTGTCTACTTGGTAACCCGATAGGCTGTTATAGGTGCCGCCTTGTGTTGTGCTCAGTAAATTTGGCATCACTGAACTGAGGTCTTTGCTGTTTCTGGTCTTGGTGTAGTCAGGTAAGCCCATTTTTAACGCGTTCACAAAGTGTCGTGCTAAGGCAGCGCCACGACTAAAGCCAAACACATCAAAAGTGATATGGGTTATGTATTCATATTGTCCATTTAATTGTAGTGCAGTATTTATCCGTTCTAATTCTTTTAGGAGAGTCTGCCATTTCTGAAATGCACCGTTGTCATCATAGACGCCCATGGCGCTGGACGGTTTGCTTTCATCTTCACCGCGATCAATCACCTCTGGCGTTTGCCACGCTCCATCTAGAGTACCAACACCCGAGACATAGATCTTAGCGGATTCCCCTGTCTTTTCTGGGTACGCCTCAAACAGTCGCGCGATGTTGGAGCGGGACTTATCGCCATTGTCTTCTTTGTAAGTGTCATTTCTATTGTTTTGTCCTGTGCCATCAAAAAACACACCGATGCGTAAGATGCGTTCGGGTTTGACGTTGACCAGCGGCAGGCCTTTTTTTACTTTGCGTTTTTCCAGTGTCAGAATGGGCGCGCTGTTGGTGACGGTGATGCTGGATTCATCACTCACATAGTGGCTGTTGTGTGGGTTGTTGTATTTGCTGGGCGCTTCTGGCGGGCATTCAAATCGATCAAAGACCACGGGCTTTTCCGTTTCACTAAGCTGAATGGTTAATGTATCGCCGATTTTTAATGCCAGTGGGTTGTCGTGGTAACTGTGGTTTTGGTTCAGCAGTTCTTTGGCTGATAAACCGTATTGTTTGGCAATGTCTGCCCAGGTTTCCCGTTGTTGTGTGTTTGGGTCTTCTATGACGGTATGGGTCGTGGTGTCGGCTTTAATGTTTGCTTTTTCGTAGTTGTCTCTTTCCAGTAGCGGTGTTTGGGTGACTTTTAATAAGGCGTCGATGTCTAAATGCACACCGTGTTGTTCTAGCCATTCTGGTGAGACTTGGTTTAATTCAGTATTGCTCAGAGACTCAGCTCGGTAGACTAGATATTGGTCTTTCACCACTTTGCCGGCGACTTTCCAATACACTAACAATGACATACTGGCGTGATGGAAGGTGTAATCGGCCATGTTATCAGGCATTGGACTGAAGGTTTCGTCACCTTGCCATTGGTATTTTTGGACGAGGGTATTGCCTTTGAAATGGTAAAGATAACCTGTGGTGGCAAAACCTAAACGCTCGCCGAATTGCACGGTGGGCATAATGGGGATAAAGGCATCATTCACCTTGCCAGACCCTAATGGCACCATGGTGACATTTTTTAGAGAAAGCCCCATGGTGTTTCGAGTGGCACGGAAGTTCAAGTTGTGCGGCGCATTGGAGTCGGTTTTTAGGGTGTATTTTGTGCCATGGGGGGGCGGGCTTGCGGTCCAATTACCTTTTGCTATTTTATTTTTTGTATCGAATAATTCGGTACTCAGATTCACGGGGAGGCTCGGTTTCTTGGCGGAAAAAGCGATTTCAATATTGTATTCGTAAGCAAGCGGCGCTGGATGCGGTCGGGAACTTCGATCAGGCACGACAGGTTCTGGTGTGTAATCTGGTTCTTTAGCGGGGTGAAGATTGCCCCGGTTATGATTGTCGAAGGCGGCCGATGAGGAACCTTGCCCCATCATATTAAGACGTTGTGTCAGGGCGGTTAACGCGGAGGGCTGAAAGCCAGCTTCGGCATCCGGGTTGATTTCCCATCTGCTGGCACCCAGATTTTTACTTGGACGAATAAGTAAGGGCGTTGTGGGGAAGTCGGTAGAGAGAACGTATTCTCCGGCAGACACCTGCTCCAGTAACGCCGCAGCATTCATGCCTTTAGGGAGAATAGAATGTAAGTCACGCTCGTTTATTTGCTCCAAGCGGCCTTCCACAGAAGAGAATTCCATCTCCATTAAGCTCTCCAGCTTAATCAGGCGGTATGTCATAAACAAATCCTTGTCATTGTTTGTGATTTATATGGTCCACAATTTTACTGCCCTGTGAATATGTGTGCAAATAATAAGTTAGTTGGGCTGTTTATAGCATCCGGTTTCGTTACTTAAGAAACAGACCATTTCATTTGCGTACTGATTGAACGTATTGCCTAAGCTGGGGGATGGGTTTAAAGTTAAACCATAAATTTTACATTAATCGAACTTCGGGGCGGGGCGAAATTCCCCACCGGCGGTGATTTGATGGGATTGAAAAATCTATCAACAGCCCGCGAGCGCCTTGTTTCTTACGTTAAGAAAGGCATCTTAAGACATGTTGTCTAAGAAGCAAGGGTCAGCAGATTTGGTGAGACTCCAGAGCCGACGGTCATAGTCCGGATGATAGAAGATCGACCAAGCAGCACAAAAGTCATTGCTCTCTATGGAGTGATGATGCTTTGCGTTGGCGTTGCTTATGCGTTTTATCTTGCGTGTTTTGCCATGCAAGAGGCTTGGTATATTCCTCATCACCCCTGTGCATCTTACTGATTGGAGAAACCAAAGATGGCAGGCACATTCTTTATCATGATCGCGTGCTTCACGTGGGCGCTTGATACGTTAATTCGTTACCCTTTACTGGGTGAGGGTTATTCTACTCTGCAAATTGTTTTAATCGAACACCTTACCTTGGTGTTGTTTGTCGCGCCTATGTTGTGGCGTTATCGTCATGTGTATCGCCATATGTCGATTAGTGGCTTTTCCTGTTTGTTCTTTATTGGTGGTATTGGTTCTGCCATGGGCACCTTGGCGTTTACCGAAGCTTTTCACTATTTGAATCCTACCGTGGTGATTTTGCTGCAAAAGCTGCAACCCATCGTGGCAATTTTGTTGGCGTATTGGTTACTGAAAGAACGTATTGAAGGGCAGTTTGTCCGCTGGGCCGCGGTCATTTTGCTGGGCAGTTTTGTGATGATGTGGCCGGATTTACGTCAACTCGGCGACGCGCAATGGCATTATTCAAGTGACACAACAAGCATTATGAAAGGCTATGGTTACACCCTAATAGCGGTGATCGCCTGGGGCGCAGCAACGGTTTGTGGCAAATACTTATCCCATCAACACATGCCAGCCAACGCCATTATGTCGGGGCGTTTTGTGGCGGGTTTATTGGTGTTATTGCCCATGGCACTGGCGCAGTCGGAAAGTTTAACCCCCATGACCTCGATCGATCTGAGCTTAGCGATTGTTATGGCTTTGCTTAGCGGCTTCATCGGCATGTGGTTTTACTACCAAGGGCTCAAAACCGTACCCGCACAACTTGCCACCTTAGCCGAGTTATCGTTCCCTGTCTTTGCTGCGGTGATCAACTGGTACTTCCTCGACATGGGACTAACCGCCTACCAAATCATCGGCGGCTTGATGCTCATCCTCGGCAACATCGGTTTGCGCATGAAAGAACTGAAAAAAGCGTAAGCGATCTTATATTAGCCCTCTAAAACGATACAGTCAGTTCTGCTAATCTAGCTTGCTTTCGGCATGTTCCAGGGCAACAGCGCTTCGATTTTTT
>NZ_QHJF01000029.1 GCF_003259225.1 Marinomonas arctica | reverse complement strand
CCACTTTGAAAATAGACCACATTCCGCATTTTACCATTAGTAGTGGTGTGACCGATTACCAAGACTTCGACGATCAACACCAAATAGTCAAGCGCGCTGATGTGTTGCTCTACGAAGCCAAGGGGGCGGGACGTAATTGTGTGATGGTGGGTTAATCCGTGGATAAAAAGAAATGCTTTTTGGCCATCGGTTGACCATTAATAAGCATGTCTATTGCGTGCTCCCCTTCATAATAGACTCGCGTGGTGATGATCTTAAAGGGGTGCTTTTTGCTCATCGAAAGTGTTTTCTTTGCGGGTAACGTGATTTTTTTCCATTTAAATACCTTGGGTGATGTGGTGCCGTTTTTCTTTTGGTGGTGAATCACGTAGTCGATCATCAAGGTTTGATCTTGGTCGCTGATGGATTGTATTTTGAGTGAAAATTCAAGATTCTCATTTAGCGCAATCTGTTCTTGCTGTATTTCCAGTTCAATCTTGCCTAGCTCTGGTTTTTCATAACCAAACACTTCGAGCACCTTGGGGTGGCCTTGTTTTAATAAGGTACGACAAGCATGACGAATTAACTTTTGCCGATTTGTGTTAGCGCCTTGCATCCATTGTTTGGCGATGTCTGCCACAAGGTCGGGGTGGTCTTTGGCAATGTCATTAAGATTGTTGGCCACCGAGCGACGCACGTAGTCTTCTGGGTCGTCCTTGAGGGCTTCAAGTAACGCAATAACAGGCGCTGGATTTTGTATAAATTGCGGCAATTGCATGGCCCAAGGCAAGCGTGGGCGAGTGCCTTCCGAGATCAAACGACGCACATGTTTGTTGTCGTCTTTGAGCCAGCTTTTGAGGGTATCGAGGGTTTTGTCTTGGGAGGCCAGTAAGAAAAACCGAATGCTAAATTCAGAGGTAAAGCGACGTGTCATGGCATTGAGTAGGGTCATCGAAAGGTCATGATGTGCTAGGCCATGGATGCCCACATAATCGCCCATTGGCATGACGGCCCATCCCGAAATGCCGTCCTGCTCATTTTCCCCTTCTTGTGGTAACTCTGGCGCGAGGCTAGCGAGTAATATTTGTCCAGCGTGGTCAAAATCCTTAGGCAGATACGCTTCCATGGCGCTGGTGATTTGCTGTGAGCGAGCTTTCAGTTCCAGTGCGTCAAGCTGATGCGATGCGGCATCGATAAAACCTTGTTTGTTGAAGTCTTTCCAATGGCGCCAAAAGTGGTCTGCCATGTTGTGGATCACTTTGCTATTGAAGAGGTTCTTAAAGGGTTCTGACATGAGCTGAGTTTCCTAGATGATGGATCGTAGAATAACGCGATCTGTGCTGCTTGTCAGTTCTTGTCAGGATAAAACCTATGTTCATAAAAAAAGGCCGACCATTTTGATCATTGGACGGCCATGACAAGTTGATATCTTTTGCTATAGCTCTTTATTCACCTTTGCCATTAAAGCCTCTATTTCTTTGTGGCGGCCCATATCGGCAATTGGGCGGTCTGGTCTTGGGGCGGCTTTTTTTGCGATGTCTAGATGCTGTTTGGCGCCCTGATAATCACCATCGTCGTATAAAAATTCCGCTAGGAAATAATTGCTATCTATGCCTGTTGGGTTCAGTTTATAGGATTGCACTAGGAGTTCTTTAGCTTTTTTGTCATCACCAAACCCAATCGGCCAACCAGGTACTTTATGGTACAGCACGCCTAAGCTGGTCATGGCAGAACCCGATAACGCTTTGGGGTTGATACTCATGGCGGATTCGAATGATTTTTTTGCGGCTTCTGCTAGGGATAACGCCCCTAATCCGCCTTTTGCGCCTGCGGTGCTGGATTGAATAATGCCAAGCCAAATCAGCTTGTCTGGGTTGTTCGGTTCGGCATTTACTTGTTCTTGCGCCCTGGTCGCCAAGTCGTTAAACGCGGCTTCTTTGGCACTGTCTTGCAGTTGATAATTAATGAACGCCCAACGTTGTTGAATCGTTAACAGGCTCGCGGTATCCGCCGCCCAAGTGGATGAAACTAAGCCGAGAGTGAGTAGGCCAGCGGTGATGAATGATTTCATGATAATACCTCTTGTGTGGTGTGCTCGACGTCTTTTTTAGGACGTAAAAAGCGTTTAATAATAGGCAGTTTTTTAAGCAGTGCTTTGTCTGCGATGTGTGGAAAAGCGCCGTTGATTTTGACAAAGAGCGTTTCAGGAAAGCCGACAAACTGTCTGGCATGACCTTTTTCAAGTTGTTGAATTAAGGCTTGAGCAACGTCTTCTGGTGAATCGACGTGATTGCCCAGTGCATTGTTCATGGCCATGGCCTGATCGCTATTAATGCTTGTGGCGGTGGCCCGTGGCGCAAAGTAGCTCACATGAACATTGGTATCTGCTAATTCACGGTACAAGGCTTCAGTAAAACCGCGTAGACCAAATTTGCTGGCGCAGTAAATCGATTGTCCGGCGAAACCAATGCTGCCAAAGGCTGAGCCAATGTTGACCAAGTACGATGGTATGACTTGTCGTTGATTGGTTTTTTGCAACACAGGCAGTAATGCCTGAGTGAGTAATATCGGTGCCAATAAGTTGGCTTCTAAGGTGTCTACAATGACGGTTTCTTCTGTGTCTTCCAACAAGGAGAATTGCCCAACTCCTGCATTGTTAATCAGCATACTGATGGCGTTCAATTCAGCCATACTGCAGATCTTTTCACGGCCTTGGATTGTGGTGATGTCCGCCACCAGTATCTTATGTTCACCAGGCAGCGACCGACTAAGTGCTTGTAAGCGCGATTCACTTCGACCTTGCAGAATCAAACGCACCCCTTTGTTGGCTAAGGCTTGCGCGATGGCTTGGCCTATGCCGCCCGTCGCGCCCGTTAATAAACAGGTTTGTTGTTGCCACTGCATCATGCTTCTCCTATGCCGCATCGGCTTGCGCCGCCGCATTGTCTAGCTCACGGAAAATATTGGCGTACAATTTGAAAAACATTTTTGCGCTGTGAATGATCTGATCTTGCTCGTGTTTATCGGTGATTTTATTCATCAGATTTTCAAAGAAGACGATGTGTTCTTGATCCAACGAGCCGTGTGAACGCAAGTAACCAAAAGCATTCGCCGGTAGGTCGAGTTTTTTTTTGATCTGTCCTGCGGCGTTGTCCGCCAAAGCAATACTGGTGCCTTCTAGCACGAATACCATACCGAAAAAACGCAATGGATTAATACGATTGACCGCATCATAGGCGTACGCCACCATCAATTCCGTTGCCGACGCCGGTTGGCTTTTGCGAACCGCTTCTTTATCCGCACCGCAGGCAGCGATGTCGTTTAGGATCCATTCTTGATGACCCATTTCTTCTTCAATGTATTCACCAACGGCTTCTCGTAACCATTCTTTTTCTTCCGGTAAACGGCTACCCACAGCCATCAATAATGGCACGGTGTGTTTGACGTGATGATAGGCTTGAGTCAAAAAGTCGACATAGTTTTCTAAAGTGATTTGGCCATGGAAACAGCGCTGAATAATAGGCGAGGTCACCAAGTATTGTCTTTCAGCTAGGGTTTCTTGTTGTAGGCGTTGGTAAAGAGTCATAGTGTTGCTCCTGATGCAGTGCTTAATGGTGAAAAAGTGTCTGTGTAGAGAGATTCAATTTGGTCAGAAAAATGTGCCAAGATTTTGTCTCGAATCGGTTTTCCTGTGGCGGTGACCATGCCCGGAATGCTCCTCAATGGTTGAGCTAACGCAAGCCAAGTGCCAATAGTGGCGTAGTCTGGCAAGTGTTGATTCACCATGGAAATTACCTGTTGAATTTGTTCTTCGGTGATATTCGCAACGGCTGGGCTGAGTAAGGCGCCGCAATGAGGTTTGGCTTCGCCAAACACCAAGGTTTCGCGGAAATACCCCGTTGCCATGATTTCGGCTTCGACCCATTCTGGTGATAAGTTACGACCAAACGAGTTAATGATGATGTTCTTCTGGCGCCCATCAATGCTTAAGAAGCCATTGTTTAAGCTGACTAAATCGCCGGTACGTACTTCTTGTGGATAAAAGCTTTCTGGTTGATTGAGGTAACCAAGGAAAAGGTTGCCAGTGATGACCAATTCGTCTTGTTCAATGTGCAGTTGATTGTGGGGCAAGACGGCACCAGCGGAGGCTTGGTCCTGTTGCGCAGGTGTATTTAATGACACCACAGACGCGCATTCAGACAAGCCGTAACCTTGATAAACTGGTAAACCAAGAGCGTGTGCTTTTTGCACCAAACCTGCTGCGACTTTACCGCCACCAACGGCGATAAATCGCAAAGAGGTCGGCGGTTTCCAGCCTTGCAAGCAAGCGCCCACAAACAGCGAAAGTAACTCTGGAACCAAAATTAAACTGGTCGGTTGCTGCTGGCTGATCAATGTCAGTAACTGCTGTGGCTGAGCCAAACGACTGCCACTAAAACCACGCTCTTCTTGGCTGGCTAGAATGATGGTTCCGCCTACCAAGAGTGGCGAATACACTCCAGCGATGTTCTCAAGCAAGGTCGCCAAAGGCAATAGACATAAATGACGAACCTCTTCTAACGCCACGGTGTCTGCAATCGAGCGGGTGACATTGAGCTGTGCTTCGTTGCTCAAACAAACACCTTTTGGTTGCCCTGTGGTGCCTGAAGTGAAGGTGATTTTATGAGTGCCAATTGGAATCTCTGGCTCGTTTTGTACGACTAAACGAGTGATGAAAACGCCATCAAATGGGCTGTCTGTTGCGTCATGGTTAGCTGGACTGTTGTTGTCTTGTGTCAGCATCAATTCGATGCCGCTTTCATTGAGCAAATGAGCGGTTTGTTGCTGGCTGAAAAAGCTGGGGACTGGCACGCAGCATAGTTCTGCAGCTTGGCAGGCCAAATCAAACAACACCCACTCAATGGTGTTATCCATGGCGATCGCCACACGAGACACTTGCTGTGCTAATAGCCAGTTTTTACGAGCAGATACGGCATTGGCTAGCTCTTGATAGGTTAGCTGTTTGTCCTGTTGTATTAGGGCGATTTTATTGGCCCATTCGGGTGAAGAGAAATACCACATTATGCGTTCCTTAGCTGTAGCAATAAATGTTGAAAGTTGGCTTGGACCAGATCCATTAAGGCTTCCAGTTCTGGCTGTTGCAGGGCAAGGGCGACGGCTTTTTTTACGTCCAAAAACATGACCTTGGGATTGTTGTCGTAATAGCTGCCCCATTGCGTTCCGTCATCTTGTAGTAAGGCTGGGTTGGCATCCGCTAAAAAAGTCAGTGGTAATTTCAGCTTACCAAGCAGTTGACGTACCTTATCTGTGCCAGCAAAGACCAAATAATTTACCTCAGACAGATACAGCCCCATGACCACCGTCATTAACAATGGCAAGGTAAAACGTTGGTTTTGGCTGTACAGATTGCCCAATTCCGCTACATTTGTTCGTTCTGTCCAAATGCCGTGTTTTTGCAGGCTCTCGGTAATCGACATGGGCAAATACTGTTCGACAAACAATGGCTGATTACCACGGCGAACCCCCATAACGGCTCTTAGCCCTTGTGCCCTGATGCCAAGCAGAATGGGCATAAACGTGTTGATATCTGCTTGATATTTTTTCGCAAAACCGTCTTTTACGAAGTTCTCTAAATCACGCCGAGTACCACCGTCCATGCTGGCGGCAACAAATTCATAGGGCATGGTCGGTGTCGCGACTTTGTTCCGCTGAAGGTTGGTATGTACTGAATCTGAAGGCTGCATAATGGGATACCCCTTAATTTATATAGCTTCAGATTAGAGGATTAGCATTAAGGGAACCTTATGACTGATTATTTTTTATGAATTTTCATAAAAAATAATCAGTCTGATTTTAAAAGATAAAAGTCTATTTAAATCATGTGGTTATGTTTTATTTTTTGAGAGTAAGTAAGCTTATTTTGATGTTCAAAAAGCGCGTTTTCTTAAGGTTCCTTAAGAAAACGGCTGCGCTGTTATGGTGGGATTCACTATTTTTTTAATTATTTGGCTCATTGGGTGGAAAAGGCTGGGATACTTTACTTATTTCCATGGCGTGAGCAGCCTTGCCTAAAAGGCATGGATACCTTCGAATTATTCCGCTTTTTCGATGTTTTTTTGAGGCTTAACATCGTTTTATTTTAATGATGATGTGAATAACTCACTAAGAAGGTATGGATGGAAGCGTGTGATTTAAATGCCGCTGAGGCGCGTCGCTTGATGGCACAAAAGTCGTTGTCTGTGATGGAGCTAGCACAAAGCTGTATTACACGAATGAATGCAGTGAATCATGCCGTGAACGCGATCGTTGCTTGTGATCCAGACGATTTAATGGCCCAAGCAAAGCAAGCTCAAAAAGCCATCGAGAAAGGCAAGTCGCTGGGGGCGTTACATGGTTTGCCACTGGGCGTAAAAGACATGGTTGACCTTAAGGGGTTCCCAACAACGTTCGGTAGTACAATTTACAAAGATAACATGGCCACATCGGATGACCCAATGGTCGCACAGTTACGTCAGGCAGGTGCCTTGCCATTAGGCAAAACCAATAATCCAGAATGGAGCGCAGGTGGTAATACGCGCAATGCCGTGTATGGTGCCACCGCGAATCCCTTTGATGTAACACGTTCAGCGGCGGGATCGTCTGGTGGTTCGGCGGTGGCCTTGGCGTGTGGCATGATATCACTCGCCACCGGATCCGATACAGGTGGCAGCTTGCGTAACCCAGCGGCTTTTTGTGGTGTGGTGGGTTTTCGTCCGTCACCGGGCGTGGTGCCGGGACACAGTCGGCCAATTGGCTTAATTCCTATATCAACCAATGGACCAATGGCGCGTTCTGTTGAAGATGTTGGTTTGATGCTATCGCAGATGATTCGACCTGATCGTCGCGATCCTTGGGTGTCAGTGGTGGAAGGTGTTGGGCAACATAACGCCGATGCTTATCGTCATTTGCCAGACTGCGATTTGAGCAGCGCGAAAGTGGCGTTTACTAATGACTTTGGCTTTGCCATGACGGAAAAGCTGATTAAAGAATCTTTCCAAGAAAAGATCGACAAGTTTGGTGCTGTATTCGCCCAATGTGACAATGCTCACCCCAGCTGTGACCATGCCGATCATATTTTTGCTGTGCTAAGAGCGCTTAATTTTTCGGGTCATCACCGTGATTTATCTCACCAATACCCAGATCAAATGGGGCCGAATATTCTGATGAACATTGCAGAGGGGGAGTCTTATAGTGCCTTAGATGTGGTGAGTGCACTGAACAAACAAACCGTCATGTATCGTGCGTGGCAGATGTTTTTCGAAGAATATGACTTTATCCTTGCGCCAACCACCACCATTAGCCCGCGAAATTGGCATGAACTTTACCCTGAGAAGATTGATGGTAAGTCGACACAAAGCTATTATCACTGGCTTTCTATGGCGTATGCCTCGACTTTAACCGGGCATCCGTCTGTGACTTTGCCAGTTGGCCGAGACAAAAATAATATGCCGTTTGGTCTACAGATCATTGGCCGACGTGGTGATGATTTATCCACCTTGGCGTTTGCCAAATCGCTAGAAGCCTTGTTAGACAAAACGCCTGATTTAGCGCGTCCAAGAGTCGATATTGCTCTGTTGTCTCGTTTGCCCGCGTTAAAGCATGCTGAAGGTTTTATGGGGTTTTAACGATTTATTTTTTAGTAAGTTCCAGAGATCTTTAATGGAGTAGGTAAGTGACTGACTATATTTCTAATTCTGTTGTGCAGTCGCTTATTGCGTTGCAGGAAATCACTTGGTTTAATCCGAGAAAAGTGCGCTTTGAGCAGGCGCAATCTAAGCTGTCCCTACAAATGTCAGACATGCTTGATGCGTCGGATCGACTGACTCGTTTTGCGCCTTATCTTGCGCAAGTCTTTCCCGAAACGGCGGTCACTAACGGCATCATTGAATCGGAATTAAAAGCGATTCCTGCTATGCAGATTGCGTTGTCGGATTCGATGAATCTAGAAATCCCCGGCCGTTTAATGATGAAGTGCGACAATCAATTGCCGATTGCGGGCTCTATCAAAGCGCGCGGTGGCATATATGAGGTTTTGTTGCATGCGGAACGTTTGGCACTAGCCAATGGCTTATTAAAAACCAGTGATGATTATCGAACATTTGATTCAGACTTGTTTCGAGGCTTGTTTTCACAACACCAGATTGTAGTTGGCTCAACTGGAAATCTTGGTTTAAGCATCGGCATTATGAGTGCCAAACTGGGCTTTGATGTCACGGTTCATATGTCGTCAGATGCCCGTGAATGGAAAAAAGCCTTGCTGAGACGTAAAGGTGTCAATGTCGTGGAACATACGGCGGATTATGGTGTTGCTGTAGAGCAAGGACGACAAGAAGCCATGCAAAAAGACACCGCGTATTTTATCGATGATGAAGATTCGAAGTCGTTATTTCTAGGTTACAGCGTGGCGGCGTTACGTTTGCAAAAACAGCTAGTCGAGCAGGGTGTCAAAGTTGGTAAAGACCATCCTTTGTTTGTCTATTTGCCTTGCGGTGTTGGTGGTGCGCCAGGTGGCATAACCTTTGGTTTGAAGCAAGTGTTTGGTGATTATGTGCATTGTTTTTTTGCCGAACCGACGCATTCACCTTGCATGGTTTTAGGTATGGAAACAGGTTTGCATAATGGTATTTCGGTACAAGAGCTGGGCATAGATAACCAAACTTGTGCCGATGGGTTGGCGGTTGGTCGGCCCTCCGCTTTCGTTGGTCCAATGATGGATTCTCTGCTCAGTGGGGTTTATACGGTTTCTGATGATAATATGTATCGTCATTTGGCCATGCTGGTGGATGCAGAAGGCATTCCTGTGGAACCGTCTGGCGCCGCAGGTGTAAGCGGTATGCTGCGAGTGTTAACAGAAAGACATGATTACCTAATAGCCCACCAACTGGACGATAAAATGTCGCAAGCCACGCATATTATGTGGGCAACAGGTGGTGACATGGTGCCGGAAGAAGAAAGACAAGCCTATTATCAAAAGGGCCAAGCCTTGCTTTCTTAAAGCGCATTTGTTTTCTTTGGCTGTTCTTTTATTTTAATAGGGGCAGCGGCGCTTTTAAGAAAGCGCTGAATGCCTGTCTTCAATGTTTTCTTCATGCTGCATTTTTTCAATCATGTAATTTAAAAATACTCTTACGGCAGCGGGTAAGGTTCTGCCTGAAAGGGTTTGCACCTCAATGTTGCGTATGTCCATGCCTCTATCCCGAATGGGGATCGCAACCAGTTCGTTAGCAGCCAGTTGATGGCGCATAGAGATTTCCCCCGCAAGATGCACGCCGCCTTCATAAGTCGTAAAGCGATTTAATGTCGCCATGTTGTTGGAGACTAAAACTGGATCGAATAATAGATTCAAACGACTGCAACAGATATCAAACAGTTGTCTTACGGTTGTGTTTTCTTCTGGCAAGGCAATCGGATAGGGCTGCAATTGTGCAAGGGTGACGGTTTTTTTGTTAGCCAGTGGGTGGTTTGGGTGGACAACAGCAACGACGGGTGAGGGTTGTCGATAGGCGACTTGGATGTCTTTGGCGGGAGACAAATTTAAAGTAACACCTATGTCAGCATCGCCATGACTAACACGCCGCGATACTTCCGCAGGTGAGCTGACATTGATGTGAAAATGAATACCTTCGTGTTTTTTTCGAAAATTTGCAATGTTACGTGGTAAGAACTCCATCGCAAAACCTTCCGAACAGGAGATATTTACATGGCCTCTGTTCAATCCCTCCAATGCCGCTATTTCCGACACCACTCTGTCCGATTCTAGTGCGTTCTTACGTGCATACACGGCTAACATTTCACCAGCCGCACTCAATTCCATGCCGCGAGGACGGCGTTCAAACAGG
Source organism: Marinomonas arctica (assembly GCF_003259225.1). Taxonomy (GTDB): domain Bacteria; phylum Pseudomonadota; class Gammaproteobacteria; order Pseudomonadales; family Marinomonadaceae; genus Marinomonas; species Marinomonas arctica. The sequence goes on along the minus strand of NZ_QHJF01000029.1, from coordinate 91,198 downwards.
GTTGTGCCAAGAATATCTTCTAGGCTATTTATCTGCCTACTTATTGCGCTGGCTGCCACATTTAGGTGCAAAGATGCTTCACTAATAGAGCCATACCTGGCAACTTCTAAAAAATAGCGTAGAGCGGTGTCTTGTAAGCGTAATGCGGCTTTCATCGTGCTTTTCCTGCATTTTATCGACTATTAGTAGCTTTTGTTGGATTTTATGATTTTTGTTATTTCGCCATAGTCATGCTTTTTTGGCAATGATTCTTTGCATTTTTTTTAATTGTGGCAAGGGTTGTTTTTACATAGTGTGAATGAAAGTTGCATTGCGTGAATATCAAATCAAAAGGGCTTAAAAGGAACGAAACGATGAAAAAATTCAGTCAGAATAAGTTTGCTCTATTACCCGTATTAAACTGCGCTCCACATAAAACTCTGGTCAGTACGCTGGTAGCGTGTTCTTTGCTTGGCTTGGCTGCACCAGCGTTGGCGAATAAAGCGAATGATACCTTGGTGTACGCGGTGGGACTTGAACCAGAAAATGTCAGTCCCTATCACAACAATGTGCGAGAAGGGATCATTTTGTCTCATCTGGCATGGGATACGTTAATTTACCGTGACACTCAGACGGGTGAATACAAGCCATTATTGGCAACCAGTTGGAAATGGGAGGACCCTACACATTTGTTGTTCACGTTACGTCAAGGCGTGACCTTCCAAAATGGCGATGCGTTTAGTGCCGATGACGTGGCTTTCACCTTTAATTATGTGATATCACCTGAGTCTAAAATCGTCACACGTCAAAATGTCGACTGGATTGAGCGCGCTGAAAAGGTCGATGATTTTACAGTACGCTTGGTGTTGAAACAGCCTTTCCCAGCGGCGCTGGAATACTTGTCTGGCCCGACACCGATTTACCCTGAAAAATATTTTAACTCTGTTGGTATTGAAGGCTATGCCAAAGCACCAATTGGTACAGGTCCTTATAAAATTACCGAAGTATTGAGTGGTGAAGGGGCGAATCTAGAGCGTTATGAAGGCTACTTTGAAGGTGGTCCAATTAGCAAACCAGCCATCAGTAAAATTCAATTTAGAGTCATTCCCGATCCTGATGCGCGTCTTGCCCAGTTGATGACGGGTGCGGTGGATTGGACGTGGCGTGTGCCGTCTGACCAAGCGGATGAAATGAAGATGATGCCTAATTTGCAAGTGGTGAGTTCAGAAACCATGCGAGTCGGTTATTTGGCAATGGATACCAGCAGCGAAGCGTTAAAGGATTCGCCATTCAGAAATAAGCTGGTTCGAGAAGCCGTGAATCATGCTATTAACCGTGATGATCTGGCGAACGAGTTGGTACGAGGCGGAAGTCGAGCCATTTATACGCCTTGTTTTCCTTCACAATTTGGTTGCGACGTGTCGGCCGCAAAAAAGTTTGACTATGACCCAGCTAAGGCCAAAGCCTTATTGGCAGAAGCGGGCTATCCAAATGGTTTTGAAACCGATTTTTATGCCTATCGAGACATGGATTTGGCCGAAGCGGTGTTAGGCAATCTTCGCGCCGTCGGTATTACGTCTAAGATGCACATGTTGACCTATGCAGCATTACGTAAAGAGCAGCGTTCAGGAAATGTTCCGTTGGCATTTCAAACATGGGGCTCTTATTCGGTGAACGATGCCTCTGCCATGACCAGTGTGTATTTTAATGGTGGTGCGGATGACATGAATCGTGACGAAGAGGTAATGGCCTTAGTCGACGCAGCAGACACCAATGTGGACCCTGAAGTCCGTAAGAAAAATTACAGCGAAGCGATTAAGAAAATTACCGAAGCGGCTTATTGGGCGCCCATGTTCTCTTATTCAAGTAACTATGCCTTTAGTAAAGAACTGAACTTCACACCTTATCCTGATGAATTACCGCGCTTTGTCGAATCAAGCTGGAAGTAATGCGTAAGACGCTTACTGCACAAGTGCGGTAAGTGTCGCTGGCTTCTTTAGCAACAAAGATTCAAAGACGGTTGTGGAGTTTTTTATGTTGGTATTTATATTTCGTCGGTTGCTGGTGGCATTCAGTGTGGCGATCACCGTTTCGGTTGTGAGCTTTATGTTGTTGCATTTATCAGGTGATTTGGCGATTTCGATTGCTGGCCCTGAGTCAACAGCTGAGCAAGTAGAACAAATTCGCATCGATTTTGGTTTGGATAAGCCCATGGTCTATCAATACTTTGATTGGCTTTGGGGGGCCGTGCAATTGGATTTCGGACGCTCCTATTATTTCCAAGATACCGTAATGTCACTGATCAGTGAACGCTTACCCGTGACGCTAACCTTAGGCGCTTTGGCTTTGGGCTTAGCCACGGTGATTGCAATTCCGTTGGGTGTCATTGCTGCGATCAAACAAGATACTTGGATTGACCGCTTGGCATTAACCATTGCGGTGATTGGTCAAGCCATGCCAAGTTTTTGGTTTGCGCTTACGCTCATTGTGATCTTCGCTGTGAATCTGCAATGGTTGCCTGCTGGCGGTAATGAATCTTGGCAACACTTTGTTTTGCCTGCCATTGCACTGGGTTATTACGCCATGCCTGCCATGATGCGTTTAACGCGTACTGGCATGTTAGAAGTATTGAATTCCGATTACATCCGCACGGCTCGATCCAAAGGTTTGAATGAATCCACTGTGATTTTCAAACACGCATTGCGCAATGCGGTGATCCCTGTGGTGGCTTTAGCGGCGGTTGAATTGGGTTTTATGCTTGGTGGGTCGGTGGTCATCGAATCGGTATTTTCTTTAAAAGGTTTGGGCCAGCTCGCATGGGATGCGATTACCCGTAATGACTATCCTGTGGTGCAAGCCGTGGTGTTGATTATTGCGGTGTTTTATATCCTGTTAACTTTTCTAGCGGATGTGATCAACGCCATGCTTGATCCACGTTTGCGTGTCCGCTGAGGTGTCTACTATGTCTGACGCGACTTCTACTGTTTCAACGGTTTCGAACGCCAATACGTTTTTGCCAGTGGTGCCTGAATGGCGCCGCACGTTGAATCGTTTCCTCGGCCATCGTGGTTTGTTAATGGGGTCGATTATTCTGGGACTGATCGTGGTACTGGCGATTTTAGCGCCTTGGCTGGTGCCCCATGATCCATACTTACAAAATATTTCACAGCGCATGATTCCACCTGTTTGGCACGAAAAAGGCTCGTGGGAGCATGTTTTTGGCACCGATAAATTGGGGCGAGATTATCTCAGTCGCTTGCTTTACGGAGCACGAATCTCTTTGACGATTGGTTTGTCAGCGGCGCTTATTTCTGGGCTGATTGGCACGACATTGGGTGTGCTGGCAGGCTATTTCGGTGGCCGAGTCGATGCGGTGATTAGTTACATTATTACCACGCGTTTGGCCATGCCGGTTGTTCTTGTGGCGTTGGCTATGTCGGCTTTAGTCGGCGGTTCCTTACAAATGGTGATCATCTTATTGGGCTTGTTGTTGTGGGATCGATTCGCAGTGGTGGCGCGCTCCACGACTCAGCAATTGCGGGATGCTGAATTCATAGCTTCGGCAAAAGTATTAGGTGCCTCAACAACTTATATTTTAGTGCGTGAATTATTACCCAATATATTAAGTGCGTTAATTGTGGTGATGACCTTGGAAATGGCCCACGCCATCTTGCTAGAAGCGACCTTGTCCTTTTTAGGCTTAGGCGTTCAACCGCCCATGCCATCTTGGGGACTAATGATCTCCGAAGGTAAAGCCTATATGTTTTTTAAACCCTGGGTGATTGCGATTCCCGGTATTGCGCTGATGGTGTTGGTATTGGCGATTAACTTAGTAGGCGACGGTTTGCGTGATATGAACGCACCAGAAGGCCGGAATTGAGGCCAGAGGAGACATCATGAAACGAATACTCGAGGTAAAAAATTTACAAGTCAGCCTGCCAACCCCGAATGGTGATTTACGAGCAGTACGTGGCATTGATTTGCACGTAAACAAAGGTGAAATGCTCTGCATCGTAGGGGAATCTGGGTGCGGTAAATCCATGACGTCCATGGCGTTGATGGGTTTGTTGCCGAAGCGAGCTGAAGTGATCGCTGAGGCAATGTATTTTGACGGCATGGATTTATTATCTTTATCGAAAAAAGAACGCAATCAAGTGCGCGGCATGCGCATGTCGATGATTTTTCAAGAGCCAATGACTTCGCTGAATCCTTCTTATACCTTGGGTAATCAGCTTTGCGAAGGCATTATCAAACATAAAAAAGTCAGTAAAGACGAAGCCAAAAAGCGCGCAGTGTATTTATTAGAGCGCGCTGGCGTGCCGTATCCCGAGAAGCGTTTAGATCAATATCCGCACCAATTATCAGGCGGTTTACGTCAACGGGTGATGATTGCCATGGCGCTAATGTGCGAGCCAGATTTGATCATCGCCGATGAGCCAACCACAGCACTAGATGTAACGATTCAAGCACAGATATTGCGTTTGATTCGTGAGTTGCAACAGGAATTTGGCACCGCCGTTATCTTTATCACCCATGACCTTGGTGTGGTGGCGCGTATCGCCGATCGTGTGGCGGTGATGTACGCCGGACAAGTGGTGGAAACCGCTTCCGCGAAAGACTTGTTTGCCGATCCTCAGCATCCTTATACCAAGGGCTTGCTTAACTGCATTCCGATCCCAGGTAAAACCTTACCGGGCAGCCATCTAGAGTCTATTCCAGGTGTGGTGCCAAGTTTGATTGGCGAGCTAAAAGGCTGTGCGTTTGAAAACCGTTGCAGCGTCTCGATTGGCGAGTGTTGTTATCGCTCGCCTCGTTTAGAGAACCATCTAGGCTCAGAGGCTCATCAAGTACGTTGTCCTATTGCGACGGCGTCATTTCAGGAGGCGGTGTAATGGCTGAATACGCTTTGGAACTAACGAATCTGTCGCGTCATTTTTATCTCAAAAATGGCGCCTTTAAAGAACCTACATTACTGAAAGCTGTCGACGGCATTTCATTGCGAATTCGCCCCGGTGAAACCTTGGGTTTGGTTGGCGAATCTGGCTGCGGGAAAAGCACCTTGGCGAAAATGATTCTAGGTTTATTAGAACCGACTGATGGTGATGTGTTGATTAATGACAAGATGCGAGGGGCAAGCTCTCGTTTGTCTATGTCTCGTCAGCTACAACCGATCTTTCAGGATCCTTATTCATCTTTGAATCCACGTAAAACCATTGAGCAAATTATCCGCTTGCCACTGCAATTACACAAAATGGGTGACGCTAACAGTCAGCAAAAAGCCGTGAAAGACATCAGTGACTTAGTCGGTTTGCCTGAGCGCTTGTTAACAAATTATCCGGGGCAATTGTCTGGTGGTCAGCGTCAACGGGTTGCTATTGCGCGTGCCTTGATTCTTAAACCCAATATCTTGGTGTGTGATGAGCCAACGTCGGCGCTGGATGTGTCCGTGCAGGCGCAAATTCTTAACCTATTGATGGACCTGAAAAAAGAGCTAGGACTGACGTATTTATTTATCAGTCATAACCTTGGCGTAGTGGAGCATTTGGTGGATCGCGTGGCGGTAATGTATCGCGGCAAAATTGTCGAGCAGGGCACCCGAGAAGACATCTTCCAAAATGCGCAACATCCTTATACCCAAGCCTTGTTGTCTTCTGTTTTAACGCCGGAGCCGGCTTTGGGGTTGCCTGAGGTGTTGGATTCAAGCGCGTGGAATCAAGCTTCGTAAACGTTATTTAAGGAACAAAAAATGAGTCGCCAATCTACTATTCAAGGTGCGGAGTTTTACTTTGACTCCGGTGCTTTTCTTTCGGCGTTAGAACAGCGTGTTAGCGTTCACAGTGAGAGCCAAAATCATGACGCTTTTGATCAGTTACACGCCTATTTGCAAGACATTATTATGCCCGAGCTTGCTTCTTTGGGTTTTCATTCACGCATTGTTGCCAATCCAGCGACCGAAGCAAATCAACCGGGTTCTTGGCCATTTTTGATCGCGGAGCGAATCGAAGATCCCACTCAGCTGACGCTGCTGACTTATGGTCATGGCGATGTGGTGCGCGGTTATGATGATCAATGGAAAGCTGGATTGTCACCATGGAAAGTCGTGGTGGATGGCGACCGTTGGTATGGCCGAGGAACAGCGGACAACAAAGGTCAGCACACCATTAATTTTGCGGCTTTGAAACAGGTTATTGATGCGAAAAAAGGCAAGCTGGGCTTCAACGTTAAAGTGATTTTAGAAATGGGCGAAGAAGCAGGTTCTCCAGGGTTAGCGGAGCTTTGTGAACTGCATAAAGAGGAACTGGCGGCCGATTTGTTTATTGCCTCTGATGGGCCACGATTAAGTGCCGCGCATCCTACGATTTTCCTCGGGTCGCGTGGCGGATTTAATTTCGATATGAAAGTGCTATTGCGTGACGGTGCTCATCATTCTGGTAACTGGGGTGGATTATTGAGCAACGCCGGTACGCGCTTGGCCCATGCTTGGGCGTCTATGGTGGACGCTAAAGGCAAGATTCTTGTCAAAGGTTTGTTGCCTGCGCGCTTGCCCGAATCGGTTCGCCAAGCACTTAAAGATATTCCTGTGGGTGAGGGCGCGAATAGCCCAGCCATTGATCCTAATTGGGGCGAGCCCGATTTAACCCCAGCCGAGCGGGTTTTTGCTTGGAACACCTTGGAGATGTTGGCCTGTAAAACAGGTAACCCTGATATGCCTGTCAACGCAATTCCCGGTTACGCTAGCGCTCATTGTCAGCTGCGTTTTGTGGTCGAAAGCGACAGCCAACACTTTTTAAAACATATCCGTGATCATCTCGATCATCATGGTTTCTCTGATGTGGAAGTCACCGATAGTGGTCATACGATGGAAGCGACACGCCTTGATCCTGAAGATCCTTGGGTTGATTGGGCCTTGGGTTCTCTTACGCAAACAACGGGCAAGAAGCCAGTGCTATTGCCTAATTTAGGCGGCTCGCTGCCCAATGATGTATTTGCCAATATTCTGAATTTACCCACCGTTTGGGTGCCACATTCTTACCCTGCATGCAGCCAACATGCACCAAATGAACATGTTTTAGCGCCAGTATGTCGTGAAGCCTTGCAGATTATGACGGGGCTTTTTTGGGATTTATCCGAACAAGGTCCATCGATTCAGGCAAAACGTTAAGGAGAACGACATGACAATAACGACAGCAAAAAAGCTAAGCAACAGCGTACTTGCGACTTATGCGGATTTACTCTGTGACTGGCTCGCCACTCAAGAAGACGAGATGATTCAGTGTCTACAGGAATTGGTCGATACCGACTCGAACAGCTATGACAAAGAAGGGGTTGATGCGGCAGGACGGCTAATGGCGTCTTGGTTAGAAGCCGATGGTATCGAATGTCGCTGGCATAAATCGGCAAGCTCTGGCGATGTGTTGGAAGCACGTATTGGTTCTGGATTTGATAAAAAAGATTCTCAGCCAGCCATCTTTCTGATGGGACACAGGGACACAGTTTTCCCCAAAGGCACCGTTACAACACGGGGTTTTACGCGTGACGGCATGACGGCCTTTGGACCGGGTGTGGCGGATATGAAATCTGGTTTGGTGCTGAATTGTTTCGTGTTAAGAGGCTTGCAGTATTTATTGAATCACTCTGATATCGATGCATTGCCTCACCCTGTTGTTGGCTTGTTTACTGGCGATGAAGAAATAGGCTCGCCAGAAGGTCGTCATGTTATTCAACACATGGTGAAGGGGGCAAAAGCGGTTTTCAATGCCGAACCCGGTCGCATCAGTGGCAATGTGGTATCGGCTCGAAAAGGCGGTGCGAGCTTTGAGATTATTGTCAAAGGTAAAGCGGCTCACTCAGGGGTAAATCATGCCGATGGTGCCAGCGCTATTGGCGGCTTGGCTTTAATCATTACTGAGCTGCATGCACTGACCGATTATGAAACGGGAGTGACAACCAATGTCGGTTTAATCAATGGTGGTATGTCTTCCAATACGGTTGCGGCTGAGGCCAAAGCGAAATTGGATTTACGCTACATCACGAAAGAACAAATGGTCGATGCGATGGACGCGATTCAGGCCATTGTTGATATGCCTAGGCTGCAAGGTGTAACCGCTTCGGTACGTTTAATATCGGCGTTTCATCCATTTGAATTAAACATGAGTTCTGAGTTATTGGCACATTATCAAGTACAAGCTGAGTCATTGGGGTTTTCCGTTGAAGGCGAATTTACGGGTGGTTGTTCGGATGCGGGTTTTACCTCGTCGATGGGTGTTCCGACCTTATGTGGAACGGGCCCAGTGGGCGCAAAAATGCATACCGAAGGCGAGCTTTGTTTGTTAGATACCTTCGTGCCTCGCACTCAAGCGGTTGCCAAGAGTATTTTGCTTTTGCCGTAAGGATCGAACCTTTTAAAGGAGATAAATCATGCTTCATTCAATTGAAACTGAGTTAGCACCATCCGAATCTGATGTTTGTTCACAAGCGATAAAGTCTGGACATTGGGCGTTTCTGTCTGGGCAAATTCCTCTCATTGCCAAATCTAACACCTTACTGCAAGGTTCGATAGCGGAGCAAACTGCTCAGGTTTTTCATAACTTGAGTGCCGTGGCAATCGCATCTGGTGGATCACTTGAGCATGTGGTGAAGTTAACCATTTATCTTAAAGACATGGCGAGCCTGGTGGAATTCAATGAAGAAATGCTTAAGCACTTTCGCTCGCTACTTCCTGCCAGAGCAGTTGTATCGGTAAACGGTTTGCCAATGGATGCCGAGATGCAAGTGGATGCCATTATGATGATTCCAGATCCTGTTTGGTCGCTTGCTGTTACTTAAAACGCCAACCTGTTGACCTGAGCCACAACCCCGTAGGTCAGATTAGCCGAGGCTCGAGGCGTGATCTGACATCCTTCTTTTGATTCACCTAAAAGACCAGTTAGTTTTGTAGGCCTGATGAGGGAGGCACGACCGTAATCAGGCGTGCCGCTATTCTTTTACAGGTAAGTATCTTCGTTCCTTGATTCAGTCGGCCTACATATTGGGTATGATCGGGCTTTAACGACAGTCTCCTTCGCGGGAATGACGTCTGTACATAACGTAGTGTGAATCCAATAAAACACCGATACCCCGCCCCTTGGATTGGGGTGGTTTATTCGTGAGAAAATATTTCATAATGTTTAATAAAATGAAAAATATTAAAATATTTATCGTTTAAAATTGGTTTTTATTTATCAAAAACAGACGATATTAGAAAGCACCTTTCATTATTATTTCGCTAATCTGGTGGTCGTTAAAACGATACATTTTCATTGAAAAGGAACGACCACTATGAACTTGAAAAAATTTGAACGTTACCCACTTACCTTTGGCCCAACACCAATCGAGAAATTACAACGCCTGTCTGATCACTTAGGCAATATTGAGGTCTATGCGAAACGCGAAGACTGTAACTCTGGTCTTGCTCTTGGCGGTAATAAGCTTCGTAAATTGGAATACATAGTGCCTGATGCTCTTGCCTCTGGTGCGGATACCTTGGTAAGTATTGGTGGTGTGCAATCCAACCACACTCGTTTGGTCACCGCGACAGCCGCCAAGATCGGTATGAAATGTCGTCTGGTACAAGAGAGCTGGGTGCCGTTTGAAGACGCTGTATATGACCGCGTAGGGAATATTTTGATGAGCCGCGTGATGGGGGCAGAAATCGATCTTGTGAACGATGGTTTTGACATTGGTATCCGTGAAAGCTGGAAAAACGCTATTGAAGACGTAAAGGCTAAAGGCGGCATTCCTTATCCTATTCCGGCTGGTGCGTCCGTGCATAAATTTGGTGGCTTAGGTTATGTAGGCTTTGCTGAAGAAGTTCGTGAACAGGAAAAAGAGCTAGGTTTTAAATTTGATTACATTGTAGTTTGTACCGTAACGGGTTCTACTCATGCCGGTATGGCGGTTGGTTTTGCTGCGGATGGTCGCTCACAAAATGTGATTGGGATTGATGCATCAGGAACGCCTCAACAAACACGAGATCAGGTATTAGCGATTGCCAAAAATACTGCTGAGTTGGTTGAGTTAGGGCGTGAAATGACCGCCGACGACATTGTCATTAATGAAGATTACGCCTACCCAGCCTATGGCGTGCCATCGAACGAAACCAATGAGGCGATTCGATTGGTTGCGCGTTTAGAAGGCATGATGACAGACCCTGTTTATGAAGGGAAATCCATGCAAGGCTTGATTGATTTAGCGAAAAAAGGCTTTTTTCCAGAAGGCTCAAAAGTGCTTTACGCCCATCTTGGCGGTGTACCAGCGATTAATGGTTATAGTTATATTTATCGTAATGGCTAGTCGTTAATGAGCTATTAAGTTATCGAAAGTGTTGTGTTTTATCGGTAAAAAAGGCTTCCACTGGGAAGCCTTTTTGTTTATCGCTGTTAGTGTTTTTTGTAGGGCATTTAAAATAAATTTAGATTCGGAAGCTATCGACTAATTTGCTTAACTGCTGAACGTCGCTGCTTAGGCGATTTTTAATATCGATGGCTTTTTGTGTGTATTCCACATTGGATGAAGCCGTATTAGTCACATCATTTACTTGCTCTGCTATCTCGTTTGCCTGTTGGTTTTGTTCTTGAATGGACGTCGATATCTGCTGGTTGGTATGACTTAAGGTGCTGATAGATTCGATAATGGTGGTAAACATTTCAATGGTTTCTTGTGCTTGTGTGGCGACGTTCTCTGTAAGTGTCTGTGACGTTCGCATGACCTGTGCTGCATCGGCAGAGCCTTTTTGAATGCGTTCCACGGCGGTTTCTATTTCGAGTGTGGATTCATGCGTTCTATTGGCTAGGTTACGCACTTCATCGGCAACGACAGCAAAGCCTCGACCGGTTTCTCCTGCACGAGCTGCTTCAATGGCTGCGTTAAGGGCCAATAAGTTGGTTTGTTCCGCTATACCACGAATCACATCCAGTATATTGCCGATGTTTTGTCCATCTGTTTCTAGGGTAGACACTACGGAAGACGCTTTATCCATTTCGTCGACAACGTTGTGTAAGGATTTAAGGGTTTGTGACAGGTTATTTTGCCCCTTGGTGGAGTTAGTATTGGCTTCTATGGCCATGTCACCACACTTATTTGCATCAGCAGACACTTGGCTCAACGAATTGGTCATGACATTCACCGCGTTGGCAATGTCTTTTGTGCCTCGCTGTTGATGTTTGGACATTTTGTCGACTTGTTGCAAAGCATTGTCTATCTGTGTTGCAAAACCTTGGGTTGATGAGACGGTGTTGGCAACTTGCTTAATCACTGAATGCACCAGTTCAATGAACCCATTCAGGTTTCTAGCAACTTCAGCCATTTCGTCTTTGCCAGAAGCATCAAGACGAGTGGTTAAGTTGCCGTCAGCACGATTGAGGTTTTCTAAAACCGTTATCATTTGACGTAAAGGTTGAATAATCAGACGGTTCGCAGCGAAAGCGATAAAAACAGATAGAATCAATACAATGGCTAAGCCGATTGTATTATTGAGCTTTACTGTATTAATAACATTCTCTAAGTTAGCGGCTCTGATTTCGACTTGGCTATCGCCTTCTTCTTCGAGCTTTTCAACGAAGGTTAGTAGCTTTTCGACGTGTTGATCAAATTCTGCAACGGCGCCGGTAGAGATCTCTGTATTATCGGACAGTATTCTGCCTTTCAGGGTTTCTAACGTTGCTAAATAATTGTCCAGAGTGGTTAAGGCTTGTGTTCCCATTAAGCCTGAGTTTTTCATTCTGCCCAGCGCTTCTGCAGTGAAGGCATTTTCTTCTGTGATTTTCTTTTTTGCGTCCTCGAGTGATATCTCATTACTGATGTAGGCATCAAGGGTAATGATTTGGGCTTGTATACCAATCGTTCCCTCCATTGCACCATCGGCGGCATCCCAAGCATTACCGGTAATGTAGCTAATTTCGGAATTGAGTTTATTAATCGATAGTATGCTTAGAACAGCGTTGCTTAAAACTAATGCCACGAATAGGCATATACCAAGATAAATTTTAATCTTTATCGTCATTAATTTTCTCCGAAATAAAAGAGTGATGATTTTTAATTCTAGTAGGAAAAAATTATTTGTTCAGTGTTTTTTTTGTACGGCTTTCGTGAAAGGCATAAGGTGTAGTCGTTTACTTAGTCTAATATCATTTTTATAGTGATAACCTTATCGTGATTAAAAGGCTAAAACGCCAATGGGGCATTGTCTTTGACTTCTTTCATCACAAAAAAAGTGCGTAATTGCCGAACACTTGGCAACGCCAATAATTGATCACTATGTAGTTTATTAAAGTCGGCCATGTCTTTGACTCGCACCTTTAGGAAGTAATCAAAATCTCCCGCGACTAGGTGGCAATCCAAAATGAAAGGCAGCTTAGAAATAGCGTTTTCAAATGTCGCAAAGCTCTCTTGTGTCGACCTATCTAGCACTACTCCTACCAATACTAAGGCACTTCGCTCGACTTTTTCTGGTGCTATGACCGCTCGAACTTCGCTGATGTAACCGTCTTTAAAAAGCTGATGAGTACGGCGATGACAGGTCGCTGGGCTCACGTTGACCTGTTCGGCTAAATCGGCATTGGTTAGACGGCCATCTTGTTGTAATAAGCGTAGAATTTTTTTATCAATTTTGTCCATATACCATGCCTTACTGTTTTAACTGAGTAAACGAAAGATTCTTTCTGAAATTAGCAAAATGTTGAAATAGAAGAAATAGGTAATTGGGTTTTGTGGTAAATCTATCAATAGGTTTGTTTTTTTGTCTTTTAGATCAGTGCTCGGATCTTGCTCCTAATTCAATCAGGATGCTTTTTTCTGGTGCGAGCAACTTTGTCTTAGTCGTGTTTTTTATTTTAAAAAAACGGATTTCGTTGTGGCTGAAAATATTTTTAATAGGTAAATCAATCGTATTATGCGTATTTAGGTAGGTATCACTGGTGCCTTTATTTATTTGGCACCATACTTGCTATTATCTAAGTGTCTCTATGTCGATTTTGTTGATGTAGATAACAAGTTGGTCAACGTCGATCAGTTTGCTTAATGGCATCGTCGCCAGCTGCTGTTGTTTCAGTAGCACTCGGTCATGCTCCTTTAGAAAGGAGATAGCTGATGAGGGTGGCGCGTGCGCTTTTCTTCTCTCTTTTCTTTTTCTTTCTAAAAAAGCCATTCGGTTATCCGTCATTGGCCTTGTCGTAAGCAAAATAACGTTCGAAAAATATTGGTATGTCTTGCTCTATCTGTTGAGTCTGGGCGCACCAAATGACCTGTATTTTGAATAACTCTGTTGTGAAGAGCTCTATTTGAGGGGCTTTATTTGAGGAAAAGAGATGAAAAAAATTGATGTCACAGAAGCCATTTTTGCCATTAAGAAAGAGAAAAATCTGAGCTGGGAGTCTATCGCGAAAGCCACTGGCATGACCGATGTTTGGATCACCTCAGCCTGTTTAGGCATGAACAGTTGTTCAGAAGACGTGGCGGATAAGCTGGTGTCTTTTTTAGGTTTACCCGCCGAAGCCAAATCCGTGCTGATGGAATACCCAACCAAAACTTGGGATCAAGCGATTCCGCAAGATCCCTTAATTTATCGATTGTATGAAGTGGTGGGCGTTTATGGACCCACGCTTAAAGAGGTTATCCAGGAAAAATTTGGCGACGGCATCATGAGTGCGATTGATTTTTCTATGACGGTCGACAAAGAAGAAAACCCTAAGGGTGATCGGGTTATTTTGACGTTAAATGGGAAGTTTTTGCCATATAAATCTTGGTAATTATTTCTTTTCAAAAGTGAATCTTAGGTAATTTTAAAGAATAAGAGGGCGTAAAAATGGCGTACATAGAACCAAGTGAATTTGTCACCAAAATGGTCGACGCAGGTGAGCAAAAGGTCTACATGTCGACGAAGGATACCATCATTCGTGCGTTTATGGCGGGGGCGATTCTTGGCCTAGCGGCGGTGTTTGCCATTACCGTCGCCACACAAACTGGCAGCCCATTGTTGGGCGCTGTGCTGTTTCCTGTGGGCTTTATCATGCTCTATTTGATGAAGTTTGATCTGCTCACTGGGGTGTTTACGCTTGTCCCTTTGGCGTTGTTTGATAAACGTCCAGGCGTGACGCCCGCACAAGTTCTGCGCAACTGGGGCTTGGTGTTTATTGGTAACTTTGCGGGGGCTTTAACCACGGCGTTTTTTATGTCATTTATTTTGACTTACGGTTATGCCACGGATGGCGGCGCGTTGGCCGCGAAAGTAAGCTCCATTGGTGAGTCGCGTACTTTGGGCTATCAGTCACATGGTGTGGGCGGTTGGTTTACCATTTTTATTCGTGGCATGTTGTGTAACTGGATGGTGTCAATGGGTGTGGTGGGTGCGATGATCTCTACCTCTGCTGGTGCCAAAATGGCGGCCATGTGGATGCCGGTGATGTTGTTCTTTTACATGGGCTTTGAGCATTCCATTGTGAATATGTTTTTGTTCCCATTTTCTATGATCATGGGCGGAGAATTTACCGTATCGGATTATTTGATTTGGAACGAGATTCCAACGGTGTTGGGCAATCTTGCCGGAGGTCTTTTATTGGTCGGGCTACCTCTTTATCTGACGCATGTGAGAACGTCTGCGTCGCGTAAATTGGCATAAGACGATGTATTGGAAAACTCTGTGAGTCTGGATGCTTGCAGAGTTTTTGTATTTAGGGGTCTTAATGAAAGCACTGAGCATCAGTATTGGCCGCGCCACCAATAAGGGTAAAAAAGACATCAATCAAGATTTTCTGGGGTGTCGAATACCAACAGAGCCGCTATTATCGACCAGAGGTGTAGTGCTTGCCATCGCCGATGGCATCAGTTCAAGCCCTGTTAGTCAAGTCGCTAGTGAGTTCGCTATTACGCGATTTCTAGAGGATTTTTACCATACCCCGGACGCGTGGTCGGTGAAGATATCTGGCGAAAAAGTGATCAAGTCTATCAATGCCGCTCTCTATTCTCAAACCCAAAATGGCCTAAGCCGATTCGATAAAGACAAAGGTTATGTCTGCACGTTTACCGCCATTGTGATGCGTGCCAATTCGGTGCATATTTTTCATTTGGGCGACAGCCGTGTTTATCGTTTGCTTGGTGGTCGTTTGGTTGATGGTAAAGTCGAGCAACTCACAAAAGATCATCGTCGTATTGTATCGATTAATGAGAGCTATTTAACGCGTGCCTTGGGCATAGAGCCGATTCTAGAATTGGATTATCAAACCGTCCCGATGAGTAAAGACGACATATTTGTGATGGCGACGGATGGTGTGTATGAATTCGTCACCGCTGAGCAAATAGTGACCTGTATTGCCGAGTCAGAGAACTTGGACCAAGCCGCAGAACACATTATTTTACAGGCATTAGAAAATGGCAGTGACGACAACTTGAGCATTCAAATCGCCCGAGTGGATGACGTACCAAGTTATCAGCTGGTAGAGGTGCAACAGCGCATCAGTCAATTGCCTGTGCCACCGCCATTAACAGAAAGAATGTTGTTTGAAGGCTACGAAATCGTGCGCTCTATTTATGTGAGCAGCCGCAGTCATGTGTTTTTAGCCCGTGATATAGACAGCGATGAGCTTGTGGTGATTAAAACACCGTCGGCAGAATTGAGTGATGATGCGGCGTATTTGGAAAGCTTCATGTTAGAAGACTGGATTGCTAAGCGGGTTCAGAACCCTCATGTGGTTAAAGCCATCGAACCACCACGACAACGGCAATGTCTGTATTTGGTAACCGAATACATCGAAGGTCAGTCCCTTGCTCAATGGATGAGAGATAACCCCAAACCAACGCTGGAGAAAACCCGAGACATCATTTCACAAATCGCCAATGGACTGCAGGCTTTCCATCGTAAAAGTATGATTCATCAAGACATTCGTCCGGCCAACATCATGATCGACAAACACGGTACTGTGAAAATCATTGATTTTGGCTCTACTCACATCGCAGGTGTGAGCAACACCAAAGATGAAGACGCCTTACGAGGCACTATGCGTTATTCGGCACCAGAATACTTTCTTGGTCATGCTGGTACTGAGCGCTCCGATATTTATGCTCTCGGCGTCATTGCCTACCAAATGTTATCTGGCAACCAATTCCCTTATAGCCCGAAAATTGCTCAAGCAAAAAGCATCGCCGCTCAACGTCGCCTAACCTACCGTAGTGTGATGACGGAAGACTCTGAATTGCCCGTTTGGATTGACGATGCATTGCATAAAGCCTTAAACATAAATCCGTTAAAACGTTATGAAGAAGTCTCTGAATTTATCTACGACTTACATCATCCGAATCAAACTTTCCTCGACCGCACTCGGCCACCTTTGATACAGCGTAACCCAGTCATGTTCTGGCAAGGCGTGTCTTTCTTCTTGTTTTTGGTGATTGGTTTTTTATTGCTGGTAAAGTTTTAGTTTTTCACATGACGCTTTTTTAAAAGAAAACATTTATTGTCTCAATTCAGGCGCTACACTGATGGTCTAACGTAAATATGAGGTGACAGGCTATGTCTTTAACGACGGATTTAATCCCCGATGGTGCTTTTCATGGTGTTGCTTCGCGTCAAAGTATGAAAGAGAGTATTTTGCACCATTTACGCTATACCTTGGTGCATTTACCTCAGCAGGCTACTCCTAGGGATTGGTGGTTGGCCTTATCCTTAGCCATTCGTGACCGCATTACCGATGACATGTCGATGACGCAAATCGCTCATAATAGCGACAATGTACGCCGTGTTTATTACTTATCGATGGAATATCTGATGGGGCGTATGTTGATCAATAACGCCCATAATATCGGTGTATATGACGCCGCGAAACAAGCCATTGAAGAGCTGGGTTTAGACTGGGAACAGATCTGTGACGAAGAAATGGACATGGGCTTGGGCAACGGCGGACTTGGCCGATTGGCGGCTTGCTTTTTAGACTCGTTAGCGACCCTCGATTTGCCCGCAATTGGTTATGGTATTTATTACGAATTTGGTTTGTTCAAACAAGAATTCTTGCAGGGCAGGCAAGTAGAACACCCAGATACTTGGATTAAATACGGGACGCCATGGGACATTATTCGCCCTGAATATTCCCAGACGATTCAATATTATGGCCGTGTAGAAACGGTGTATGACAGCGCGGGTAACAGTCGTCCTGTATGGGTCGACACCCGTAGTGTGATGGGCGTGCCATTTGATATCCCCGTTGCCGGTTATGATACCAAAACCGTGAATTTCTTACGTTTATGGTCTTCTCATTCCACGGAAGATTTTGATTTAGAAGAATTTAACAAAGGCGATTATGTTGAAGCGGTTCGTTCTAAAGCCATGGGCGAGACGATTTCTAAAGTATTGTATCCCAACGATCAAAATGCTAACGGTAAAGAGCTGCGTTTGGTGCAACAGTACTTTTTTGTGGCGTGTTCTTTGGCCGATATTTTACGCCGCTTTGAAAAAATGAACTCGGATTGGACTAAGTTGCCTGACAAAGCGGTGATTCAATTGAACGATACGCACCCCGCCATCGCCATAGTAGAATTGACTCGAGTACTGTTGGATGACAAACACCTTAGTTGGGACAGCACCTGGGATATTGTCACCCGTACCTTTGCGTATACCAATCACACCTTATTGCCTGAGGCGCTCGAAAAATGGAGCGTTGGGCTATTTGAAAAAGTGCTACCGCGACATCTGCAGCTTATCTATGAGATTAATCATCGTTTTATGGGTGAAGTGGCTCAGCGCTGGCCGGGCCGCGATGATATATGCCGTGCCTTGTCTATCATTGAAGAAGGCGAGCATAAAATGATCCGTATGGCGCATTTAGCGGTGATTGCCAGCCATAAGGTCAATGGTGTGGCGGCGCTGCATTCTCAACTGCTGAAGAGTGAACTTTTCCCGCATTTTGACCAGCTTTATCCGGGAAAATTTACCAACAAAACCAATGGCATCACACCCCGTCGTTGGTTATTAGGTTGCAATCCCGGGTTGGTACAACTTTTCGAACGATATGGCATTGATAGAGATTGGCCAAAGAATTTAGAACACTTGCGTACATTAGAAAGCTTCTTGGATGATAACGCCTTTTTAGACGACTTCATGGCGGTCAAGCATCAAAATAAAGTACATCTTGCGAAGATCATTAAAAAAGAATGCGACATCGATGTGGACCCATTTGCCTTGTTTGATGTGCAGATCAAACGCTTGCATGAATACAAGCGCCAGCATCTAACCCTATTAAATATTCTGACCTTATACCATCGTTTATTAAATCATCCAGAAAGTAACACGGTGCCAAGAGTGTTTATTTTTGGCGCGAAAGCAGCACCGGGTTATGCGTTGGCAAAAGATATTATTTACGCCATTAATAGTGTGGCAAAAGTGATTAATAATGACCCTCGTATTAAGGGGAAATTGAAAGTCGCCTTTTTGTCTAATTACCGTGTTTCCTTGGCGTCACACATTATTCCGGCGGCGGATTTGTCTGAGCAAATATCCACCGCAGGCAAAGAAGCGTCTGGTACTGGCAACATGAAGTTGGCATTAAATGGTGCGATTACCATAGGGACCATGGACGGCGCTAATGTGGAAATACTTGAGGAAGTCGGCCCCGACAATATTTTTATATTTGGTTTAAACGTCGACCAAGTGCGGGCGTTAGATCATAAAGGCTATAACCCTTACCGGTATTATCAGCAAGATGAAGAGCTAAAAGGGGCATTAGACTGGCTCTGCTCGGGCCATTTTTCGCCAAACGACCCTCATGCTTTTGACAGTATTCGAAACAGCCTACTTCAAGGGGGCGATCCTTATAAAGTCATGGCCGATTATCGTGCTTATATGGACTGCCAACAGCAAGTATCAGACGCTTACCAAGATAAACCTCGTTGGGCTCGCATGGCCGTGTTAAACACCGCGCGCATGGGGAAATTCTCATCGGATCGCACCATACAAGAATACGCCGACGAGATTTGGACACTGCCCGCGTACCCAGTGTAAACAGAAATAAGTTGCGCTTTCTGCGACGGTCTTCATCCCTTGTAGGGCTGTATGAGGGAGGAACGACCGTAATCTGCCATTGAAAGCGCCGCTTTCACCTGTAGGTGGCTGCTTTAGCCCAACAACAAATATGCCACACAACCAGCATCACCCTGTGGTTAATCCAAAAATTGTATGGATGCATTGTTGATTTTTACAAGTATCGATTTCTGGAACGGATTGTCTAAAAAATAATTACTATCTAGCGGGATTGTGTTGGCAGTAAGCCAGAAAGTCTTTTAGTATTAATGGATAAAAGACAAAACAGGCATGCTCGATTTTCAGGTATTGGTCTTGTAAATAGATCAATAAAATACTTATTTTTCAATTGGTTGAAAAATATTGAGAGGTTTTTAAAAATCTCTAAACACGTATGCATACCATTAAAGCGTTATGAAAAGGTGGCAAATTATTAAAGAAGAAGATTTCAAAGAACTCGTTAAAGGTATAGATGTAGATCTACCTAGTTGTATCAACAATATTAGATCTATGAGTAAAACAATCGATATTTATGAATATCACAAATCAGAAGCCTATCGACTGATTAAAAAAAATGAGCCTAAATCTAGTCGAGAAGCAATGGAGCTTGTATTTCAACCCTCTGAGGAAATCTACTTCGATAAGCTGTCAATTCAAGCACATATACAATCAGCAATATATAATTCAAGAGCTTTGTATGACATATTTTCTCATCTAATTAATAAGATTTTTTTGAATGGTAAAATACGAGTTAATGACTGTTCAATTGGCAAGGTGAAAGAAAAATTAAAAGATGGTCGCTTTAAGTCGGCTTTATCTTCAATTATTGAAACTGAATCATATTTATATATAAATGCATTTGTAAATACTATAAAACATAGAGATCTGGTCGAGTTAACAGCGAGTATAGATTTCGTAAATAGTAGGTCAGGCATCAAGTTTAATGAATTTCAGTATAATCAAAAAACCTTTGAATCTTTATGGGCTGTAGAAGTTTTGACTCATTCACTAAATGCTAAAAATGACATGATTGATCTTTTTAACGTTTTTAAAAATAACCTAGTATAAGGTTTTGTATAACAAATGTATCAAAGTGACTGCCAACGCGTGGTGATCTCAGTTCAAATCGGCATTTGTGATAATGGCTGTTATTTTGGGTTAAGTGGTTTTGCGTTGCCGCTCTACCTGTAGTGTTTTACACCTGATACGGCATAGGTTGATCTTTGTTGGCAACCGAGCTGGTAAATGAGCGTTAGCCCTTCCTCGCAGCTTACTTTTAGCAATCCAACCGCTATAGTACTCGTTATTACTATTATTGAAACGAGAATGGAAAGCATGAAACAAGACATTGTGCATATTGCTTTAGTGGTTCGAGACTACGATGAAGCCATTGATTTTTATGTTAATAAACTCAAATTTGAGTTGCTTGAAGATACCTATCAGCCTGAGCAAGACAAGCGTTGGGTCGTCGTGTCTCCACCAGGTTCAAAGGGCGTGACCTTATTACTAGCGAAAGCATCTAAACCTGAGCAGTTTGATTTTATCGGTAATCAAACAGGTGGTCGTGTCTTTTTGTTTTTAAACACGGATGATTTCTGGCGAGACTATGAGTGCATGCTTGCTGAAGGCATTCATTTTGTTCGACCACCTACTGAGCAGGAATACGGTACAGTGGCGGTATTTGAAGATCTATACGGTAACTTGTGGGATTTGCTGCAGCTCAATGACAATCATCCAATTTCTAGTCGGTTGAAAGCGTTGCTTTGAGTGACACATCTTTAGTGGCGTGTTAAAGCATACGACACAATCAAATCAGGGTTTAGAGTGAGCACTAAAGTAACCGTCGCGTTGAATAGTTTAAGGTAATTTTAGGCTTACATCATGTCCGAGCTAGGCGAATCTATAATGTAACAATTCGTTAAGATTTGTTATGATTTATAAAGCTACTTTTAAGCATAAACGTTATAGCGATTGTCAGCAATCAGGGAGAAAAGGATGTTTATTGCCGTTTATGAATTTGAAATCAAAGAAGGTACGGAAGCGTCTTTTCGTAACGCATGGCTTGACGTCACAAAAGCAATTTATAAAAGCTGCGGTAGTTTTGGTTCAAGACTTCATACGTCAGATAAACCCAATATTTTGGTGGGTTATGCCCAATGGCCAAGTCGACAGCAATGGGAAAAAATTAGCGATCTTAACGATGAATCCTACCAACGTGCACGTAATGAAATGCGTAACTGCCTAGTTCAATCAAAAACAGTTTATGAGCTTGAAGTCAGTGATGACTATCTGCAAACTTCTCTGGCATTGGATTGATATACGAGGGCTTATAAATAGTAAGTTTTCAATGGTTATTTAATCTAAAAGGATCTTTGTTTGAGAAGTCGATGCAGTAAGCTCTTTCGTCTCGCGAAAGATGACATTTCTAGATGGACGCCTATTGGCCGCCATAATAAAAGAGTGAAGAATCTCACTCTGTTTGGTGGTTTTGCGACAGTCATTTGTAGTATCGTTTGGGGCTTATACTATCTGAATAGAGGGGATTTACCACATTTCTCTATTAACCTTATTTTGGTGATGATCGGTTCCATAATACTCATATTAGCTGTTCTTAATTATCTGCGTTGCGCTGCAATTATTATGTGTCATGCTCTTTTTTTTATGGTAGCCCTTGCCTCTTTAGGCGATATACCTGTGCGTGATATTCCTCGTTCTGTTCATATGAATTTTCTACCAGTTATTGCAGCCAGTTTTCTTGTGTTTCATCGAGAAGGGATTTATCTACGTTTTATATTGCCGTCTATTGGTTTGGTTCTATTTCTCGCTGTCGCTCTTAACGTTATGCCAATTGCCTCATCTGATTTGGCTGCTCCCATTGAGGGACGTTTGGTTGGCGTCTGGGTAAATCATATTACCGGAGTAGTCGGTGCTAGTATTGTTATCGTCATGATGCAGTCGGATATGAAAGCACGTAGTACCTTGGAAAGTGATATGCGTTTGGCAATTGCGCGCGGGGAGTATTATTTTCATTATCAGCCTCAGGTTGATATCACTGGTCGTCTATCCGGTGTAGAGGCCTTGATTCGTTGGCAGCATCCAGTAAAGGGTAGCGTTTCACCATTAGAGTTTATTCCGCTTGCCGAAGAGACAGGACTTATCATTCCTATTGGAGCGTGGGGGTTGCGTACGGCTTGTGCACAGTTGGCGGAATGGGAGCGATCTGAGTTAACAAGTCATTTGACTGTCTCGGTCAATGTTAGTGCCACACAATTCCGTCAGCCAGACTTTGTTCAAGAGGTTAAGACGATTCTATTATTAAGCGGCGCTACGCCATCCAAACTCAAGCTGGAACTGACTGAAACGGCATTGGCTGATGATATGGATGTTGTGATTAAAAAAATGAATGCCTTGAAAAACATTGGCGTGACATGGTCATTAGACGACTTTGGAACGGGTTTTTCTTCGCTAAATTTACTCAAACGTTTGCCTTTAGATCAACTCAAAATTGATAAATCTTTTGTCAGTGACTTGATGTCTGATCAACGCAGTTTGTCTATTGCTAATACGATTATTAGTCTGGGTCGAGATCTAAACTTGGCGGTCATTGCAGAGGGCGTTGAAAACGAAAAGCAGCTAGCGGCGCTGCGTTCGATCGGTTGTCAGTCCTATCAGGGGTTTTTATTCAGTCATCCATTGCCGATCTCTGAGCTTAATGACCTAATTGAAGGCCGAGTGGCGACAGGCTACATTCGTCTACATCCAGATGCATTGATGTAAAGAAGATTTATTAATCATGATCAAACTTAAATCCCCCAAAGATCTAGCTCGTCTTCGTCGCCTTGCTTTGACGTCCCAAGGTTTGTTGCAGGCGAGTCCGTTTGGCAGTGGTTTGGCTGGTGCGCGTAAGGCGGTGAGTCATTTAGGTTACGTGCAGATCGATACTATTTCTGTGGTGGAGCGGGCGCATCATCATGTGCTGCATTCTAGAGTACCCAAGTTTGAACCAGCGATGACCAATCAAATGTTTCTGGATGGGGATATTTTTGAGTATTGGTCACATGCGGCGGCGTTTTTGCCTATAGACGATTTTCGTTTTTCTTTGCCTTACAAACATGCGATTAAAAGCGGCCAAACCCATTGGTACAAAGATCCAGATGAAAAACTAATGGCAGAGCTGTTGGCTCGTGTTACTTCTAACGGACCGTTACGTTCCCGAGATATCGAAACCAAATCCAGTAATAAGGGAGCAGGCTGGTGGGACTGGAAACCTGCGAAAAAGGCCCTTGAGCAGCTTTATATGCAAGGGGATCTCATGGTCTGTAATCGTGAAGGCTTTCAGAAAAGCTATGATCTAACCGAGCGAGTATTGCCTTCTCATATCAATTCAACAGCCCCCACTATGGATGAATTTGCAGCGCATTTGGTTGATCAACAATTGCGTTGTCATGGTCTTGCTTCGCTAAAAGGGCTGACCTATTTGCGCCGTAATACCGGATTACGTCAAGCGGTGAAAAGCCTAGTCGATGAACGCTTGGCGCAAGGCTTGTTAGAGCAAGTCGTGCTAAACAATGGTGAGATATACTTTATTGAACCCGGTGCATTAGAAGCTCGCTTGCCGGGTCTCAACAAGCGTTTATTGATTCTTTCACCTTTTGATAACAGCGTTATCCAGCGTGATCGACTCAAAAGCCTGTTTCACTATGATTATCAGATCGAATGTTATGTACCAGAGCCAAAACGTCAGTATGGTTATTTCTGCCTACCGCTATTGTTTCGTGGAGAGTTCATCGGTCGCATGGATTGCAAAGCCCATCGCAAAGAACGCCGCCTAGAAATCAAATCTCTGTACCTAGAGACACAGATGGAAACACAGCATTTTGATGAAGATCTAGTCATTAACGCCTTTGTGGACGCCATCAAGTCATTTAGCCAATTTCAGCAATGCGACTCTGTTACGCTAACGTCGGTCGAACCTAAGCATTTAAGCCAAGCTTTACAGGATAGAGTAGAGGGTTCCGCTTAATATCTGGTTTTATTCTTTTATCACCTTTGAATCACAACTGACACCAAAGTGACACTGTGGAAAGCATTTTTGCCTGTTTAACTGAAATGGTCTCAACTAAGACATTGACGGATTTCAGTATCAAAACAGGAGTATCAATATGTCACTTTCGATTCACCCTTCGGTTGGTGTTGCTCGCTTAGGCAATGCGGATGGCAATGACTTTGTTTTAAACCCCATTAAAATCGGCGGCTTGCCGTTTGAACATGATGATAATTTGCAGCCAACAACGGACGTTATTCATTTTAAAGATGAAGCAGGGCGTGTTCGTCGTCAGGGCCAAGTGTTTAAAGTGCTCGATGAAGAGGGTAATGAATTAACCTTGGATTCAGGTAATGTCAAAAGCATTGAATGGAGCGTGCATTTAGCCAATAAAAAAGCCGCATGGTATGCGTTTAGTGAGCTAAATGGCAACTTGCTTTACGGCGAAGAAAATAGCTACAAAAACCGCGGAGTTGAGTGGCGAAATGCCACGGTGACAAGTGAATCTGAAAGACAAAAGCTGATTATTGATCTGGGGCCACGCACGGTGGCTGGTTGTTTAGACAGTGCTGAGTTTGATAAAGACAGCATTCCTAGCAACTATACGAAAGCGTCTTACCCAGGCCCTGTACTGCAAGGAGAGAATTTTAAAAGCCTAGGAACATTGCGTACTGATAATAAAGGTCGATTAGTTGTGCTGGGTGGTTATGGCCGTGCCGGTGGTAATACCGATCTTGAAGGTTATGGTGGTGGTGACGAATGGTTTGATGATATTTCAGATGGCCCTGTTACTTGTGTTGTGACCTATAAAGATGGTTCGGCAGCGAAAACCATAAAAGCTTGGGTGGTGGTGGGCTCGCCTGATTTTGCGCCTGAAATTGTGAATATTTCTACGCTTAATGACACGTTTTTTGATGTAGGTGTTCGTCATTTTGATCTAGTTCCAAAAATGTATACCCATGGGGAATTCAACGATGATTTTGTCGCCAATTTTGAACGTGATATTCAACCTATTATTCATCGTATTAGCCAGTATCAATGGGTTGCGAATGTCCAATCGATGAGTGGCTTCTTTTCTTATCAGTTTGATTATCGTGACAACAGTGATGCGAATAAATCGAATAGAATGAAGTACTACCATTACTTCCGTCAGTTAGATAATAAAACCATTGGTGATTACGATCAGCCACAACAGACTCTTATGAGTTCTTCAGAAGAGGGCAAAATACTACCAATGATGCCGATGAATTCAGGCAGCAATTCCGTTAAAAGTGCCAATGCCTATGATCTGACAAACAATGTGGTTGAGAAGTTTCTTGCTTTAGATGCCACACAAATGTTTTTGTTGAAGCAATGGGCAGAAGGTAAATTTGCCCTTGGCACCGCTGACACTTTATATGTGAATGAAATGGATGCGGCAAGTATTGGTAATTGTGTTGGTTTGCCAATGTGTCCTGGGATTGAAGTGACTTGGAGCTTACAAAATTCCAAATTGTATGAAATGGCGTATCAGGTCAAACATCATAAGGCAGACTATTCTCAACAAGGTTTATCGCCCAGCCGAGACGAATGTGAAGGCGGTGGTTGTGAACCAGGGGATTTAACAAAACGTATGGCGTGTCCTTGGCAAGCTGACTTTTTCAATTGCACGGTACAAGTGGTTAATTTCAGCGAGCCTAAGGTGAATAAGGCGACTCAGGTAGACACCACTTTGTCGCTAACAAACTATGTTTGGAAGGATTTGCCAGATGGCGTGAAAGTACCTGAACAATACCAAGTATTAGCGACACAAGATGTTGAAGAGAAAACCCCTCTTCCGCCAGCGTATTACAGCTACTGGTGGCCGCCTCAAAGCCCTTGGGATGTATTAACAGGGGAATTGGATGTCACAGGCCAACTGAATAGTCACCTTCCTGCTGGTCAACAGATCAATTACGCTCGGGGTATTAATAGTTATGGGCAAATGGTTGAACACTGGTCTGCTTTGGCGTTTATTCGCGATCGTAATGCTAAAAGCGAAGGCTTCCCTTACTTTACAGAATCGGAAAGAAACCATGAGTTGTTTGATTTTAAGGAAGTGGGTGTCGGGCAAATTAGTGGTAACTCAGAAGATAACGATACCACCATCCCCGTGTTTTTTATCAATACGACTAAAGTATCGCTGGATAAGCTAAAAGGTGAAACGGATAAGAAAGAAACGAAAAAAGGCAAATTAATGGCACAGTATTTTGAGGAACGAGCGTTTAAACCTGTTCGTACTAAAAATACTCTTCATCGCTCAGGCACTAGGATGAGAGGGTAGTTATGGATAAATACGATGTCATTGTGATAGGAGGTGGCCCCGCTGGGGCCACTTGTGCGCTCTCCCTTATGTTACATCACCATAAAACAGTGTTGTTGCTAGAACGTGGCGATTTCACTCAGCAGAGAATTGGTGAGCAGGTATCTCATAGTGTTTTCGATTTCTTGGAGTACCTTGACCTTTCTCGTGATGAGTTCGGAGAAGGCTGTTTTGTGCCGAATTACGGTAAAATCAGTTATTGGGGAAGCGATATTGCCAGTCACCATCACAGTCTGTTTACGGCGCAGGGGCAAACTTACCAATTAGACCGTGCCATGTTTGACGAAACCTTGTTGATGACCATGGTGGCGCGTGGAGGCACTATTATTCCCCGTTGTAAACAAATTAAGGTGGCGCAGCAAGGTAGTGTTTGGCAGGTGCAATTGTCTCACCCGGAACAAGGCGAGTTACATTATCAAAGTGACTATTTGATCGATGCATCTGGCAGACAAAGCAAAATTGGGGATGCGTTAGGGATTGAGCGCACAGTGACCGATCAATTGGTTGGTGTTGGTGCCTTTATCCATCATCCTAAGCGGGTGTTTGAGCAACAACAAAGAATCGAGAGCTGTGAATATGGCTGGTGGTATATGGCTGGGCTGTCTAAAGATCTTGCGGTAGTGACTTGTTTTACTGATGTGGATCTAATGAAAGAGAGGAAGCTTAACCGCCCTGCAATATGGAACAGCCATCTTGCCAAGACAAAAGCCATTGCACCCTATCTACAAGGCAGTCATGCAACACAAGCTAGACTTTGGGTGAAACAGGCCAATAGTCAGTTTTATTCTTCCGCTTTTCCGGATAAATTTGTGGCCGTTGGTGACGCTGTGGCGTCTTTTGATCCTGTATCTTCTATGGGTATTGGATTTGCTATGAGCAGCGCTTGTCATGGTGTTCAAGCGTTAATGAATCCAGAAACAAAGGCTATTCAGTACTATCACCGTGATATCAAGCGGATTTTTGATGAATACACGGCAACTCAAAGTCGTATTTACCAAAAAGAACAACGCTGGATGAACAACTCTTTTTGGCAGCGACGTGGTTTTCTTGTTAGTCAGGGAAAACCTATGATGAATGCGTAATAAAAATATTTTATGAGTTTAGAGTTGTATTTCCGTCATTCACACTCTTGCTTATTGTTGGGGAGTGCTCGTCAGAGTGGTTTGAAGAGTCATTTTTAGTGTCATCGATTAAGAGTGCCTCAACTGGGATATCGTAAAATTTAGCAATGTGTGCTGCCGTTCGATAAAGTACATTCATGCCCAATTCCGCACGCTTAATCGAAGACATAGAAACCAACAGCCCTTGTTTCAGGCATTGTTCTGCAAATTTTTCTTGGCTTAAGCCGCAGCGTTTTCTTTGTTCTTTGAGTATTGTGGCATTCAATGGAATTCGCCCATCCTTGTTGCTCATATGTCGTCCTTGTTGCTGATAATAGTTTTTTTAAAGGCGTTAAAAGAAGTGACCGTGGTAGAAGTTAAAATATAGTCACCTATTGCTAGGTTGATAATATGCTCTTTAGGTTAAAAAATGACAAGCTGTCTACTCATGTCTGATGGAGGACGCTGAAAGATTAAAATTGAATCTACAGGGTTTGTAGACCGGAAATGTTCAGAAAGGTACTCAATGATGATCAAGAAAATTGGCAATATTTAGTTAGTAAGCTGAGCTAATTTACAGCTATCAAAAAAAACAGCATAAAAGTTTAAGCACTTCTATGCCGTTTTTTTTTGACTAACAATATCTAGATTTCAAAACCTTAAGCTATCCATTCAAAGCCCAAATAATGATGGCAGGTACAAGGTGATGATTGGCACGTAGGAAATAACGGCAAGCAAGCTGAAGAGCACGAGATAGAAGGGCGCGAGGGCGACGATGACTTTTTCCACTTTCACTTTGGCTACGGTAGCGCCGACGAATAAGCCGGTCCCGACAGGTGGTGTAATAGTGCCGATGGCGAGGTTGAAGATCATAACGACGCCAAAGTGCACAGGATCGTAGCCCACTTTCATGGCAATCGGTAATAAGATTGGGGTAAAGATCAGGATCGCCGGTCCAATGTCCATAAAGCAGCCAACAACCAACAATAAAATATTGATGATCAACATGACCATGATAGGGTCATTGGATATACCCAGAATCAAGGCAGAAATGGCGGCTGGAATACCAGTAAAGGCCATGGCGAAAGACAAGGTGGCTGATGCCGCCAACAGTAGCATGATGGTGCCGGTAATGTGCGATGTTTCGATTAGGAACTTAGGCAGCGCGCGAAGTGGTGTGGTTTTATGGATAAAGAACGCCAATATCATGGTGTAAATCACCGCAATCCCAGAGGCTTCCACCGGTGTTACCACGCCCATAACAATGCCGCCAATAATAAAGACAATTAAGAACAAGCTAGGAATGGCATCCAGCGTGATTTTAACTGCATCTTTAAATGCTACTCGATTCGACAAAGGGTATTTGCGTTTTTTGGCAATAATAACGGTGACCAGTACCAAGCCTAATGCCCAAATAATACCCGCGACGGCACCCCCTAAAAACAAAGCCGCTACTGATGTACCACCAGACACCAAGGAGTAAATGATAAAGGCCGTCGTCGGTGGCACCAACATGCCCGTTGGTGCAGAGGCAATGTTAACCGCTGCAGCAAAAGCTCGGTCGTAACCTTCTTTGGCTTGAATCGGCACCATCACACTACCAATGGAGGTCGATGCAGCAATCGCAGAACCCGAAATACAACCAAACAACACATTACCGGCGATGTTGGTTTGCGCTAAGGAACCAGGAATGCGTCCTGCCAGTAGCTTAGCGAAATTCACCAAACGAATAGCGATACCACCGGAGTTCATAATCACTCCAGAGAGAATAAAAAATGGTACGGCTAATAAGGAAAAACTGTCCAAGCTGGCGACCATTTTTTGTGCTGATGTGAAGAGCGCCATATCGACGGGCACCATCATGGTAACAGCGGCTAAAGACGATGCCACCAGTGCAATCGCTAAAGGCAATCCTAAAAGAGACAGGATCGAAAAGGTAATAATCAGCACTAAGCTTGCTTCACCTGCCATGTCTATTCTCCCATACTGAGTGATTTTTTGATGTCGTCTACAGGTGCTTCATCGGCAGGTGTTTTGATGACATCAATCAAATTTAAAATGGCGTACAAAATCAACAACACACCGCACACGGGCAGCGCGGCATAAAAACTCGACATTGGCAGTTGTAATACCGCTGTGAGCTGTTTGGACGAGATCTGCATACTATGTAAGCCACCCATGATCAGCACATAGACGCTGAAAATAATAAAACTGATTGGAACCAACAGCTTAAGAAATTTGCGAAACCTACCACGCGCAATATCGCGCAGTAGATCAATGGCCATGTGGGAACCACGGCCAGCAGAATAAGCGGCTCCTAACAGAGACAACCAGACCAATCCCAGTCGCAACAATTCTTCGGTATAGGTTGAAGGATCGTTAAATACGTAGCGACTGATCACCTGCCAGCACAGCACACCGACCATGCTGAGCAGTAAGAGTGAGCAGCTTGTCCCTAAAAATATATCTAGGAAACGTCTTATGGTTGGCATTACTTTGGCTCCGCTTGCTGGCGAATTGCTTCGTAGACCTTATATTTTTCAGGCTCAGATTTGAGCTCGTCGTACATAGGCTGTACGGCGGCTTGGAATTCGCTGATATCTGGGTAATAAAAGGTCACACCAAATTGCTTTTCACTGGTCTCTTTGGCGTCATTGACCGCTTGCGCCCACACTTGCTTATGGAATTCTGTGGATTCTTTTGCGGCTTCTCGCACCGCCGTTTGTTGGTCTGGATTCAAACGCTGCATGGTCGCGTTAGATATCAATAGTACATCTGGTACCCTTGAGTGTAGGTCATAGGAAAAATGTTTAGCGACCTCGGCGTGGCGAGCAATGGTCAAGGCAAATTCGTTGTTTTCTGCGCCATCTAATACCCCCTGTTGAATAGACGAATAGACGTCAGCTTGCCCCATAGCGATAGGCGAGCCTCCCAGCATTTTGACCATTTTAATAGAGGTTGGACTTTGCATGACGCGTATTTTTAGACCCTTAAGGTCGTCCACGCTGCGGATGATTTTTTCGGACGTATAAAAGCTGCGTGCGCCGCTGTCGTAGTAGGTTAGCCCTAAAATGCCTTGGTCTTTTGAAGACTCATAAATTGGTGTAGTGATGTCTGGATTGTCCATGACTTTGTAAAAATGCGCTTGGCTGTCAAATAGATAAGGCATAGAGAAAACGCCATAAACCGGGGCAAAACTTTCCATGAGGCCACCACTGACTTTGGTCATATCCAATAAGCCTGCTTGTAGTAGTTCGACCATTTCCCGCTCGCCACCCAGTTGGCTGTCAGGGAAAAAGGTGACGGTAACATCGCCTTGGGTTTTTTGATCGACCAATTCAGCAAATTTTTTCATTGCTTCAACGGTTGGAGTGGCGTTGCTGGCATAACCGAAGCGCAAATTTTCCGCGTAGGCTGATGCAGACGTTATTCCCAAGCCAATAAGGGTTAATGCGGTACTAAGTCGTTTAAGTTTCATTTTCTTATCCTTTTTATCTTTATTGTCGTTTTAAGAAATAGAGGGTTCGTTTTTTCCCTAGCGGATTGCTAGATATAGCGACGTAAATATTCGCTAAGACACAAAATCGCCATGGCTTGCCCATAAGGCATGGCGGTGATTTTGATGTTTTTGTAATACTCTAGATCGTTCCCCATGGCGGTACCAAACGAGGTATTTTGCAGTTCGCCTTGCTCGTTTATGTTGCTACAAACGGCTTTGATGGCTTTTTCAGCCATAGGCAAATAATCCTTAGATAGGTAGCGTTTACGTACCGCTTTTAAGATGCCATACGCAAATCCAGCCGATGCGGAAGCTTCTAGGTAAGTGCTGTTATCGTCTAACAAGGTGTGCCAAAGACCATCGCTGTGTTGCAGCTCGCTCAGGGCTTTCACTTGTCGTTCCAGCGTCGATAGCAAGAAGCGACGAATTGGGTCACTTTCGGCCAAATCTAATAATTCGATGAATTCTGGAATGACGATGGTGATCCAGCTATTACCACGAGCCCATAGGGCCTTGGCAAAGTTGTGGTTGCCTTCAAACGTCCAGCCGTGAAACCACAGGCCGCTTTTCGTGTCCATTAGGTATTGAATATGGGTTAAAAACTGGTATTTCGCTTCTTCGACATACTCGGGCTTATTAAGCAATGTACCGATTTTAGCGAGAGGTAAAACACTCATCATTAAGGTGTCGTCCCACATTTGATTGTGGTTCACGCTGTTGTAAACGATGTGCTGCAAACCGCCTTCTTGTACGCGTGGCATGTCGTACATTACCCATTCAGCCCATTCTTCTAGATACGGAATCCAAGATTCTTTTGGTGTCCGTTCATGCAAACACGCCAAGGTTAAAAAGGGGGCCACCGTGTTGATGTTTTTGGTTGGTGTGCCTTCGCTTAGACGTTGCTCGAACCAATCGTGAATGATGTTTAATGTTTTGTGATCATTGGTGGTTTGCCAGTATTTGAACAAGCCATATAAACCTATTCCATGAGTCCACTCCCAGCCAGCCCAGCCTTTGGTATCGATGACACGACCATCTTCAAGGCGCAGCAAAAAATCGCCAGTAGTATCTTCAATGTTGATAAGATTGTCGGTGAGTCGCTCGATCAGTTCTATGGTACGTGCCTTTGGCATGACATAGGTTGGTTGACTTAATAATGTGTGCATTTTCAATCCTTTTATTATTCTGGATTTTCTTGTCTTGGTTAAATATAGGTCATAATAATTTCGTTTAAAACTATGATTTTAATTTTTATTTATAAAAATATATTTTTATTAAAACATCGTTTCTAAAATTAATTTTGCCAAAAAAATATAGCCTCATTTGAGCGCTATATTTTGGGGGCGATCAGAGTCTTGTTTATTGTTTTTACACAATTCCTGAGCCCGTTTTATTCGGATCTGCAGGACGAGCCTTGGCGACGGCGGCGCGATAGCCGCTAGCACGGTAACAGCTTACTGGATCGATGGCGCCTCCGGCCTGGAGGCGTGCCATTTGCAATATGGGCTCAACATCTAGGTTATAAGCTTGTTTTAAGCTGGCCTGTGCCATCATGGCGTCGTTTGCTTCTTGATATTGTGTTAAGGCGTTGCGATCGACTAATAAGCTTTTCACAAAGGCGCGTTGCACTTCCGCAGCGCTGTACATCAAGCTTTCCACTGGGTCGGTGACGTTGTGTGATTGATCCAACATATAGAATGGACTGTAAGACGGGTCTTGTACGCGAATGTCGGTCAATTCGTTGAAGATCAAGAACAGTTGGTAAGGGTTGATAGAGCCGCTGTCCAAATCATCGTCGCCGTATTTACTGTCGTTGAAATGGAACCCGCCCAGCTTGCCGAATTGCGCAAGACGGCTGACGATCATTTCGATGTTGACGTTCGGCGCATGGTGGCCCAAATCCACGAGAGACAAACAGCGCTCGCCGGTTTCTTTTGCGGCAAGGTAGCTGCTACCCCAGTCTTGAATCACAGTTGAGTAGAAAGCGGGTTCAAAGATTTTGTGTTCCAGCAGCATGTTCCAATCGTCTGGCAGGCTGTTGTAAACGGCTTTGATGCTGTCTAAATAATGCGTGAAGCTGTTTTTAAAGTGTTGTTGGCCGGGGAAGTTAGAACCATCGCCTACCCAAACAGTCAGGGCTTTTGATCCGAGCTTTTGGCCTAGTTCCACCACGTCAATGTTGTGAGCAATGGCTTGTTCGCGCACGGCTTTGTTGGTGTGTGTCAAACTACCAAATTTGTACGATTCTTCTTGGCCAATTTGATCTTGAAAGGTGTTGGAGTTCATTGCGTCAAAATGCAAACCATATTGCTCAGCGTATTGGCGTAGTTCGCTTGGATCTTTTGGTCTGTCCCAAGGAATGTGCAGGGACACGGCTGGCGTGGCTTGTGATAGCAGTTGAATAACCGAGCAATCGTCAAGTTTTTCGAAGATATTGCGTGGTTCGCCTTTGCCTGGAAAACGGGCGAAGCGCGTACCACCTGTGCCCACTCCCCAAGAGGGAACGGCGACGGTAAATTGCTTAGCTTGTTCCAAAATAGTATCGATTTTAATACCTGAACGTTCCAGTTTTTCTGCTAGCGCATTGTAATCACTGATAACCGCGGCTTCTTGCTTAGCGTTATGTTCTTGCAGCCAGTTTTGATCAATTAATTGTTTCATGGTGATTCCTTTTTATTGTTCTTTTAATCGAGACCTTTGCGACGATGATAGCGCGTGCAAAGGTCTTTGAGTAAATATCTACCGTCGTTAGCGAGTAAAAGACGGCGCGTGACCCGCATCGACATTCAGAATATTCCCCGTCGATTTAGAGGATGCCTCTGACGCAAAGAAGTAAATGGCTTCCGCAATGTCTTCAGGGAATACATTTAGCTTCAGCATGCTGCGTTGGCGGTAGTGTTCTTCCAAATCATCGGTTGAGAGTTTGTAAGCACTGGCTCTTTCTTCTTTCCATTTGCCAGTCCAGATTTTTGAACCGCGTAAAACCGCATCTGGGTTAACCACGTTTGAACGAATGCCAAGCGGTGCGCCTTCTAGGGCAACGCAGCGAGCAAGCTGGATTTCAGCGGCTTTTGCGACGCAATAGGCGCTGGCATTGGCACTGGCAACCAAACCGTTTTTACTGGCGATAAACACCATGTTGCCACCCATATTCTGTTGTTTTAGCAGACTAAAGGCTTCACGAGCAACCAAGAAGTAACCTGTCGATAAGATGCTTTGGTTTTTATTCCACAGAGCAAGAGTGGTTTCTTCTAAGGGCGCGGAAGAGGCTATACCGGCGTTGGAAACAACAATATCTAAACCGCCAAAGGCTACTGCGCAATGCTTCACCGCGCGGATGACATCGTCTTCATTGGTCACATCCATCTTGATGCTAGAGGCGCAATCTTTGCCAAACTCGCTGTTCATATTCGCCTGGGCGGTTTGCAGAGCGTCTTCGTCTATGTCCATCAATACGATGTTGGCGCCTTCTTTGGCGAGACGTTTTGCTGTCGCCAGGCCAATACCGCCAGCCGCACCAGTCACCAAGGCGATATGACCCGCTAAGGATTTGGGTTTTGGCATACGTTGCAGCTTGGCTTCTTCTAATAGCCAGTATTCAATGTCGAAGGCTTCTTGTTCTGGTAGGCCGACGTATTCGCTGACGCTGTCTGCACCGCGCATGACATTGATGGCGTTTACGTAGAATTCCCCCGCGATACGAGCGGTGGCTTTGTCTTTGGCAAAAGACAGCATACCCACCCCTGGGATCAAGTAAATGACGGGATTTGGATCGCGCATGGCTGGGCTGTTATCGCGTTTGCAGCGGTTGTAGTAACCGGCGTAATCTTCACGGTATTCTGCAAGGCTTTGGTCCAATGATTCGATTACTTCATCAAGGTTGTCAGTTTCTGGATTGTAATTGACCACAAAAGGACGAATCTTAGTGCGCAAGAAATGGTCAGGGCAGGAGGTCCCCAGCTTTGCAAGACGATCTAGATCTTTAGAGTTAACGAACTGCAATACTTCGTCGGACGCATTGAAGTGACCAATTTGACGTTGTTTCTCGCTGGTTTTACCACGAATCAGTGGCATTAAGCTTGAAACCACTTGTTGGCGTTTGTCGTCTGGTAATGTGTTAAATCGCTCACCACCAAAGGCGGCTTTGCCAGCACTTTGTTCTTCTAGCCAAGTTTGTGCTTTGTTAATAATATTCAGTGAGTTGAGGTAGCAGTCTTTGTTGTCATTAGCCCAGGTAAAAAGACCATGGCTTTCCAGTACGACGCCTTTTAAATGCGGATTTTCGGTGGCGATTTTATGCAAATCCATGCCTAACTGAAAACCTGGTCGACGCCATGGAAGCCAGCCAATGTCACCGTTAAAAATGTCTTCTGTAAGTTGCTTGCTGTTTTTGCTTGCTGCGATCGCAATCACGGCGTCAGGGTGAAGATGATCGACGTGAAGATAAGGTAAATAAGCATGAAGTGGCGTATCAATGCTGGCGGCGCGGGCGTTTAGGTTGTAAGTACAATGCGGAAGGTAAGCGACCATCTCATCTTCAAACTCAAGTCCGCGATACAGTGGTAAAAGCTGATTCAATTTGTCCATATAAAGAGTGGAAAAGCCATCCAATCCCATTGAACCAATATCGCCACCAGAACCTTTTACCCATAATACGGTGGTTTTTTCACCCGTGAGAGGGTCCTTCATTTGCAGCTTTGCTGAGGTATTGCCGCCGCCGTAGTTGGTTACGCGCATGTCAGAACCAAGCAAGTTTGATCGATATTGCAATAATTCAGCTTCACTTAGAAGAGACGCATCCGCGTCATTCCAAAGAATAGGGAGTAAGTTAGTAGACATCGTTTAACCTCAAGTATTGCCTATTTAATAGCGTAAAACTTTGTTTCATGGCTATTTAATAAAGACTTAAATTTATTTTTGTTATGCACAACCAGCGGGTTAGAATGATCGATAACCTTCATACTAAAACAAAAACAATCATTTTCAAGCATTTTTTATCTTTTTTGATAATATATGATTAATAGTGCTTGATAATGATTGAAAATTAATTATATTGAATATCGAGGATGATCGATGCACGAAATTGAAAGGCACAGAGTGATCCTATCAGAAGTCGAGACTCGACCTATTGTCACGGTAGCGCATTTAGTAGATGTATTAGGTGCGTCTGAAGCCACAATACGAAGAGACATTGGTTTTTTGGACAAAGAGGGAAAACTGCGTCGTGTACGGGGTGGGGCGGAAGCCATCAATCCACCGTCTGATGCCAGTTTGTTGGGGCGACCTTACTCCGTCAATCAGACGATTAATACGGATGTAAAGCGGGGTATAGCGAAAGCCGCAGTGGATTTATTGTCAGACAATATGTCGATCATGATCAGCGGTGGCACAACCACATCGGCTATGTCTGAGTACATGCGTAGCTTAAAGCTACAAGTCCTGACTAACTCCTTCTCTATTGCCGATCAATTGATCAAAAAGAGCAAGTGCAGTGTGACCGTGCCGAGCGGCAAAATTCATCGGGAGCAGAACATTATATTGAGTCCGTTCCCGAATGATATTGCTAATCACACTTACGCTGACATTCTTTTTATTGGTGCATACGGGGTGAATTCTCACGGTGTGATGGAGACAGATCCACAGATTGTACAAGCGGTAATGAAACTGATAAATCGAGCCGATCAGCGGGTGCTTTTGGTTGATAGTACAAAGTTTCAAAACCGATCAAGTATGATCATTTGTCCTTTGTCACAGATAGACATCGTCATTACGGACGATGGAATAGATAACAAGAGTAAAGAAGTGATTAAGTCGGCAGGGTGTCGTTTGATCATAGTGGAAAAACAAAAACAATAAACCGCGTCTCGGATAAGACAACATCTCGTTGTGTGATGATGAGCGCGCTCTTGGAGATAATTATGAAAAATAAACTCATCACAGCTTGTGTGTTGGCGTCTGCTACTTTGTTTGCTTCTGGTGCCTATGCCGCGGAGCAGGTTCGAGTCGCGTTATTGGTGAAGGCTTTGGGCATTGGTTTTTTTGAAGCGGCGTATCGTGGTGCAGAAGAAGCCAAAAAAGAGCTCGGTGACGTAGAGATTATTTACACAGGTCCTACGTCAACCACTGCGGAAGGTCAGATTGAAATCATCAATTCACTGATCGCGCAGCGTGTCGATGCGATTGCCGTATCGGCCAATGATGCAGATGCCTTGGTTCCTGCTTTAAAAAAAGCGCAACAGCGCGGCATTAAAGTGATTTCTTGGGACTCTGGTGTTGGCAAAGAAGGCCGCCAAATCCACTTAAACCCTTCTAGTAATAGCCTGATTGGCGAAATGAACGTACAGCTCGCTGCGGATGCGATTAAAGCCAAAGGTAAAACCTCCGGTACGTTTGCCATCCTGAGCGCAACACCAACCTCGACCAACCAAAATATTTGGATTGGTGAGATGAAAAACTCCCTTAGCCAATTCCCTAATCTAAAACTTGTCGATACTGTCTATGGTGATGACCTTGCGGATAAGAGCTTCCGTGAAGCGACCGCTTTGATCAAAAATCATCCTGATCTAGATGTGATCGTGGCACCTACCACGGTTGGTATTTTGGCGGCTGCACAAGCCGTAAGTGATTTGGGCTTAACGGGCAAAGTTTATGTGACCGGTTTGGGTCTTCCTTCTGAATTAGCGGGTCATGTGCACAGCGGTGCGATTCATAGCTTTGCTATCTGGAACCCAATAGACCTTGGTTACTCAGCGACCATGCTGGCTTATAACCTTGTTAAAGGCAAAGGCACGAAAACCGAGATTCCAATGGGCCGTATGGGAACATTGCAAGTTGACGAAAATGGTGACGGCGCGATGGCGAAGCCGTTTGTTTATGATGAGTCCAACGTCGACGAATTCTCTTCCATTTTTTAGTTGCTATTAACCCTCTCCCAACCTCCCCCTTCGCTGGGGGAGGAGTTAAGAGCTTATATTCCCTCCCCTTGTATCTTTTGAAGGGGAGGGCTAGGGTGGGGTTTTGCTCGCTCAATAATTTCATAATGAATCAATAACAATAAGAGCTACCGTTATGAACAAGGCAATTTTCAGTTTAAAAAAGGTAAGCAAGGTATTTCCCGGTGTCAAAGCGCTGGACGGTGTCGATTTGCATCTATATCCGGGCCAAGTGACGGCGTTACTTGGTGAAAATGGCGCAGGCAAATCTACTCTAGTTAAAACCATGACTGGCATTTATCAACCGGATGGTGGAGACATTATTTTTAACGGCAAACCTGTGCAGTTTCATTCGCCTCATGATTCCCATGCCTTAGGTATCACTGCGATTCATCAGGAAACCGTGTTATTTGATGATCTGACGGTGGCGGAAAATATTTTTTTGGGCAACTATCCAATGAAAAAGGGCCCGATGACCAAGTATTTTTCTATAGATTGGTCGGCTATGGTGACGCGTTCTCAAGACATTTTGTCATCCATTAACGCGCACATGGACCCTAATCAAATTTTACGTGAATTAAGTATCGGTCAAAAACACATGGTTGGCATTGCGCGAGCTTTGTCCGTTGACGCGAAAGTGGTGATTTTAGACGAGCCTACAGCCGCTCTGTCTCACCATGAAATTCATGAACTCTACGAACTCGTTAATACACTCAAGCAACAAGGCAAAGCGATTCTCTTTATTACCCATAAGTTCGATGAAATTTTTGCCTTGGCGGATCGTTACACCGTATTCCGTGATGGTTGTTATGTGGGGGAAGGCTTTATCAAAGACACTAATGAAGGTCAGCTGGTGGAAATGATGGTGGCGCGAAGCATAGCCGCCACGTATCCCAAAAAAGACGTGGAAATTGGTGAGACATTATTAGAAGTCAGTAACCTATGTCACACAACGGAGTTCGCTAACATCAGTTTTAGTTTGAAAAAAGGTGAGATCCTTGGCGTTTATGGTCTGGTGGGTTCAGGCAGAACGGAGGTGATGCAGGCTTTGTTTGGCACCACGGACCACGTGACTGGCACGGTAAAAATGAATGGCAAAGAGGTGATCATTCACTCACCAAAAGACGCGATAGAGAACGGCATTGTCTATGTACCGGAGGAACGTCAGAAGCAAGGGATTGTGTTGGAGTTGCCCATTTATCAAAACATCAGTTTGCCGCAAATGGACCGTTTAGCAAAACACGGTAATCTGGATCAAGAAAGTGAGATGTCCCTAGCGCGCCAATATTGTGAGCGTTTACAAGTGAAAGCCTCTTGCTGGGAAGAAAAAGTCATGAATCTATCCGGTGGCAATCAGCAAAAAGTGGTGATTGCTAAATGGCTCGCGACCAACCCCAAAGTCATTATCTTGGACGAGCCAACAAAGGGCATTGATATTGGATCAAAAGCCGCAGTACATGAGTTTATGTCTGAATTGGTGGATTCTGGTTTGGCTGTCATCATGGTGTCATCGGAATTGCCTGAAATTATGGGAATGTCTGATCGAATCTTAGTGATGAACGAAGGCTTGATTGTCAGTGAGTTGTCACGGGCTGATGCGACACCTGAAAAAGTGGTTTCTCTGGCGACCGGAGGACATGTGACATGTTGAGACGCTTTATTTATTCTCGCGAAGGCATTTTGAGCATGATTGTGCTGGCGATGTTTTTGGCGGTGGGCACGATCAGTCCAGATTTCATTAGTGTGTCTAACAGCATCAGTATTTTTAACGATACGTCGATCTTGATCATGTTGGCATTGGGGCAGATGTTGGTGATTTTAACCCGTTGTATTGATCTTTCTGTGGCGGCCAATGTGGCTTTTACCGGCATGGTCGTTGCCATGGTGAATCAATATTTTCCGACCTTGAATATGTTTGTTTTGATGTTACTCGCGTTGGGGATTGGGGCGTTTTTAGGGGCGATTAATGGCTTGTTTGTTTGGTTATTAAAAGTGCCTTCTATTGTAATTACCCTGGGCACTATGAGTATTTATCGCGGTGCGACCTTTTTGTTGTCAGACGGCGCATGGGTGAATTCTCACCAAATGAGTGAGGCCTTCATTGGCTTGCCGCGATATGAAATTCTGTCTATTCCGGTATTAGCTTGGATGGCGATTATCACCATTCTTTTGGCCTTTTGGACGATGAAATTCAGTGTATGGGGGCGCAATTTTTATTCCGCAGGCGGCAATCCGATGGCAGCTTTTTATTCTGGTGTGAATGTTGGCAAGGTGCAGTTTTATGCTTTTTTGGTATCAGGCACATTGGCAGGGTTGTGCGGTTATTTGTGGGTGTCGCGTTTTGCTGTGGCTTACGTGGATGTCGCCAATGGCTTTGAGCTACAAGTGATCGCGGCGTGTGTGATTGGCGGTGTTAGTATCGTTGGTGGTTTGGGAACCGTGGTGGGTTGTGTGATTGGCGCCTTGTTTATTGGCGTGGTGAATAACGCTTTGCCCATTATTGGCGTATCGCCTTTTTGGCAAATGGCTATCTCTGGACTGGTGATTATTATCGCTGTGGTGGCGAACGCCTCGTCCGACAAAGACAAAGCACGCATTATTCTTCGCAAGCCAGAGGCATCTGTTGGCTCCGCTCCGTCGCAATCACATTAAGAGAAAGAGGCTTTTTATGGACACAATAATAAAAAAATCAGCCACACCAGATGCGTTGTCAACCAGTAAACTACCAGTGTTTTTCCGGTGGGAAAGCTTACTAATATTGATCATTGTTTTAGTGTGTGTAATGAATTCCTATTTATCACCTTATTTTTTAGACCCTTGGAATTTATCGGATGCGACTTTTAACTTTACCGAAAAGGCTCTTATTGCTTTGCCGATGGCGATGCTGATTATCGCCAAAGAAATTGATATTTCTGTGGCGGCGATAATTTCGCTTTCCAGTACGTTGATGGGGCTAGTGGCGCAAATGGGCGCACCCGTGTATATGGTGGCGTGCGTTGGTGTTTTGGTTGGTGCAGGCTGTGGTTTGTTTAATGGTGCTTTGGTAACAGGGTTTAAAATTCCCTCTATTGTGGTGACAATCGGTACCATGAGTTTATTTCGCGGTATCAGCTATGTCTTATTGGGCGATCAGGTGGTGCGTGATTATCCCGCTGGTTTTGAGTTTTTCGGTCAGGGCTACGTTTATTGGGTGTTTTCGTTTGAGTTGGTGTTGTTTGTCTTTTTTGCCTTGGTGTTTTATTGGCTATTGCATCGCACTAAATTTGGTCGTTATACCTATGCGATAGGCAATAACCCCACAGCGTCTTATTACTCAGGTATTAAAGTTAACAAACATCGTTTGATTTTGTTTACCCTAGTTGGCGTGATGTCTGGTATTGCCTCAGTGTTGCTTACGTCACGTTTGGGCAGCACTCGTCCAAGTATTGCTACGGGTTGGGAGCTAAGTATCATCACCATGGTGGTGTTAGGTGGCGTGAGTATTCTTGGTGGCAGCGGCACCATTGGTGGTGTGGTGTTGGCGGTGATTCTAATGGGCTTGGTGACCTTTGGTATGGGCTTACTGAATATTCCTGGCATCGTTATGACGATTATCGTTGGTGTGATGTTAATCACGGTCGTGAGTGTACCCGTGCTGATCACTTTCTATAAAAATAAAAGCAACAAGGCAAAAGCGCTATGAGATACGCCTCAGTCATGTACCTATATAAAGGTCGTGAAGACGAATATAAAAAGCGTCATGATGAACTCTGGCCAGAGCTTGCTGAGCACCTTAAGCAACATGGCATCCGCAATTATTATATTCACTTGGATGCTAATGAGAGTGATCCAAACGCAAACCGACTGTATGCCACCTTTGACGCAGACGATCTGGATGCGAAAGCCTTAGCCGCTCATCCTGTCATGCAGCGCTGGTGGGAATATATGGCGGACATCATGGAAACCAAAACGCCATCGTTTGAACCTGTCGCCGATGCTTTGGAAGAGGTGTTTCGCTTTAATGTGTTGCAGCCTGATAAAACGCGTGTGGTAGCGGTGTTAGACATTGGTAAAACTAACATTAAAATTTGCCTGATGGACGGGCAAACCGGTGCCTTATTGCATATCGCCAAACGTGTTAATGGTGTCGTGGATGCGCCGCCATATCCTCATGTGGCTATGGACTCTATTTGGCACTGGATTAAAGACACGCTGGCCGATTTAGCCCAGCGCTATTTTATTGCCAGCATTGCGATTACCACACATGGGGCGACTATTGCCTGCATGAAGGGCGACGAACTTGCCTTGCCGATTTTGGATTACGAATACGATGGCGTATCAGAGTGTAAAGACGAATACGATGCAGTACGACCAGATTTTAGTGAGTCTTTTAGCCCACGATTGCCGCAAGGCTTGAACTTGGGTGCGCAATTGTTCTGGCAGCAAAAACACTTTTCAGGTGAGTTTTCAGGAGTCGACTCGTTACTTTTGTATCCGCAATATTGGGGCTATAAACTGAGTGGTAACAAAGCCGCCGAAGTGACCTCGTTAGGTTGCCATACCGATCTTTGGAACCCGACTAACTGCCAATTTTCGTCTTTGTGTGAACAGCAAAAATGGTCAGAATTATTTCCTGAGGTGATGGAAACTGGCGCGAAGCTGGGTACCATCTTGCCCGAATTAGCGAATGAACTTGGTTTGCCAGCAAGTTGCGTTATTTTCAATGGCATACACGATTCCAACGCTTCGCTGGTACCTTATATCGGGCAGCCGATGGAAAAACTCACTGTGGTGTCTAGCGGCACTTGGACTGTCATTGCCACCATCAATGGTAAACTGGATTCATTGCAAGAAGACAAAGACATGCTCGCCAATGTGGACGCCCTTGGCCGTGCCACACCGACAATTCGCTTTATGGGCGGACGTGAATGGGAGCAACTGCGCAGCGACAGCAAAGCCACCTTGAGTGACGTGAGCTTCATCCTCGAACACGGCATTTTAGCGATGCCTGCCTTTGCCAAAGGCGGCGGACCCTTTGCCCGCTGCGAAGGGCGTATTATTAACCGTGGTTTGGAATTAATGCCCGCTCAGCAGTCAGCTTTGGCGGATGTGTATGTGGCCTTGATGACAGATTATTGTTTGGATCTGATGGACAGCAGTGACACCGTAATCGTCGAAGGCGCATTCAGTAATAACATTAACTTCCTCACCTTATTGGCTTGTATGCGCAGCCAAAACGAAATCTACGCTTCTCGCGATGTCACCGGCACCTCCGGCGGCGCGGCCTTGCTGTCTAACAAAAGCTTAAAGTTAAAAGGCCGCCTCAGTCTAGCTTGGTGCGACGCACAGATAAAACCATTGCTGAATCTTTATCGTCAACAGTGGCGAGACTTGGTTGGAGAGTTGTAGCTTTTGCTAAAATTAATTTATTCGGGTTTAATTCCTCGTCGCTTGCGGCGTAAATAACTAAAACTCAGCCTTGTCATTCCCGCTCGGAAGGTTGTCACTAAACGACTTTCGTCGATCTTGTAGGTCGTGCCTTTAGGCCGACAAAAAAGCTTGTGACGACAAATTTCGTCTTGTCGGGCTGAAGCCGCGACCTACAAAACGTATCCAACTTTCACTCGCTATTTTTTACGGTACCCTGCTTTGAGGGAATGGCGTATGAACAAAATTTAGCATTGTTTGAATGATGCACCGATACCTCGCCCTTGGGGTGGGGGCATTAGCAATCTCAGTTCTATCGTTTTGTTGATGGAAAAGTCACACCAAACGAATTTTGAGTTTTTTTACCCAGAGCGGAAAATTGCAATTTGATCAGATTGGATAATCAGAGAAAAGTATAGTTTTGTGCATTTTGAGGCGAGTGCTACAAT
Organism: Marinomonas arctica; assembly: GCF_003259225.1. Taxonomy (GTDB): domain Bacteria; phylum Pseudomonadota; class Gammaproteobacteria; order Pseudomonadales; family Marinomonadaceae; genus Marinomonas; species Marinomonas arctica. Next base: position 47,409 of record NZ_QHJF01000029.1, on the reverse strand, counting down.
AAATGTTGCAGTGGCATCGGAATTTGGAGGTAGTATGGTAATTCGAGCGTTTAAACCCAGCAAGAAAGAAAAAGTAGGGCTTTTATCTGCATTGGCGCTATCTAATGATCCAGTGAGTGCGTCAAGTCAATTGGCAGAAGGATTTGACTTTGCTGTTATTGGACGCATTGTTAAACAAGCTCAGATTAAGCAAGCCACAGTGATTAAAATGGCAGGAATTGACCGAGGGACGTTAAGCCGTCACACAAGAGCACGTACAAAATGGACGGGTGCTTCGGCGATAAAAGTATATAACGCCGCTCGAATCATTGATGCCGCACTAAATTTGTTTGATCAAGATAAACAAAAGGCAGAAAATTGGCTAAATACACCAGCAATTGCCCTCGGTGGCATAAGCCCTGCTGATTACGCCAAATATCCTCTAGGACAAGAAGCGGTGATAGATCTTATAGGTCGAATTAAGTATGGGGTTGTCATCTAATGATGCTCTATCGTTTGTGCAAAATGGAGTTTGCTGATACTGCGTTTGATGGTTATGGTGCAAGAACTTATGGTGGTCGCTGGAATCCAAAAGGTGTGGATTGTGTTTATTTAGGTGAATCAAAGTCTGTTTGTCTACTTGAAACGATTGCACATTTGACTGATGCAAAAGCCTTAGATCAGTACGCGATGTTATCTATCGATATTCCAGAAGAGCTGATTATGGTGTTTCAAGAGCGTGATCTCCCTGAAAATTGGAGAGATTATCCCGCACCGCAAGAGTTAGCTGACATGGGGGCGGAATGGCTTGAGAATGCTGAAAGTCTTGTTTTATTAGTGCCCAGCGTTATATCTGGTGACTTTTGTGCGTTACTAAATCCTAAACACCCTCGATGCCGAGAATTTATAGCCATCGCTCAACGAGTCGCGTTCTCTATCGATCCAAGATTAGCTCCACGGTAGCAGTCGCAGAGCAAATCTATTAATCAATATATTCGAAGACTAAGACCGAAATCGAAAGCTATCTCTTGTCTGTTGGTGTATTGATATTTTTCTAATGAGTTTCTTATCCCATTCGAGTTCGGCTTTCATGAGTCCTAATGCGATTTTCGGGATATTAATGATGGTTCAACCAGAAGGTGCTTGGCCGTATTTCGGCCTTTTATGCGTTCTAATAGTGCATTAGCGGCCAGTTCGCCTTGTTGTTCTGCTTGTTGATCGATACTGGAAAGGTTGACCATGGCATAGGATGCTAATGGCGTATTATCGTAACCAATAATAAACACGTCTTTTTGCGGTGTGAGTTGACGTTTTATACATTCATCTAGTAGCGGAATGGCATGAATGTCACTCCAGCAAAAAATAGCACATGGCAGTGTTTGCTCATCTAAAAAAAGAGCGAGTTCTTTTTTCAGCTCGTCTTCGTTGTTGGAGACTCGGAAAATACGGTCTTCGGCTACATCGTTATGGTTTGCTTTCGTCAGGGTATGTAAAAAACCACGCTCACGTTCTTGGTTCAAATCGACTTTATTAAACTCTCTTAGCGGTTGACTGATCATTTTTATGTTTTTTATGCCCGTCTCGACGAGGGCTTGAGTGGCTAATTCTGCTCCTAAGAAATCATCGCCATTGATGGTGTCAAAGCTTGTTGCTGTGTTTTCAATATGGCCAACCACTGCCATAGGTATTTGTTTTGCGTATTTTTCTAATGCGGAATCTGAAAGACGAGGGGCAATTAAAATCAAGCCGTCTACATTGCTATCCATCATGGATTCTATGAGTGAAGACTCAATAGACAGCTCGCTTTGCCCTAAGCCAATCAGCATTTTATAACCTGATATTGAAAGGGTTGCGTTTATTTTTTCTAGTAGCTTTGGCAAATAAGCATTGCCCAAATTGACAATCAGCACGCCTACCGTAAAGGTTCTGCCTCGCATCCCCCTTGCTGAGGTGTTTGGTCTATAACCTAGCTTTTTAATTGATTTTTCTACTTTTTCTTTTAGTGATGGGCTAACGCCATAGGCACTTCGGATTACCTTTGAGACGGCAGCTACAGATACCTCAGCGTCTTTAGCTACATCCTTAATGGTGACTTTTTTCATTGTTTTTTCAATTTGCATGTAAGGCCATTTACTTAGGGAAATACTATTTTTTTAAAATTTTATAGAAAGTACTTGAAATGAAGTTTTGTTTCTACTTATTATTTGTATAACGTTCTACACTTTTACAAGTCATTATAAAAATAAGCAGAAAGGACTACTTAATATGCGTAATAAAGTTTTATCCCATAGTTTAGCGGTCACTTGGGAAGCCGATATGATTTCGCCATTGTGTGATGGCGGTGTTGGTTCTCGTTCGAGTTTTGTTTGTTCCGAGTTTGTATTGCCTACAATCAAAAGTGCTGTGCAGTTAAGTATCTCAGCGCTAGGGCTGTACCAAGTATTCTTGAATGGTCGTAAAGTGGGAGATGATTATCTCACGCCAGGCCTGACGTGTTATGACGACCGTCTTTCTTTTCAAACCTATGAAGTAAAGGAATACCTACAACCTGGTATTAATAAAATCGAAATCTGGCTCGCGGATGGCTGGTATCGATCACAGATAATGTGGGAAGACTGCAAAATCTTAAATTGCTGGGGTGACACGCTTGGCGTAATTGCACAGCTTGAAGCAGACGATGACATAGTGTGTAAGACCGATAAAAGTTGGCGTTCCGGTGTTACCCCAGTTTTGCAATCTGGTATCTACTTTGGCGAAGACTATGATGCTCGTGAAGATACGCTTGTAGCGTCTCATGGCGTGAAAGAAATCGAGTTTGATAAAGTTTTGTTGGTTAAGCATGAAACCAATGGGGTGAAAGCATTATCTGCGGTAAACCCCCTGAAAACCTGGCAAGAAAACGATAATCTGATTGTCGACTTTGGGCAGAATTGCAGCGGTGTTATTCGTCTTAAAGTTGAAGGGGAAAGAGGGGCAAAACTGTATATTGATTTTGCGGAAGTATTAGACGCTGAGGGGCGTTTTGATCGTCGAAATTACCGTGCAGCGCGTGTGGCAAATCAATATACATTAAGTGGAAATGGCATTGAATCGTATGAACCTCGTTTTACATTTATGGGATTTCGCTATGCAAGAGTGAAAATAACAGGCGATGCTAAATTGCATGCCATTCAACAGATTCCTTTAACCTCGGTTCCGCAAGTCATGGCTGGATTTGAGTGTGATGTCCCCGCTGTTAATCGACTTGTGCAAAACACACTGTGGTCACAACGTTCCAACTTTATTGAAATACCAACCGATTGTCCGCAACGCGATGAGCGTTTAGGTTGGACGGGGGATGCGCAAGTGTTCGCAGGGACCGCTTGTTGGTTGGCCGACTGTGAGTCCTTTTTTATTAAATATTTACGTGATGTGATGCACGACCAACGTCCTAATGGTGCCATTTCGCATTTCTCTCCCGATCCGACTCTACTCTATCCCGATAAGTTTTTCGGTGATTGGGCGGGGTCTACAGGCTGGGGGGATGTGATTACGGTCATGCCTTGGCAGATGTATTTGCATTATGGCAACGTGGATGTGCTTAAAGAATGTTTTCCTGCCATGCAACGTTGGGTGGATTACCTTTGGTCTATTTCTGACGGCCCGATCATAAAGCCGAACTTAAAATGGGGCGCTCATGGCTTTACCTTTGGTGATTGGTTACAGCCTGTTGGCGATAATCGTAAACCTCGACCCACTATTGCGGATGATTGTGCGGCGACTCTTTATCACTATATCTCCACAGATATAGCGGCAAAAGTAGCGAACCTTCTTGCTCTGACGGATGCTTCTACTGCACTAGAACAACGTGCTGCGCGTATAAAAACCGCTTTCGCCGATGAGTATTTTAGCAACACGGGTCGTCTTGCGCACAATGATCAAACCTCTTATGCACTGGCATTTTTGTACGATTTGGTACCAGAACAATATTATCGGTCAGCCAAACAATATTTTCACGATGTGATCGTAGACGCTGATTATCTTATAGGTACAGGATTCATTGGTACGCCTGCCTTGTTACCAGCGTTAAGCAAGCTTGGTATGACGGATTTGGCTGAAAAGGTGTTTTTAAACAACAAGGTGCCAGGATGGTTATATCAAGTTGAGCGTGGCGCAACGACCATTTGGGAGCGCTGGGATGCGATTGGCGAAGACGGCACTATTTATGATCCAGATATGAACAGCTATAACCATTATGCATATGGTGCGGTTTGTCAGTGGTTGTTCGAGTCCGTTGCAGGCGTAAGTCCTGTTGCACATGCGCCAGGTTATCAAGAAGTATCGATCGATCCAACTTTCTTACCCGCCTTAGGCCAGGTGTCTATGTGGCATGATTGCCGTTTAGGTCGGATAGAGGTTAGGTGGAAATTGGAGGGAAATAAAGCCAGTTATGCACTGTCTTTACCGGATGGCTGCACGGGGATTTTGCTTCTTGATGAACATAAAAAAGTGGCGCAAGTAAATGGTCAATCAGTCGGTAATTTATCCAGTAACAGAATGCGTTTGACTGGGAAGAATGAGCTTGTCTTTAGTCTTTAACCTTTGGTCCATAATAGTATTTTTTACCCAACAATAAATTTAAAAAAGGGGTGTAATATGAAAAACAGAGCGAACAAACTGATTATCTCAACTTTCGTTGTATTGGGTGCGTCCATATCAAATGCGACTGAGTTAAGCATACTTGTCGATAACAGCCCAGATACTGTGGCTTTAACGCAAGCCCTGACATCTGCTTACAGCAAACTTAACCCTGATATAACGTTTGAGATCGAGTTAAGACCTGGAGGAGGTGAAGGGGATAATATTGTCAAAACGCGCCTTGCAACAGGTGAAATGGCGGATGTTTTTCTCTATAACTCAGGGTCGTTATTGCAAGCTTTGCGACCCTCAAGAACACTTGAGCCTATTAATGATCTGGCTAATTTCTCCAATATTTTGTCGAGTTTCACCAGTACGGTGAGTGACGACAAGGGAAATGTTTATGCTGTGCCGATACAAACTGCGATGGGAGGAGGCATATTTTATAACAAGCGTGTTTATGAAGAGTTAGGACTTAAGGTGCCAAAAACGTGGCAAGAGTTTATGGAAAACTGCGCGATTATCGCCGAAAAATCAAAATCTGCGCCCATTGCGCAAACCTATAGAGATACATGGACCTCACAATTACTTGTCCTTTCTGATTTTTTTAATGTGCAAGCAGAAAAACCAAATTTTGCGACAGACTATACGAATAACAAGGCTAATTTTGCTACTACGCCTGCGGCATTGAGAGGCTTTGAAAAGCTTCAGCAGGTGTCTGAGGCTGGCTATTTTAATGATTATTATGGGGCTGCGACTTATAACGATGGCTTAAACATGGTTGCCACTGGTAAAGCGGCTCACTACCCTATGCTGACGTTTGCTATTCCCTCTATTAAGCTGAATACGCCAGATTATATTGAGGATGTTGGGTTCTTCGCTCAACCTGGAGATGACGCGGATAAAAATGGCTTAACGGTTTGGATGCCGGCCGGTTATTACATTCCAAAAGAAAGTGATCAAAAAGAAGAGGCTAAAGCTTTCCTAAACTACATCGCAACAGTCGACGCTTGTGATGCCATTACTAAAGCCATTGGTGCCAATGGCCCTTATCTAATAAAAGGCTGTACTCTACCGGATAATGTTTACCCTGCGGTGAAAGACATGTTGCCTTATTTTCAAGAAGAAGGCCGCACAGCTCCCGCTTTAGAGTTCCTTTCGCCAATAAAAGGTCCAATGCTTGAACAACTTACCGTTGAGGTGGGATCGGGTATTAGAAATGCACAATCAGCGGCTGAGCTTTATGACCAAGATGTTGCGAAGCAGGCCAGACAGCTGAATCTACCAAATTGGTAAGGGCTTTATCTCCTTGTTAGCGCTGTAAAAAGGCGACTAATAAGGAGGTGATTGGAGGATTTATGAAAAGTAGTCGATCTTACCCATATTGGTTTATTTTACCGGGAGGGCTGGTGTATCTGGTGCTATTTCTAGTGCCAACGGTTGCCGCTTTTTGGTTTAGTTTGACCCATTGGGATTTATTTGAAACCCGTTTTATTGGTTTGGAAAATTATTATCAGTTTTTGAGGGAGCCTTTTCTAATCACTGGGGTTGTGAATACGGTGATTTTTGGTGTGCTTACATCTATAGCCAAGTCTGTTTTGGGATTGTTACTGGCTGTTTTATTGACATCAGGCTTACTGGGACAAAGCTTTCTAAGAACCTTGATTTTCTTCCCTGTTTTGGTCTCTACCATAGGTGTCGGCATTGCCTTCGCGGAAATCATGCACCCAGCAAGAGGGATGTTAAACATAGGGCTAAGTTATTTTGGTATTCAAGGTCCTGCTTGGCTGATTGATCCTAATTTGGCGCTTTTCTCTGTTGCCTTAGTGGATATTTGGAAAGGGGTTGGGCTGGCCACACTGATTTATATTGCAGGTCTTGCGACCATAAGTTCTGATTATTATGAAGCTGCACGCATTGACGGTGCTACTAAGTTGCAAATGTTTTTCCGCATAACGGTTCCCCTGGTTCGTCCGGCTACAGTGACAGTGGTAACGCTTTCTTTGATTGGTGGCTTACGTTCATTCGATATCATTTGGGCGATGACAAAAGGCGGCCCTGGATTTTCTTCTGATGTATTAGCTTCGGTTATCTATAAACAGTATCAGGCTGGTTTCTATGGGCTTTCGACAGCAGGTAACATTATTTTGTTTGCGCTGGTGGCTTTTATTGTGATTCCTCTAACGTATTGGTTCAACCGTAGAGAGGTGGACTTATGAAACGTCAGCAAATTATCAATGGTGTTATAGCTCTGGTTATTGGCGTTTTAATCTTTGTTACGCCTTTTATTTTTATTGGCCTCACGGCGGTAAAATCGGCGGCAGAGGCTTCTCAACTAGGGCTATCATGGCCTTCTGAATGGTTATTTTGGGATAACTTAGTGGCAGTAATTCAAGCCAGAAACTATATGTTGCTGCTTGCCTATTTTAATTCAACCGTGATTACCGTTGGTGCTATTTCATTGTTAGTTATTTCTGCGGCTATGATTGGTTATGTTATACAAAGAAGACCATCTAAATGGAATGGTTTTATTTACGCTTTGATACTGGCCGGATTGATGATTCCGCCTGCCGTTGTACCAACGATTTGGCTGCTTAAAGAACTGCATTTATTTAAAACCTTACACGGTATGATTTTGATACAGGTGGCCTACGGTCTTTCTTTCTCGGTACTGCTGTTTCGCTCTTTTATTGCCAGTATTCCAAGAGATCTTGATGAAGCCGCCATCATTGACGGTGCTAAACCTTGGCAGGTATTTTTTAAAGTTATATTGCCCCTGTTAAAACCAGTAACGGTAACGGTTATCTTGGTTCAATCTGTGACCATATTTAATGACTTTACCAACCCACTGTATTACTTGCCGGGCAAAGATAACGTGACCGTACAATTGACTCTGTATAACTTTCAAAGTCAGTTTTCTTCCCAGATGAATTTGCTTTTTATGAACATTCTTCTCGTCACCATACCGCCTCTTATTATGTTTATTTTCTTTAATAAGCAAATTGTAAAAGGTATGACCGCTGGCGCAGTAAAAGGATAAAACGATGGCTACCGTAAGATTAAAAAATATACACAAAGAATTTAATGGCGTTAAAATTCTGAAAGGCATTGATTTAGACGTGAATGATGGCGAGTTTTGTGTGTTTGTCGGACCTTCCGGCTGCGGAAAATCCACCTTGTTACGTATTATCTCAGGTTTGGAAGACGCAACCAGCGGTACCATTGAGATCGGAGAAAAGGATGTCACTAAATCCGATCCAATTGATCGTGGCATTGCTATGGTATTTCAAAGTTATGCTCTATATCCGCACCTGACTGTCAGAGATAATATTGGCTTTGGTCTTAGTTTAGCTAAGCGCCCTAAAAGCGAAATTAAAGAAAGGGTTAATGCCGCCGCTGAAATGTTGCAGCTTGAATCTCTTCTGGATCGCAAACCCAAAGATCTGTCTGGTGGACAGCGTCAGCGTGTGGCGATTGGTCGGGCCATCGTACGAGAGCCAGAAGTGTTTTTGTTTGATGAACCGCTTTCTAATCTGGATGCGGCGTTACGTTCTAAAATGCGCATCGAATTGACGGAGCTGCATGCCACTTTGAATGCCACCATGATCTATGTTACCCACGATCAAATTGAAGCCATGACAATGGCTGACAAGATTGTGGTACTCAATGCAGGTCATATTGAGCAGGTTGGCACGCCTATGGAGCTATATCATCATCCCCAGACGCCTTTTGTAGCCGGTTTCATTGGTAGTCCAAAAATGAACTTGTTTGAAGGGGCTATTGCCAAGGAACATAACGCTGATCTTTACGGAATACGTCCTGAGCATTTGACTTTATCGCCGAAAGAAGGGAAATGGAAAGGCGTTGTTAAGCACATTGAACAATTAGGTGCGGATGCCATTGTCCATATTCACGTTGAGTCATTGGGAATGCTGGTGGCCCGTGCGGATGGGGACTTCTCTATTACGGCTGGAAGTACTATATACGCCACACCACAAGAGGGAAAAGAACATCTTTTCTAGGGGGCGACACGATCAGTAAAAAGAGGGACTCTATTTCTTCCCTCTTTTTATTTAGCAGTCTAATACAGTCGAAGACTAAGACCGAAACCGCAGGTTATCTCTCGTCAGTTGATCAATTGATGTTTTGCCCATGAGCTTCATGTCGCGTTCGAGTTCGGCTTTCATGAGTCCGAGTGCGCGCTCGACGCCGGGTTGTCCTGCGGCGGCGAGTGGGTATAAGTACATGCGGCCGATGCCGACGGCTTTTGCGCCGAGGGATAAGGCTTTGAGTACGTGGGTGCCGCGCTGTACGCCACTGTCGAAGATGACGTCGATTTCATCGCCCACTTCATCGACGATTTCTGCGAGCTGATCGAATGAGCTGCGGGAACCATCAAGCTGACGACCGCCGTGGTTGGAAATGATGATACCCGTGCAGCCAATTTCCACTGCTTTACGAGCGTCTTCTCGACTCATAATGCCTTTTAAGCAGAACTGTCCGTCCCAGAATTTCACCATCTCTGCCACGTCGTCCCAGTTCATTGATGGATCGAGCATGTTGGTAAAGTAGTCGCCAATTGAGGTGGCACCAGAGCCCATGTCGACGTGTTCTTCCAGTTGCGGTAAGCGAAATTTCTCGTGAGTCACGTAGTTAATGCCCCACATAGGTTTCAGAATAAATTGCAGCATGCCTTTTAGATTTAATTTAAAAGGAATGGCGAAGCCTGTGCGAAGGTCGCGTTCGCGGTTGCCGCCAGTAATGGAGTCAACGGTGAGCATCATTACTTGTATGCCTGAATCTTTGGCGCGTTGCATCATGGCACGGTTGAGCTCTCGGTCTTTATGAAAGTAAAACTGGTAGACCTGAGGGGTGGTGGTTTGCTTGGCGATTTCTTCCATGCTCACGGTGCCAAGGGAGGAAACGCCAAACATGGTGCCGTATTTTTCGGCGGCATTGGCGACGGCTCTTTCGCCATCATGATGGAATAAGCGTTGTAGTGCGGTGGGTGAGCAATAGATGGGCAGTGCGAGTTTTTGCCCCATGACGGTGACAGATAAGTCCACGTTTTTTACGCCAGTCAGGACGCTGGGCACAAGATCGCAGGTTTCAAAGGCGGCGGTGTTGCGGCGGTAGGTGGTTTCATCGTCTGCGCCGCCATCAATGTAATTAAAAATGGGGCTTGGTAGACGTTTTTTGGCTAGGGTGCGAAAGTCTTGGAAATTGTGGCAATCTTTGAGACGCATGGATTTTGCTCCTTTTATTTTATTCCTTAACTATAGTCCTAGTTTTATTTGTGATAAATACGACATAAAGTAATAAACTGTTTCTTAAAACGTCTTAATGGAAAAAGGGATAATCGATTGTGAACGCTGCAGACTTAACGCTTTTTGTGAATGTCGCCGATGCGGGTTCGTTTAATAAAGCCGCAGAGCAAGCAGGCTTGTCAACGCCAGCGCTGAGCAAACGCATTAGTAAACTGGAACAAGATCTCGGTGCGCAGTTGATTCATCGCACCACAAGACGACTCAGTCTGACCGAAGCGGGCGAGAGTTTATACGTTCACGCCAAAAATATTGAAGGCCAAGTAAACGATGCGATTGCCTCAGTGTCGGCCTTTAGCCAAGGCTTAACAGGCACCATAAAGATGTCTGTACCGACGATTTCGGGGGAGTTATTACTGGCCGAAGCCATTGCCGAGTTTTGTCAGAAATATCCCAATATCAGCGTGGATATGCGCCTAGAAAATGACTTTGTGGATTTGGTGGGCGAAGGACTGGATCTGGCGATTCGTACAGGCAAGCTGGAAGACTCTAGTTTGATCGCCAAGCCGTTAATTCAATCCAACTGGATTGTCTGTTGCTCGCCCAGTTACGTGGAGCGTCATGGCGAAGTCAGAGATTTAGAGGCTTTGAAAGACCATAACTGTCTAGCTTATACCTACCAAGCCCAAGGCTCGTTCGATTGGCGCTTTACCCGAAACGGTATCGAAGAGAGTGTGCGAATTAGCGGTAGCTTTGCCACGAATAATGCCCAAGCATTACGCAAGGCCGCCTTGGCAGGTTTTGGAATTGTCTATGTGCCGCGTTGCAGTGTGTATGAAGATTTGCAGCAAGGTAAGCTGGTCGCTATCTTGACGGATTATCAACCACGCCGACTGGGGGTCTACGCTATTTATCCTTTTACTAAATACCTGCCGGAAAAACTGAGGTTATTGATCGAGCATATCAAGCAGGCGTATCAGAATAAGAAAGAATATTTTTGATAGGATGGTGAAAGAAAGTCTAGATGAGCGTTTATTTTCTAGTTATGATGCTGAGTTACATCATAACTGCATCATGGAGTGTATTGAGATGACCAGAGCCAGTATTTCCATTACAGAGCCTAATGCCGAATGGCTTCAGTCTCAAATTGACAGCAAAGAGTTTTCCAGTCGTAGTGATGTCATTAACGATCTCATTCGTAAAGCACGTCAAAAAGAAAATGAAAATAGTATCGAGGAGCTTCGTTCTGCATTGATTGCTGGCGAAAAAAGTGGCTTAAGCCTGAAAACACCAGAGGAGATTATCCAAACCGTGATGGATAAGCACCGAGAAAATGACAGCTTATAAACTACTCAGGGTATAAATACGGAACTTTAAAGAAACGAAGCGGCAAGCAAAAATACAACCGACTTACTTAAGCTCAACAGTAATACTTTTAGCCAACCACCTAGGTGAGAGGCTTTCCATTTATCTGTTTTGTCCTTATTCTTAACTTTTTAACCCTTTATTTCGATGGGAACATTTATGTCTGGTCAAGGTTCTGGTGGCAATGTACTGGCTGCGTTATGTAGCGTTTTTATTCCTGGATTAGGTCAATTAGTCCAAGGACGCATCTTTATGGCGTTGTTCTTTTTTGTAACAACCGCTGTGAGTTATGCCTTGGGCGCGACTGTTATCCTGTTTTTCATGTGGCTGGTCGGAGCGGTTTTTCACCTATGGTCTATCATTGACGCCGCGCGTTTTTCTCGAATTCGTTCGGTTTTATGATGTGGGTTTGATGGCGGAAAAATGTATTGTATAAAAAGGAGCCAAGTTGAAATCGGCTCCTTTTTTATATTCTGCGTACGGCTTTAGAATTGCTTTTTAAGCAGGCGATCTAGGGAAAAATAACCGCCACCAAATGCGGCAATTAACAACGCGCCAGCCGTCCAGAAAATAGAGGCAAGTTCTGCTTTTAATTGTACTGAAGCAAGAAAGGTCCCGCCGCCATCGGCTAAGCGTTTTATGCCATTGGCAGTGAAAAACTCACTGCCAGAGTTCAGTGCCTCTATGCCTGCTTGGGTTAATAACGCATCGCCATAAGGATGAGCGAAATGGAACCATAATGTGATGGCTAACATGACCGTATTGGCTAGTGCGATGGGGCGCGTTAGCAAACCTGCCGCAATAAACATACCACCAAAAAACTGCATGCCAGCTAGCATAGGAGACCAAAGCCAGCCGGGATAAAAGCCTAGGTTTTCGACAAAACTGACTTGGGCAAATGGCGCGACTATTTTAGGCCAGCCTTCAATCACCAACATGCCGCCAATAATAATGCGAAACAATGCCCAGCCAAACGGTTGAGCAAACACATTGTAGAAATTGCTCATAAATGGCAGGTATAGATGGTTTTTTTCGTTCTTAAAGACAGGTAAATTGGACATGTTTTCCCTCTCGACGTTGGTCGTTTCCATAGGTGGTTTTGATAAGCAAGAGAATAGCATTAGGTATTTTTATAGTGCTGATTTGGATCAAGCCATCGCTATTAATATAAGGTAAAATTGAGAATGAATGCTATTTGGCTAAATAGTCCTTTTTAGTCTAAAAACGTTTCTATGGTGAAAATCAGCAATAAAATAGTCTTTTTCCATTATAAAGTAGGCAGATATTGAGCATGAAAATTAGAGTGTTTGATAATAAAGACCAAGATCAGGTGGTTGCTCTATGGCATGCCTGTGGCCTTGTGGTTCCGCAAAATGATCCGATCAAAGACATCGACAGGAAGCTTAACGTCGATCCTGATTTATTTTTGGTGGGTCATGTAGGAGATGAAATCATTGCTACTGTGATGGGCGGTTACGAAGGCCATCGTGGTTGGATTAATTATTTAGCGGTAAAACCGTCGCACCAAAGAAAGGACTTTGGTCAAGCGATAATGCAAGCTGTGGAGGCCCTGATAAAAGCCAAAGGCTGCCCAAAAATCAATTTACAAGTTCGTTCTTCTAACGAAGCGGTTATTCGGTTTTATCAATCTTTAGGTTATGGCGTAGAACCTGTGATTGGCATGGGTAAGCGCCTAGAAATAGATTAAGACAGATAGCCAATAGGCTATCTGTTCAACAAATGCTGATTGGCGCAGTTCTGCGAGATGTCGCCATTAAGCGCATTGATTAGGTTGTCCACTGCACAGGTAATCATCGCCAAGCGAGTTTCAGCGGTTGCAGATCCTATGTGAGGAAACAAGACTGCGTTGTCGAGTTTGCAAAGCGGCGAATCGCCAGATAAAGGTTCGACTTCAAAGACGTCTAAACCCGCCGCGCGAATAGTGCCATTGCCTAGGGCGTCGATAAGCGCCGCTTCGTCGATGACTTTGCCGCGAGAACCATTAATAAAAATGGCGCTTGGTTTCATCATAGCAAATTCTTTTGCGCCGATTAATCGTTCCGTTTCGGCGGTTAATGGTGTCATCACACAGACAAAGTCGGATGTTTTCAGCAGTTCTTCCATTTCCATATAGGTGGCATTTAAGTCTTGTTCGGCGTCCAGTTTGCGACTCCGGTTGCTGTATTGAATCTTCATATCAAAACCAAAATGCCCTCGTTTGGCGATGGCATATCCAATACGACCCATACCAATAATGCCAAGGGTTTTACCGTGCACATCGGTGCCGTAAAGTGCTTCCCCTATGTTGCTGGTCCAGCGACCTTCACGCACCATGTTAGATAGCTCAATCGCGCGTCGTGCTGTGCACATTATTAGAGTAAACATGGTGTCGGCAGTGGTTTCATTCAGCACACCAGGTGTGTGCATTAATGGTATGCCACGCTCGGTGAGGTAATTCAAGTCGTATAGATCTGTACCAACGGAAATCGTTGATGCGGCTTTAAGCTTAGGAGCAAGGCTCAATAGTTCTGCACTCATCTTCGTACTGGTGCCTATTAAGCCTTCTGCGTCGGCAAGGGCCGCTTTAAAAGCCTCTTTGTTGTCTTCATGGATGCCATTGAAGAAAGTGACATTAAACTGCTCGTCAAGTCGCTGGCGCTCTTCTACTGGAATGTCTCGGTATAAAATGACTTTTTTCTTCATTTCATGACTCCTTTTCTAACTGGTTAAGTGCGGCTCTAGTTGGCAAGCCTTCGCTGTCGCCACGCACTTGCACCGTTAAAGAGCCTAGCAGATTGCCGCGGCGAGCAGCTTGTTCCATTGTTTTCCCTTCAAGCAACGCCGATATCACGCCAACGGCAAAGCTATCACCAGCCCCCACCGTATCGACCACTTTTGCTACAGGAAAGCCAGCGACGGTGCCAGATTCTCCACTACTGGTTTTGAAGTACGCGTCTTTGCTACCAAGCTTGACGATAACCGTTTTGACGCCATGTTGCAGATAAAAGTCTGCAATCACTTCTGGTTGGTCACTGCCTGCGAGAATTTTGCCTTCTTCTATGCCCGGCAAAACAATGTCGCTGGCAAAGGCAAATTCATTAATGGTTGCCACCATGGTCGCTTGATCTGGCCACAAAGTAGGGCGCAAATTGGTATCAAAAGACACGCTACAACCTTGTTCTTTGGCTAGGTTTAAGGCGTGCTTTGTTGCTTCACGCATTGTGCTAGATACTGCTATCGAGATGCCCGTTAGATGCAAATGGGTACCCGCTTTGAATAAATTTTCGTCTATGTCTGTCGTGCTTAACGTGGAAGCGGCCGAATTTTTGCGGAAGTACTCGACCTTAGGATCGCTGCCATCGGTGACATTGGATTTCAGCATAAAACCAGTAGGGTGACTGGTACTTGTAGAAATCCAATCCGTACGAATGTTTTCTTTACGGATCGCTTGGCAAATAAATTGACCAAAACTGTCTTTACCGACTTTACTAATGTAGCAAGCTTCAAAACCTAAACGTGCCATACCGATAGCAACGTTGACTTCTGCCCCAGCCAAAGAACGATGGAACTCTTCAATGTCCGCAAGCGGCCCCGGTGTTTTCGCCACAAACATGGCCATGGTTTCACCAAGCGTGACAAAAGAGGGTGTTTGTTTACTTTGCATGTAGATTGCCCCTGAGGTTTATTTTATGCGTTTATGGAGGTCAAAAAGTATTCGATGAAAGTATCATGGAATCGATTCCATGAATAGGCTTTGTCATCGTCTTTTAGGTATTTTGTGTTTGTTTTTTGATCAGCTTGGTTTTATCTAAATGTTTTTTGTAAAGGTGCTAGCACTAGGTGGAATGACGGATAACGAGTTCGGCTTTGAGTTTGATATGTTGTGCGGGTTCGTTGTTGCCTTGAACTCTGGCGAGTAATCGTTCACAGGCAGTTTGGCCGATGAGTTGTGTTGGCTGACGCATGACGGTGATGCCGCCTTCAAACAGTTGCGCCCATTCAGGGTCGTCTATGCTGATTAAGCCTATTTGTGTACCGATGCGCATGTCTAGTTGTTTCAAAGCTTTCGCGGTACTCATCATGGCGACACCATTGGTGGTGAAGAGGGCTTTTTTACGATTTGGGTGAGCGGCGATAAAGTCTGTAATGACCTTGACTAATAAGCTGACGCTCATCTTTTCGATTTCAATGACATCGCACGTTATGTTGTCGTTTGCTTTGGCGAAGGTTTGAATGGCGTCGACCCTTGCTTGGCGAGGATCAATGGCGATGGATTCGGTCACCACTAAAATAGAGTCATAAGCTTGGCGTTTTAAGTGTTCGCAGGCGGTTTTTGCGGCGGCTTCATTGTCTAGCCCGACGGTATCGAAACCGAGGGAGGTGTTGATCCGATCAACCAGCACCAAGGGGCAAGAAAGGCGCTTTAAACTGCTGACTTGTTTTTGTTCCATACCAGCTGTATTGACGATGATACCGTCGACGCGGTGGGCTTCCAATAAAGACAAATAGCGGTCTTGCAGTTCGTTTTGATTATCCGTGTTGCAGACCATCAGCATGTAGCCTTCGCGACGGCAGATATGTTCTATCCCTTGTAGCACATCAATGGAATAGGGGTTGGTGACATCCGCCAGTAATAATCCGATGAGTTTTGAATGCCCCGCTCTGAGCATGCGGGCGGAATGGTTTGGACGAAAATCCAGATGAGCAATGGCCTGCGCGATTTTTTCTCGCAGCTCGTCTGATAATTTGTCTTGTTCCCCATTAAGGTAACGTGAAACACTGGTCTTACCCACTTTGGCGTGTTTTGCCACGTCTGAAATAGTGGTGAAGTTTTTCTTGTTTTTCTTCAACAATGTGTCGTCTCAATCGTTGTATTTTATGAGTATAAGAGTAGGTGATTTGCCGTACTGTAAACTATGATCCTAGCAGGGCGCAATTATTGACCGTTTTTTGATAGCAGGAGCGTTATGAAAATTTTCAGTTGTCAGCAATGTGGGCAGACGGTGTTATTTGAAAACACGCACTGTGAGCAATGTTCATCGTCGTTGGGGTTTTTGCCAGATCAATTAGTGATCAGCGCACTAAAATCAGTTGATAATGCTTGGTATGCGATGGCGGATAAATCCATTCCTGCAAAGCGTTGGTACTACTGTGAAAACCATCAACATCAAGTGTGTAATTGGATGGTGGAAGAAGGTGGCAGTACGTTTTGTGTTGCGTGTGAATTGAATCGCCATATTCCCAATTTAGGAAAAATAGAAGAGCGTCAGGCGTGGCAGCAGTTAGAGTTTGCTAAGCACCGGTTGGTGTATTCTATCTTGCGTCTTGGTTTGCCATTAATCAGCAAGAAAGCAGAGCCGGAAGACGGTCTGTCATTTGATTTTATTTCCGAAAATAATCAGGTCCCAGAAGATGCCAGTGCGATGACAGGGCATGCTTCTGGACAAGTCACGATCAATGCGGCCGAGGGAAATTCAGTTGATCGTGAACAAATGCGCGAAGACATGAATGAATCCTATCGAACCGTGATTGGCCATTTTCGTCATGAAATTGGGCATTATTATTGGGATCAGCTAATTGCAGAAGATGAACAGTGTTTGGCCGATTTTAGGGTTCTTTTTGGTGATGATCGAGAAAGTTACGCCGATGCATTAGAAGCGCATTACAATGCACCAAATCCAGATTGGCAGCAGTCTTTTGTGAGTGTGTATGCGTCTTCACACCCTTGGGAAGATTGGGCTGAAACCTGGGCGCATTATCTGCACATCGTCGACACCTTGGAAATGGCCAGTGACCTTGGTTTGAGTTTGCAGCCTATGGGATCGAATCGACAAACGCTTGCCGTGATGGTCAATATTGATCCTTTTCGACATGACAACTTCGATGATATTTTAGCGCAATATGTGCCGTTAACCTTTGCGGTGAATAATCTTAATCGTGGCATGGGGCAACCGGATTTGTATCCTTTTGTGTTGGTTCCCGCGGTGCGTGAGAAGTTGGCATTTATTCATCGTTTGTTGCGATCTTATACAGCGGAATAATTGGTGAGACAGGGATTTTATCGACTTTTCATGGCGACAAATAAGGCGATCCGTTATCATGCTCGGCAATGGGAGCATGATAACCTCATCTCCTGACCTTTAATCCTTTAGGATCCCAATGAAAAAGACCTTTAAGTTATCTCATCCCACCATCAAATACCCACGTTTAGTTGAAGCAACGAAAAACGAAGTCAAAAAATATTTAAAAAGAGAGCGCAATAAAAAATTGCCAGAATACGCTGACTTTTGGGGGTTCGATTGTCGCTTTGGTCAAACCGAAGCGCAGGCTGAAGAGATTCATGTCGCGCAAATCAATGAAAAAATCAGCTTTGCTGAAAGCCAAGAGTGGACTGAGTTTTATCTTGAAATTCTAGCGGTGCCAGCACAACGGATGAAACGAGATGATGCTGATGAGCAAGAAGATGAAGATCTAGAAAGCGAAGTGCATGACGAAGATCGATAAGCATTGCGATTAGATCACAAACATAAAAAAACGCCAGATCAGGATATTTTGATCTGGCGTTTTTGTTTTCAACCTAGTGCGTTGTTTATTGTTCGCAACTAAGTAAAAATCTTAACTCATTTCAAGATCTTGTTTCCTTTTTCCTGACTCTTTAATCACTTGTTCGCGTGCTGCGTGGCCTTATTATTGGAGGATCGCAGGCTGATTTTTTAAGATGTCTGCTGACTATTGTGTAGTGGAGGCAAGGGCATGAATAACGAAGCGAGTGTTTTGATTGATAGTTTGTTTGAGCGTATTGGGACGGCAGAAAAAAACACCGGAGAGCGAGATAAAGAAGCAGAAGCACAGATTAACAAACACCTAGTGGCAAATCCTGCCGCACCATATTACATGGCGCAAACTATTATCATGCAAGAAGCCGCGTTAAAGCAGCTAAATGCTCGGGTAGAAGAATTAGAACGCAATGCTTCTGCCAAGCCGAGTTCTGGCGGCTTTTTATCTGGGTTGTTTGGTGGTGATCAGCAAACATCACAAAGCAATGCTCAACAATCGGCTTATCAAAGCTCGGCGCAACCTCGTTCTGGTTGGGGAAGTGGCAACGGCTCTCATCAAACGGCTAACCAGTCGCCCAATAATCAAGCGTATAGCCAGCCACAAAGTAATGGTCGTGGTAGTAGTTTTTTAGGGGGCGCTTTGCAAACGGCCGCTGGTGTGGCTGGTGGCATGGTGGTGGGGAATATGTTGATGAATATGTTTAGCCATCATTCTGAAGCAGACATGGCCAATGTTATTAATGAAACGCCAGCTAGCTCTGACCTTGGTGCAGCGACAGAGGCAGACCAAGGTGGCTTTGGTCAGGCAGGGTTTGATCAAGCTAATATGAATCAAAGTGATTTGGACTCTGGTGGTTTTGATCAAGGAGGTTTTGACGATATGGGCGGCTTTGACGATTTTGGCAGTGACGACTTCATTTAGTTTTTCGTTTAAAACAAAGCCAGATCTACATGGTGTGATCTGGCTTTGATTGATTCGCCATTCTTATGTGACTTCAACAAAACTCATAAAACCGGTTTTTAGATGCTCTATGATATGACAGTGATACATCCAACGCCCTGGATTATCGGCCACGATCGCAGCTAGGACGGTTTCGTTCTGACCCAGTAAAACTGTATCCGTATGAAATGGTGTGATGTCTTTTTTATTCGATTTTAAAACCGTGAAAGTATGACCATGTATGTGAATCGGATGGTGATATTGGGTTAAATTCGACAGCTCGAAAATGTAGGTTTTGCCTCGCTCTAATGTGGCAAGAGGGTCAGGAATGTGGCCTTTTGACATGCCTTCCCACGAGCGGCGATTCATGGTCCAAAAATTATAACTCACCTTGCCGTCTTTTTCGATTGGCGTGATGTTAGCGTTCCACTCGAAAGCAAATTTAATGGTTTCTGCGTTCTCTAAATCGGGTGCAGGAATTGGGTTGAGTGGCAGATTAGGTAAACGGCGATCTTTAAGTTGGCTCGCCACGGCTTTGATGGTCACCATGGGTTTACCCTTGTGTTTAAAGGTGACGGTTTCTCCCACTTTGCTAGGCGCGATTACACCAAGGTCAAGGCGCATGCCAGGCGCTGTCATATGCTGGGTTAAGGCTACGGGTTCGGCGATTGGGTTACCGTCAATGGCGATGATTTGCGCATCTGGATCGGTTGAGTTTATTTGATACATCACTGTGTTATCGACGTTTAAGAAACGTACTCGAATCGCTCCACCAGCGGGCACGTTATAGGTTGGGTGTATCTCACCGTTGATCGTCATCACCCGACTAGGCGTGCCCATACGAAAGGCATTTTATGGTGTTGTCAACGCGGTAAAAGAGCCATCGTCTTTGATGTGCCAGTTCTTCATACAAAGCACCAGATCTTCATCAAAGTCCGGCTTCTCGGCTTCGTCCACAATCAATGCGCCAACCAAGCCTTTGCCCAGTTGTTCGACACTGTTCATATGCGGGTGATACCAAAAAGAACCCGCATCGGGTGGCGTAAACTCGTAATCGAAGGTTTCGTCTGGCATGATGGGTGGTTGGCTTAAAAACGGCACGCCATCCATCTCAATCGGGATTCTCATGCCGTGCCAATGAATCGTGGTGGGTTCGTTTAATTTGTTGATCACACGAATACGAACTGGCTGATGTTGTTTGGCACGAATCACAGGCGCAGGATAACCGCCATTAAAGCAAAGTGCAGGCGTGCTGCCGCCAGATACAATGTTCACATCGGCTGGCGCAACGATTAATTCATAGTCGAAACCCGCAGACGGTGTAGCAGCAAGAACGACTCTAGGCAGGGTACTTGTCATAGCGACTAAAAGGCTGGATTTTATAAAATGACGTCGGTTCAAAACGGTCTTTCCTATGAATGGTTTGATGCTTATCTGCAATGGTTATATTGCTGAATCATCTTAGTAAACGCGTCTAAAGCGGGAAAATGGCCACCATCATTGCGCCAAATAAAGTGGTTTTCAATGGTTTCTAGTTCTTCGAATTCATATCCGACTAATCCCATGCCCGATTGATATTGTTCGTAGATGCCTTTTGGAACCAGTGATATGCCGCTTCCCGCGCTGACACAGCCAATAATGGTACCGTAGCTGGCGATACTGGTGATGGGCGCTTTTACCTTGTTTTGGCTTAGCCACGTTGCTAGTGCCGCTCTATATGGACAAGGTTCTGGCCACATGAAGAGGGTTTTTCCTTCTATATCCTTCGCGGACTTGATGGGATCGGCAGAGGCGGAGGAAATAAGCACTAGCGCTTCATTGAAGAAAGTGGTGCTGTCTAAAAAAGGGCGATCAATATCAATGGCGACAATGGCGCCATCCAGTCTGTGATGCTGTATGTCGTCTACAAGTTGTGACCAAGTCCCTGTTTTAAATTGCAGCTCAACGTTTGGGTATTGCGCGTGAAACTTTGTCAACACCGGTGGTAAACGACTGGTTGCTGAGGATTCAATGGCACCAATGCGCAGTAGGCCAGAGGGTTCAGATGTTGGATCAACGGCTCGTTTGGCTTCTTCTGTTAGCGCTAAAATCTTCTCGGCATAAGTGAGAAACACTTCACCTGCTGGCGTAATGCGCAGCCCGCGCCCTTGTCGGTAAAACAGCGATACCTTTAACTCAGCTTCAAGTGCTTTAATTCTCGCGGTCACATTAGAGGGAACACAGTGTAATGCTACAGACGCTTGTGCCACGCTGCCAAGATTGGCGACGGTTTTAAACATTCGGATTTGAGCGAGTTCCATCATTCATTCCAAGTGAATACTGATCTCAGTATTCGTTAATTGTTGTATCGAGCCTTTCTCTTAATACTAACCCCTTCTTTGATGGCGAGTGAACGCAAAATAGGGTGATGTATGAAAAAAGTGAAAGGAAAGGTGGCCATTGCGGCGATGTTTGTGGTGCTGTGTTGGGCGTATTCCCCCATTGGTATTCACATCGGCCTTGCATCATATTCGCCCGGTCAGTTAGCGTTATTACGCTTTATCATCGCCTCGATTTTTATGGGAATAGTGGCGATGTATCAGGGTGTGCAAGTGCCTAAATTTAAGGATATTCCCTTATTGTTTGTGCTTGGTTTTTTTGCCGTGGCCTTGCATCACATTGCGCTAAATTTTGGTCAGCGCGGTGTGAGTGCGGGGGCGGCGAGTGTGTTAGCGCAATCGACGCCGATTTTTACCGTAATTATTTCGCGCTGTGTTTTAAAGGAGCGGATTAATGCATGGCGTTGGTGCTGTGTATTCGGCGGCATGGTAGGCGCGCTGATGGTAGTGATTGGCGACAAAGGCCTCGGCAATATCAGCCTGAATGGTTTACTGATTCTGGTGGCAGCGTGTTCCTGGAGTGTGTATTTCATTCTGCAAAAACGTTATTCGCAGCGTTACAGCACTTTAACCATGGTGTGTTATACGGTGTGGACTGGTACGGCGGTTTTACTGGTATTTTCCCCCGGATTATTGACCTCGATGCAGGCTTCGAGTATTCAGGTGAATTTTGCCGTGTTGATGTTGGGTGTCTTTCCGAGCGCCTTAGCGTATGTGGCTTGGGCTTATGTATTGTCGCATTCAGAAGTCAGCAAAGTATCTATTGTACTGTATTTGATTCCGCCGACCGCCATGCTGATGGCGGCGTTTATGTTGGGTGAGTTGCCTTCTGCTTTGGTGCTGCTAGGTGGCGCCATTGTTATTTTGAGTGTGCTGGCAATGAGTTTAGCAAAGCGTTAAGCGCTATTTATAACCTTGCGCTTGTAAGGTAAACAAATGCGCGTATTGGCCTTGTTGAGCCAGTAGTGACTCGTGGGTGCCGCGCTCTTTGATTTGTCCATGTTCCATGACAATGATCTCGTGAGCCAGACGTACCGTGGAAAAGCGGTGAGAAATCAGAATCGCCATTTTGTCCTTGGTGTGTTCTTGAAAGTGCTGGAATATATTGGCTTCGGCCTGAGCATCCATGGCCGCCGTCGGCTCGTCTAACACCAAAATATCCGCCTCTTCGCGCATGAAAGCACGCGCTAAGGCGATTTTTTGCCATTGTCCTCCAGATAATTCTTGTCCACCGCGGAACCAGCGCCCTAGTTGGGTTTGGTAGCCTTGTTCCAGCTCATCAATAAAGTCGGTGGCCTTGCCAAGCTCGGCGGCCTTTTTCCAACCGGTTTGATCGTTAAATCGGTCGTTGTCGCCCGCGCCGATGTTTTCACCCACAATAAATTGATAACGTACAAAGTCTTGAAATATCACGCCAACACGTTTTAGCAGCGCGCTTTCTTCCCATTCCAGTAAATCTAAACCGTCTAGTAAGATTCGCCCTTGAGTGGGGTTATAAAGACGAGTCAGCAGTTTGATGAGCGTGGTTTTACCTGAGCCATTTTCACCGACAATTGCAAGGCTGTGGCCAGGACGAATGCGGAGATTGATGTTGGCAAGGGCCGGTTTATCGTTACCTGGGTATTGGAAAGAGACGTTTTCAAAACGAATGCCATCGTTTGGTATGGGTCCAACTACTTGCCCTGATGTTGCAAGTGGGGTTTCTTGCTCTAGGTATTCGTATAGATTGGATAAATACAAATTGTCTTCGTACATACCGCTGATGGCGGTAAGTGACGCGGAAACCGAGCTTTGACCTTGTTTGAATAACAGCAAATACATGGTCATTTGACCCAAGGTGATCGCACCAATGATGGTGTCGCTGACGATCCAACCATAGGCACCATAAAACACCAAGGTACTTATCACACCGAGGGCGAAGCCCCAGCTTTCGCGACGTAAAATCAGCCGCTTACTTTCTTTGAATAGTTTGATGAATATTTCTGTGTAACGCTGTAAAAAGCGGTCGCCCAATTGGTAGAGTCGAACTTCTTTGATGTTGTCTTCCCGAGCCAACAAGGTTTCTAGATAGTTTTGCTGGCGCACTTCTGGCGAGCGCCAACGAAACATCAAAAAGGCATCGCCAGAAAACTTGGCCTCAGCGATAAAGGAAGGCAAGGCGCCACAGACCAATAACGCCAATGCCCAAGGAGAAAAGTGCCACAGCAAGACCGCAAAGCTGGATAAGGAAATCGCATTTTGCAGTAGGGCAAAGGTTTTATTAACCAGAGCAAGCGGGCGGCTGGAGGCCTCGCGACGGGCGCGAACCAGCTTGTCGTAAAATTCAGAATCTTCAAAATGAGATAGGGTGAGACTTTGGGCTTTTTCTAAGATCAGCAAGTTTACCTTTTGCCCTAACAAGCCTTGTAAAATGGCTTGTTGCGCGGTTAAAGCGCGTTGCGCGGCGGCAATCACCAGCACCAAGATTCCTTCTAATACCACATAGTTGAGCGCGGTTTGATAATGCAGAACTTGGTCTTGTTTGTAGCTTTCCATGGCGGCAACAACCGCATCGACGATCAACTGCCCAACATACGCCATGGCCGCCGGAGTGACACCGGCAATCAGAGTCGCTAATGCCAAACCTATGGTTAATGCAGGCGAGGTTTTCCACACTAAATCGATGGCACGACGGCTATAACGAAACACGCCGAGCATGTTTTTATCGACGGTATTTTGAGGGGAATCAGCGGGTTTCATTAAAGATCCTAGGCGTCAGGAAATAGATACGAAAGAAAGGGTAGTATAAGTCATTATGCAATGGTTTTATCCATTAAAAAAATCGCCCCTTAGTGCTTGATAAGATGATTTCTCGCGTTTATCTCGTTTGGCTATAGTGAAAGCCAATGAAATTTTATTGGCTGTTCAGTCGTTAAATGTGAGAAATGTATAATGAGTAATAAATTGGTGAAGTCTGCCCTTGATCAAGCGGGAAGTGGAACACGGTCTGTATGGAGCGGCGAGCAGGTAAAGCACCCTTACCGTGCCACGCAAACGCCGATTGTCGCGAGTGCGGCATATGGCTACCAAGATATCGATGAATGGTACGATGTTGCGTTGGGTGCAGCCCCCGGTTTTATTTATAGCCGTATGAGCAATCCTACCGTAGAAATCTTAGAAGCGAAAATTTGTGGCTTAGAAAACGCTGAGTCCGCTGTTGCATTCAGCACGGGCATGGCGGCGATTAGCAGTGTGCTGTATACCTTTTTGTCTCATGGGTGCCGTGTGGTATCGACGAAAGACAGTTATGGCGGCACCAATAAAGTCTTTGAAGAATTTTTACCGCGCATGGGCGTGAGCGTGACGCTTTGTGAAACCCATAGTCACGAGCAAATTGAAGCCGAAATCGCCAAAGGCTGTGATGTTTTGTATTTGGAAACACCAACCAATCCGACCTTGAAAATTGTCGATGTAAAACGTCTTGTCGCGGCCGCTAAAAAAGTTGGCGCCTTGGTGATGGCGGACAACACCTTTGCAACACCACTGAATCAAAGTCCTTTGGCCTTGGGAGTGGACATTGTTATACATAGTGCGACTAAGTTTTTGAGTGGGCATGCGGATGCTATGGGCGGTTTGGTGTGTGGCTCTGAAGATTTGATGGCAAAGGTTCGTCATTATCGAGAGATTAATGGCGCGTCATTGGATCCGTTTTCGGCCTATTTGATTATTCGCGGTATGAAAACCTTGGCGCTACGTATTCGTCAGCAACAAAGCAGTGCACAAGCCATTGCGCAATATTTATTGACGGAACCTTTGGTTGAAGCGGTGAACTATCCAGGTCTGCCAAGTCATCCGAATCATGCGATTGCCTGTGAACAGATGCGAGGTTTTGGGGCGATGGTGAGTTTTGTTTTAGCGGGTGGTATGGATACGGTAAAAATCTTATTGCCGCAACTACAGTATGCCCATTGCGCGGGTAACTTGGGCGCGGTCGAAACCATTTATGGACCTGCTAGAACCACCAGTCATGTGGAAAATACCTTAGAAGAGCGTTTGGCTCTGGGCATTTCTGAAGGTTTAGTGCGGATATCTGTGGGGATTGAAGACACTGACGATTTGATCGCGGATCTACAACAAGCGTTTAAACGAGTTAGGACGCTTTCTCGTGAAAACACTGACTCGCTTTCATGTTGTACAAAATGAAAAAAACGTGGGAGCACATTAGTGTTTCACTAGGGACTGTTAGTGGCAACTCCTGTATTATGCGCCGCTATGAAATGGCATTAAGATCAGATACGTAAATAACTTAGGGTTCGTTTTTACATAAACTGGGGACATAAAATATGAAAAAATTAGTGATCGCTGCGGTGGCTTTGTGCGGCGCAACATTGGCATCAGCGTCGGATAATGCGTTGTGGGAAAAATCCACCCTGAATGAAATTTTAAACCGTGGCGAGCTTCAAGTTTGTGCTGAAGCGGGTTACATGCCGTTTGATATGCGAGATAAAAGTGGCAATATTGTTGGCTTTGATGTGGACATTGCCAAGTCTATGGCAAAGGCCATGGGCGTCAAAATTGACATTCGTAACACGGCTTGGGATGGCATCATTCCGGCGTTATTAACAGCCAAGTGCGATATCATTATTTCAGGTATGACGATTACGCCAGAGCGTAACTTGAAAGTGAACTTTACCGATCCCTATATTGTGGTCGGTCAAACGATTTTGTTGAGTCCTAAGTTGCAAGGAAAAGTTAACAGCTACAGAGATCTCAATGATGCCAAATATACTATTGCAACAAAGTTAGGCGCGACGTCTGACTATGCCGTAAAAAGATACATGAGCAAAGCCAAGTTGAATCTGTTTGAAACGGAATCTGAAGCCGCATTAGAAGTGGTAAATGGCAATGCCGATGCGTTTGTGTATGACTTGCCATACAACGCGATTTACGCCGCGCAAAGTAAGGGTAAGGTATTACATTTAGACGAATCCTTCACTTTTGAACCGCTGGGTTTTGCGATTCGTAAGGGCGATCCAGATTTTATGAATTTCTTGAATAACTACCTTGCTCAGATCAAAGGTGATGGTACTTATGACAAGATTTATCAAAAATGGTTTGAAGGTGATGCTTGGTTGAGCACCATTCAGTAACATGGAAAACACACTTAAAGTGGCGCAATATAGCGCCACTTTTTGCACCTTCTTACTTGAGACAATCTTTTCATTACAACTGCACTCATGACATTGTGAACAGGTTTTTTTGAGTTAAAAAAATACGACGGGGAACTTCTCATTGATGGAAAAACAATCTCATCTGCTTTTGTGGAAAGCGGTCTTTGTTCTAATCATCATAGGACTAGGCTTTGGCATTTATGCTGGCAGCAAAAGTATTGACTACACTTGGCGCTGGGAGCGTATTCCGCAGTACATCATTAACACCGAAGCGACAACGGTTCGATCGCCTTTTGATGGTTCTGCAACGATTGAAAAGGGAAAGTTGATTGTTACTTCCGATTACGGTGATGATCCATTAGTGATCAAAAAGTTTGATAACTTACTGGTGAGTAATGGCGACTTGGTGTTTGAAGGTGACCCACTTGCCGAAGTAGAAAACTGGAATATTGGCCCGCTCACGTGGGGGCTGGTGATGACATTGCAGTTGTCTGTGGTGTCTTTAGTATTTGCTGTGGTGATTGGCCTCTTCGCAGGACTGGCCCGAATTTCGTCTAACCCCGCGTTGCGTTATTTGTCCATTACTTATATTGAACTGATTCGTGGTACGCCCTTATTAGTACAGATTTTCATCTTTTATTTTTTTATCGGCACGGTATTGGATTTAGACCGCTTTACCGCCGGTGTGGCGGCGTTATCGGTGTTTACTGGCGCTTATATCGCTGAAATCGTGCGTTCTGGTATTCAATCTATTAGTCCTGGGCAAATGGAAGCCGCGCGAAGTCTAGGGATGAATTACGTTCAGGCGATGGTCAATGTTATTTTGCCGCAGGCGTTCAAACGAACTTTACCGCCGATGGCTGGGCAATTTATTAACCTGATCAAAGACTCGTCTTTGGTGTCGGTTATTTCCATTACCGATTTAACCAAGGCTGGTCGCGAAGTTGTGAGTTCCACGTTTGCGCCATTTGAAGTGTGGTTTGCCGTGGCGCTGATGTATTTAGTGTTAACTGGCGCCTTGTCTTGGGCCATTCAGCGTCTTGAAAAGAGGTTATCTGCCAGTGACTAATAGGACCGATAAGAGCATCATTCAAGCTCGTAATATTGAAAAGATTTACCCAAATGGCTGCCATGCCTTAAAAAACGTTTCTCTCGATATTAATCGGGGTGAAGTCGTAGTGATTATTGGGCCAAGTGGCTCGGGGAAGTCGACATTCTTGCGCACCTTGAATCAGTTGGAAACCATTTCTGATGGCACGATTCATATTGACGACGTGAGCCTGACAGACAGAAAAACCAACATTAATAAGGTGCGCGAAGAAGTGGGTATGGTGTTCCAGTCCTTTAATCTTTTTCCACATAAAACAGCGTTGGGTAACGTGGCATTGTCGCCCATCAAGGTGAAGAAAAAGCCCCGTGCTGTCGCGGAGCAGGAAGGCCGTGAGCTACTCAAAAAAGTAGGTCTAGCGGAACGCATGAATAATTACCCGTCGCATTTGTCTGGTGGTCAGCAGCAACGTGTTGCCATAGCGAGAGCCTTGGCTATGCATCCGAAGATTATGTTGTTTGATGAGCCGACCAGCGCGCTTGATCCAGAAATGGTTGGGGAAGTGCTGGACGTGATGAAAAGTCTCGCTCGTGATGGTATGACCATGGTGGTGGTGACCCATGAAATGGGCTTTGCCCGTGAAGTAGCGGATCGTGTGGTGTTCATGGAAGAAGGTGAGTTAGTGTTTGAAGAAAGCCCTGAGCGCTTTTTTAGTTCTGACAATCCGCGTCTACAGCGTTTTCTTGGTCAAGTGCTTTAGTTTTGATGACAAATCTTGGCCATAATCACTGGCCAAGATGCTTTCCTTTATTGGGCATTTATCATGAATAAAAAATCCCTTCCTCCATTAAATTGGCTGCATACCTTTGAAGTATCGGCGCGATGTCTTAATTTCACTCATGCGGCGGAAGAATTATGTTTAACCCAAGGGGCGGTGAGTCAGCAAATTCGTTTGCTGGAAAGTCATTTGGGGGTGTCGTTATTTAAACGTCTACCGCGCGGCTTGAGTTTAACGGAAGAAGGGCGCTCTTACTTTCCCGTAGTCAAAGACGCGATTTCTCGTTTGACGGTTGGTACGAATGAGATTTTTACCCAACAGGATAAGCAACTCATCAAAGTCTGCGGCAGTTTGTCGTTTTTCTCCCACTGGTTGGCACCTAAGCTTGCCAGTTTCAGTGTCGCTTATCCTCACTATGACATTCGTTATGTGAGCAATATTTGGGTGCAAGCCTTAGACGATGAAGAGGATATGGAGATTCGCTGGGGGCATGGTGAATGGCCTGGGTTGATCTCTCAACGGCTTACTTGGGACAATCTTGTGCCGGTGTGTTCTCCTGAGTTGATGGCGCGATTGCCTTTGCGAGAACCTACGGATTTGGCGAATCATTCACTATTGCACGTGATTGGTTACGAAGAAGGTTGGGGTTACTGGCTGAACATCATGGGCGTGGATAACGTTGACTCGTCAATGGGGATGCAGTTCGATACGTTAGTGTCGACATTGCGCATGGCGGAACTTGGCCAAGGTGTGGCTTTAGGCCGTTCTTCTATGGTGCAAGAGATGCTGAGCGAAGGTAAATTGGTCGCACCATTTGGGCAAACGGTCGAAGCTAGCGAATCCTTTTACTTAGTACGACGGTCTGGCGCACAACTGCATCATGCTGCGAATGTTTTTTTTGATTGGCTTGTGAAACAGGCGCATAAGTCTTAGCTAAGAAGCATTAAGATGCCGCATTATGCGGCATCACTTTCCGTAAAATCGACGATGTCATCGTGATCAAACACAACGTTACTGTCCTCTTCCTCGTACAGCGCGTCTTCGTCAGGTTCGATGACCAGATCTTCCAGCGTTTTTTTAGGTACCGACTCTTTCAGATCAAGTTGAGCGCTAGCTTCTTTGCGGTTGGTTTTTTTCGGTTTCGCTGTGCTTTTCTTTTTGTTGCCTAAAATATCCAATAGCAGGTCTTTTTGCTCGGCTAAATACATGGATAAGGCTTCTTTCTTATCATGATCTCCGGCTAGTTGGCTTTGATCTAAAACCTCGTACAGAGCTTCGGCGGTATCCAACAATTTATCATAGGCATCGGCTTCGGCTCTTGAAGTAAAAGTCATTTTTTCTATTCCATCGCGTTCTACAACATATTTGATAATGACAGGCATGATCCACCTCGTGAAAAATAATACTGTACAAATGTACAGTATTATTTGTTTCTTTGTCTAGTGCTTTTGTTTGTTGATTTAGGCAATGATTGTTAAAGTTGCGTTCTTGCTAAAGGAAACACTTTTATGGCTGTTGATTTTTCTCAGATAGACTTCTCCATTTTAATGGATCACGTTGAGTTTGTTTTGACGTTTGCTTGGATTTTATTGTCCTACATCGTTCGACGTTATACGAAACGTGCGATTCGCCTCCACCAAAAACTTGAACATGATAAGAAGCGTCAACGGATTAATACGGTTGATAACATATTCAACCTGTTGTTAGTGGTTGGTTTGGTGCTTATCTGGTCATCTGAGTTACAAAATATTGCCATTTCCATTGCGGCCTTTATGGTGGCGTTGGTGATAGCCACGAAAGAGTTTATTGCCTGTATTGTAGGCGCATTTTATCGAGCCAGTACGCGACCGTATCAAGTTGGAGACTGGATACGTATTGCAAACTATGAGGGCGAAGTGACGGACAGTGACTGGTTGTCGACCACATTGTTTGAAGTTGACCTGAAAGGGGGGAGTTACACCTATACAGGGCGTACGACCGTGGTTCCGAATAGTGTTTTATTATTGAATACGGTTCAGAATTTGAACTATATGCGACGTTATGTGACGCATACTTTTTCGATTTCTAGGCATTCTGATGATGTCAATTTGTTCACCATTAAAGAGCAAATTTTGGATAAAATTCGTCAGTATAGTGAGCATTTTCATGAGGTTGCGATTCGTTATAACAGTCTTATCGAGAAACGTTTAGACATTAAAATATCTGGCCCTGAGCCAAGGGTTCGTATCACGACAACCGCAGAAGGCTACAACGTTTTTAGTATTTCATTATTTTGTCCAACCGATGAAGCGGTTGAAATTGAGCAAAAAGTAACAGAGGATTTTATGAATTTTTGGTATGAAAGGCGCCATGCAAATGCGGCGACCATGGAGAAAGAAGAATGAAAGTAATTCGTAGATTGGCGATTGTTGCTTTGTGCTCCACGTCTTTGTTTTTAGTCGGTTGTAACAGCTTGAGTATTAGTGAAGTCGATATGAACAAAGAAGTGGCAAAACAGTTAGCGGAACAGCAAGAAAATCATATTACGCTTCTTTTGAATGGCAATGCATTGAATTTAGATTTACTGGTGACAGGGGCAGACATTGATTTCACCGAACGCGATGGTGGTTTAGTTTTGGTGGATATGACCAGTAACATGACTGGCACATTAAAAGCGTTTG
Organism: Marinomonas arctica; assembly: GCF_003259225.1. Lineage (GTDB taxonomy): Bacteria > Pseudomonadota > Gammaproteobacteria > Pseudomonadales > Marinomonadaceae > Marinomonas > Marinomonas arctica. The sequence goes on along the minus strand of NZ_QHJF01000029.1, from coordinate 16,673 downwards.
GCCAGACATTTTCTGTTACCACAAAAGTGAACCCATCGTTTGAATCTGGGGTACGTATTGAGGAGGATCGTCTGTATCTGGTGGCGCCAAAAATCACCCAAATTGACGTTGAGGGATCTAGCTTTAATGAAAAAATGTTGCGTTCTACGTTGGGATCTTTGCACGCAGACTTTGAAAAGTCCCTTGTAGAGTATTTCGATCAGCATCCTGTGTATGTGCTAAATCATTCACCCTCTGAAAAAACCGCTGCGGCCTTAGTTAAAAATATCATTATTACAGAGGATTCATTAGAGCTTTCTATCTTTTAGTGAATAACCGTCTGGTGAAGGGTCTAGGTAAGTTGCCTTGTTGCCCTTATAATGCCGCCATAAATTAATGCTCGAATTTTAGAATGAGGAAACAGCATGTCAATTGCAGACAATCAAGTCGTTCAATTTCACTATACTTTGCGTCATGGCGAAGAGTTGCTCGAAACCTCTGCGGGTAAAGAGCCAGCGGCGTATTTACATGGCCATGGTAATGTTATTCCAGGACTTGAAAAAGCGATGGAAGGCAAAGAAGTTGGTGATGAATTTGAAGTAACGGTTGCTTGTGCCGATGCTTATGGTGAGCGCCATGAAGATCGTCAGCAACAAGTGCCAGTCAAACATTTACAAGGCGCGAAACGCTGGAAAGCGGGAATGGTTGCCATGGTTCAAACGGATAAAGGCATGCGTCAAGTGACGGTTGTGAAAGTTGGATTGAAACACGCTACAGTCGATTTGAATCACCCATTGTCTGGCAAAGACCTGACTTTTAATATTCAAATTGTAGCTTCTCGTGAAGCGACCAATGATGAAATTGCTCATGGTCATGCCCACGGTGTAGGCGGTCATCACCACTAAGAGTGAAGCGCTCTAAGTATTGAACGAATGATGATAAATAGCCCCTGTTACGCATAACGTAGCAGGGGCTTTTGTTTTTTTACGCCTTTGTATTTTTTGGATGAGCCTGAGAATGATTGATTTTAATCAAGTAATCGCAACAAATAGTAAAATTTAATAAGAATCGTTATCAACAGCTTGACAGATCTTGTCTTCATGCACATTATTGATAATAGTTGTCATTTATATTGTTTGTTGTGTCATTTTCAGAGGGCGAAGTGATGAGTCATTATTTAGTGCCATTTTCAGTACTCGAGCAAACCATTCAGGGTGGCCAGTGTGCAGATTCCCCAGAAGTGCTCTATCATTATTTAAACCTAACAGAAGAATATGCGGAACGGTTAAACATCACTGATGCCACCTTGTTATATCAGAGAGTGTTCAATGTGTTGCTCGATACCGTTTGCAATACCAGTGTAGCGCCGCATTGGCGTCAAACTTGTCTAGATAAGGTGTATTTGCCCTTATCACATCTCAAGCATTTAATTGTCACCTATCAAGATGCCAAGAATTACTTCAAGATGGAGCATAATTTACGAATTTTGAGCCATTACTTTCTTTCTTCTTTTGAACAACAAGGACAACATTAAAGAATGAGTATGCGCATTGAAAAAGACAGCATGGGGGAATTAGAGGTCCCAGAGAAGGCTCTCTATGGCGCTCAAACACAGCGAGCGATTAATAACTTTCCTATCAGCGGTGAGCCATTACCTGAGGCGTTTATTCGTTCTCTTATCTTAATTAAGGCGGCTGCGGCAAGGGCAAACGAATCTCTTGAATGTCTGACGCCGGAGATGTCTAAAGCGATTCAACAGGCCTGCGATGAGTTGTTAAATGCCGATGATTTAATGCAGCATTTTCCGGTTGACGTTTTTCAAACGGGATCAGGCACCAGCTCGAACATGAATGCCAACGAAGTGATTGCTACATTAGCGAGTGCGTACCATGGTTCGGCTGTTAATCCTAATGATCATGTGAACTATGGTCAGAGTAGCAACGACGTAATCCCTAGTGCGATTCATGTGAGCGCTACGTTGGAATTGACGGGGCATTTGTTGCCTGCGTTGGAACATTTAAAAAATGCCATTCTTGAAAAAGGCGATTCGCTTGCTGGCTACACAAAAACGGGACGCACTCATTTGATGGATGCGATGCCAGTGCGATTGGATCAAACTTTCCACGCGTGGGCGGCGCAGTTGCAAGACAACATCGACAACTTAACCTACTTAGAAAATAAAACCACCCAACTTGCTCAGGGCGGAACCGCCGTTGGTACTGGCATAAATGCTCATCCAGAGTTTGCCATTACTTTTGCTAAAGAGCTGTCTGATCTAACCAAGGTGACGTTTGTACCTGGGAAAAACTTTTTTGCCCTGATAGGCTCTCAGGACACGGCGGTGGCTTTGTCTGGTCAATTAAAGGCTGTGGCAGTCACTTATATGAAAATTGCCAATGATCTTCGTTGGATGAACTCTGGGCCATTGGCAGGGTTAGGTGAAATTACATTACAAGCCTTGCAGCCAGGTTCGTCTATTATGCCGGGTAAGGTGAATCCGGTGATACCAGAAGCCACGGCCATGGTAGCCGCACAAGTGATTGGTAACGACGCGGCGATTACTATCGGCGGACAATCGGGGAATTTTGAATTAAACGTCATGTTGCCCATGATTGCTAAGAACCTGCTAAACAGTATTAAACTACTGGCAAACAGCGGACAGCTTTTAGCCGACAACGCCATTGCAACGCTCAGTGTGAATGAAGATAAATTGAACCAAGCACTGCATCGTAACCCCATTTTAGTCACGGCTCTTAATCCCATCATTGGTTATGCCAAAGCCGCTGAAATCGCCAAAAAAGCCTATAAAGAAGGTCGTCCAGTGGTGGATGTGGCCGAAGAAGCAACGGATTTAAGTCGAGATGAATTATTGGCTCTGCTTGATCCGGCTAAGTTAACTCATGGTGGCGTCTAGGACAGAATAAAAAGATTTCTTTATTTGGTTGTTTCCCTTTCCAAATAATGAAAAACAGCCAGCGTCCGCGCTGGCTTTTTTTTATTCAAAATAGAGTCTTTAACGCTTCATCCACAGCGGCTTTAGCGTGAATATAAGTGGTATCAAACAAAGGCACGGTAACATGCTTTTGCTTGAGCAGTAGGGTGATTTCTGTGCAGCCTTCGATGACGGCTTCTGCTCCGGCTGCTTGAAGTTGATTAACGATGTCGATATAGATTTCTCTGGATTCAGGAAGAATTTTCCCCAGGCATAATTCTTCGTAAATAATTCTATGTATGTCGTCCCTGTCTTGCTCTGATGGCGTGATTACCTCTAAACCATATTGCTCTTCTAATCGCTTAATATAAAAGTCTTCTTCCATCGAATAGCGAGTTCCGATAAAGCCAACTTTTTGATGTTTTTGTTTAACGAGTTCCTTAGCGGTGGCATCGGCAATATGCAATAAAGGAATTTTCACCGCATTTTGAACAACATCAGCGACCTTGTGCATGGTGTTAGTCGCAATAAGAATGAAATCAACCTGAGCTTGTTCCAAGCGTTTGGCTTCTGCCGCGAGTATTTCTCCTAACTGCAGCCAATCGCCTTGATGTTGCAAACGCTCAATTTCAGCAAAATCGACACTCGATAAAACAATCTTAGCGGAATGCAGGCCGCCGAGTTTTTGTTTGGTCAACTCGTTGATGTTTTTGTAATACAGAGCCGACGACTCCCAACTCATTCCGCCAATAATGCCGATTGTTTTCATTCTGTGTCCTTTAGTTTTTATCTTGAATCCATAAAGTCTAACGCTGTTATTTATCAGTCGTAATGCACAGTTGGGCAAAATAAACGTTGGAACTGTGTTGGCTTATTTTTTAAAGTTCTCTGCTCATAAACACACTATGAGGATCAAGTTTGTAGTCGGAAAAGGGGCCGCATTCCGTAAAATCATGTTTCGCATAGAGCTTTCTTGCTGGTGCGAAGAAGTCTTGCGAGCCGGTTTCTAGGCTGATTGTATTGAGTCCTCTTTGTTTGGCGGTATCAAGAATATGGCGGAGCAGAGTCGAAGCAACGCCTTTATTGCGGGCGGCGCCCGTGGTGCGCATGGATTTAATTTCGCCGTGTGTTTTGTCCAGAATTTTTAGGGCGCCACAGCCAAGTAATTGGCGGTCTTCCCAAACCGTCCAAAAGGTAATGTTTGGTTTTTTTAATCCGTCTAAATCTAATGCAAAAACGCATTCAGGCGGTGATGCGGTGAACATGTCTTTAAGATGTTCGGTGAGTATTTGTTTGACTTCTGGGCCGGATAAGTCATCGATTCTGATGTCCATTGGGTGTATATCCTTTGTTTTTAAGTTCAAAAATAAAGCAATTTTTGTACCTTAATCGAGTGTGTTTGGATCGTTAAACAACCGTGTATACTGCGTGTTTAAATAGGCACTAGATGAGCGAAAGGTTTGAAATGACAGATTCATTAAGTTTACGACCTGTTGAGATGGCCGATGCCGATCTTTTGTTGCTGTGGCGTAATGATCCAGACACCCGCCAAGCCTCTCATAATACCGATGAAGTGACGCTTGCATCGCATCTTGTTTGGCTTGAGTCTTCGTTAAGTGACCTGTCAAAAAGGCGCTTGTGGATAGCCGAAGTCAATGGTGTCGCGGTGGGCACTTGTCGAGCAGATCGAATGGCAGGTGTTTGGGAATTGTCTTGGACGGTTGCACCAGAAGCGCGCGGAAAAGGCGTTGCTCACCGCATGCTGTCCAAATTGGTGCTGTACTTTAAGGAGCCGCTGGTGGCGCAAGTGAAAATTGGTAATATGGCATCGATAAAAGTCGCTGAACGCGCTGGATTTGTCTTAGATAAACAAGAACAGGGAGTGCTGTTCTATGTTTATCCTAATGCCTCTTTTAGGGCAGACTAGTCATCAAAGCGAATACGAACTTTCGGTTCGTTTGGCTTTTCCTCGGTTGGTTTACGCAGTGGGTCGACCAACTTTTCTAGGCCATTGATTTTAATTTCTAGCGCTAATTGTAACCATTGCCCTAGATTACCATTCGGCCAACCTTCGTGAGCAAACCAGAGTAAATAGGCTTCAGGTAGATCGATTAAAACTCGACCTTGGTATTTGCCAAATGGCATGGTCTGACGAGCAACTTGGACGAGATCTTGTTGTGAAAACATGGGCTTCGCTTAATGATGTTTGATGGTGCGTTTCCTTGGTATTTAAACATAGCAAGCAGGCAGATTGAAACCTCACTGATCTATTTGGCAAAGGGCGGATCTTGTTTAAAACGTTCAATCAAATAATCGCAAATACTTTGCAGCTTTGGTGAGGGTTGACGTACCTTGGGATAAACCAGCCAAACGCCGCTATACGGATATTGGTATTGGGTTAATAAGGGGACAAGCTTACCTGTGGCGAGATCGTCGACGACGTAATAGTCTGGTAATTGTGCGATCCCCAAGCCTTTACGTACGGCATCCAGTAAAGCGGGGCCAGAGTTACTGCGCCATTGGCTGGCGACCTTCATTTCTTTACGTTGCCCATCTTGTTGAAATAGCCAATGACTTTTGGAGCCAATTAAGCAGCTGTGTTTGTTTAATTCCGCTAATGTATGTGGCATGCCGTGTTGGTCGATGTATTCTCTTGATGCACAAAGGTATTCCTCTCTGTCACATAATCGCCGTGATAAATGGCTGGAATCTTTCATGGCGCCCATGCGAATCGCCAGATCATAACCTTCTTCTATTAAATCTACTGAGCGGTTAGTGAGATGAAAATCCAGCTCTATCTTTGGGTGATGCAATAAAAAATCGTTCATCAAAGGCGCTATGTAGCGTTCACCAAAGGTGGTGGCGCAGGTCATTTTAAAAGAACCTATTGGTGCTTGATTTAAGGTTGAAATCATTTCTTCAGCGCTGCTTAACGCTTCGGGTAAACCACGACAGTGTTGATAATACAGTTCACCCGCGTCGCTTAAACGGATGCGTCTTGTGGTGCGAAATAGCAATGTCGTGCCTAGCTCCGCTTCAAGTTGCGTGATCAAGCGACTGATGTGTGACGTCGATACACTCAGTTTCGTCGCCGCGGCGGAAAAGCTACCTTGCCGAACTACTTCAATAAAGGCCTCCATGGCTTCCCAATTTTTCATAATTTGCCCCTTGAGATGGAAAAATCCTCTGCTTATTTTGTTACATTATAACTTAAAAAGACTATTTTGAAATGATTGTTGCTGTATGGCAAGAATCATTTTCCAAATCGAGCATTATCCTTGTAATCATTTGCGTCTACACTGGTGGTATCGAAAATGAATCTAAACACACTTTGGAGTGCGCTATGAAATGTAAAGCTGCTGTTGCTTGGGGCCCAGGCCAACCACTGAAAATTGAAGAAGTGGACGTTCAAGATCCGCAAAAAGGCGAAGTGCTTGTGCGCATGGTGGCAACGGGCGTGTGTCACACTGACGCGTTCACTTTGTCGGGTGAAGATCCGGAAGGTATTTTTCCTGCCATTCTTGGTCACGAAGGGGCGGGTGTGGTTGAAGCCGTAGGCGAAGGGGTTACCACGCTTAAAGTGGGCGATCACGTTATTCCACTCTACACAGCTGAATGTGGCGAGTGTAAGTTCTGTAAGTCTGGCAAGACTAACCTTTGTCAAGCGGTTCGTGTGACTCAAGGAAAAGGCCTAATGCCAGATGGCACTAGCCGTTTCAGCATCAATGGTGAGCCAATTTATCACTATATGGGTACCTCTACTTTCTCTGAGTACAGTGTGGTTCCTGAAATTTCGTTGGCGAAAATCCACGTTGATGCACCGTTAGAAAAAGTCTGCTTGTTAGGTTGTGGTATCACGACCGGTATCGGCGCTGTACTAAACACGGCGAAAGTGGAAGAGGGCGCCACGGTGGCTGTTTTTGGTTTAGGCGGCATTGGTTTGTCGGTTATCCAAGGCGCTCGCATGGCAGGCGCGTCGCGCATTATCGCGATCGATATTAATGAGTCTAAATTCGAAATGGCGAAACAATTCGGTGCGACCGATTGTATCAATCCGAAAACATTCGATGCGCCCATTCAGCAAGTGATCGTTGATATGACCGACGGCGGTGTAGATTACTCGTTCGAGTGTATCGGTAACGTACAAGTGATGCGTCAAGCGCTTGAGTGCTGTCATAAAGGTTGGGGTGAATCCATCATCATCGGTGTGGCCGGTGCTGGTCAAGAAATCTCCACGCGCCCATTCCAGTTGGTCACTGGTCGAGTCTGGAAGGGTTCTGCTTTTGGTGGCGTAAAAGGTCGCAGTCAATTGCCAGGTTACGTAGAAGACTACATGAATGGCAAGATCGAAATTGACCCATTCGTGACGCACACCATGCCGCTTGAGCGTATCAACGAAGCGTTTGATTTGATGCATAAAGGCGAAAGTATTCGTACTGTCATTCTTTTTGATAAGTAACCGTGAGCACACCGTTTTGATAAGCCCGCTAAGCGGGCTTTTTTAACACAGCAAAGGAGACAGCGATGGAATTGTTATCCAGTACCAAAAGCTTTGGTGGTTGGCTAAAGCGTTATAAACATGAAAGCTTATCCGTAAAAGGCGACATGACGTTTGCTATTTACCTGCCACCACAAGCTGAAACGCAAAACGTCCCTGTTTTGTATTGGTTATCCGGCCTGACGTGCACCGACGAAAACTTCATCCAAAAAGCGGGCGCTTTTCGTAAAGCGGCTGAGTTAGGTTTAGCGATTGTTTGTCCAGACACTAGCCCACGCGGCACAGACTATCCGAATGAACATGAAAGCTACGACTTCGGTTCGGGGGCGGGCTTTTATGTCAACGCCACGATGGAACCTTATTCGAACACCTATCACATGTACGATTACGTAGTGCAAGAACTGCCGCATTTGATAGAAACGAACTTTCCAGTCACAGATAAGCGTTCTATTTCTGGTCACTCAATGGGCGGGCATGGCGCCTTGATTTGTGCATTGAAGAACCCAGGTAAGTATCAATCTGTCTCGGCCTTTGCGCCCATTGTTAACCCAACCAAGTGTCCTTGGGGGCAAAAAGCCTTTACCGGATACTTGGGGGAAGACAAAGACGCTTGGAACGAATGGGATGCCACTTACCTAATAGAAAGCCAAGTCGGGAAGGCAAGTGAACGCTTACCTTTGTTTATCGATCAAGGTGAAGCGGATAACTTCTTAGTGGAACAACTCAAACCAGAAGCCCTAGAAGCGGCCTGTGAAAAAGTGGGGTACCCAATTACCCTACGCCGTCAACCGGGTTATGACCACAGCTACTTTTTCATCGCCAGCTTCATTGATGAGCATCTAGAGCATCATTCCAACGCGTTGAGTTAGTTGTTTAATCAAAAAACCTTGGTTGCTATTGACTATTTAGTTGGCCAAGGTTTTTTAATTTCTAGGATGGGTCTTGTTATCAAAAGAGGCTTGTTCGCCTTTAAGGAAAACGTTAATTGGTTGCCTACGCTTATTTCATGGCTTGATCTATATTGAAGGGGGAGTCAGGACCAAGCAACTCGTTGGTGAGTATCTTGGGTGAAATGTTTAGTTCAAAATGAAACAGTTTCGAGTCTATGCCACAACCATCAAAAACAATGGCCCATCCTTCTGTGCTGCCTTCTTTCGGTAGTCGCCAGCATACGCCTTTTATGTTGGCATAACGCGTCCCATCGGCATCCTCTGTGATTGGGTAGTCAACTTCTTTAGTTAAGCCTTTCAGGTACTCTTTTTGTGCTTTTTTAGATTCTGCTATTTTGTCTCTGAGCTCTTCAGAAAAAATCTTCGTTAAGGTTTCGTCCTTTATATTGGAGGGTAAAGATATGTTTGATAAGTCAAGAAGCGCTGGTCTATCAGATCCTAATGAGGAAGCATCGAGAGGCGTAGAACTTAGATCATTGCTGCGCTGAGTGTTTTCTGAAAGCGCTTGTGTTTGATCAATGTCGCTGACGATCTCTTCGGGATCAAATGAGTGATTCTTTTCGCTGAGCGCTTTTCCACTTATTGCTTCTGCCGTAACAGTTGCCAGAGGCGGTGTTTTTTCTGTGGATTCTATCTTTTTTACCGATTCCGTCAGTGCTGTAGTCTCTGGTTGTAATACTTTTTCTGATGGTTTTGGTTCAACAGTCATAGGTAAATCTTGTTCGTTTGAACTCATGACATCGGATGGTGTTGTAACGGACGGCGTCTCAAGAGGAGGTGCTTGTGTTGGCAGTAGCTGTAGCTCTAGTGTCAATGGTTGGGCGTTTGTTTTGAACCAGTCCTGACTATTTGATAGTTCAATGACCAGTACGTGTATTGCGATAGCACTAATCAGTGCCGCCGCCCATGGCGCAAATTTTTGTTTCATTAGACTTCTTAAAAGGTGCTTCTTACTATGATTGACGATAATTGAGTCCATGGAATGTCGACATCTATGTAGCTTGTGCTAAAAATATAGCAAATTCAACCACAAGGTCATTACCATTTGTAAAAATATTGAGAAAAGAATATCCATGTAATTGGCTTACTGGGGTTGGGAAACGAACTGGCTGCAAGGTATACTGTGATAATCGAAAATAGAAGAGATAAGACGATGTTTAAGTTGCTTTCTGTATGTGTTTTGGCTGTTTTTCTTACGGCTTGTGGAAATAAGGGTGCGCTTTATTTGCCGAATGACATGACTGATGCAAAACAAGAGTCGTCTTTGTAACTGAGGATTCCCCATTGGATTTTTTTAATTATTCAGGTCAGACTCTGCATGCAGAGAATGTTGCGTTGTCAGATATTGCTAGTCAGTATGGTACACCTTGTTACGTGTATTCTCGTGCCACGTTTGAGCGTCATTATAAAGCGTATGCTGATGCCTTTGCGTCACATCCGACTTTGATTTGCTATGCCGTAAAAGCCTGTTCAAATATTGCGATTTTGAATGTATTGGCTCGTTTAGGGTCTGGCTTTGATATTGTTTCTATCGGTGAACTTGAGCGTGTGTTAAAAGCGGGCGGTGAGCCTTCGAAAATCATGTTTTCTGGCTTAGGTAAACAAGCGGTTGAAATGCGTAGAGCTCTAGAAGTTGGTATTCATTGCTTCAATGTTGAGTCCGAGGCGGAGCTATACCGATTAGATCAAGTCGCTGGTGAAATGGGGAAAGTGGCACCTGTCTCTTTGCGCGTTAACCCAGACGTGGATGCGAAAACACACCCTTATATTTCAACAGGCTTGAAAGAAAATAAGTTCGGTATCGATATCAAAGACGCGGTGCGTATCTATAAAATTGCTCATCAATTACCCCATTTAAATGTGATGGGGGTTGATTGTCACATTGGTTCTCAATTGACAGAACTCAAACCTTTTCTGGATACATTTGATCGTTTAATTGGTTTGGTGGATGAATTGGCGGACGCTGGTATTACTATTAAACATCTCGATCTAGGGGGAGGATTAGGCGTTCGTTATCGTGATGAAGTGCCGCCAGAGCCTGCTGATTATGCGAAGCTGCTACTTGAAAAAGTAAAAGGTAAAAATTTTGAACTGGCGTTTGAGCCTGGCCGTTCTATTGCCGCCAATGCAGGTGTTTTATTAACGCAAGTTGAGTTTTTAAAATGCACGCCGCACAAAAATTTTGCCATTATTGATGGTGCAATGAACGATTTGATTCGTCCATCTCTATACGGTGCTTGGATGAATATCGTCCCTGTCTCTTTATTGCCGACGCCTGAAGGTAAGCGCAGTTATGATCTTGTTGGCCCTATTTGTGAGACTGGCGATTTTTTAGGTAAGGATCGTGAACTTGATATTCAAGCGGGTGATCTTTTGGCGGTTCGTTCAGCTGGGGCTTATGGCTTTACCATGGCATCAAACTACAATAGCCGTAATCGTGCTGCGGAAGTGATGGTAGATGGCGATAAAACCTATTTGATTCGTGCTCGTGAAACGATTGAACATCAGTTAGCTGGTGAGCAAATTTTGCCAGACTAAGGAGTCCGTCATGTTGTTAAAATTTACCAAAATGCACGGACTAGGAAACGATTTTGTGGTCGTTGATGCAGTGTCTCGTAAGGTGTTTTTTAATAAACAGCAAATCGAGAAATTGAGTGACCGTAACTGGGGGATTGGTTTTGATCAGCTTTTGGTCGTCGAGCCGCCAACCAATCCTGATATGGATTTTCGTTACCGCATTTATAATTCGGATGGCAGTGAAGTTGAGCATTGTGGCAACGGTGCTCGCTGTTTTGCTAAATTTGTTTTGGACAGAGAGCTAACGAATAAACGTATTATCAACGTCGAAACAAAACGCGGCGCAATTCAATTGCGTGTTTTGGACGGAGGCTTGGTCACAGTCGATATGGGGGCGCCAAGTTTTGATCCAAATGACTTGCCATTTACTGCGGAGCCTTCTGATGCGCTTTATAGCATTATGGCTGGAGACGTTGAGTATTTTATGACGCCAGTGTCTGTTGGTAACCCTCATGCCGTCATTAAGGTCGACCAGTTGATTGATGATGAAGTGGCGACGGTTGGGGCCCTGATTGAGTGTCATGAGCGTTTTCCCAGAAAGGTGAACGTGGGGTTTATGCAGGTTATTAGCCCTGACGAAATTAAGCTACGAGTTTATGAGCGTGGTGTCGGTGAGACTCAAGCTTGTGGTACAGGAGCTTGTGCAGCGGTTGTTGCGGGTATTAAGCAAGGATGGCTGTCACCTAAAGTGACTGCGCATTTGCGAGGTGGTGATTTGCATATTGAATGGCAAGGTGACGGTTCGCCTATTCTTATGACAGGTCCTGCTGAAAAAGTATTTGAAGGTCAAATATACCTATAAGAGGGGTTATGAGCGAAGAAGAGGTTATTCAATATCTGTCAAACACACCGGAGTTCTTTATCCGGAATGCTGATTTGTTGGAGAGCCTAACGCTTCCTCATCCAGTGAATGGCAAGGTGATTTCTTTATTAGAATATCAGGTCAATTTACTGCGTAAGTCAACGGCTGATTATCGCGCTCAATTTGAACGTTTGGTTGAAGTGGCTCGTGAAAACGAATCAACTATGCAAAAAAGTCGTCGCCTAGTATTAGCTGGTCTCACATGCAGTTCTTTGGATGATCTTGCTGTCATTATTGATGATATGGTGAGAGAAGATTTTGACGTGTCTCATCATGCCTTAATTTTGTATGGTGCGTTTCCTGATAATGCGGTTCGGTCTTATAAACTGGAAGAAGGTGAGGTGTCTTTGTCTCACACTTCCGGTTTCACTGAGTGTTTCTGTGGTACGTTGCCAGATAACGAGATGAGCCTTCTTTTTCCGGATGGCGCTACATCAATTCGCTCAGTAGCCGTTTTGCCTTTGCTATCACGAGAAAGTGGTGCGATAAAAAAATGTGGTGTCCTTGTGTTGGGAGCAGAAAGTAAATCTGCTTTTGATAAAGATAAGGGGGCTTTGTTTCTTCAATACGTTGCTGACTTATTGAGTGCCATTTTGTTAAGGCTGTTGCCGTGAGTGTGTTGATTACTTTTGATCTCGACAATACTCTTTGGGACGTCGCGCCCGTCATAATGCGAGCGGAATATGCCATGGAATCTTGGTTTGAAGAGCGTTTCCCTGGTTTTTCTCAGCAATATTCTGTTGCTGCGCGAGAAGCGTTAAAAAATAACGTTTTATCTCTAAAGCCAGAGATAGCCTTTAATTTGACGGCTGTACGATTGGCAGTCTATAAGCTTGCGTTAAAACAATTTGGGCTGCCATCAGAGGAAGCTGAGTCGGTTGCTGGTGCAGCGCTGGCGCATTTTTGTGAATGGCGTCAAAAAGTGGATCTCTACCCCCATGTTGTCGACGTGTTGGAGGCATTGGGTCAAGATTATGCGTTGGCCGTTATTACCAATGGTAATGCAGATGTATTCCATCCTTACGTTGGTTTGGGACAGTATTTTAGTTTTGCGGTGAGGGCTGATGAAGTTGGTGTTGCTAAGCCTGACGCCAATGTTTTTCTGATTGCGGCTAAGAAAGCTGGGGTCGATGTGTCTGAGATTATTCATGTTGGGGACCATCCAACAGATGATGTTTTTGGTGCGTCAAATGCTGGAGCAAGAAGTGTTTGGTTCAATCGACATGGTGCGCAGCGTTGGTCTGACGAGTGGGGAGCGCGTTCGCACGCGGAAATACATTCGTTGCTTGAGCTGCCAACCGTTATTCGGTCTTTATTATTATAGTATTTTTCTATTGCTATAATTGATGAGAACTCGTTTTTACCCCCATCATTTAGTGATACACTAGCTTTATTCAATGGTTAAAAATAGAATTTTAAGGAATTATTATGAGTGAAAATACAATCCAAATCACTGATGCTCAGTTTGCAGAAGAAGTGCTTAATTCTGATATCCCAGTTATCGTTGATTTTTGGGCACCATGGTGTGGTCCTTGTAAAATGATTGCGCCAGTTTTGGAAGATGTTGCGGCTGAATACGCTGGTAAAGTTAAGGTTGTAAAACTTAACGTTGATGAAAACCAAGAAACAGCACCTAAATACAATGTACGTGGTATCCCTACGTTGCTTGTTATTAAAGGTGGTGAAGTGGTTGCAACTAAAGTGGGTGCGGTCTCTAAATCTCAATTGATTGAATTCGTTAATGGCGCTATCTAATAGCACTGTTTTGTAAGAAAAAAGCAGCCATTTGGCTGCTTTTTTTGTTTTACTGTTTGGGTTGCTTAATTTTTATTGAGTGATGCAAGCTTTTGCGCAAATTCAGGAGAGTGAGAATTTGCGAGTGTTGCCACTACTTGCTTCGCATAAGGCAAAAAATTCTTCAGGTCGTTTTTGGGCATTGGCTCGTCATTAGGCAATTTAACGGTAATCGGATTTTTGTGAGTGCCGTTAATTCTAAATTCATAATGCAAATGGGGGCCTGTTGCCCAGCCAGTTTGTCCGACGTAAGCGATAACTTTTCCTTGTTGTACTCTGGCGCCACGCTTAGTGCCTTTAGCGAATCCTCTTAGGTGTGCGTACAGAGTTTGGTATCCTCTACCATGATCAATAATCACAACGTTACCATAACCATTTTGTTTACCTGCGAAGGATATTTTTCCATCGCCAGCCGCTTTTACTGGGGTGCCGCTGGCCGCAGCGTAGTCTACGCCTCTGTGAGGCATTGTGGTTTTGAATACTGGGTGTAATCTGTTTGGGTTAAATTTCGAAGAGATCCTCGTAAAGTCAACAGGCGTTCGGATGAAAGCTTTTCGCATTGCAAGCCCATCAGGAGAGTAGTAGCTTGAACCTTTTTCGGTTGAGTATCGGATAGCTTGATAAGTGCGGCCATTGTTAATGAATTGAGCGGCAATAATGTTACCATTTCCGATTTTTTCACCATCTAATAGCTGTTCTTCGTATAAAACACTGAGGCTGTCGCCTTTGCGGATATCTAAGGCAAAATCGATATCCCAACCAAATATGTTGGCTAGCTCTATAAGAAGTGATTGGTCTATTCCTGACTTCAGTCCATCAACGAATAGAGAGTCGTTTATTTCAGCTTCTTTATATGCCTGAGTTACTTCTGGCGTGCGTGATGTTTCTTTTCTGTTAAATTCATCACCAACGCGGTCAAACGTAACACTATCTAAGCGATTGAGTACGATTGTTAAGCTTGATAGCTCTCCGGAAGCGTTGTTGGTTGTAAATTGGAGGGTTTGGCCTGGCCTCATTTGAAGTAATGTTTTTTGTTTTGTATCTGCCACGGATACTTTATGGATATCTTGTGCCGAGATGCCTTTAGCTGATAATAACTTTGATAGCGAGTCGCCTGGCTTTACTTCGACTGTTTGTTCTTTAAAGGTAGGAGGGGCGCTTTTTTGAACTAAGGCTTTTGGTGCTGGTATATCGTGTATGGTTGTCGTCGTTACTGCTGTTACTGGTACTGCTTTATCTGTATTTATATCAGTTGTATCTTTATAAGCTTTATCTACATTTATATCATTAGTAGAGAATAAAGCATTTTGCGCCGCGGTGTTTGCTGTAGGCGCAAGCTGTCGTAAGTCCTGCAGCATAAGCTGTGACTGATCTATCACTTCAAAGTTTGCTTCAAGTGATATGCTGTTTTTATCTTCACTATCACCATCAGGAAGTGCGACTAACACTACGGCTAGAAAGGCACTTACCATAGCGATTGAGAGTAAATGTTTTGCTGGTAATAATTTTGTCAAAATGTGCACCCAAAAAATCTTCAATAAGCCCTTATAATCCTACCAACATTACTTTTATAATTGAATGCTTAAATTAAGATAAACTCACTAAGATATGGATCAAAATAATGACTGTAAGCAGTAAAGACCTCTTAAATGACTTGCAAGCTCGTGGGCTTATTGCCCAAATGACGGCAGAAGATGAGTTAAAAAAACATCTTGATGGCGAAAGTCGTACTCTTTATTGTGGTTTTGATCCAACGGCAGATAGTCTGCATCTGGGGCATCTTGTGCCACTCTTGGTATTGAAACGCTTTCAAGACGCTGGCCATAACCCTATAGCATTAGTTGGTGGTGCCACAGGCCTCATTGGTGACCCCAGTTTTAAAGCCGCTGAACGCCAATTAAATACGGCAGATGTCGTTGCTGGCTGGGCTGAAAAAATTCGTGGTCAGGTTAGTCAGTTCATAAAGTTTGACAACGTATCGAATCCCGCGCGCGTGGTAAATAATCTCGACTGGGCTGGCGAGATGAGTGTGTTGGACTTTCTGCGCGATATAGGCAAACACTTTTCAGTCAATGCCATGATCAATAAAGAGTCAGTACAGCAACGCTTAAATAGAGAAGGCGCTGGGATTTCTTTTACAGAGTTTTCCTATGCTCTATTGCAAGGGATGGATTTTGCGGAGCTAAATCGAGTTTATGGCTGTACTCTTCAGATTGGTGGAAGCGATCAGTGGGGAAACATTGTTGGTGGTATTGATTTATCTCGTCGTCAAAATCAATCGCAAACCTTTGGTTTGACGGTTCCTTTGGTAACAAAATCTGATGGTACAAAGTTTGGTAAAACAGAATCTGGCGCGGTGTGGTTAGATGCATCCAAAACCAGTCAGTATGCTTTTTATCAGTTTTGGCTAAACACAGCCGATGCGGATGTGTATAAATTTTTAAAGTTTTTCACATTTTTAAGTCTTGAAGAAATTGCAGCAATCGAAAAAACGGATCAAGAGAGTGCAGGGAAACCACAAGGTCAATTGATTTTAGCTCGTGAAGCGACTCGCCTAGTACACGGTGAAGATGGATTGCAAGCTGCTGAGCGTATTACTAATGCTTTATTCAGCGGTGAGGCGGATCAGTTAAGTGAAAAAGATCTAGAGCAAATTCAGCTTGATGGTCTGCCAAGCAGCTCGTTAGCAGGAATCAACCTTTCTGAAACGCCACTTACTAGTTTGATGGCGGATGCCGGGTTAGCTGCGACTGGGAAGCAAGTGAAAGATGCACTTCAGCGTGACTCTGTTTTTGTTAATGGTGTTGCAAAAGGATTAAACGACAACATGGCTGCAGCAGATATCTTTACAGCCACAAATGGTTACTTTGGAAAATACTTCCTTGTGAAGCTGGGCAAGAAAAAACACCACTTGTTCGTACTGTAATGACGGTATGATACAGCAATTAAAGAAGAAGGCGCTCAGGCGCCTTCTTCTTTAATTAGGTATTGGTTAATTTTTTTAAAATATCTTTAAAAAAAGGTTGCACAAAATCTGTAGATCCTTAATATACGCCCTCGCTGACACGGACAAGGCTTCAG